>JAEYPB010000028.1 GCA_023411175.1 Bacillota bacterium | reverse complement strand
GTTGTAGACCGGGCGGCTCTCGGTGGAGTCCGGGTCCTTCGCGAAGTAGCCCAGCCGCAGGAACTGGAAGCGCGTGCCCACCGGGGCCTCGGCGATGGTCCGTTCGAACAGCGCGCCGCCGCGCACGACGAGGCTTTCGGGGTTCAGCCGGTCCATGAAGTCCTTCGAGGCCTTTTCGACCTCCGCGCCCTCCTCGTCGATCTCGATCTCCTCGGCGGGTTCGTCGTCCAGGAGGATCGGCTCGTAGAGCCGCGCCTCAAAGGGCACCGCGTCCGCGCCGCTCAGCCAGTGCAGCGTGGCCTTGACCTTGCGGTTCGCGCCCTCGCTTCCGGAGCGGGAATCGAGATCCACCGAGCAGACGAGGCGCTTCACATCGCCATTTTCGTCCTTCTCGACGCCCTCGCACTTGATGATGTACGCGCCCTTGAGCCGCGCCTCGCGGCCGGGGGCAAGCCGGAAGAATTTTGGCGGCGGGTTCTCCTGGAAATCCTCCCGCTCGATGAAGAGCCTGCCGGTAAAACCCAGCGTACGGCTGCCCATCTCAGGGTGGTCGGGATGGTTCTCCATTTCGACGGCTTCGACCCTGCCTTCCGGCCAGTTGGTGAGGACCACCTCGACGGGGTCCAGCACCGCCATCGCCCGGGGTGCGGTTTCGCCCAGCGCCTCGCGCACGCAGTGCTCGAGCAGCGCGCCCTCCACGGTGGAATCGGCCTTCGCCACGCCCACGCGGGCGAGGAAATCGCCGATGGCCTCCGGCGGATAGCCCCGGCGGCGCATGGCCGCCAGCGTGGGCATGCGCGGGTCGTCCCAGCCGGAGACGCGGTTTTCCTCGACGAGCCGCCGGAGCAGGCGCTTGGACATGACCGTTCGGGTCAGGTTGAGCCGCGCGAACTCGATCTGGCGCGGCGGGTGTTCAAACCCCGCCTCGCGCACCACCCAGTCGTACAGCGGGCGGTGGATTTCGTACTCCAGCGAGCACAGCGAGTGGGTCACGCCCTCCAGCGCGTCCTGCAGCGGGTGCTGGAAGTCGTACATCGGGTAGATGCACCACGCATCGCCGGTCTTGTGGTGGTGGTGGCGCAGGATGCGGTAGAGCGTCGGGTCGCGCATCAGGACGTTCGGCGACGCCATGTCGATCTTGGCGCGCAGCACCCGCGCGCCGTCCGGGAATTCACCTTCCCGCATCCGGCGGAAAAGGTCCAGGTTCTCTTCTGCGGAGCGGTCGCGGTAGGGGCTGTTGACGCCGGGCTTCGTCAGCGTGCCGCGGCTTAACCGCATCTCGTCGGCGGTCTGGTCGTCCACGTAGGCGACGCCCTTTTTAATGAGATCGCAGGCGATCCCGTAGAGCTTTTCGAAAAAATCCGACGCGAAGTAGAGGGCGTCCCACTGGTAGCCCAGCCACTTGATGTCCTTTTCGATGTTCTCGACGAACACCGAATCCTCCTTGGTGGGGTTGGTATCGTCAAAGCGGAGGTTGCAGGTGCCGCCGTACTTCTTCGCGATGCCGAAATCGATGCACAGCGCCTTGGCGTGGCCGATGTGCAGAAAGCCGTTGGGCTCCGGCGGAAACCGCGTCTTGACGTGGTCGTAGCGGCCCGAGGCCAGATCCTGCTCGATGAACTCCTCGATGAAGTTGGATGCGCCGCGCGCTTCGGACACGTTCGATCCCCTCGATTCGATAAGATTACGCTATTATAGCACGATGCAGGGAAAATCAACAGACAGAAGAAGTAAAAAATGGAGAAGAACCCGCGCGGGCGGCGAAACGGCTTGCGCTGTCCGCCGGTTCCAGCCGCATCGCGCCTCCGCCCCCGGTGGCGCTCATCAGATTCCGTACCTTCCGATCATTCCCGCCGGACGAACATCGCCGGCCTATAAAATCATTCCCGCCGGATGAACCGCGCCGTCCTATAAAATCGTTCCCGGCGACATGCGCGCCGGGAACGGTTTCTGGAACCAGTGCGCACACTGGCGGAAGAAACAAACCTGCAAGTCAGCGAGCCGCCCGGAAACCTGAAAGGTTTCAGGCGAGCGAAGAATCCCCATTCCCGCGCGGCGAAAGATCCGAAGGAGATTTTGCCGCAATCCCCCGTTCCCGCGCGGCGAAAGATCCGAAGGAGGTTTTGCCGCAATCCCCCGTTCCCGCGCGGCGAAAGATCCGAAGGAGATTTTGCCGCCTGCCTTACGCCAAAGACCCCATCGGGTCCCACGGCTTCAGGACGACCGGCGCCTGCCCGTATGCCGCCAACTGCTCGGGCGAGAGGTACTTTTTGTGGACGACCACCTGGTAGTTGTACTGGTCGAACCACTCGTCGGTCATGATGTAGTAGCCGTCCTGGCCCCGCTCGTCGGACCAGCTGTTCTCCACCTTCCAGCGGTTGGGCTTGCCGCACTCGTCAAGGTTCACGCCGAGGAAGACCATCGCGTGGGTCAGCATGCTCTCGCCGGTGTCGAGGCGCTGGGCCTTGTCCATGCCGAAGGAGACGTTCAGCAGTTTCTCGTAATCGAAGGCGCGCATGCCCATGATGCCGCGCTTGCGCATGTGCATCTTGCCCACGTCGCAGCCGAACCACACGGGCGCGCCGTCCTTCAGCTGGGCGATGGCGAGGGCTTTCAGTTCCTCGTTGGGCAGGTTCAGGTACTTGACGGCGCGGCCGCCGGCCACGTTGCCCAGGTAGTCCACGGTGTAGGTCTTGCCGTAGGGCTTGTCCTTTGTCGGCGCGTTGATGATCGACACGTAGTCGTCCATCGCCTGGCCGACGTACTTTTCGTAGAATTCCCGGGGCGTGAGCCCCGCGTCTCGGTGGAAGTTCTTGTCCTTGTCGCGGTACTCAAAGTCGAATTTCTCCGGCGGGGTGCCGAGGCAGATCGAGAGCATCCGGTAGATCTCTCCCAGCATTTTTTCCTTCAGCGCCTGCCGGTCGTCCGCCTCGGCCCGAAGGATCAGCGCGTCCTCCCGGAGTTTTACCGTGAGCAGCCGCACCATGTCCGTGGTGGCGGAGGAATGATAGGTCTCCGGCATCACGTACTTGGGCACGCAGCCGTATTTCTCCACGAGCGCGGCGAACATGTCCCACTGGCCGCCGTCCTGCATGGGGTTCTGCAGAAGGAAGTTGACCAGCCGCCCGTCGAGCGGCTCTTCGGCGGTTTTGATGACGCTCTCCAGGAAGTAATTGGCCTTTTCCAGCTTGTCGTAGAACATCTGGTAGTTCTGGGACAGCTCGAAGGTCTTGAGGTTCAGTTTTTTCATGATCTCAAAGCGCATGGTGTTGAGCCCGGCGAACAGCCAGCAGCGGCCGCTGGACTTCTGGTCTGTGATCTTGCCGCTCTCAAGCTCGATGGAGAAGGTCATGGGGTTATTGACGTCCTCCATGTGGTTTTCGGACGCGTCTGCCACGCCGTGCTTGACCACCGCGTGCATGCGGATGGAATTGACCGGGTCGGAGGCGAAATCCCGCGAAAGGTTTGAAAGAAGTTCGGGCGATATGGGGGTGTACATGGCGATTCTCCTTTGTATGAATTTGGCGGGCGATGCGAAAACATCGCCGCAAGGGGGCACTTCGGGCGTCCTGCGCCCCGGAAACGCATTTCTTCCACCGGTACGGTTGACCGGTGGAAGAAAATTTTGATGATGGGCCGCGCTACCTCGGCGGTTCCGCGGGCGCGGGGGTGCTGACGGGGATCTTGGCGATCTCTTCGTACAGGTTCGCGCCGCACACGTCGCAGCCGGTGTAGCCTTCCTCGAGAAGCGCCTCGTCAAAGGTCATGGCGGTCCACTCGCCTGTCAGTGCTTCGCATTCGTCGGTGATGTGGAAGAGGTGGTCGGTGCCGCTCCAGACGACGAAATCCTCTTCAAGCAGTTCCGGCGCGGGCGGCTTGCAGCGGGTGCAGGGCTTGAACCCATCCGCCACGGAGGAGACCAGCGTAAACTGCTTGGCGCCGGACATGCCGGGGCAGTGCTCGTCCAGGTGGTAGAAGCGGCCGTTTGTCGTGTGCCAGACCATCATATCGCCCAGCTTTTTGAAGGGGGGCGGCGCGATGGGCGTGGCGGACGGCACGGGCAGCGGCGTGGGAGAGGCCGTGGGCGCGAGGGACGGCGACGGGGACGGCGACACCGCCGCGAGCCCCGAGGATGTGGCGGGATCAGGAGACATGTTTAAAGCCCCTTCGGCGGCGAGGGCGCCCTCTTCCGGCGATAGCGTGGCCAGCGACTTGGCCGCGGCCTGGGCGTCCGTCTCGGCCGGTTCGGTGGCCAGCGGCGCTTCGGATTCCGTGATCACCGCCATCGCGGTGGCCAGCGGCTGCGTATCGCTCGTCGGCTCGGGGGACTTCCCGGCGGTGAGCACGCAGGATTCACAGGGCATCAGCCCTTCCTCCAGCGCCTCGGCGAGGGTGATCTCCTCCGCGCCGATCATGCCGCCGCAGGTGGGGTCGTTGTGGTAAACGGCTTCACCCGGAACGCGCCAGACCATCTCCACCGGCGGGGCGGGCGTGGGGCTGGGCGACGGCGTGGGGCTGGGGGTGGGCGTCGGCTCCGGCGTCGGCGTCGGGCTGGGGGTGGGCGCGAGGCCCGTGTCGTAGAGCGTCTGCTTTACGGCGCCCAGCGCGCCGCGGGCGGAAACCGCGACCAGCCTGCCGGTCTGGGCGTAGAAGGACTCCATGTTTTCCCGGGCGGCCGGGATCGCGGTGAGGAGCGCCTTGCGGCCGAGGCTCACCGTGCCGGAAGAAATTCGGGATACGTTCTCGGCAAACTGGCCGGAATCACGCGCCGCGCCTTCGACCGATTCGGCGATGAAGGTCATCGAATCGCGCACGCTCAGCTGGGCGGTCTTGATGGCGTCCACCTGGGTTTCCACCGTCAAAAGGTATGAAAAGCCCATCAAAAACACCGCGCAGGTCAAAACCATGACCGCGGCCTTGACCATGCCGCTCCAGCGCAGGCGCCTGGCCCACAGCGGTATGAGGCCCACCGGCCACAGGATGACGAGCAGCAGCACCGTCATCACCGCATACCAGACGCGGCGGGGACGCCGGCGGCGGCGGTTCCTGTTTCCGTTTCCGTTGCCGCCCTGCGGGCGCGGGCGGTAGCCGGGCCGCTTTTCAGAGCGCATCATGTATTGCCGGTCGTCGCGCTTCCACAGGTACGGAAGCCCAAAGCCCGTCGCATCCAAGGCGGCCTGCACATCAACCACTCCTTTTCGGGCATACAAATCTAAAATATAGTATAACAGAGGGAATCCCGCTTTTCAACTCTATTTTTAACGGGGGAATATAAGGAAGGTTTGCGAAGACGGCAGTTAATAATAATCCCCTGCCGCGCATAGCATCATGGAGGGGGTGGGTGTATGGC
>JAEYPB010000022.1 GCA_023411175.1 Bacillota bacterium | reverse complement strand
TCGCGGGGCAATGAAAACCTGCTGACGCATCTTTTCATTGCTAGGGAACGAGCCGGTTTCCTGAAACGCCTCGGCGTTTCCGGGCGGAAACCGGAACGGGAACGCTTTCCCCGTCGGCCGGGCAAGCTCGGCCTTTGGGGGAAAGCCAAATCCGGCGTACATGCCGCCGGATTTGATTGGAGTGGGAGAGCCGTCGTTTCAGTTTTCCTCAGGCCAGGGGAATAGAACCGGGTCGAACCGGGAGGCGGCCTTCTTAATAAAGCAAAATGCCCGCGTCAGCGGGCATTGGTGAGGGCGTCCAGAGGGATTCAATCCCTCTGGCGGGAGGTTTGGAGGGCGGAGCCCTCCGCGTTACTTCTTGAGCGCCGCGGCAATCCTCGCGGCCAGGCGGGCGTTGTTCAGAACCAGCTGGATGTTCGAGGCGAGGCTGTCGCCGCCGGTAATCTTCTGGATCTTGTCCAGGAGGAATGGCGTCAGCGCCTTGCCGCCGATTTTGAGGCGGTCGGCCTCGGCCACGGCGTCGTCGATGGCGCGGTTGATGACGTCGGGGTCCATCGAGTATTCCTCGGGGATGGGGTTTGTCACCAGCATGCCGCCGGCGAGGTTCATCTCCCGCTTCGCGTCGAAGGCGGCGGCAATCTCCTCCGGCGTGTCGAGCCGGAAGTCCACGGGAAGGCCGCTCTTTCGGGTGTAGAAGGCGGGCAGTTCGTCCGTTTTGTAGCCGATCACCGGCACGCCGCGGGTCTCGAGGTATTCGAGGGTGAGCTTGAGGTCGAGGATCGACTTGCAGCCCGCGCAGACCACGACCACGGCGGTCTCCGCCAGCTCGTCCAGGTCGGCGGAGATGTCCATCGTGACCTCCGCGCCCCGGTGTACGCCGCCGACGCCGCCGGTGGCGAAGACCGGGATGCCCGCCAGCGCGGCGATGATCATGGTAGCCGCCACGGTGGTCGCGCCGTCCATCTTCTTAGCGACCAGCACCGGCAGGTCGCGCCGGCTGGCCTTCGCGGCCTTCGTGCCCAGCTTCCCGAGGTACTCGATCTGATCTTTTGTAAGCCCCGCGCACAGCTTGCCGCCTAAAACCGCGATGGTGGCGGGCACCGCGCCGCTCTCGCGTACGGTCTGTTCCACCTTCAGCGCGGTTTCAACGTTCTGGGGGTAGGGCATGCCGTGGGAGATGATGGTGGACTCCAGCGCCACCACGGGCTTCCCTTGGGCGAGGGCCGCCCTGACTTCTTCGGAGATCAGAAGATGCCTGTTCATGATACGCCTCCAATCGCGGTCGATGGGTGCTACGGTTCCAGCGCCTGCGCCGCCGCCTCGCGCATGGCCAGCGTCGCGATGTCCCGGGGCATGAGCCCCCGGGCGACGCCGTGGGCGACGGCGGCGGTGGCGGCGTCGCCGCAGCCATTGAAGTTGACCGCGCGCACCGCGCGGCTTGGCTCTCGAAAATGCTCCGCCCGCCCGGCGTAGAGAAGCCCCTCTTCGCCCAGTGACAGGTACACATGGCGCACGCCCAGGTCAAGGAGCGCGCGGGCAAGCGCCTCCGGCGCGCTGTCCGCCGGAAGGCCGGTCAGCGCCGCGGCCTCGGCGCGGTTGGGCTTGATGGCGGTCAGGAAGCTTAGCGCCGCCTTCAGGCGCGCGGCCTTGGGCGCGGACACCGGGTCGGCCACGAGGGGCCGTGTGGCGCTCCGGGCGAGATGGGTCAGCGCCTCTTCGGTCAGGTTGGCGTCGAGGACGATCGCCTCCGCGCCGTCCAGAAGGGCCTTTCGGCGGTCGATCGCCTCCGGGGTAAGGTGTGCCATCGCCGCCATGTCGTTGACCGCGAGGCGCAGCGAACCCTCCGGCCCGTTGACGCACAGGTAGCGGCAGCTTTCCGCCGCCTCCAGCGCGCCCGAAAGGCGGATGCCCAGCCTCTCGCAGTCCGCGCGGGCGAAGGCGCCGTCTGTGCCTCCGGCGACAGGGGCGATCAGCTCCACCTCGTCTCCGAGCCTTATGAGCGTCCGGGCGATGTTGCGCCCGACGCCACCCGCCGTGACGCGGACGAGTCCGGGGCTACTGTCCCCCGGCAGCGGCTCGTCAAAGGCCGTGCCGATGATGTCGATGTTGAGCGCGCCCACCACGGCGATGTAGCCCATGCAAAACCTCCTCAAGGAGGGGGAGACGGCAGGGCGCCGCCCCGCGCCCCGCCAGAGGGCATGCCCTCTGGACTCCCCCACTTGAAAATGCCCGCAAGCGGGCATTTTCATAGATACTATTAGAGAAATCCGGCGTTTTTTACACCGTGATCGGCGCGGCGCTCGCCAGCAGGTAGTCCTCGGCTTCCTTCGTCCACAGCCTGTCCGGGCAGAGCTCGGCGAGCTTCGCGAACAGGGGGTCGGCCTTGCCCTTTTCGGCAAAGTCGTCGATGGCGGTCAGCGGCATCGAAATGCCGGTGTAGATCAGCTTCTTGCCGCCGGGGATCTTGGGCAGGTTCAGGGTGGTGTCGATGACCGCATCCAGCCCGCCGATGTGGGTGATCATGCCGGAGGGGTTCAGCTTGCCGTCCGCGATCATCTCGAGGGACTCGATCATGTCGGCCGTGTTGCCGCCGGAGGTGCCCACCAGGTGGGTCGCGTTGTAGTGCACGTTGTAGAAGTTGAACTGGGCGGTGAGCTGGGTGTTGGTGGGGCCCGCGAAGAAGTTCAGGCAGCCGTCGTAGCCCAGGATCTTGTCGCCCTGCTCGATGACCGCCGCCACCGGCGCGAACACCAGCACGTCGTCGTAGCCCTTGCCGCCGTTCTGGCCCAAGAGCAGCTGAACCGGGTCGTCCACCTTGGTGTTGAGGTAGATCAGCTTCACGCCGTTCTTCGCGGCCTCTTCCACGGTGTAGATGGAGGCGGCGCGGTCGAGCCGCGGCTGGTCGATGTCGGTGACGACCAGGAGGCCGGGCTTCCGGTCGCAGTGGATGGCGTAGTCGATCGCGCCCAGGCCCATGGGGCCCGCGCCGGCGAGGATGGCCATCGAGCCGCCCTCCTTGATGCCCATCAGGTGGTCATACTTGCCCATCTGGGTGTGGTATATGGCGTGGTAGGTGCCCACGATGCAGGAGAGGGGCTCCGAAACCGAGCCGTAGAAGTAGGCGGGCGCCTTGTAGTCCAGAAGGCAGTTCATCTCCATGACCTCGGGGGCCAGGATGCAGTAGGTCATCGCGCCGCCCATGTAGGGGTAGGCGTAGCCGGGGGTGGCCATGGAGCCCTTGTAGTTCAGCGCCGGCTGGATGGTGAACTTGTCGCCGGCCTTGTACTTGTCGGCCCACTTCGCGCCAACTTCGACGATGTCGCCGCAGAACTCGTGGCCGATGACGATGGGGTTTACCGCGATGTCGTCCGGCACGCGCTTGTGGTCGCTGCCCTGAATGGTGGCTTTGTAGGTGGACATGCAGATGCTGTCCGAGATAATCCTGACCAGGATCTCGTCTTCCTTCAGCGCCGGCAGCTCAAAACTTTCGAGGCGAAGGTCGTTCTTGCCGTACAGCCTTACAGCGGTGGTCTTCATGGGAAACCCTCCTTATGCTTTGAGTACCATGTCGTAGAGTGGTTCGTCGGGGGAGAGCCCGCAAATTTCGGCCAGCGCGCCGGGAAGCCCTTTTTCCCGGTAGACGGCGCGCACGCGCTGGGTACCCTCGTCTCCGTTTTCGTAGAGGAAGCCCCTGCGGATGGCGCGGGCGATGGTGGCGGGGTGGCCGCCGTGCTTGATGGAGAGCCGGGCCGCGCCCACAAGCCGGTCGTCCGGGCCGAGTTTTCGCAGGCTGTCCGCGCCCAGGCGGATCAGGTCGTCGGTCATGTGGGGGTTTTTGATCAGCCCCATCATGCGCTCCGTCCAGGCGGCCATGTCCTCCGTGGAGAAGCCGTATTCGCCGGAGAGCCCCACGGCGGCCTCGTCCAGCGCCTGGTGAAGCTGCGGGGCGAGCACCGGGTCCAAAGCGGCCTCGCGGATGAACGTGAACCTTCCCGGATCGCCCAGGTAGGCGGCGGTGGCGTGCACCATGTTGAGGGTGTAGATCTTGCGCACTTCCTCGGCCTCGATGTGGTCGGTGAGGCGCAGCATCGGGCTCTGCGGCAGCGGGCCGCGGAAGCCCTTTCTGTCCGCCACCAGCTCGGGAAAGCCGTTGGTGAACACCGCCAGCGGGTCTTTTTCGAGGTAAGCCTTCGGCGCCTGGGGCACGATGCGCATGACCACCGTCACCGAAAGCCCCAGCTTTTCCCGGACGTAGCGGAGCACCGCGTCCTCTCCGGAGAATACCCGTTCCAGCGCCCCGTAAAACGCCACTTCGGGCATCATTTGGTTGACGCTGAGCAGGATGTCCATCGGCTCGTCGGGCGTCTTCATCGCGCGGGCGCGGATGTAGGGGGCCAGCATGTCCGCCAGCGATTCCAGCATCGACGCGTGCACCGCCGCGGAGACGATGGGGTTCGGCCCCAGCATTTTCCGCATGATCTCTACGCCGTCGTCGATGTGCAGCGCGTCGTACTGCTCGACGCGGACGCTGGAAACGCCGGTGTTTTCGGCCTTCCAGATGGTGTATCCATCGGCCGACTGGAGCGACTCGATCAGCGGGCGCATCATGTCCACGAAGGTGATTTGATAGCCGGGACGGCCGAAAACCTCCGCGATGAAGCCGCGGCCGATCTTCCCCGCGCCCCAGATGATGACGGGTCTGTCCATGTTTTCCTCCGTCAGGTCAACTGCTGGCCGCCGGTAACGTTGATGGCCTGGCCGGTCATGTAGGATGCCTCGTCGGACAGGAGGAAAACCATCAGGTTCGCCACGTCCTCGTACTGGCAGCCGCGCTTCATGGGCACCTGGTTAATGTACTTTTCGCGGATTTTCTCCTTCGTGGTGCCCTGGTTGCGGGCGTACTGCTCATAGAGCGAGTTGACCCACAGCGGGCTGTCCAGAAGGTTGCCGGGGCAGATCGAATTGATGCGGATGCCCTCATCCGCCAGCTCCAGCGCCAGCGACTGGGTCAGCCCCACGCCGCCGAATTTCGACGCCGCGTAGGCGCAGTTCTTGGCGGAGCCCTTCTTGCCGGACTTGGAGTTGATCTGGACGATCGAGCCCTTGCCGTTTTTGCGCATGTAGGGGACGACGGCCTTGCAGGTGTTGAAATAGCCGTTCAGGTTGACGTCCACGACCTTTGAAAACTGCTGGTAGGTCATTTCCTCGATGGCGCCGGAGATGAGGATGGCGGCGTTGGAGACCATCAGGTCGATCCGGCCGTATTTTTCAGCCGCGGCCTTCGCCATCGCTTCGCAGTCCTCATAGCTGGTCACGTTGACCTTCACGGCGATGGCGTCCGAAAGCGACGCCGCGACGGCCTGCGCCGCCTCGTAGTTCATGTCGGCTACGACCACCTTCGCGCCCTCATCGGAAAGCCTTTTGGCCAGCGCTTCGCCCAGGCCCTGCGCCGCGCCGGTGATGACCACCACGCGGTCCTTCAGCCGCTTACAATCAGACATACCGTCTTCCTCCTCGAATTGGCATACCTTATCGTTCATAATTATAGCATTTCCGACAAGGGCACACCAGCCCATTCATGTAAAGAAGGCATACGCCAAGGAATCGAAAACCCTGCGGTTTCGATGCGAAAGCCGCAGGGTTTTTTGATGCCATGCGCCGAAAGGGCTTTCGGCGTGAATCCGGTTACACGTCGAGCAGCTCCGCGCACCCGGTCATCAGGTTGGCGATCTCCAGGCTCTGCGGACAGTTGCCCTCGCAGGCGTGGCAGGCGATGCATTCGTTCGCCCGGCCGCTGCCCTCCGAGACCACCCAGGCATAGTGGCCCATCAGCCCCGGCTGGGGGCCGAAACGCATGACGCCGGTGGCGGTTTTGAAGATTTCGGGGATGTTGATCTTCTGCGGGCAGCTGTCCACGCAGTAGGCGCAGCCGGTGCAGGGAATGGACGGCATCGCCTTCAGGATCGTCAGCGCCTCGTTAAGCGCCGTACGGTCGGCGTCGGTCAGCGGCTCGAAGTTTTTGAAGGTGTTCAGGTTGTCCTCCAGCTGCTCGGAATTGGACATGCCGCTCAGGATCGTGGCGACGCCGGGCAGGGACATGCAGAAGGCGAGGGCCCAGCGGGCGTCCGACCAGTCCGGATGGACGGCGCGCAGCGGCCTCGACACATTCTCCGGCAGCGCGCCCAGCATGCCGCCCTTGACCGGCTCCATCACGATGACGTCCAAGCCATGGGCGCGGGCGGTCTCATAGCACTTGCGGGACTGGACCTTGTCGTCCTCCCAGTCCAGGTAGTTGATCTGAAGCTGCACAAAATCAAGCCCCGGATGGGCGGAAAGGATCTTTTCCAGCACGTCCGCGGTGTCGTGGAACGAGAAGCCGATCTTTCTGGCGATGCCCCGCTCCTTGAGGCCCTTCAGGAAGTCCCACACCTTGAACTTCTCGAGATCCTCCAGGCGGCCGCCGTTCAGCGCGTGCAGCATGTAGCGGTCGAAGTATTCCGCGCCGGTGCGCCTCAGCTGCTCCTGGGTGAGCCGCTCCGGGTCGTCCTCGCCCTTGACGAGCCACACGGGCAGCTTGGTCGCCAGCAGGAACGAATCCCTGGGGTAGCGCTCGGTCACGCTCCGGCGGACGGTGGGCTCGCTCTTTTCGTTGTGGTAGCCCCAGGCGGTGTCAAACCACACGCCGCCGGCTTCAATGAAGCTGTCCACCATGCGGCAGGTATGGGCAAAGTCGATCTCTCCGTTTGCGGTGGGCAGCCGCATCATGCCCAGGCCGAGCTGTTTTACATGGTTCATGCTTTTTCCTCCTTATCATCTCGCGCGGGAACGGGCGCGGGACATACGCCTTTGGGCAGTCCGGGGGTGTCGTAGTAGGCGGTCTCCTGGGGCATGCCGCGCTTCTTGAGGCGGCTGCGCACCACGGCGCTGACGATTTCATACAGAACTGCGAAGACGGGGATGAACAGGATCATGCCGGTCACGCCGAACAGTCCGCCGCCCAGAAGGATCGCGATGATGACCCAGAAGGACGAAATGCCCAGCGAGTCCCCGAGGATCCTCGGGCCGAACACGTTGCCGTCCAGCTGCTGCAAGATCAGGATGAACACCGCAAACCACAGCGCGCTGACCGGGTTGACCATCAGAAGGATCACAATGCCGATGATCGCGCCCAGAAACGCGCCGATGAACGGGATGACGTTGGTCACGCCCACGATGACGCTGATGAGCAGCGCGTAGTCCATCCGAAATACCAGCATGCCGATGTAGCAGGCGATGCCCACCACCACGGTTTCGATCACCTTGCCGGAGATGAAGCCGGTGAAGATCACATGGGTGCGGTGGATCCAGAAGGTGACCGTGCACAGCTGCCCGGGCGACAGAAACGCGCAGCACAGCTTCTTGCTCTGGGCGAGGAAGCGCTCCCGGCCAAAGAGCATGTAGATCGAGATGATGACCGCCATGAACAGGTTGACCGAAACGCCCCAGAGGCTGTAGCTCATGTTGATGATGCTAAGAAGGACCTTGCCCAGATAGTCCATCGCCGTGCGGACGATGTCCTCCCACTGGAGCAGCACGTTCTGGGAGCTCTGCCCGGTGATGTCGGTGATGTTGAACTCCCGGAGGAACCACTCGATGTCCGTGCGGTGGGAGGTCACGTAGCGGGTGACCGTCCCGGTCAGCGACTGGGCGGAGATCACGAACTGGGGCACCACGATCACGAAAAAGCCGATCACCAGCGTGAAAAGGAGCGTGTATACGATCACCAGCGCCAGCGCCCTGTAGAGCTTCAACCGACGGGTGGACGGCGTGCCGCCGGGCGGGATTTTCGAAAACAGCTGCTCAATGAAGCGGATTGCCGGGCGCATCATCAGCGCGATGAAGCCGCCGACCACCAGCGGCGACAACAGGCCCATCAGCTTCGAAACGCCGCCGAGGATATCGTTGATCCGGTACAAAACCACCGCGAACAGCACCACGGAGCAGCCCGTGATGATGTTGGCGATCATGCGAGCGCGCGTCTCGCTGGGAATTTTTTGCATGGCGACGCCTCCCCGGTACGAACATCCCCTTTAGTTTACCACATTTGCTCCGACGCGGAAAGCGTGATGTGCGGCGGGGATGTGAATTTTCCCAAACGATCTTGACAAAACAGGTGGTAAATATTACAATTTGAATACGTATATTATACTTTTTGTGGACTGAATGTGGAGGCGCGCTATGAGAAGTGAAACACGCGTGGCGCTTTGGCGCTCGGCCGCGATGGCGCTGGTGGCGCTGATGATGCTGGCGGTTCCGGCCCTGGCCGCGTCCGACGGCGTGACGAAGTACCGGGCGCTGTTGATCGGAAACAGCGATTATGCCGAGCGCTCCGGCTATGAATCCAGCGACCTCGCCAGCTGCGCCAACGACCTGAGCGCCATGCGCCAGGCGCTCCAGTCCGGCGCGGTCAGCTATTCCAACGTGGTCGTGAAATCCAACCTGAAGGCCGGCGATATGGCCTCCGCGGTCAATGCCGTCGCCACCTGGGGCGCGGACGACGACGATGTGACCGTGTTCTACTACACGGGCCACGGCGAGGCCTCCGGCCTCGTGGGCGTGGACCTCGCCACCTCCGCCGCATACAGGGTGTACAGCTTTTCGCTTCTTCAGAGCGCGCTGGGCAACGTTCGCGGGACGGTCGTCATCCTGCTGGATTCCTGCGAGTCCGGCGGCCTGATCAACAAAAGCGCTTCCGCCTCCGATTTTGCCGACAACGCGATCGCCGCGTTCTCCGGCGCGTCCTCCGGCGTCGCCGCCAAGGCCATTACCTCCGGGACAAAGTTCCACGTAATCGCCTCGTCGTCCAAGAGCGAGGAATCCTGGGCGATCACCGCCGGGAGCGCCTCCTACGGCCTGACGACTTCGGCGCTGTGCGAGGCCATGGGCTGGGCCCACAGCGGCACCGCCGCGGGCGGCTCGGTTTTGCAGGACCTCGAGGGAGACGCGAACGGCGACGGCACCGTCACCATCGCGGAGGCCTACGCCTTTGCGCGTGACGCCGTCAAGGCGATGCTCTCGCCCTACGGCAAGTCCCAGAACATGCAGGTTTACCCGGTGGGCAGCGCGCAGACCCTTCTCACCCGCTCGGGTTCCGGCGCGACGCCCCCGGTCACGGAACCGGCCGCCAAGACCGACGTCAAGACCATGAGCCTTTCAAGGGCGGTGCTCGCGCCCCGTCAGACGCTTCAGCTGAACAGCGGGTTTGAAAGCGCCAGCTGGTCGACGTCGAAATCCTCCGTCGCCACCGTGTCCGAAACCGGCCTCGTGACCGCCGGCACGAAATATACCTATAGTACCTTCGCCACGATCATGGCGCAGTCCGGCGGCGACTTCACGGTCTGCTATGTGAAGGTGCTGCCCAAGCAGTACGTTGTGTCGAAGATTCAGCTCAAGTATACCGCCATCAGCCTCCAGCAGAACAAGGGCTACACCATGCCGGCCAAGGTCAGCCCGTCCTCCGCTCGGTACAAGCAGCTCAAGTGGACCTCCGACAACGAGGCCGTGGCGAAGGTCTCGTCCACCGGAAGGATCCTGGCCGTGGCGAAGGAGGGCACCGCCACCATCACCGCAACCGCCACCAGCGGCGTGGTCGCACAGTGCGTGGTGACCGCCATCCCCGCGAAGCCCACGTCGGTGACGCTCAGCAGCAAGAAAAAGACGGTGATTCCGGGGCAGAGCTTCACCTTGCAGGAGACCGTGCTGCCCCTTATCGCGGAGGACAAGTCCGTTACATGGACGAGTTCGAGGCCCGCCATCGCCACCGTGGAGAACGGCGTGGTCACCGCCAACAGCAATAACCTCTATGGAAAGGCGGTCATCACCGCCGCCACCTCGAACGGGAAAAAGGCCTATTGCGTGGTGACCGTGGCAAAGAATCAGGCCACCCCCCGCACCAGGCCCAAGGGGGCCTCGGGCAAGCTCACCTCCAGTGCCCGCAGGATCTACTACAGCGGCGAAACGCTCGTGGTCGAGATGTTCTTCTACAACCGCACCCGCTATACCCAGAAGGTGCCCGCGCCCAACCCGGGCCGCGTGGTCATCCGGCTTGCCGACAAGACCATCCTGACCGGCCAGTACGAAGTCAGCGCCGTCAGGACGGTCAGGCCGGGAAAGTATTTCTTGGGGCCATTCAAGATGCGGATCGCGGACTACCCGCAGCTGAAGGACCTGAACCTTCTGGGCGCGGACGCCTGGTGGGAACCGATCACCTGAAAATGTTCAAGAGGGGAGCGGCATTTGCCGCTCCCCTTGGCGTCAACCGGATTTTCCGGTTGGTCTAACTGCGCAATCCAGGTCAAGACGGCGGCGCCCCCGGCGTGGTACACTGAGCGAGGGTGGTAAACGTGAACGCGGATTGGGACAGAATCGACGCGGTGCAGCGGATGCAGGACCACATCCTCAAGCACTACCGGGAAGAGATCACGCTGAACGACCTGGCCAGGGCCGCGGCCTATTCGCCCTGGCAGGCGCTGCGCGCGTTCTCGCTGCTGACGGGCAAGACGCCCTTCGCCTACATCCGGGATGTCCGCCTTTCCGAGGCGGCAAAGGCGCTCCGGGATACCCAAAGGAGCGTACTTGATGTGGCGCTGGACGCGGCCTTCGGCTCTCACGAGGGGTTTACCAAAGCCTTTTCGCGCCGGTTCGGGCTGCCTCCGGAAAGGTACCGCCGGGAGGCGCCGCCCATCCAGCTTTTCACCTACTACTCCGTCCGAAGCTACTTCAAGTACCTGGAAGGGGGAGAAAAGAAAATGTCTGCAAGCGTCGTGTTTACGCAGGTGATCGAACGGCCCGCCCGCAGGGCGATCGTGAAGCGGGGTGTCAAGGCCACCGAGTACTTCGAGTACTGTGAGGAGGTCGGCTGCGAGGTGTGGGGGGTTCTGGAGAGCGTCAAGGGCGCGCTGTACGAGTCCATCGGTATGTGGATGCCGGAGGCGATGCGGCCCGAGAACACCTCCGAATACTGTCAGGGCGTCGAAGTGCCCGCCGACTATGCCGGCCCGGTGCCGGAGGGCTTCGACCTCGTGGATCTGCCGCCCGCGAAATACCTGGTGTTCCAGGGCGAGCCCTTTGAAGACGAGAACTTCGAAGAGGCGATCATGGCCGTCTGGTCGGCTGTCGAGCGGTTCGACCCCACCCGCTTCGGCTGGGAATGGGCGCCCGAGGACGGCCCCCGGTTCCAGCTGGAACCCCGCGGCAGCCGCGGGTACATCGAAGGCCGCCCGGTCCGCGAGTACAAGGGCTGAGGCTCGGGCCATCGAAATACGTTTTTCATTATAATGTAGAAACTACGCAAAAGAGCCGCCGCGCCTTGCCCGGCGCGGCGGCTCATCTCATGCCCTTACGGGGTCAAACCGGATGTCTCACGGGGTGGCTTTCGATCAGCCGCCGAACAGCTGCACCCAGTACATGGTGTTGCCCACCTTGTAGGCGCACACGCCTATGGAGCCAAACGAGGAGCGCAGGATGTTGGCGCGGTGGCCGGAGGAGCTCATCCAGGCGGCCATGACCTTGTCGGCGCTCTGTTGCCCCATGGCGATGTTCTCGCCGCGGGCGGAGGAGGACACGGAGGACCAGGCGCTGCCGTCCGGGCGGGTGTGGCTGAACTTCTGAACGATCTCCTGGGCGCGGACGCAGGCCGCGCGGGTCAGCTCGCTGGAAACCTTCAGCGATCCGAGGCCCTGCTTGGCGCGCTCGGCGTTGGTCTGGCTGACGACGTCAGAGGCCATCGCGCTCAGCGAAGTGCCGCTGGACGGGGCTTTGGTGGCTTCGGGGGCCTTGGTGGCGGTGGGCTTCTTGGTGGCCGAAGGCTTCTTCGTCGCAGAGGGCGCCTTGGTGGCCACAGGCTTCTCCGTGGCGACGGGCTTCGCCGTCACGCTGGGGCAGGTCGAGGGCGCCTTGGTGGCGGCGGGCTTCTTGGTGGCAACAGGCTTCACCGCGTTGGGGCAGGAGTCGTTGGTGCAGGTGCTGTCGCCCTTGCAGGGGCTGGTGACGCACTTGCCGTCGGTGCAGGTGACCTTGTAGCAGTTTCCGTTGAAGGTGAAGTTATAGGAATAGTCGCCTGTGTTGGGGCACGCGGCCAGCGCCGGGGCGGCGGCCAGCATCAGCGCGAAAACCAATACCGCCAATCGAAGAATGGGCTTCATGAATGGAACACTCCCTTTTGAAACAGAATAGAAACTAGTTTCAAAGGGATTGTAACAATTCGAGACAAATTAGTCAATACTTTTTATTCAATTGGCAACAATTGACAGGGGGCGGGATGCCTGTGCCGCGTCTCCCATCCATCCGCCTGCGCGCCCGCCGCCTTACCGCGCAATGGAAGCCGGCGCCCTCAATCAACGTTTCCGCCCGCATGGGCGCGCGCGGAACGGCTCGCGGTCAGTCCCGGGTGAAGGCGTAGGCTCCAAGCGCTACGGCCACCGAGAGATTCAAGGAATCCACCTCCGGCCCCTGGGGGATGAACACGGGCCTGCCCATCGCGGCGAAGGACTTCGGAAGCCCCGCCGCCTCGTTGCCGAAGACCAGCGAGAAGCGCGCGGGTCGGTTTTTCGCCGCCTCGTCCAGTTTGGTCGCGCCATCCAGCATGAAGGGGTACAGCGCGTGGGCGGGGTACGCGGCGCGGTATTCGCCAAAGGTATCGTAGGCGTGTACGTTCATATGAAACAAAGCGCCCATCGACGCGCGCACCGCGTGTGGGTCGAAATGGTCGACGCACGGGCGGATCACCGCCACATCCCGGAGCCCGAAGGCGAGGCAGGCCCGAAGCGCCGTGCCCAGGTTGCCCTGGTCGCTGATCTGGCACAGCACCACGTGGGGCCTGTCCGGTGCGGGCGGTGCTTCGTACTTATCAAATACAATGCCCGCGAAGCAGTTGTCCTTTTTCGATTCACGGCGCAGCACCCGCTCGGCCTCCTCCTCGCGGATGCCCAGGGCACGGCAGCGCTCGCGCAGGCGGGCGACGCCCTCGCTCTCAAGGCCCGAGGGGTTTACCAGCAGCCGCCGGGCCGCCCCCGGCCGCGCCTCGATCAGGACCGAGGCCGGGTAGATGCCCAGCGCGTAGCTATAGGGCAGGTTTCTATGATAGGATTCAAGCTTTGGCATGGTTTCGGGCCTCCCGCGCAAATGTACTTATATAATAGAAAAAACCCGGCCGGATGTCAATCGCGATAAATATGGAATTAACAAAGAAAAGTGTTGACAACGGGTGCATGGCGTGATAATATAGTCAAGCACCCGAAAAACGGCGCAAACGAAAACGGCGAGGGTGCG
This sequence comes from Bacillota bacterium, assembly GCA_023411175.1. Classification (GTDB taxonomy): domain Bacteria; phylum Bacillota; class Clostridia; order Christensenellales; family Aristaeellaceae; genus JAEZHK01. The sequence continues at coordinate 122 of JAEYPB010000022.1, read as the reverse complement.
ATGCGATTCTTGAAAACGATACAGCGAGAGCGAGAAGAAAGAACAGTCAGATTCTGATGAGTTAGAACGCTTTCCGGGGAGTGCCTTGGCGGGCATGAAGCGGGAAGAAGAGGATTAAACAC
>JAEYPB010000021.1 GCA_023411175.1 Bacillota bacterium | reverse complement strand
CCCGGTCAGGGCGGCCCCTACGGTCGTCCGGTGCAGCCCGGTCAGGGCGGCCCCTACGGTCGTCCGGTGCAGCCCAGTCAGGGTGGCCCCGGCGCGCCGCGTCCCTTCGCGCCCCGTCCGGCAGGTGCCGGCCCGGCGCGCCCGCCGATGGGCGGACGGCCCGGCTTTGGCCGCAAGTCCGGCCCGGAGCTGACCCCCACGGTCGAGAAGGAGCGCGTCTCCAACTACGATCCCAACAAGAAGCAATACGTGCGCCAGAACGATCCCGAGCGCTCCAAGACCAAAAAGCAGATGGCCAGGGAAGCCGGGCCCCGGATGTTTGGCGACGACGAGTTTGTGCGCAACAGGCGCCGCAAGAAGTCGCAGATGAACTTCCGGCCGGAGCCCATTCGCATCGAGAAGGCCTTCATGACGGCCGACACGATCACGGTCAAGGATCTTACCGAGCGCATCGGCAAGCCTGCGGGCGAGATCATCAAAAAGCTCCTTCTTCTGGGCATCATGGCCACCATCAACAAGGAGCTGGACTTCGACACCGCGCAGCTCGTCTGCAACGAGTTCGGCTGCCAGTTGGAGATGAAGAAGGCCGAGACCGCCGAGGACGTGCTGGAGTCCAAGGACTTTGAGGACGCCGAGGAAGACCTCGAGTCCCGTCCGCCTGTCGTGACCATCATGGGCCACGTCGACCACGGCAAGACGAGCCTTCTGGACTACATCCGCAAGACCCGCGTCACTGCGGGCGAGGCGGGCGGCATCACGCAGCACATCGGCGCTTATACCGTAGACGTGCACGGCCAGAAGATCACCTTCCTCGACACGCCGGGCCACGAGGCCTTTACGGCCATGCGCGCCCGCGGCGCGCAGGCCACCGACATCGCGATTCTCGTGGTGGCGGCGGACGACGGCGTCATGCCCCAGACCATTGAGGCCATCAACCATGCGAAGGCCGCGAATGTGCCCACCATCGTCGCCATCAACAAGATGGATAAGCCCACCGCCAACCCCGACCGCATTATGCAGGAGATGACCGAGTACGGCCTGGTGGCCGAGGAGTGGGGCGGCGAGACCATCATGGTACCCGTTTCCGCCATCACCGGCGAAAACATCGACAAGCTGCTCGAGATGATCCTCCTGGTGGCGGAGCTTCAGAACTACCGCGCAAACCCCAACCGTCAGGCCCGCGGCATCATCATCGAGGCCCGGCTGGACAAGGGCCGCGGCCCTGTGGCCACGGTGCTCATCAAGAACGGTACGCTGAAGGTGGGCGACAACATCGTCGCCGGTACGGCCTTTGGCCGCGTCCGGGCGATGGTCAACGACCGAGGCGAGCGCGTCAAGGAGGCGGGCCCGTCCGACCCGGTGGAGGTCGTCGGCTTCAACGACGTGCCCGATGCCGGCGATGTAATGAACGCGGTGGACGACAAGCTGTCCCGTCAGCTGTCCTCGGAGCGCAAGGATAAGCAGCGCGCGGCATTGATCTCCTCCAAGTCCCAGACCACGCTGGACGACCTGTTCAGCCAGATCTCCGCCGGGGAAGTCAAGGACTTGAACCTGATCATCAAGGCCGACGTACAGGGCTCGGTGGAGGCCGTGCGGCAGTCGCTGGAGAAGCTGTCCAATGAAGAGGTACACGTGCGTGCCATCCATGGCGGCGTCGGCGCGATCACCGAGACGGATGTGATGCTGGCCTCGGCTTCCAACGCCATCATCATCGGCTTCAACGTGCGAACCGACAATGCCGTCCGCGACATCGCCGAGCGCGAAAAGGTCGATATCCGGCTGTACCGGATTATCTACAATGCCATTGAGGACGTCGAGAGCGCCATGAAGGGCATGCTCACGCCCAAGTTCAAGGAGAACATTCTGGGCCGCGCCCAAGTGCGGCAGACCTTCCGCGTGACGGGCGTTGGCATGATCGCCGGTTCCTATGTCACCGAGGGCAAGATTCTCCGCAACGCCCAGGCCAGGCTCCTGCGCGACAACGTGGTCATCCACGAGGCGAAGGTGGAATCCCTCAAACGCTTCAAGGACGATGCGAAGGAAGTCGCCACCGGATACGAGTGCGGCATCGGGCTTGAAAACTACAACGACATCAAGGAGGGCGACGTGATCGAGTGCTTCCAGATGGAAGAAATCGAACGCTGAGCCCGGGGGCTGAAGACAGTACAAAAGCAGGCCTTGCGGAGGAGATTCCGCAGGCCTGCTTGAATCCTTCAAAGCGGGGTATCTTTTTTTGGAGGGCTTCGGGCGGGGCTCGAACGCATCCGTTTTTCTCAAGGAGGCAACATGGCATTTGACCGCGTGGACCGCATCTCCGAGGAGGTGCGGCGTGAATTGGATAAAATTCTGCGCGAGGAGATCAACGATCCCCGCGTGGGCGGCACGTTTTCGATCGTTCGGTGCGAGGTGACGCGGGATCTGCGCTTCTGCAAAGCGCGCATCAGCGTGCTCGAGCCGGAACGGCGCAAGGGGATGATGGAAGCGCTGAAGAAGGCTTCCGGTTTCATCCGGCGCGAATTGGGCAAGCGGGTTGACCTGCGTTATACGCCCGAACTGATCTTTGAACTGGATACCAACATTGAATACGCAGACAAGATCAACCGGCTTTTAAAAGAGGAGGACGCGCATGGCGACGATCCCCGAACTGGCGGCGTGGATTAGGGCTCGGGACGACATCGCGGTGGTGGCCCACGTCTCCCCGGATGGCGATACGCTGGGTTCCGGCCTTGCGCTCACACGGGCGCTGACGAAGCTCGGCAAGCGTGCCGCGCTGGTCAGCGCGGACCCCGTGCCGCACATGTATCAGTTTTTGCCGGGCGTGGACGGCGTGTGCAAGCCGGAAGCGCTGCCCTTTGTTCCAAGCTGCGTGCTGTTCGAAGACGTAGCCGCGATGGACCGCGCGGGCGACAAGGGCGCGCTTTCCCATGTTGCCGATACAGCGCTGATCGATCACCATCCCACCAATCCGCAGTTCGCCGAGCTCAGTTTGGTGGACGGCGAGGCGGCCGCCACCGGTGTCATCGCCCTCCGGCTGATCGACGAACTGGGCGTTGCGCTGGACAAGGACATGGCGCTCTTATTGTACACGGCCATCGCCACCGACACAGGCAATCTCAGCTTTTCAAACACGACCTCGGAAGCGGCGCGGGGCATCGCCCGGTGCCTGGACGTGGGGTTTGACATCGCGGACGCGAGCCTCCGGCTGTTCCGTCTGCGTACGCGCGCCCGCACCATGCTTCTGGGCATGGCGCTTTCGGCGGTGGAGTTCTACTGCGAGGGGCGCATCGCCGTGACGCGCGTCAGTTCGCTGATGTACGAGGTCAGCGGCGCTTCCCGGGCGGATACGGAGGGGGTCATCAACTTCCTCATTGAGACGGAAGGCGTCGAAGCTGCGGTACTGGCGGAGGAGCGAGACATCTTTACCACCAAGTTCTCGCTGCGCACCGACGGTACGATCGATGCGGGTGAGGTGGCCGCCTTCTTCGGCGGCGGTGGGCACAGGCGGGCCGCGGGAATGACCATGCACCTGCCGATGTTCGAAGCGGCGGATGAGGTTGTGACCAAGTTCTGCGCGCTATTGACTGAGTGCGATCTCGCCTGACGGTTCCCAGGCATTATAGCCTGCCTATTTTGACAGTCTGCGGAGAGGGCATTGGTCCTCTCCCTGTTTTTAAGCTTTGCGAACGAAGGGGAACAGATGGACGGATTTATCAACCTGCTCAAGCCGCCGGGGATGACCTCCTCGGACGCGGTGTTCAAGGTTCGGAAAATGCTGCCCAGGGGCGTGAAGGTTGGGCACGGCGGCACGTTGGACCCGGACGCCGCCGGGGTGCTGCCGGTTTCCATCGGCCGAGGCACCCGGCTCTTCGACTACATGATCGACAAGAAAAAAACCTACGTGACCGAGGCGTGTCTGGGGATCGAGACCGACACCCAGGATGCTTCGGGGAACATCGTCGCCCGCGCCGAGGTGACCGCCTCGGAGGCGGACATCCGCGCGGCGATGGAAAAGCTCACGGGAGATATTATGCAGAGTCCGCCGATGTACTCGGCGGTAAAGCGGGGCGGAAAGCGCATGTACGATCTGGCGCGGAGCGGCGTCGAAGTGGCGCTGGAGCCTCGCCCGGCCCGGGTGGACGCCTTTCAATACCTACGGCCCGCCGGACCGGAACGGTTTCTTGCGCGCATCGAATGCGGCAAGGGCGTGTACATTCGGACGCTTCTCAATGACCTCGGGAGGCTCCTCGGCTGCGGCGCGCACATGGCGTTTCTTCTGCGCACCCGCGCCGGCGCGTTCGACATCGCCGACGCCGTGACGCTCGACGAGCTCGAGGACGTGTCCGCCCGTTTGATGCCGCTGGATGCGCCCCTTATGCACCTGGAGGCGGTAAATGTCAAGGCATCCTGCGAAAAATGGCTTCTGAACGGAAACCCCGTCTCGGTCTGCGACTTGGACGCCATTCCGCCGGCGGACGAACCCGTTCGCGTCTATTTAAAGGGAGCGCTTGTGGCCATCGGCCAGTCCACCGGCGACGGATGGCTGAAGGCGCGCACGATGCTGGCCGGCCCGGAGCAATGACCCGAATTTGACAAAAATTCGCCCCGGTTCTGCGCTCACGCACCGGGGCGTTTGTGTTATAATTGTCGAAAGATGCAAAAACGAAGCGGGGGAACCCAACTGTGCTGAATTGGCGAGCCCTGACCCTTGCCGCCGCCGTAACGGCCTTCTGTGCTTCAGCCGCTTGCGCGGCCGTGGGAGATTTGACCTACGGCCCCTGGTCGGAATGGACAAACCAGCCCATTGAGAACAGGCGCGACCTGTTCGTCGAAACCCGCGAGGTGAACCGGCCCGCGGCGCGCAACGTCTGGCGCTATACGCGATACGCCGTTACGCAGGAAGGCCTGACGCGCTATGTGGCGACGCAGCGGGAAGCGCCCGGCGCGCCGCAGCAGGCCATCGAGCGCGACATGCCGCTCAATCCGTCCGGCGAATCAGGCGGGAGAACCGTATATGAGGGCGGTTGGTTCAATGAACTTGAGCTGGTTCTGCACGATTATCTCGCGCCCGCAACCCAGTACCGCGCCCGGGAGATTCTGCTCACCGCCTGCGCTCTCGATCCGGAATCCCTCGTCGTGGAGGTGGGGGAGCACGTTCAACTGGGCATCGGGCTTCTGGAGCCCGGCGCATACAGCCTGACAAGCGACGATCCCGGCGTGGTGCAAGTGGACCAGTCGGGCCTCGCCTCCGCGCTCAAGCCGGGGCGGACGAGGATATCGCTCATCCACGCGGGGCAGACTGCCGTCTGCGAGGTGATGGTCGTCGAAGGGTACCGCGCGCCGAAGGAAGGGGTTGTGGCGCTGCGGCTCGCCGGAGGGCGGCTGACCGTCCGCTACGAGGCGAAACCCGGAGAGATATCGGATCTGAAGCTGTCGGCGGAACCCGGGGGCGCAAAGAGCGATCCCGAGATGCGCGTCATGGCTGTGGACAGCGACGGTCTGGGCTTTTCGCTGAGGTCTTTGAGCGCGCGCATCGCCTACCTCACCGCGCCGCTGTCGGACAGCGGGGAGATTCAGTCCGGTGCGGCGACCATTTCAATGCTTCGGGACGTGTTGGAGCGGCAGCGGGCGATTCGGAAAGTCGAGGCACACCTGGCAAAGGCCGCCGCGACGGGCATGCCCACCGCTGAGCCGGAGGAGCGCGGGGAATACGCGTCCTTCATGGCAGACGGCGGCGCGAGCCACCGCTTCCGTGCCGTCGTGACGCCGGAGAACGATTTGATACTCTGCCTGCAGGCGGACGCCGGTTACGCGCTGGCGGCTTCCGGCGCGGCGGAGGGGGCTGGGCTTTCCATTGAAAAGCTCGATCTGAACAGTCCTTTGCAGCGGTGGACGATCGAGGAGGACAAAACCGGCGTGGAGAGCGCCTCGGTCTGGCGGCTCCCCGTCGCGGACAACAGCTTCTGCCAGATCACGGACGACTTCAAGACCATGGCCCGCGACAAGGATAAGCACGACGGCGTCGATTTTTCGCCCAGCGGCAGCAAGGACGTCGTGGCGGTTTCCGAAGGCCGCGTCATCCGCGTGGACGACCGCTGCACCCACGACTACCGCAAGACGAAAAAGAACAAATACGGCCGGTACATCGACCCTTGCGACGTGAAGGAAGGCATCGTCTCGAAGTACGGCAGTTACGGGAAGTATGTCGTCATCGAGCACGCGGACGGCTCCCGCTCCATGTACGCGCACCTCGCAAAAATCAGCGTGCGCAAGGGGCAGCGGGTGAAGCTCGGACAGGCAATCGGGGTTATGGGCTCCACGGGCAGCGCCAACGGCACGCACCTGCATTTCGAAGCGCGGGTTTCGGGCCGCGCGGTGGACCCCAGGTACTTTTTAACCCTGCCGGAAATTGGCGGTTATGTGCCATAACTTCACAAAAAGTGCATTTACATCAGGCGCGCGGTATGATAGAATGATTTCTGCGGCATAATAGCCGTAAGACATCCGTTTGCTCGGTCTGCCGATTCTCCAACGGCTCACTTGGCTTGCGGGCATACGAAATAGGAGGAATACATCTATGGTTATCGTCAAGCAGGACATTATGAATGAATACGGCCGTCACGAGGGTGACACCGGCTCTCCTGAGGTGCAGATCGCGCTTCTGACCGCGCGCATCAACCATCTGAACGAGCACCTGAAGGAGCACAAGAAGGATCACCACTCCCGTCGCGGCCTCCTTTTGATGGTCGGTCAGCGCCGCGGTCTGCTCGACTACCTGAAGAACAATGACATCGAGAGCTACCGCACCCTGATCAGCAAGCTGGGTCTGCGCAAGTAATGCTTGCCGCGGCCGCGTCCCTGAGATGAACAAAATGCCGTCGTTTGGGGGATACTGCCCTAAGCGGCGGTTTTTGCAGTTTGTTCGCCGGGGGCTGAATATGGTTTCAATAAAAAGAAATAGATAGAAATGCCCACGAGGAGGGGAAAACATGTTCAAGAGCTACAGTTACGAATTGGGCGGAAGGACGCTGACGCTGGAGTTCGGCAAGTATGCCGAGCAGGCCAGCGGATCGGTCTTCGTTCGCTACGGCGACACCTGCATCCTGGTGACCGCGACGGTCTCCGAGACGCAGCGTCCCGGCATCGACTTCTTTCCGCTGAGCGTCGACTTCGAGGAGAAGCTCTACGCGGTTGGCAAGATTCCCGGCGGCTGGATCCGCCGCGAAGGCCGTCCGGCCGAGAAGGCCATCCTGACCAGCCGACTGATCGACCGCCCGCTGCGCCCGCTGTTCCCCAAGGGAATGCGCAACGACGTGTCCGTCGTCGCCACCGTCATGTCGATGGATTCCAACAACACCCCCGAGATCCCCGCGATGATCGGTTCCTCCATCGCGCTGTCGATCAGCTGCATTCCCTTTGCCGGCCCCACCGGCGCGGTCAATGTCGGCTACATTGATGGCAAGTACATCATCAACCCCACGGACGAGGAGCGGGCCGAGACCCTTCTGCAGCTGACCGTCGCCGGCACCAAGGAAGCGGTGCTGATGGTCGAAGCGGGCGCCAAGGAGGTCTCCGAAGAGGTCATGCTGGGCGGCATCCTGTTCGCCCATGAAGAGATCAAGAAGATCGTCGCCTTCCAGGAGCAGATCGTCTCCGAAATCGGCCGGCCGAAGCGGGAGTTCCCGCTGTCGCTGCCGGGCGACGACGTGAAGGCCGCCGTGCGCGAATACGCGCTGGAAAAGGTCAAGTACGTGTTTGAGACGTTCAACCGCGAGGAACGCCAGGTTCGCGAGGCCGCGCTCAAGGCCGAGTGCAAGGCCCACTTCGCGGAGGAATTTGCCGGCCGCGAAGGCGAAATCGGCGATGCGCTGTATTCGCTCCAGAAGGAAGTTATGCGCCGCCGCATCATCGACGAGGGCATCCGTCCCGACGGCCGCAAGCTCACCGAGGTGCGCCCGATCTGGTGCGAGACCAGCGTGCTGCCCCGCGCCCACGGCTCCGCCGTATTCACCCGCGGACAGACCCAGGTCATGACCGTCGCCACGCTGGCGCCGGTATCGGAACAGCAGGCGCTGGACACCATTTATCCCGAGGAAACCAAGCGCTACATGCACCACTACAACTTCCCGGGCTATTCCACCGGCGAGGCCAAGCCTGCCCGCAGCCCCGGTCGGCGTGAGATCGGCCACGGCGCGCTGGCGGAGCGGGCCCTCGAGCCGATGATCCCCTCCACCGAAGACTTCCCCTATGCGCTGCGCCTGGTCTCGGAGGTCATGAGCTCCAACGGCTCCACCTCCCAGGCCTCCGTCTGCGGCTCCACGCTGGCGCTGATGGACGCGGGTGTGCCGATCAAGCGGCCCGTGGGCGGCGTCGCGATGGGCCTGATCAAGGATGAGGCCTCCGGCAAGATCGCGGTGCTCACCGACATCCAGGGCCTTGAGGACTTCCTGGGCGACATGGACTTCAAGGTGGCGGGCACGGCCCTTGGCATCACCGCAATCCAGATGGACATCAAGATCAAGGGCATCGACGAGGCGGTTCTCCGTCAGGCGCTGTCTCAGGCGCTGGACGGCCGCATGCACATCCTTGGCAAGATGCTGGATTCACTGCCGGCGCCCCGGCCGAGCCTTTCGAAGTACGCGCCCAAGATCGTCGTGTTCAAGATCAACCCGGAGAAGATCGGCGAAGTGGTCGGCCCCCGCGGCAAGACCATCAACAAGATCATCGAGCAGACCGGCGTCAAGATCGACATCGAGGACGACGGCAGCGTTTACATCGCCACCTCCGACGAGATGGCCGCCAAGAAGGCTCGCCAGATCATCGAGGGCATCACCAAGGAGCTCAAGGTGGGCGACGAATTCGAAGGCACGGTCGTTCGCATCATGCCCTTCGGCGCATTCCTGGAGTACGCGCCCGGTAAGGACGGCATGCTGCACGTTTCGAAGCTCGCCAACGAGCGCGTGGAGAAGGTTGAGGATGTGGTCGCGATCGGCGACACGCTGCCCGTCAAGGTGGCGGAGATCGACGCCCAGGGCCGCGTGAACCTGATCCGCTCCGACATCGAGTACGACAACCCGGCCATGCCGGTTCGCCGTCCGCCGCAGCGGCGCGACGGAGGCATGGGCGGTGGAAGGCCGCCGTTCCGGCGCTAAAAAACCACTTACGCGGGGAATTGGGCAAGGCCCGGTTCCCCGCATTTTTCAGGAGGAACCATGTACGATCAACACACTCTTCCCAACGGCCTGAGGATCATCGCCGAGAAGATTCCGCACTTCCGCTCGGTGTCGGTGGGGCTCTGGGTCGGCAGCGGCTCCCAGTACGAGGCGAAGCAGCAGGGCGGCATCAGCCATTTTATCGAGCACATGCTCTTCAAGGGCACGAAGAAACGCACCGCCCGGGACATCGCGGAGGCGATGGACGCCGTCGGCGGTCAGCTGAACGCCTTCACCTCCAAGGAGTGCACCTGCTTTTACGCCAAGGTGGTGGATGAGGACCTGCCGCTGGCGGTGGATGTCATCTCGGACATCGTGCTTCACTCCGTCTTCAACCCCCAGGAGATCGAAAAGGAGAAGGGCGTCATCATCGAGGAGATTTCGATGGCCGAGGATTCTCCCGAGGATCTCGTCAGCGAGTTGATCATGCTGGCGCAGTTTGGCGATCAGCCGCTCTCCCGCCCGATCCTCGGCACCGAGGAATCCGTCGGCGGGCTGAACCGCGCCCGGCTTCTCGGCTATTACAAAAAGTTCTACCGGCCGGAAAACGCCGTGCTGGCGCTGGCCGGCAACTACGATTGGAATGAGCTGATCCAGCTGGCGGAGCGCCATCTGGGCGACTGGCAGAGGGGCGAACACGTTCCTTCTTTCCGAACCAGGCCCGCAAAGCCAAGGATCATCCGCCGGGAAAAGGAGATCGAGCAGATTCACCTGACGGTGGGCTACCCCGGTATTTCACAGGATACGGACGAGATCTACCCGATGTCGATCCTGAACAGCGTCCTGGGTGGTGCCATGAGCTCCCGGTTGTTCCAGTCCATCCGTGAGGAGCGTGGCATGGCCTACACCGTGTACAGCTACCCCGCGTCCTATTCGGACGCCGGGCTCTTCGCCATCTACGCGGGCACCAGCATCGAGCACGCCCCGGAAGTGCTCCGGCTGATCCGGCAGGAGGTCGAGCACATCACCCGGGACGGCCTCACGCAGCAGGAGTTCGAGCAGGCCCGCGCGCAGCTCAAGGGCAGCTATATCCTGGGCCTTGAGTCCACATCCAGCCGAATGAACGCGCTGGGTCGGCGAAAGCTCCTCCTGAATAAGGAGCAGACGGAGGAACAGGTCATCGCCAAGATCGACGCCATCACCTATGATTCCGTCATGGACGTGACGCGGAAGATCCTGAGCGCCACGCCGTCGTTCTCGCTGGTCGGAAAAGGCGCGGAAGGGATCGAGGTGTAGCGATGGACAGGCTGGAGCGCATCTTTGAAATGCAGAAGGCTTTTAATGACGAGCTCGTGGCCCGGAGAAATCTCGGGGACATCCCGATGGAGAAGTGGCTCCAGATGCAGACGCTGGCCACCATTTCCGAGCTTTCCGAGCTGCTGGACGAGGTCAACTTCAAATGGTGGAAGAACCCGAAGCCCGTCGACCACGACGCGCTCCGGGAGGAGCTGGTGGACATCCTGCACTTTTTCGTCAGCATGTGTCTGTCCGCCGGTATGGACGCGCAGGAGCTCTACGCGCGGTATCTGAAGAAAAATCAGGAGAATTTCGACCGCCAGCACGGCCTTTCGGAGAAGCCGGGATATGAAAGCTAGACAATCTGGACGTTGACACAGTCTTCTATGTACGCCTCTGAAAAGGGGCGTTCTTTTTATGCACTCACGCGCGTTCCCGGCACGGCATAGGATGCGCTGGGTATAGCGCCTTGAAGGGGGAGAAGGCATGGAACTTGTAGCGATCGGCGGCGACCTCCGTTACGCGCACCTGATCGATTGGGCGCGCCGCGACGGGATTGACGCCGCGGGCCTCGGGCTCGAATACGCGGGCGTAGACATTCCGGTTGCGACGCTTCCGGATCTCACACAGGCAGAAGCCGTGGTTTTACATAATCCGTTCGGGGCGGCGGGCATGGCGTTTCCCTATGCCCAGAATCCCAGCCGGTCCGAGGAAGTGTGGGAAGCGCTGCCGCCGGGTACACCGGTTTTTCTGTTTGGGCCGGGAGAGGCGCCCGCGGACTTCTGCCGTCGGTATCCGACGGTGGATTTGTCCGGCGACGAGCGGTTGACGCTCCGAAACGCCGCCTACACCGCAGAGGGAGCCATCCACGCGGTATGCGAGCGCGCATTTTTTTCGCTCACGGAAGCGCGGGCGATGGTCATCGGCTTCGGTCGCATCGGCCGGGCGCTGACCGGGATGCTCCTGGGCTACGGCGCCCGCGTGACGGTGGCCGCCCGATCCGAACGGGCGCGCAGCCTTGCCGAGCGCGCCGGCGCGCAGGCGGTGAACATGGACGAGATGCTGGAACGGCTTCCGGCCCATCGGGTCGTGTTCTCCACGCCGCCGGAGCGCGTGTTGGAAGCGCGGCATCTTGCCCGGCTCCGTCAGGACACGCTCCTCGTCGATCTGTCCAGCCCGCCCTACGGTGTGGATATCAAAACCGCCCAGATGATGGGGCTGGCCGCATGGCGCGAACCAGGCCTTCCCGGAAGGTATTGCCCGGAAAGCGCCGGGCGCGCGTTGCTGGCCGCACTGCTTGAAGCCAGAAAAGGAGGCGCATCACTATGAACGAGCTAAGGGGAAAGCGCATTGCCGTTGCCGTAACCGGTTCATTCTGTACCTTTGACAGCGTATTCGAAGCGCTGGAGACGCTCAGCGACGCGGAACTCTATCCCATCCTGTCGGACAACGTCTACTCCATGGATACGCGTTTTGGCACCGCGGCGTCCATTCGCGCGCGTTTGGAAGCAATCTGCGGCCGAAGCTGCTGGCACACCATTCAGGAGGTGGAGCCCATCGGCCCCCAGAAACTGATGGACCTTGTGATCGTCGCGCCCTGTACCGGGAACACCCTGGCGAAAATGGCCTATGGCGTCACCGATACGCCGGTGGCGATGGCGGTCAAGTCCCAGCTACGGAATAGCCGCCCCGTGCTTCTCGGTATTTCGACAAACGACGGCCTGTCCGCCAGCGCAAAGAATATCGGGATTATGATGGAACGCAAGAATGTGTACTTTGTTCCGTTCTACCAGGACGATCCGATGCGCAAGCCTGCTTCGCTGATGCTGGAAACCCAGGAACTCAGGGCTTCGGCGCTCGCAGCGCTGCACGGAGAACAGCTCCAGCCGGTTCTTCGGGTCCGGGATATTAACAAATTGTGAAGTTGAAAAAAGTCCAAAAATACTATTGACAACGGGTACCCGGCGTGATAATATAGTCAAGCACGCGAAAAACGGCGCAAACGAAAACGGAAAGCGTGCGATGCGATTCTTGAAAACGATACAGCGAGAGCGAGAAGAAAGAACAGTCAGATTCTGATGAGTTAGAACGCTTTCCGGGGAGTGCCTTGGCGGGCATGAAGCGGGAAGAAGAGGATTAAACAC
>JAEYPB010000063.1 GCA_023411175.1 Bacillota bacterium | reverse complement strand
CCACAGGGGCGGGCGCGGCTACCGGGGCGGGGGCCGCCACCGGGGCGACCGGAGCGGACGCGAACGCGGCGACTTCTTCGACCTCAACCTGATAGCCCTGTCCGTTGACCGTTATTTGAAATTTACGCATGGATGCTTCCTCCTTCATAACATTGACGCCCGGCCTGTGACCGGCCGTAAGTTTCGTAAGCGTCTGGCTGAATGTTCCCTAATACTGCGATTCCCTGCGGCCGGCGTCCGCCCAATTATCGGAGCGGCGTACCGCGCGCACCACGAGGCGCTTGCCTTCGGCCTGGCCCATCATGGAGACCGCCGCGGCAATGGCCGCGACCACCGCGCCGTCCACGCCTGCGAAGGCGGGATAAGCGGGCGCGCTCTGGAAGGCGACGGGCGCAACTTCGTTAGCGGCCGGGGCCTTCGCGCCGGGCCTGCGCAGGACGGCGATCAGGATGATGACCAGAAGCGCAACCAGGATCGCGAAGCCGATGATCATATCGGTCCCCGAAAAGGGAATTATTACATAATTCATCGTATATCCTCCCTTTCACCGCTCACATCGGCAGATTGGCGTGCTTTTTGGGGAGGCGCGTATCCCGCTTAGCGGACAGAACCTCCAGCGCGGCCACCAACATCAGGCGGCTCTCGGCGGGCTCGATCACGTCGTCCACATAGCCTTTCCGGGCAGCGTTGAGACCGTCGGCAATGTTGTCGGCGTACTCGCGCTCGAGCTCGGCGCGCTTGGCCTCGGCATCCGGCTGGCCCTTGAGCTTGCCGTTCATCAGCACCTGCACGGCGGCGGGCACGTCCAGCGGGGCGATTACGCTGCCCGGCCACGCGTACACCACGTCGGCCGCGGTGCGTGCCGCCAGCGCCATATAGGCGGCGGCGACGGCCTTGCCTGTCACCAGCGCGATGCGCGCGCCGGTGGCTTCAGACAGCGCGCCGAGGAGCGCCGCGCCGGCCTTCGCAAGGCCCGCCTGTCCGAAGTTGTTCGCGACTCCGAAACCGGTGGAGTCCACCAGCGTCACGATCGGCAGGTTGAAGCCGTCACAGAAGCGCGCGAAGCGGGCGGCCTTCTTCATGCCGCAGGCGGTCAGCGCGCCGCCGTCCACCGTGGGCTGCGTCGCGATCACGCCCACCGAGCGGCCGCCGAGCTTGGCCAGCGCCGTAACCATCGAAGGCGCGTGGGGCGCGCCCAGCTCGATCACGCTGCCGAGGTCGAAGATCGCGTCGATCACCTGACGGGCGTCGGGAGACGCGGTCAGGCTGTTGAGCTCCGGCGCGAGCCGGTTGAAGTCGTCCGCCCCGGCGAGATCCACCGGCGACGCTTCCAGGTTGTTGTCCGGAAGAGCGCCCACCACCTGGCGCGCCAGCGAAATGGCCTCTTCATCGGTCTTTGCGGCCAAATGGGCGATGCCGGAGGACAGGCAGGCTGCGGAACCGCCCAGCTTTTCAGCGTCCACGGTTTCGCCGGTATTGGCGGAGACGACCGTCGGCCCGTTGACATACAGCCGCGCGGCGCCTGAGCAGACGACCACGTCGCTCATCGCGGCAATCAGCGCGGCGCTGGCGGCGCACTGCCCGAGGACCAGCGCCACCTGCGGCACGACGCCCGACAGCTGCGCCGCGGAGGCGGCGATCTGCGCGTAGGCATCCACCGTATCCACGCCCTCCATCAGGCGCGCACCCATGGAGTCATACATTGAAACGACGGGGCTTCCAGTCTTTTTCGCAAGTTCCATGACCTTTACGATTTTGCGGGCCTGTTCCTTGCCCACCGCGCCGCCGCTGGACAAATAGTCCTGCGCCCAGACGTAGACAGGACGGCCGTCGACCAGGCCGTAGCCGGTCACAACGCCCGATTCACCGCCGCGGCCGGACAGCGCGTCCAGTTCCACGAAGCTTGCGCCATCAAAGAGAAGCGCGACGCGCTCCCGGGCAGTGAGCTTGTTCAGCTTTTTCTGCTCGGCCTCGCGTTCGGCTTCCCCCTTCATGATCGCCTGCTTTCGCTCGCGGATGAGGGGCAGATTGCGCTCTACACTCATTATGATCCCTCCAAAGCTCTATGTATAAGGAAATGTCCAAATTACCACAAATTCAACCATTCGACGTTTACCCCATTTTTCCTGCCCGCCCGGCTGATTTTTTTGATAATTGTCCCGGAATTTACGCGCGAGCTGGCTCAACGCGTGAATTTACCTTGCGCCGCGGGCCGAAACAGCCGCCGTATGGTATAATACCCAGAAAAAGATGCCGGGGGCTTTCAAATGCTTGACAAAATTTTGCTGGAGCGCGCCGAGCGGGCGGGTATCCCGCTTTCCCAGGAGGCCGCGGAGAAATTCGCCGCCTACCGGGCCATGCTGGCGGAGAAAAACCGCGTCATGAACCTGACGCGAATCCCGGACGACCCGGAGGAGATCGTCGACCGGGACGCGCTTGACGCGCTGGCGCCGCTGCGCGTTCCGGGCCTGATGGACGGCGTCGGGACGCTCGTGGACGTGGGCAGCGGCGCGGGCGTGCCGGGCGTGGTGCTGGCCATCGCGCTGCCCCATGTGCGGGTGACGCTCGTCGACGCGCTCAAAAAGCGGGTGGACTTTCTAAACGGCGTCTGCGAGGCGCTTCATCTGAACGCCCGCGCCGTCCATGCCCGGGGCGAGGACGCCGCGCGGGACAAGGCCCTCCGGGACGCCTTCGACTGCGCCACCGCGAGGGCCGTGGCGGCGCTTCCGGTGCTTCTGGAGCTTTCCCTTCCCTTTGTAAGGCCCGGCGGCATCTTTCTGGCCTACAAGGGCCCGGCGCTCGAAACCGAGCTTCCCGCCGCGAAGGGCGCGCTCGCCCTGCTGGGCGGCCGGGCGCGGGAGCCCGTTTTCGTCCCGATCCCCGGCCGGGACTGGGACCACCGGCTCCTCGTCGTGGACAAACTCCGCCCCACCCCCGCCGCCTACCCCCGGAAGGCCGGCGAGCCGGAAAAAAAGCCGCTGTAGCCGCGCGCCAGGGGCGGCGTTATTGCTTGCGCGAAGCGTATCCATGTGCTAATGTATAGAAGGAAAATTACGCCCCCACGGGGCCGGGAGGATCGCCTCATGGCCAATGATAAACTTCGCTCCGAGCATACGGACCGCCTGGTCGACGCGCTCTTGCTGCTTGAAAACCGGGAGGAGTGCTACGCCCTCCTCGAAGACCTTCTGACCATCCGCGAGATACAGGATCTCGCCCAGCGGCTGGAGGTGGCGCGGCTGCTCACCGCCAAAGTCACCTACAACGAAATCGCCCAGAAGACGGGCGTTTCGACCGCGACGATCAGCCGCGTCAACCGCTCGCTGAGCTACGGCGCGGGTGGCTACCAGCGCATCCTTGAAAAACTGGAGGAAACCCGCACCGATGATTGATCTATCCCGCCTGAACCCGCCGCAACGGGAGGCGGTTCTCGCCACCGAGGGGCCGCTGCTCGTGCTCGCGGGCGCCGGCTCCGGAAAGACCCGCGTCCTGACCCACCGCATCGCCCACCTGATCGAGAAGGGCGTGCCCGCCTGGTCGATCCTCGCCATCACCTTCACCAACAAAGCCGCTCGCGAGATGCGCGAGCGGATGCTTTCGCTCACCGGCGAGCGCGCGGACGACGCGTGGGTGATGACCTTCCACGCCTGCTGCGCGCGCATCCTTCGCCGGGACATCGAAAAGCTGGGCTACAAGCGGTCCTTTTCGATCTACGACGACGACGACCAGAAGACGCTGATCCGGCGCATCCTGCGAGAGCTCAACATGGACGAGAAGCTCTACCCGGTGCAGGCGGTGCGCGGCGCCATCTCCGACGCGAAGAACAAACTGCAAACCCCCGCCGAGTGGCTGGAGAGCGCCGGGAACGACTTCAAGGCCCAGAAGATCGCGGAAGTCTACAGGCAGTACGAAAAGAAGCTGAAGGAAAACAGCGCGCTGGACTTTGACGACCTGCTCATCAAGACCCTCGAGCTCTTCGCGCAGCACCCGCCTGTGCTCGACTACTACAAACAGAAGTTTCGGTACATCCTTGTAGACGAGTACCAGGACACCAACCGCGCCCAGTACGAGCTGATCCGCCTGATGGCCTCCAACCACCGCAACGTGTGCGTCGTGGGCGACGACGACCAGTCCATCTACGGCTGGCGCGGCGCGGATATCCGCAACATCCTGGACTTTGAAAAGGATTACCCGGACGCGAAGGTCATCAAGCTGGAGCAGAACTACCGCTCCACCGCCGCCATCCTCGAAGCCGCTAACCAGGTGGTGGCCCACAACCGGGGCCGCAAGGAAAAGGCGCTGTGGACCGACGCCGGAGAGGGCGCGCCGATCGCACTCTACGAGGCGCTCGACGAGCGGGACGAGGCCGCGTGGGTGTGCGCAAAGCTCCGCGAACTCCAGCGGGAGGGCATCCAACCCGGCGACGCGGCGATCCTGTATCGGGTAAACGCCATGTCCCGCGTGATCGAAGAAGCGCTGGTGCGAAGCGGCATCCCCTACCGCGTCTACGGCGGCCTGAGGTTCTACGACCGAAAGGAAGTCAAGGATCTGGTGGCGTACCTGCGCGTCCTGGTAAACCCGGACGACGAGGTTTCACTTCGCCGCGTCATCAACGAACCCAAGCGGGCCATCGGCGACGCGACGGTCGATCAAATCGCAGCCTACGCCCAGAGCGCGGGACTTCCGCTGTTCGCCGCGGTGATGGACGCGGACGCCGTCAATCTCCCCACCCGGGCGTCGACGGCGGTAAGGGGCTTCGCGCAGCTGATGATGGCGCTCCTCGAATCCTACGTGGACATGGATCCGGAGGCCTTCGTCCGCACGCTGATCGAGAAGACCGGCTTCAAAAAACAGTATGAGGCCGACAAGTCCGACGAGGGGCGCGCGCGGCTTGAAAACATTGAAGAATTCGTCGGCGCGGTGGCCCAGTACCACGCGCAGAACCCGGAAGGCGGAATCGAGGGCTTCCTCGAAAACGTGGCGCTGGTGTCCGACCTCGACAACCTGCCGGAAACCCAGCGACCACTGACCATGATGACCCTGCACTCCGCCAAGGGGCTGGAGTTCCCCGCGGTGTTCCTGGTGGGACTCGAGGAGGGCCTCTTCCCCACCACCCGCGCCATGTTTGACGACGACAAGCTGGAGGAGGAGCGCAGGCTCTGCTACGTGGGCATCACCCGGGCGATGAAGCGGCTCTACATCAGCCACGCCCGCACGCGGATGCTGTTCGGCGCGCGGCAGGCCTTCGCCCGCTCCCGCTTCGTGGACGAAATCCCGCCCCGCCTGATCGGCGACGCACGCGCCGGGCGCCGAGAGCCGGAGCGACTGGCCCGCCCCGCGGCCCGTGCCGAGACCCCGAACGCGGCGCCGCAGCCCGCGTGGAAGCCGGGCGCGGCCAAACCCGCCGCGCTGGGCATCCCGGGGCTCTCAAAGGGCTTCGTACCCTCTCAGGCCCGCGCGCTGGAGCCGGCGCAGCTTTTCACGCCGGGCGACCGGGTGCTCCACCGGGTGTTCGGCCGCGGCACCGTGGACGAGGTGCGCGGCACAGGCCGGGACGCCAAGCTGGTCATCACCTTCGAGGAGCGGGGGCAGAAGGTCTTCCCCGCCGATACGGCCCCCGTCGTAAAAGCGTAATGGAGGGTTGAGCCTCTTGGAAAACGAAATGCGCCGATTGGTGGACCGCCTCAACGAGACGGGCTACCAGTACTATACGCTGGGCGAACCGACCATCTCCGACAAGGAGTGGGACGCGCTGTACGACCATCTGACCGCCCTTGAGAAGGAGACCGGCGTCACACTGCCGGACTCTCCCACCCTGCGCGTCGGCAGTCAGCCGCTCTCCGGCTTCGCCGAGCACCGGCACCTCGCCCGGCTGTGGTCGATGGACAAGGCGCAGTCCGTGGGCGCGGTGCGCGAATGGGCGGCGCGGGCGGAGCGGCGGCTGAAAGAGGCGAACGCCGGCGGGGCCGATCTTCCGCCGCTGTCGTTCGTCGTCGAGCACAAGTTCGACGGCCTGACCATCAACCTCACCTACGAAAACGGCCGCCTGGTTCAGGCCGCCACCCGCGGCAACGGCGAGGTGGGCGAGGGCATCCTGCCTCAGGTCAAGACCATCCGCGCCGTGCCCCTTTCCATCCCCTTCGCCGGCCGCGTGGAGGTGCACGGGGAGGGCTTCATGCGCCTTTCCACCTTCGAAGCCTACAACAAAACCGCCGCGGAGCCCCTCAAAAGCCCGAGAAACGCCGCCGCCGGCGCGCTTCGGAACCTCGATCCCGCCGTCACCGCGTCCAGAAGGCTTGATGCGCGGTTCTACAACGTAGGCTACATCGAGGGCCGCTCCTTCCGGGATCAGGCGGAGATGCTCGAATTCTTACGCGAAAACCGCTTCCCGGTGTCCGAATGCGAAATTCCGGCCGCCTCCGTGGACGAGGCGGTTCAGGCCGTCGAGGGCATCGAGGAGAACCGCGGCGATCTGGACTACCTGATCGACGGCGCGGTGATCAAGATCACCGATTTTGCGACCCGCGACGCGCTGGGCTACACCGACAAGTTCCCCCGCTGGGCGGTGGCCTACAAGTTTGAGGCCGAGGAGGTCACGGCGACCCTCAGGGACGTGACCTGGGAGCTGGGGCGCACCGGAAAGCTGACGCCGCTGGCCCACGTTTCGCCGGTGGATCTGGCCGGCGCGACGGTAAAGCGCGCCACGCTCAACAACTTCGGCGACATTCAGAGAAAGCGCGTGCGCATCGGCGCGAAGGTGTGGATCCGCCGCTCCAACGAGGTGATCCCGGAGATCATGGGCCGGGTGGAGGAATTCGTCCCCGGCGAGCGGGACATCCTGCCGCCCGATGTCTGCCCCGCCTGCGGCGCGGGCGTCGAGGAGCGGGGCGCAAACCTCTTCTGCCCCAACCGGCGCTGCCGTCCGCAGGTGATCGCGCGGCTCGCTCACTTCGCCAGCCGCGACGCGCTGGACATTGAAACGCTGTCCGACAAGACCTGCGCGCTTTTGTATGACGCGCTGGGCGTTTCGGAGCCCGCCGACCTCTACCGCCTGACCGCGGAGCAGCTGACCGCCCTTGACCGCTTCGGCCCGAAGAAGGCGCAAAACCTCGTAAACGCGCTCTCCGCCAGCAAAAATCCGCCCCTCGACAGCTTCGTCTACGCCATCGGCATCCCGAACGTGGGCCGCAAGACCGCCCGGGACCTGGCGGCCGGGTTCGGCTCGATGGAGGCGCTTCAGCGCGCGGACGCGGAAGCGCTGACGGTGATCGACGAGGTCGGCCCCATCGTCGCCCAGAGCATCACCGGCTTCTTCGCCGACGAGGACAACCTTGGCATGCTGGCGGCGCTCAGAGAAGCTGGCGTCGAGCCCGCCGCCCCCGAAGCGCCCAGGGAAGGCCCCCTCACCGGCATGACGGTGGTCCTGACCGGCACCCTCTCCTCGATGACCCGGGGCGAGGCGGAGAAACTGGTCGAGCAGCTGGGCGGTTCCGCCGCTTCGTCGGTCTCGAAAAAGACCAGCCTGGTCGTCTACGGCGAGTCCGCCGGTTCCAAGCTGGAAAAGGCGCGGTCGCTGGGCGTGCGCACGCTGACTGAAGATCAATTTCTTTCAATGATTCGATCAACTTAATGCGCACCCCACCGCTTTTTGTGTTATACTATTGGGATGAACCCGATGCGGAGGAATGCCTATGAACAGCATGACCGGGTACGGGCGCGGCGCGATTGAGCGCGATGGGCGCCAACTGACGATCGAGATTCGTTCGGTCAACCACCGCTTTCTGGACCTCAGCCTGCGCATGCCCCGCTCGCTCGGCTTCGCCGAGCAGGCGATCCGGGAGCGCATCGGAAAGCGTCTTTCCCGGGGGCACGCGGACGTGTTCGCGACCTACAAAAACCTTCGGGACGATTCCCGCACCGCGGTGATCGACCCGGCGCTTCTGACTGCCTACCTCGCCGCGCTGGATGAGATCGCCGAGAAATCCGGCCTGCCGGACGACCGCAGCGTCATGCGCGTAGCCTCCATGCGGGACCTGATCGTGGTCAGCGAGGCCGAGGAGGACCCGGAGGCGCTGATGGCGCTCACAATGGACGCGCTGGATCTGGCGCTGAGCGACCTCTCCGCGATGCGCCAAAAGGAAGGCACCGCGCTCTCGCGCGACATGGCCGGCCGCATCGACGCGCTGGAGGCGCTGACCGAAAAGATCGAAGCGCGCTACCCCCAGGCGCTGAGCGAATACGCCGCCCGTCTTCGCGCCCGCATCGAGGAGCTGGTCGAAAACTGCGACGAGCAGCGCCTTCTGCAGGAGGTCGCCATCATGGCCGACCGCAGCGCCATCGCAGAGGAGACGGTTCGCCTCAGAAGCCACTTCGAGCAGGTTCGCGGGCTTCTGGCCGCGCCGGAGCCGGTGGGACGCAAACTGGACTTCATCGTGCAGGAGCTCAACCGCGAGGTCAACACGATTTCGTCCAAATCCCAGGACATCCCGATCACGCAGCTGGTGGTCTCGGCCAAGTCGGAGATCGAAAAGCTGCGCGAGCAGGTACAAAACGTCGAATGAGGTGCGATACGAATGCCTAAACCCGGGAAGCTGTTCGTCGTCTCCGGTCCTTCCGGCGTCGGCAAAGGAACGATCTGCCGCCTGTTTACCGCAAAAAGGCCGGACGTTTGGATGAGCGTCAGTTGCGCCACGCGCCCGCCCCGCCCCAGCGAAGTTGAAGGCGTGCACTACTTCTTCGTCTCGGACGCGGAATTTGACCGGATGATCGCGGAAAACGGCTTTCTGGAGTACGCAAACGTCCACGGCAACCGCTACGGCACGCCCCGCTCCGCCGTGGAAAAAAAGCTGAACGAGGGGTTCGACGTAATTCTCGAAATCGACGTGCAGGGCGCGAACCAGGCCATCGAGCGCTACCCGGACATCCACGGCATCTTCGTGCTGCCGCCGTCCAGGGAAGAGCTCCTGAGACGCCTGATCGTGCGCGGCAGCGAAAACGCAGAGCAGATCTGCAGGCGGCTCCGCAACGTCCCAGGCGAGCTCGTCCGCGGTGAGAGCTACCCGTCGCTGCTCCTGAACGACAACAAGACCGCCGCCGCCCAGCGGCTCGGCGACATCATTGACGGCAGGTTTGAAACCACCGCGCGGGAGCGCGCACTGCTTCAGGAACTTGAAAGGCAGTTTGAAGCCGAGCCGGTCACCCCGGAATCGGTCGAGGCTTTGATTCAGAAGTATAGGAGGTAATTGCCCATGATGATCGAACCGCCCATCGGAGAACTCCTCGAAAAGGTGGATTGCCGCTACACGCTGGCGGTAGAAGCGTCCAAGCGCGCGCGGGAAATCATCGCCGGCGCGCAGCCGCTGATCGATACCAAGGAAGTCAAGCCGCTCTCCATCGCCATCGAGGAGATCAACCGCGGCCTGATCTCCTTCACCCGCGAGCAGGAGGAGGAAGCCCGCTGATGCTCACCGGAAAACGCGTTGCGCTGGGGGTCACGGGCGGCATCGCCGCCTACAAGGCCTGCGAGCTGACCAGCCTTCTCAAAAAGGCTGGGGCGGAGGTTCGCGTCGTCATGACCAAGAGCGCCCGCGAATTCGTGGCACCGGCGACCTTTGAAACCCTGAGCGGCAACCGCGCCAACTGGGACCAGTTCGACCGCTCCTGGGAGATCGAGCACATCGCCCTGGCCAAGTGGGCAGACATCCTCGTGATCGCGCCGGCCACCGCCAACATCCTCGCCAAAATCGCGCACGGCATCGCGGACGACCTTTTGTCCACGGTGGCGATGGCGAACCCCGCGCCCCTTCTCGTCGCCCCGGCGATGAACACCGTCATGTGGTTTAGCGCCGCGAATCAGGCCAACATGGCGCTTTTGCGCGCGCGCGGCGCACACGTCGTTGGCCCTGCCCAAGGCCTTCTCGCCTGCGGCGACGACGACGTCGGCCGCATGTCGGAACCGGCGGACATCCTGTCCGCGCTCAAGGACATCCTGAATCCGCGGCGGGACTACGCCGGAAAGCGCGTTCTGGTCACCGCCGGCCCCACGCGGGAGGCGGTCGACCCCGTCCGGTTTCTCACCAACCGCTCCAGCGGGCGCATGGGCGTGGCGCTGGCGGAGGCCGCGCGGGATCGCGGCGCCGCCGTCACGCTGGTACTGGGCCCCGTCGCGATCGACGCGCCTTCGGGCGTCGAGGTGGTGCCCGTCGAGACCACCCGCAACCTCTACGACGCGGTGGTTTCCCGCGCAGAAGGGTACGACGTGATCCTCCAGGCCGCGGCCCCCGCGGACTATCGGGCCGAAAATCCCGCCGGGGAGAAGATCAAAAAGACCGGCGGGCGCCTGACGCTGACGCTCGTGGAAAACCCGGACGTCGCCCGGGCGCTGGGCGAGATGAAAAAGCCCGGCCAGGTGTTGGTGGCCTTCGCCGCCGAAACCGGTGACCGCCCGGAAAATGCCCGGGAGAAGCGCCTGAAGAAGAACGCCGACCTGATCGTCTTCAACGATGTGACCCGCCCCGGCGCGGGCTTTGACGTTTCCACCAACATCGTCACGCTGATTGACGCCTCGGGCGAAGAGCCGCTGCCGCAACTGCCTAAGCGGGCGGTTGCGGACCGCATCCTGGACAGGGTGCTTTCGATATGCGCTACTGCCGGGTGATCGTGGACCTCGCCGCGGACGACGTTGACAGGCTGTTCACCTACCGGGTGCCGGAGGGCATGGCCCTCTCCCCCGGCCAGCGGGTACTCGTCCCCTTTGGGCCGCGAAAGATCGAGGGCTGGGTGATCGAGCTGACGGAAACCGCCGACATCAGCGCGGACAAGATCAAAGACGTCGTCCGTCCCCTTGAGGATTATCCGCTGCTTCTGCCCGCCATGATCGAGCTGGCCGGTTGGCTGAAGTCCACCTGCCATTCGACGATGGCGGCGGGGCTTCGGCTTATGATCCCGTCGCAGCTGCGCGGCGAGCGCATCCGCGAGAAGACCGTTCGCTACGCGAGCCTTCTGATTGACGGCGCGGCGGCGGACGCGGAGATCGAAAAACGCAGGCGCGCCACGCGGCAGGCGGAGGCCATCGAGATCCTGAAGGACGGCCCCGCGCCCGCCGCGCGCTTTGCGTCCGAGGCGCTGAGGGCTTTGGAAAAGGCGGGCATCGTCGCGCTGGAGGAGAAGGAAACCCTGCGCACCCCCTACCGCGAGGCCGGCGGCGACCGGGCGAAAGCCCCGAAGCTGACGGGCGCGCAGCAGGCCGCGGCGGCGCGCATCACCGGCGCCATCG
Source organism: Bacillota bacterium (assembly GCA_023411175.1). Lineage (GTDB taxonomy): Bacteria > Bacillota > Clostridia > Christensenellales > Aristaeellaceae > JAEZHK01. The sequence goes on along the minus strand of JAEYPB010000063.1, from coordinate 3,361 downwards.
ATTCCGGCGGCGGGCAATTTTTACTCCTCGGCGTCACCGGCAGCGGCAAGACGGAGGTCTACATCCGCGCGGTCAAGCACGCGCTGCAATCGGGCAGGACGGCCATCGTGCTGGTGCCGGAAATCGCGCTGACCCCCCAGATGGTGGACTGGTTCCGCGCCCGCTTCGGCGCGGACGCGGCGGTGTTGCACTCCTCGCTGACGCCGGGCGAACGCTACGACGAGTGGCGCAGGCTTCGCACCGGCCGCGCGAAGGTGGCCATCGGCCCCAGGTCCGCGGTGTTCGCGCCGCTTGAGAACCTGGGCCTCATCGTCGTGGACGAGGAGCACGAGCATACCTACCAGTCCGACCGGCACCCCTCATATGACGCAAGGGATGTGGCGCGCTTCCGCTGCCGCCAAGCCCAAGCTGCGCTGGTTCTGGGCAGCGCGACGCCCTCCATCGCCAGCTTCATGCGCACGAGGCCAGGCGTAAGGCCCGAAAACGCGCTGGAACTGATCGACCTGCCCGAGCGAATTCCCGGAAGCCGCCTGCCGGACGTCGAAGTCGTCGACATGAGCAAGGAGTTCGCGCTGGGCAACCGCTCAATCTTCTCGGCGAAACTTCAAGACGCCATGAGCGACTGCCTCGCCCGGGGCCATCAGGCGATCCTGTTTCTGAACCGCCGCGGCTACGCCACCTTCGTCAGCTGCCGCGCCTGCGGCCATGTCGAAAAGTGCGACGCCTGCGACGTGTCCATGACCTTTCACCAGGCGGACGGCCTGATGCGCTGCCACTACTGCGGCGCGACGCGCCGCCCTCCCGAGAAATGCCCGGAGTGCGGCAGCCATTCGATCCGCTTTTTCGGCGCGGGCACCCAGAAAATCGCCGAGGAAGCGCAGAAGATGTTCCCGGATGCGAGGCTCCTGCGCATGGACATGGACACCACCCGGGGGCGCGACGCCCACGAAAAGCTGCTCTCTTCCTTCCGAAGGGGCGAGGCGGACATCCTGATCGGCACCCAGATGATCGCCAAGGGGCTGGACTTCCCGAACGTCACGCTGGTGGGCGTCATCGCCGCCGACATGGCGCTGAACCTGCCGGACTACCGCTCTGCGGAGCGCACGTTCCAGCTGGTCACCCAGGTCTCCGGCCGCGCGGGCCGCGCGAAAGACCCCGGCCGCGTGATCGTGCAGACATATCAGCCCGATCACTACGCGATCAAGCTCGCCGCCCGGCAGGACTACCGCGCCTTCTACGAACACGAGGCGAAACTGCGCCGCCGTGCGCTGTACCCGCCCTTTACGGTACTCACCCGGCTTGTGGTGACCGCAAAGGACGAGGCCGCCGCGCGGGAGACCGCGCTCCGGCTCGACGGGGAGCTGGCCGAGTGGCTGACGGAAACCGGACTTGAAAAGGGCGTACTGTACCGGCACGCCCGGGAGGCGGCGATCAAGCTGTTGCGGGGCGAAAGCCGGTGGCAGGTGTTTTTGAAGCTCTTCGTCCCCGGCCCGGTGGACGAAATTCTGGAGAAGATGCGTTCTGTTTCGTTGAACCCGCCCGAGGGCGTGGCCGTCGAACTGGAAATCAACCCCTCCAGCATGATATAATGCGGAGGTTCTAAATAGGAGGCAAATATGGCTGTTCGCAAGATTCTGCACATTGGCGACGAGACGCTGCGCCGCAAGGCCCGTCCGGTCGAGATCTTTGACAGGCGCATTCACACCCTTCTGGACGACATGGCCGATACCATGTACGCCGCCGAGGGCGTGGGGCTCGCCGCGCCGCAGGTGGGCATCCTGCGCCGCGTCGTCGTGATCGACGTGGGCGAGGGCATCATTGAGCTGATCAACCCGGAGATCGTCTCCGCCGAGGGCGAGCAAATCTGCCCGGAGGGCTGCCTGTCCGTTCCCGGCCGCCGCGGCACCGTGAAGCGCCCCACGAAGGTTCTGGTCCACGCGCAGGACAGGAGTGGCAAGCCCTTCGAGATGACCGGCGAGGGCTTTCTGGCCATCGCGTTCTCCCATGAGCTGGATCACCTGGACGGCGTGCTCTACGTGGACAAGATGATTGAGGACGTGACCGACAAACTGGACGACGACGAGGACGACGAAGAATACGAAGAAGATAACAGCGAGGTCTGACATGCGGGTCGTATTCATGGGCACGCCCGATTTCGCGGTGCCTTCATTCAAGGTACTGGTGACGCGCGGGTATCAAGTGGTGGGCGCTTTTACGCAGCCCGACCGCCCGGCCGGGCGCGGCCATAAGCTCGCCGCCTGCCCGGTAAAAGCCGAGGCGCTCGCCGCGGGCGTCCCGGTATTTCAGTTTGAAAAAATCCGCAGCGAGGAAGGCGTGGCGCATCTCCAGGCCCTCGCACCCGACGTGTGCGTGACCGCCGCCTTCGGGCAGATCCTGTCCCAGAAGGTGCTGGACATCCCGAGGATCGGCACCGTCAACGTGCACGCGTCGCTCTTGCCCGCCTATCGGGGGCCCGCGCCCATCAACTGGGTCATCGCCCGGGGCGAAACGATGACCGGCGTCACCACCATGATGACCGACCGGGGCATCGACACCGGCGACATCCTTCTGCAGCGGGAAACCCCCATTCTGCCGGAGGAGACCGCCGGAGCGCTGACGGAGCGGCTCGCTGAAATCGGCGCGGCGCTCCTCATTGAAACCCTTGAAAAAATTGAGGCGGGCACCTGCCCGCGCATCCCCCAGGACGCGGAGAAGGCGTCCTACTTCCCCATGCTCAAGCGGGAGATGGGGCTGATTGACTTTTCCGTGAGCGCGGCGCGCGTCGAAAACCACGTGCGCGGTTTCAGTCCCTGGCCGGGTGCGTATGCGTACATGCCGGAAGGGACGCTCAAAATCCACCGGGCGCGGGCGGTGCCGCTTTCAGGCAGCGCGCGGCCGGGTGAGATCGTTGAGGCCAGCGCCAAGAAGGGGCTTCTCATCGCCTGCGGCGACGGCGCGATCGAAGTGATCGAAATGCAGGCCCCGAATGCCAAAGCGATGACCGCGAAGGCCTATCTGGCCGGAAAAAGCCTGCCAGTGGGCGGCGTTTTGAATGAGGTGCAACCATGAGCCGAGATTTTGATAAACCCCGCCGCCCCGGCGATACCGGACAGGGTGGGCTGAAGAGCAGGCCCGCGCGCCCCGGCTTTAACCGCGGACAGGGCGCGCCTGGCGGAAACCGTCCCGGCTTCAAGAAGGATGCCCCCGCCCCCGGCGCGGAGGGCAGGCCCGCGCGCCCCGGCTTTAACCGCGGACAGGGCGCGCCTGGCGGCAACCGTCCCGGCTTCAAGAAGGATGCCCCCGCCCCCAGCGCGGAGGGCAGGCCCGCGCGCCCCGCGTTTAACCGCGGACAGGGCGCGCC
>JAEYPB010000057.1 GCA_023411175.1 Bacillota bacterium | reverse complement strand
CCATCATGCTCGGCGCGTAGCCGGTTTCGCGGATGGCTTCCTCAATGCGCGCAAGCGCCTCCGCGCCGACGTATCCGGCCTTGTTCAGGTAGCGGGAAACGGTCGTCGTTGACACGCCCGCCGCCCGGGCCACATCGCGAATGGTCGGTCGATGGCTCATGGACAAATCCTCCCATATGCGCCGTCTTTCGCGTCGAAGGCGCTCTCCGGAGCATGTGGTAACGATTCCCTACGGTGATGACACTATAACACACCCGCCTTTCGGCTGTCAACGGGGCGCGCGGCAGACTGCAGCAAGAAATTTCTTACAACCAAAAACAAAAGGGGCAGAAACACGATCTGACCGCCCCTTCGATGTGCACAGTGCTGCATTTTTCAAATCAATAAGTTAAGTATAATTTATGCCGATATGGCGCGTGCGGCCGGGCGTGAGGATACTCAGCGCGTCAGCCGCCACTCATAGATGGGCACGACGGTCGCTTCGTCCAGCGCGCCCGCGGAGCGGCACAGCTCCTCGCGCCTGCCCGCCATGGTGGTCTCCGCCTGCACCACGCCCGCCCGGACGGGGGTCACGAGCACCGTCAGCCGACTGCGTCCCAACCGTTCCCGCAGTTCCGAAAGGCCGATGTCCCAAACGGCACCGTTTGAAAAGTTGTCGGAGACCATCTCTCCGTCAATGAAGGCCTGCCCGATGTCCCCGTGATAGCGAATCCTGATGAGCGCGTCCTTCACGCCCGGCGCTTCCCATTCGGGAATCTCGACGGCATAGCGCGTCGGTCCGACTTTTTGAACCCTGGGCTTGACCTCATGGGGCGCGCATTCAAGGCGGAAGGATTCAAACACCCCGTCGGAACCCTCCAAAGCGGCCCCTTCCGGCGCAAAGGCGCCTGCCGGGAACACGCCAAGGCGCAGGCTGTTCTCCTCGCTCTGAAGCCTGAGCCCGTCCGAACCCGGCAGCACCGCGCCGTCCGTCAGAAGGACGATCGCGCGGCCATCGACTTCGACGGGGCAGAACCGAAGGCTGTCCTGCCTGCTGAGCGTAATGAAGCGCACGCGCGCACCGCCCTCTGTTGCGGTAAAGCGCGGGAGCTCCCCTTCCACCGTCACATTCTCGCCCGTTTGGACGCTTCCGGTCTCGATTTCAATTTCGGTGCCCGCCGGGAAAACGTAGCGCGGCGCCATCCCCTCCGGCGCAAAGAAGAACGCGTTCAAAACGCCGCCTGCTTCGTTCAGGTGGAGGGGCTGGGCGTGAGCCAACCGCAGCGCGACGCCGCCGACGGAAAGGTTGAACGGCAGCACGCAGTTTTCCCCCGCCGACAGCGAAAGACCGCGAAACGCCGCTTCGCCGCCGGGCAGGTTCAGAGTCACCGTTTCGTCCCGCTTCTCGGCCATCTCCGCGTGGTCCTGAAAGTTGTTGATGAACAGAAAGCCCGCGCCCTCCGCCGACATGCGCACGGCGAAGCGCAGCGTGGCGGCATCCTCCGGCGGGATTTGCTGCGATCCGTCGGGCAGAAAGGTCTTCATGCGGCAGAGCTGTCCCTCGAAAGCCCTCGTCAGAAGGTGCAGCGCCCGTAACCGCCCGTAGGAGGGGCGCGGCTGCCCGAACTCGCCCAGCGCCGCCTGAAAATCATAGCTGAGCCGCGGCACCTGCCCCTCGTTCAGGAAGGCGCCGCCTCTACCGGTGGGATTGGTTCCGCCGTGGTACATGTAATAGCCCAGCATGTTGCAGCCGGAGCCCAGCTTGATGTTGGCCATCGCGTCCACGCTCTCAAAGGGCAGCCGGAAGCGGTAGTTGTAGCTGGAAAACATACCTCCGCCCATCTCGCAGCAGAGGTAGGGCCGCGATTCCGGGCTGTAGCGGGGCTCGAAGTTGTAGGTGGCAGGCGTTACGTCGTTGTGGTTGTCCCGGTAGATATACTCCTCTGTCGCGGGGTGCTCGCCCTTGTGGGAATAGAAGATCCAGGGCCGGTAGGCGTAACCGCCCCAGAGGGGCATCATTTTTTCAGGCGTCGCCGCGCCACCCCAGCCGGTGGCGGTGTAGAAGGGCGCGTCGATCCCCTCCGCCAGCGCGATTTCGTGGAGCTTCATCAGGTAGCGGTCGCCGTCCGCGCCGGCGGGCAGCCATTCGTTCGAAAGGCCGGCGGTCATCTCCCAGGGCGCGGCGGAGTGCATGTATTCGTTGTCCAGCTGCACGGCGATAATCGGGCCGCCGTCCTTGAAGTATAGCCCTTGAAGCTCCCGAGCCACCGCGCGGTACCAGCGCCGGACCGCTTCCAAAAAGCCCTCGTCCAGCCCGCGCACCTCGTAGGGCTTGCCGTACAGCCAGTCGGGCAAGCCGCCGTTTCGCGACTCGCCGTGGCAGAAGGGGCCGATGCGCGCGATCACCTCGAGGCCGCACTTCGCGCACAACTCCACGAACCGGCGCAGGTTCCTGCGCCCCTCAAAATCAAAGCGTCCCTCGGTTTCCTCGTGGTGAATCCAGAAGACGTAGGTGGAAACGATGTTGACGCCGCCCGCCTTCATCTTGAGGAGCGCGTCTTCCCACCGCCCTTCCCAGAGCCGGGAAAAATGGATCTCGCCGCTGACGCCGAAATACGGCGCGCCGTCCATTTCCATGTAGTAGTTGGTGAACGACAGCTTCTCGCCGCCCGGCCCGACGCCGGAGAATTCCGGCTCCAGGCTGTAGATACGCTTGGGCGCGGCGGCGGAGAGGTCCATCCAGTAGGTCATTTCACGTTCCTCCATATCGGAAAGATTGTACGAAAAAAGCGCGGGGAAATCACCGCTTGCGCGCTTCATCCCCCGCTCTGCCAGTTTTTATGCTATGCGCCCAGTACGGAACGTCCCACCGCCTCCGCCAGCGCGTTCAGCTCTTCCATCTGGCTCTCTTTGAGCGATGAGCGCACGAGGAAGGGCGGCGCGACGAGCTCCATGTCCTTCATCTCACACGTCAGCTTCTGCATGACGGTGTGGGCGGCCGGCGCCCAGGAGCCGTTGGCGATCAGCGCAATCTTCCTGTTTTTCAGGTTCAGCGCAGCCATGTCGCGAATCAGCGACTCCATGCCGAGATACAGGCCCATGTTGTAGGTGGGCGACGCCAGCACCAGGTGGCTGTACTTGAAGGCGTCGGCGATGATGAATGAGGCGTGGGTCTTCGACACATCGTAGACGCGCATGTCGGTTACGCCCATCTCGGCGAGGCGGTTCGCCACAACGCCCACCGCGTTTTCAGTGTTGCCGTACATCGACGCGTAGGCCAGCACGACGCCCTTCTTCTCCGGCTCGTAGCGGCTCCACAGGTCGTATTTTTCGCAGATGGTATGGATGCTTTCCCGCCAGATCGGCCCATGCAGCGGGCATAGCATCCGGACATCCAGGCACGACACCTTTTTAAGCGCCGACTGCACCTGCGGGCCGTACTTTCCGACGATGTTTGCGTAGTAGCGCCGCGCTTCGTCCATGTACAGGTTGTCAAAGTCCACTTCGTCGCTGAAGACGTTGCCCGGAAGCGCACCGAAGGTGCCGAACGCGTCCGCCGTAAAGAGGATTTTTTCCGCCTCCTCATAGGTGAACATGACCTCCGGCCAGTGCACCATTGGGGCGCAGAAAAAGCGGAGCCGATGCGCGCCGAGCTCCAGAACGTCGCCCTCCCGGACCTCCAGCGTGCGGTTTTCGATGTCGAAATCGTAGAACTGGCGGATCATCTGGAACGTCTTGGCGTTCCCGACGATTTTGAGAGCCGGGAACCTTCTGCAAAGCTCTTCGATGTTGGCGCAGTGGTCGGGCTCCATGTGGTTGACCACCAGGTAATCGATGGCCCTGCCGCCCAGCGCGTGGTCGAGATTTTCAAAAAACTGGCGAGTGATGGAGGAATCCACCGTATCCACCAGCGCCACTTTTTCGTCCAGAATCAGGTATGCGTTGTAGGCGACGCCGTTGGGCAGCGGAAACATGTTCTCAAACAGCGCCAACCGGCGGTCATTGCCGCCCACCCAATGGATATTCGATGCGATCTCCCTTGTAATATGCATATGCTCACTTCCTTAACGAACCCGTCTGTCCAGACGATCCGTGGTTATTCTAAGTTCTTGCCGATTCTACCACTTTTTAAATCGGAAAACAAGACGAATTGCGTTGAAACTGCCGCTTCCATCGTCCTTCCTCCCAGTTCGGAGAGCGGGCGCGCCGAATCGGCACGTTTAGAATTTGTGCCTGCATGCTTGCCGCAACAATGCCAAATTCGCTTTCGTGTTTCGTGTCATTTCTCCAGAACCAGTCATCAGAATTTGCCCGCATTTTTCCGCGAAAACCGTTGACCTCGGTCGAAAACGGGCGTATGCTCCTAAAGGTTTGATTGGGTTTGAAGCAAAGAGGGGATTTGGATGGTCGCCAAGTACTTCCGGGATCTCCGCGGGGAGTTTTCGGGCTACAATTTCGCAAAGTTCATTAAGGATCTGATGGCGGGGCTTACCGTCGCGTCGGTGGCGCTGCCGCTCGCGCTGGCGTTTGGCGTGAGTTCCGGCGCGGACGCCGCGGCGGGCCTCGTGACCGCCATTCTGGCGGGGATCGTGATCGGCGCGCTTTCCGGCGCGTCGTATCAGATTTCCGGGCCGACCGGCGCCATGTCCGCCATCCTGATCGTGGTCGGCGCGCGGAGCGGCATTCAAGGGATTCTGCTGGCGGGTTTTTTGTCCGGCGCGCTGCTCGTCGCGATGTCGCTTTTGAACGTGGGCGGGCTGGTGCGGTTTATTCCTTCGCCGGTGATCGCCGGGTTCACTTCCGGCATCGCGCTGGTGATCGCGCTTGGGCAGGTGGACAATTTCTTCGGCGTGACCTCTTCTGGGACGGAACTCGTCGAAAAGCTCCTGTCCTACGGCCATCTGGGGTTTAGCGTAAACCCGCAGGCACTTATGATGGGCGCGCTGGCCGTCGTCGTCATGGTGCTCTGGCCCCGCAAGTGGCCGGTGCCCGGCTCGCTGGTGGCCATCGCCGCGGCGCTCGCGCTCAACATGGTTCTGAACCCCGGCGCTCCCGCAATGCGCGAGGTGGGCGAGATTCCGCGCTCGCTGGTGGGCGCGAACCGCCTGGGGCTTGACGCGCTGTCCGTCCGCGCCGTCATCGACGCGCTGGGGCCCGCCGTGTCGATCGCGGCGCTGGGCATGATCGAGAGCCTTCTCTGCGGTCTCAGCGCGGGGCGCATGAAGGGCGAGGCGATGGACGCCCGGCGCGAGCTGATGGCGCAGGGGATCGGCAACCTTCTGATGCCGCTGATGGGCGGCGTACCCGCCACGGCGGCGATCGCGCGCACATCGGTGGCCATCAAGGCGGGGCAGCAGACGCGCATGACCGGCATCATCCACTCGCTGGCGCTGATCGCGTCGATGTTCCTTTTGGGCGGAGTCATGTCGCGCATCCCGCTGGCGGCGCTGGCGGGCGTCCTGATGGTGACCGCCTGGCGCATGAACGAATGGGCGGCCATCCGGCAGATCTTCTCGTCCCGGATGAAGCACGCAATCATGATGTACCTGGTCACCCTCTTGTGCACGGTGTTCTTCGACCTGACCATCGCCATCGCCGCAGGAGTGCTGGTGGCGGCGGTATCCTTCGTGGTCAAGAGCGCGCACCTGACGGTTTCCGCCGACGACGCGTCCGACAGCCACCGCGTGATCCGCCTGCACGGCGCGCTGTTCTTCGGCACCCAGACCCGGATTCAGGAGATCGAGGCGCTGGCGGAGGGCCTTGAGAGCGTCACGCTGGACCTGACCCACGCCTACTCCGCCGATCTCAGCGCCCTCAGCGCGCTGGGTGAACTGCGCGAACGCCTGGCGGAACGCGGCGTCACAGTGGCCATCACCGGGGCGCGCCCGGAAATGCACCGGGAATTGGGCCGAGTCGGGCTGGCCTGATCCTACATAGGAATGTAATAATAATAGAACCACAGACGCCTCGGATTGTGGAGACGAACGCAGCCGCCGGAAATAATCCGGCGGCCGCGTTCAAGGCATCGAAAAACCCTTCGGTTTTTCCGATGCAAAGGAAAGAGCCTGCGTGCGCCTGAAATCCTCCGGGATTTCCGGGCGTCGCACTGACCAAAGGTGTGGATAGCGCCACCAGTATACGTACTGATGTCGCTATCCCGTACCCGGCGTACACGCCGCCGGGTACGATTGAAACCCTGCGGGGACTCTGTTGATGGTCTGGACGCGGCCACCGGATTATTTCCGGCGGCCGCGTTGTTTGGTTATTTGCTTATTTGCGGGAAACCACGCCCCCGGACATCACTCGCCCTCGTAATAGCCCACCTTTGCAGAGCGCGGGAAGAGCGTGAAAACGCCCCTGTCCATGACGCCAACCTTGTCGGAATCGGGGTAGTAGGCCACCTCCGGGTCGTGCCGGATGTCAAAGTCCGCATAGACGAGGGGTTCCGTCTCGGAGGTGTTCGTCAGCTTGTGCGCGCCATTCTCGTTGTTGGGGAAGTAGAGAAAATCCCCGGCGGCGACGGCCCGCTCCCCTTCCGGCGTCTTCAAAAGCGCCGTGCCGCTCAGGATCAAGAACACTTCCTCATTTCGCGCATGGTAGTGGTAGGGCACCGCGGACTTCCCCGGCGGCACTTCATAGACGGAGACGTCAAAATGCTCTGAATCCGCCTTACCCACGATGACGCGCCGCTTGCACTCGTAACCCGGATGTTCCGCCTTTGTAATCGTCTCCGCCGTCTCCGCCCTTCGGACAAATGCCTTTCCGCCCATTAAGCCGCCCCCTGTCCCAAATGGTTTTCCCCACCCATTATAAACCTGTTCCGAAAAAACCGCAACGATCCGCCTGCCCGCGCGAGCGCCAACGGACTCTACCTTCCCGAGATGGCCAAAGCGGCGGGTTCAAAAAAGAGCGCCTGCTGCGACGCTCTTTATGTAGTCCCGCAATCCTTCAGGACTGGCCGTTGGCGCGGTCTGCGTAATGGTGCGCCTGTTCGAGAATCATGCTCTTGACCTTCATCAGCCGGATCTGCGTGCCGCGCTCGTTTTCGTCCAGCTTCATCGAAATGTAGCGGATCTTGGAACGCATGTCTGGGATGAGCACATACTCCAGCGCGTTGACGCGCCGGCGGGTTTTTTCGATTTCCAGCGCCAGCAGTTGGCAGCTCTTTTCGACTTCCGCCAGCCTGAGCATGTCCTGAAACACGCCCGCGAGGCTGGTAACCGCGTCGTCAAGGTCCGCGGCGGTGAAGCCCAGTCCGTAGGAGTAGAGCGCCGCGCTGTCCTTGCTTCGGAAATTCAGCGTGAACTCCGGCACCATGACGCTCATCACGTTCTTTTCGCCGACCTCGATCTCAACCTCCTGCGCCGGTGCGAGCAGCGCGGTGTCGACCACCTGGGGCTGCGTCATGGCGCGGGTCAGCGCAAAGTCGGCGGAGGAGGCGCGAAGCCCCTCCTCGACCCGGCCGCGCAGCGCCCGGTTTTCCCGCGCCAGATCGAGGAAGCGGCGCATCAGCTCATCACGCTTGTCCTTTAAAAGCTTGTGCCCGCGCACGGCGGTCACGAGCTTGCGCTTGAGCCGCGTCAGCTCCATTCTGGTGGGGTTGATCTGTCCCTTTTGCATGATGCGCCTCCTGGTCAGCCGCCGTAGTACTCGTCGAGGAACTGATCCTTGATCCGCTTGAGCTCTCCCCTGGGCAGCATGCGCAGAAGGCTCCAGCCGAGCGAGAGCGTGTCCTCGATGCTGCGGTCGGAAGCGTAGCCCTGGTTGACGTACTGCCGCTCAAACTCGTCGGCAAATCTGGCGTACATCAGGTCGATGTCCGTCAGCGCGGCCTCGCCCAGAACCGCCATCAGCTCCTTGGCGTTCTTGCCGCGGGAATAGGCGGCGAAGAGCTGGTTCATGGTGCCCGCGTGGTCGGCGCGGGTTTTGCCTTCGCCGATGCCCTTGTCCTTCAGGCGCGAGAGGCTGGGCAACACGTCGATGGGCGGCTGGATGCCGCGCCGGTACAGATCGCGGGACAGGATGATCTGCCCCTCGGTGATGTAGCCGGTGAGGTCGGGGATCGGGTGGGTCTTGTCGTCTTCGGGCATGGTCAGGATCGGGATCATCGTGATCGAGCCCTGGCGGCCCTTGAGCCGGCCCGCGCGCTCGTAGAGGCTGGCGAGGTCGGTGTACATGTAGCCGGGGTAGCCGCGGCGGCCGGGCACTTCCTTGCGCGCGGCGGAGACCTCCCGGAGCGCGTCCGCGTAGTTCGTGATGTCGGTCATGATGACGAGCACGTGCATGCCCTTGTCATAGGCCAGGTATTCGGCGGCGGTCAGCCCCATGCGCGGCGTCGCGATGCGCTCGATGGCCGGGGCGTTGGCCAGGTTGACGAACATGACCGTGCGGCTGAGGGCGCCCGACTCGCGGAAGGACTGGATGAAGAAGTTGGACTCCTCAAACGTGATGCCCATCGCGACGAACACGACGGCGAAGGGCTCCGAAGTGCCGCGCACCTTGGCCTGCCGGGCGATCTGCGCGGCGAGGTTCGCGTGGGGCAACCCGGACATGGAGAAGATCGGCAGCTTCTGGCCGCGCACCAGCGTATTCAGGCCGTCGATGGCCGAAACGCCGGTCTGGATGAACTCCTGGGGGTAATTGCGGGCGGCGGGGTTCATCGGCAGGCCGTTGATGTCCCGGCGGAACTCCGGCAGGATCTCCGGGCCGCCGTCGATGGGCCGTCCGAGGCCGTCGAACACGCGGGAGAGCATGTCCTCCGAAACGCCCAGCTCCATGCTTCGCCCGGAAAAGCGCACCTTGCTGTCGGCAAGGCTGATGCCTGCCGAGCTTTCAAAAAGCTGCACCAACGCGGAGGTGCCGCTGATTTCCAGCACCTTGCAGCGGCGGCGCTCGCCGCTGGCGGTTTCAATTTCGCCCAGCTCGTCGTAGGCGACGTCGGTTACGCCCTCGACCATCATCAGCGGGCCCGCAACCTCCTGAATCGTCCGGTACTCCCTGGGCATTATCGATCCCTCTCTTCCAGCGACTTCATAAGCTCGGCGATTTCATCTTCCAACTGGTGCTCGATCTCCCGCCGGCCCTCATGGATCCGGTCGTTCGGCAGGTACTTAAAGCGGCCGATGGCTTCACGGACGCCCAGGCGCACCAGATCTCCGATGGGGATTCCCTTCTCGAGCGCCACGCGGCAGGCGTCGTAGTACGAAAGCACCAGCGACAGCATGTGGTATTGCTTTTCAAGGGGAGAATAGGTGTCCACTTCGTGGAAAGCGTCCTGATGCAGGAAGTCCTCCCGGATCGAGCGCGCGGCCTCCAGCTTCAGCCGGTCGGCGGGCGAAAGCGCATCCATGCCGACGAGCTGCACGATTTCCTGCAGCTCGCTCTCCTCGTGCAGGAGCAGCATGATGCGTTCGCGCTTTGCAGTCCAGTCCCGCTCGACGTTCCGGTCGTACCAGCCGCTCATGCTGTCCAGGTATAGCGAATAGCTGGTCAGCCAGTTGATGGCCGGGAAGTGGCGCGCGTAGGCGAGCTGCGCGTCGAGGCTCCAGAACACCTTGACGATGCGCAGCGTGGCCTGGCTGACGGGCTCGGAGATGTCGCCGCCCGCCGGGGATACCGCGCCGATGACGGAGAGCGCGCCTTCGCGCCCCTCGGAACCCAGCGCGATCACGCGGCCCGCCCGCTCATAGAACTGCGCGAGCCGGCTGCCCAGGTACGCGGGGTAGCCCTCTTCGCCGGGCATTTCCTCCAGGCGGCCGCTCATCTCGCGCAGCGCCTCGGCCCAGCGGGAGGTGGAGTCGGCCATCAGCGCGACGGAATAGCCCATGTCGCGGAAGTATTCCGCGATGGTGATGCCCGTGTAGATCGACGCTTCCCGCGCCGCCACCGGCATGTCCGAGGTGTTGGCGATCAGGACCGTGCGCTCCATCAGGCTCCGGCCGGACTTCGGGTCCTTCAGCTCCGGAAACTCGTTCAAAACGTCGGTCATCTCGTTGCCGCGTTCGCCACATCCGATGTAGACCACGATGTCCACGTCCGACCACTTGGCCAGCTGGTGCTGCACAACGGTCTTGCCCGAGCCGAAGGGGCCGGGCACGGCGGCCGTGCCGCCCTTTGCCAGCGGGAAGAGCGCGTCGACAACCCGCTGTCCGGTGACCAGCGGCACATCCGGACTGAGTTTTTTCTGGTACGGCCGCCCCTTGCGAACCGGCCAGCGCTGCATCAGCGTCAGCGGCTCGGTGGCGCCGTCTCCGGTTTCAATGACGGCGATGGTGTCGGTAACGGTGAAGTCGCCCGCCTCGATGGAGTGCACGACGCCCGCCTTTCCCGGCGGAACCATGATCCGGTGCTCGACCACAGGCGTCTCCTGCACGCTGCCGAGGACATCGCCCTCCGAGACGCGGTCGCCGGGCTTCACGATCGGCACAAAGCGCCACTTTTTCTCGCGGTTCAGGCTGGGTACTTCGACGCCCCGCTTCAGCCGGTCGCCGGAGATGGCCTGGATGGCGTCCAGCGGGCGCTGGATGCCGTCGTAAATGCTTTCAATCAGGCCGGGGCCCAGCTCGACGCTCATCGGGCTGCCGGTGGATTCCACCGGCTCTCCCGGCTTCAGGCCGCTGGTCTCCTCGTAGACCTGAATTGACGCGCGGCTGCCGCGCATTTCAATGATTTCGCCGATCAGGCGGCTTTCGGAAACGCGTACCACGTCGAACATGTTGGCAAAGCGCATGCCATCCGCGACGACAAGCGGACCGGCAATTTTGACGATCGTGCCAGTATTCATCATGCATTATCCCTTTCCAAGTCGCGGCAGAAGCCCGCCTTCACGGATTGCCGGACAGTATGTCGGAGCCTACCGCCTGCTCCACAAATTTTTTGATCCGCGCCATGCCCAGGCCCGTATTGCCCGTGGCGCCCGGAATCGGAATGATCGCGGGCAGGGTTCTTTCGCGGTAGAGCGCAAGCTCAGGTTCAATGTGACCGAGCAGCGATTCCGTCACGTAGATGACAGCATAGCCGCCCTCCGCCAGCGCGCGGATCAGGCGCCCGGCGCGGGCCGGATCGGTCACCGGATGGATCTCCAGCCCGATCGCGGCGAAGCCGTAGATGCTGTCCCTGTCCCCCACCACCGCCGCCTTATACATACAGCGCCCTCAGCCTTTCCTGGACGAGTTCGTTTCCCATTGCGTTGAGCTTCGCGGTCAGGATAAGACGCACAGCTTCGATCTCCCGCTCGCGGCCGATCAGATAGGCGGCGATGGGCTCGATGCCCTCGTATACGTACCGCTGGGGCCGAAGCCGCTCCATCATGCGGTCGTCAAACCAGCGCTCAAGCGCCGCAATGCCCTTCCGGCCCACCTCCGCCGCATCGGCGTATTCGGTCTCCTTCAGCGCCGCGAGTACCGCCTCCGCGCCCAGGAGCGCCGCCTGGATCAGCTTCGCCCGGTCAAGGCTCCCGGCCTCCGGGATGGCGATTTCCAGCGCGTCCCTTTTCAGGCCCATGCGCGCACCTCTGAGCGCGATCTTCACGATGGCCGCATCCGCCTGGATGCGGGCCCAAGCGCGCAAAAGGTCGCTCGGGGATTCCTTCCCCGCCCGGTCAATCGCGGTGATCGCGCCGGCGTCCACCGTGAAATCGGCGGCCTGTCCGCTGCCCGTGTGCAGGATTGCCTCGTAGGCTTTTCGCGCGACTTCCGCCATCTCCGGCGGAAGGGCGGAATCGTCGCGCGCTGAAACCGCCTTCATGATGTGCTCTGCCGGGATCGTGCCGCCGGGCAGGAAGTAGCGCGACGCTTCCTCGCCCAAGTGACCGCCGGCATTGTACAGCTTGACCGCAGCCTTGAGGTTGTGGTAATCCGCGCCCAGCCGGAACAGCTCGAAGGGCTTCATATCCTCCACGAGCTCCTCCACAAACGCCCAGACGCGGGCACGCTCCGCAGCGAGGAACCGGTCGATGTCCCCGTCCGGCGCGTCCTGAGCGCCCCAGCCCCTGTCGCGGAGCATGCGCAGCGCATCGCCGACCGTCTTCGCGGCGAGAAGGCGCTCAATGTCCGGGCGATCCAGCATGTTCTGCTCGTTGTTGTGCACGCGGGTCACCGCGTAGATTGTATCGGGCAAAGCGCCTGCCTCCTTTGCGCGGGTTTTCGGCTAGTCAAACAGCGCCTCGCGGGCGGTGTCGAGAATCCGCTCCCGGTTCTCGTCGAAGATCGCCGCCAGCGAGCAGTTCTGCTCGATGTCTCCGTACTTCAGGATGAACCCGCCGTCAATCGGACGGGCGACCGACGCGATGTCGATCTCCGCACCATCGGGCAGCGCCCGGTTCAGCGCCTGGTGAAAGCCCTCCGGCAGGCGGGCGAGGTCCCGCTTCGACAGGTACATGATGCCGACGCCCTTTTCTGCGCTGTTCTGGGCCAGGCGGATCAGAAATCCGAAATATCTGTCCGCGGGTTCATTGAGCACCGCTTCCCGCGCCGCGCGGACCGCATCGTCCAAGAGCCGCTGCTTGCGCTCGAGAAGCGCCCGACGCCGCTCCATGGCGACATCTCCCTCGGCCCGAAGGCGGATGTCCTCGGCGCGCTGCCGCCCGGCTTCCACGATTTTTTCGCAGTCGCCGTCGGTTACGGACTTGGCTTCGGCGAGAACGCGCGCAGCATCCGTGCGGGCGCGCTCCAGAATCGCCTGTGCTTCGGCGCCCGCTTCTTCCAGAATGGTCTTCGTAATGGTATCAAGGCCGGCCATGGTAGACCTCCTCAAACGGGCAAATTGGTGACGTTCATTACGCCCAGAAGGCTGATCAAAAGCGCGAGGATCGCGTAGGTCTCGACCATCGCCGGAAAGATCATGGACTTGCCGAACTGGTCGGGGCGCTTTGAAACCAGGTTGATGCTGGCGATGGCGGCCTTGCCCTGATAGATCGCGGACATCCAGCCGACGATGGCCATCGGGAGACATGCGGCAAGGTAACTCATTCCCTTGACCAGCGAGATGTTGGCGGAGCCGCCGAGGAGGCCGATGTTGAGCATGGTGACGAAGGCGATCAGAAGCCCGTAGATGCCCTGGGTGCCCGGAAGCAGCTGCAGAATCAGCACCTTGCTGAACTTCGACGGATCATCCGTCACGACGCCGGCAGCCGCCTGGCCCGCCTGGCTGACCCCGATGGAAGAAGCTATCCCCGGCAGAAGCGCCGCCAGCGCCATCCCAAGAACCGCAAAGAAAATGCCAAATGAATCCATCCTCAAGTCTCCTCCTCAAATTTGTAGTGCTTTGTATGTACGCCGAAGGGCTGGAACTTTCTGCCCGTCCCTTCGTAGAACTTCCCGAAGAATTCCACATACTCCAGCCTGTTGGAGTGCACGTACGCGCCAAGGATGTTGATGCCCATGTTGAGCGTCTGCCCGATCAGGAATACCACGATGAACATCACCGCGCCAAGGACACTCCCGCCAGCCATCGCACCCAGCGAATTGAACACCGAAGCGATGACGCCCGTCGCAAGCCCCAGCGCCAGAAGGCGCGAGTACGAAAGGATGTCGCTCAGCCAGCCCGCGACTACGTTGTACGCCGCGTACAGCCCCTTCAGGATGCGCTTGACCCAGCTCTTGCTCTCGCGCCCGCCGGTCAGCACGATGCCCAGCGCGCACGCCCCCGAGAGGAGCAGGCATCCCTGGTTCAGCCAGCCGGGGAGCGGAAGTGCAAAGCCCGCCATGTCGCGGAACATCTCGCTGCCCATCAGAACCAGAAGAAAGCCCGCCATGAAGCCGACCGGGTAGCCGCAGTCGTAGAGGATGTCCAGGTATTTCCCGTGGGCTGCGAGGTTCCGGGCCTTCATTACGTATCCGGTCACCAGGTGTACGATGCCGATGCCGAGGCAGAAAACCAAAAGCCGCATCGGCTGCTCCAGCGGCAGAAACCACACTGGCGGTATCGTAACCGCACGCCCGAAAAAGGTGGAAGAGACCACGCTGATCGCATCGCCGAAGTAGCTGGAAAACATCACACCCCAGAATACCGTGGACAGGCCGCACCAGAAGTACATGCGCAGCGTCCGACGCCATGAGTCCTCCATGTTGGGGTAGAGAACCGGCAGAACCGCGCAGACGGCGACCAGAATGAGGCCGTACCCCGCATCCGACAGCATCAGGCCAAACATCAGATAATAGAAGAAGCTCATCACCGGCGACGGGTCGATCTCCGTGCCGGCGGGCAGGTTGTAGTTCTCCAGCACCGTCTCTGTGGCGGCAGCATAGGGGCGGTTTTTCAGCTTGATGGGCATGTCGGGGTCTTCCGCCGCGGAAGAAAGCTCCACCACGCAGTCAAACCGGTCTGTCAGCCGCTTTTCCAGCGCGGCGGCATCCTCGTGGGGTACATAGCCCGTAAGCACCAGCGCGTGTCTGGACTGGCCCAGCCGCTCCAGCGTATCGTACTTTTCAGCGCGCATTCGCAGGTAATCCTCGAGCAGCCTGAGCTCCGCGCGCAGCGGTTCGAAGCCCTTGATCTCCGCCGTGGACGCGTCGATGCGCGCCCGTGCGTTCCGCTTCTTCTCCTTCAGACGCTCCAGCGCCACCGCAGGTACGCGCGAGGACAGGCTCTGCGGCCTTGCAAAGCCCAGCGCGGCGAGCGCCTCCTCCACGCCCTTCGCGTCGTGTTTCAGCGCCATCAGGTAGAAGCTGGTCATCTCCTTGGAGGCGTGGATGACCTCAACATGCACCGGGCCGAGCGTCGGCACCGCCTGCGTCATCTCGCGAAGCAAGTCGGCTTCGCTATGCTCACCCTGAACGGAGCCGACCCATCCGCTGACCCTGGACGTCCCCTGAAAGGACAGCGGTACCGGCAGATCGAGCCACGGAACCAGCGCCTCCTCCGCGGCTTCGAGCTTCAGGATTTCGGCCTGCGCCTGGGCGACCTCCCGCTCCAGCGAGAGAATGCGCTCCGCGGCGCTCATGCGCTCGCTCCACCGCGCCGCAAAGGCGTCGCTCTCCTCGACGGTCAACACCTTGCGCCCGCTTAAAAAGCTCAGAGCGGAAGACTTCTCCGGGCAGTAGCGGTTCAGTATCTCCGCCGCGGAAGCGGCGGTCTTCGCGTTCTTTTCAAAAAGAGCGCAGGAAGCGGCCGTGTCTATCGCTGAAAACCGTTCGTCCGGCTTCGCCTTCGACACCTCGACGCTTCCCTGCCGCTGCAGGAACTCCAGCAGCCGCTTCCGGTCTTTTTTCAGCGCGCAGACACAGATCCGGTCCATTTTTACGACAGCCATTGCCTGCGTTCGCCCCTTTCGATGAAATGCGCCAAATTCAGCGGTCTCCGATCAGCCGGAGAATGCTCTCAACCGCGGCCGGACGCCGCTCGGCGACCGATGCGTCCAGCGCATCAAGCTCCTGCTTCAGTGCTTCGCGCGCCGCCGCTTCCGCGCTCTCCGCTTTTGAGCGCGCCAGATCCAGCATGGCTTCCGCGATGCTGTCTGCCGCCTGCCGCGCGGCGCTGTCGTTCTTCGCCGCTCCGGTCTCGGCCTCCTCCCGGATGCGCTGCGCCTCTTCCGAAGCGCCGCGCAGCAACTCATCCGCCTTCTGCTCCGCCTGCCGGATTGCGTCAATCGCACTGGACTGCATGCGCCCACCTCTTTACACCACTAATGCCAAAAATCCAACTTTGTATATTATACCAAATTTCCAGTCCCCCGCACAGGGGCAAAACTACTATTTGTACTCTTTCGACAAGCCGTATGTTCAACATCATGCTTTTTGTGTTTTCCTGACGCCCCTGCTTCGCGGCATACCCAGGAAAACGGCACAATGCCGAGGCGCTAAGGGCATACATCGCATCTGTACAAGGGCAATCCATAATACTCCATGACAGAAGTCGTCTCGAATCCGCAGGATTCGTACAAGCGCAATGCGTTCAGGTTATCCGTCACCACCTGCAGCATAACCTCTTGAGCGCCCGCGCCTTTCAGCCATTGCACGGCCATCGTCAGGATTGCCCGGCCAAGACCTTTTTTTCGGTGCTCCGGCAGCACGCCCAGACCGTATATGCCGCCCAAGCCGTCAATTAGCTGCAGATGAACCTTTCCGACGGCTTGTCCGCACCGTTCCGCCAGAAAGATGGTCATGCCGCGCTTTTCCTCCTCCTCGGGAAGCAAGAGCACACGCGCCCCTTCCGCATCGTCTACGTGTTCGTCTCCGAAGTAAATGGCGTTCTGCCTCGCCACCTCCTTCGCATCGGCGTTGCTGGCTTTGCGAAGCTTGATGCCGGAAACCAGATTATCTCGGCTCTCACCCGCACGCTTCAGGTACATCTCGTATTCCGAATGATCCCGCGCCGCTCCGATTTTTTGAATGAACCGTAGCCCGGAAACCGAGCTTCCGTCCGAGAGCAGCAACGCTTTATCGCAGCCCCTGCGCTTCAAATCTGAAATTGCAAGGCTATGAAGCACCGAGAAGACTCCCTGCCCTCTGTATTCCGGGTCCACCATGCCCATGAGCTCCGGCGGAGAGCCATGTCCACCAAAGCAACCGATGCCGATATATCCGATGAGACGCTCGCCGTCAAAGTACATCAGCTCGTTCGTGTCCGGCGCTTTCTCCGAAAGCTCCGCACCTGCGGCGACGCCCAGCTTATACGGAAGCTCCAGCTTAAAAGCCACCTGGTCCGTCCGGGCACATGCCGCTTCAAGCGCCGCGATTCGGTTTGCATCGTCCTGATTCAGAGAACCGGTCAGTTTGATCCATGGGTTTTGCAGTTTCATTTTGCCCACCCTTACAGATGGAAAATTCACCGGCTCGCGCAAATCCGCGCATCCCGACGGCTCACACCGCACATTTTACCACATTCGACCGCGTCGTGCGCACCATGCGAAAATCTTTCCGTTTCTGGCCCGCGCCACTAGCCGAATGGTTCCTTTCCAATTCCATAAGAAAGTGCGAACAAAGGTCGAGAAAAAGCCCGCAACGCTCAAAAGAGAATTGCGGGCCTCATAGCTCCTCTGGCGCGATCCTGGTGTTGTCCTTAAAACCCTTCTCTCACGACAGCAATGCTGCCTGACCCCCCGGGAGGCAAGTCGAGAGAGGCGGATGGCAGGATACTCGCCTTGGGTGGAAGACCCATCGGCGAAGAGCATCTCAAGAGAGAAATGGAGCGGCGCCCAATCTCAACCGGCGATCCATTTCTTCGTGATTCCCATCGTCGCCAATATAGATTCCCTCCGCGCTACGCCTCAAGCCAGGGGAATCAAGTCGTGTTTTGGGGATGGCTCCGACTCCGAGCCCTTATGGCTGCACCCATTGCCCGCCATGGCCTTGCATATAAATGCTTCCGCTCTGATAGGCGTAAGCATAGGCGGCGCCAATCGTGCCGTCCGGACTCTCAACGTCCAGCCGATATACATAGCACTCTTCGCCCATGACGTCTGCTATGTCGACCAGTGTCATCGTATACTGCGCGCTGTCGCTGTATTCAGGGACATTGCCTTTGTCCCGCATCGTGTCGAATGTCAACCTAGCTGCTTCGGCGGGGTTTAAGTAGTCTCCGGGGTCGCCCATGGATACATAATCTTCTGCGTATTCAAGGTTTGGCCCGAAATCGAGGCCATTCCAATACGGCGGTTCACTGTCATCGGCGTTTTGATCGCCAGAGTCGTCTCCGGTCGGCTTGACTTCAACTGATTCGTCGGAATCAAACAAGTCAAGTGATTCAACCCACTGGTCTATCAGTTCCGGCACTTCTCCTTCTTCAAACTGATCTCGATATCCAGAGTAAATGTCGATCTGGGTGTCTGCCCAGAACGCGAAGTAGAATTCATCGGTCCGGATCAGCACCGCATCAATTACGGCAGTATCCTCCTCAGAACCGGTTGTGAAGCGGATCCGCTCACTGGGATAAGCAGCGACAGGGTTCGCTTCCAGCAGCTCA
This sequence comes from Bacillota bacterium, assembly GCA_023411175.1. Classification (GTDB taxonomy): domain Bacteria; phylum Bacillota; class Clostridia; order Christensenellales; family Aristaeellaceae; genus JAEZHK01. The sequence continues at coordinate 712 of JAEYPB010000057.1, read as the reverse complement.
TCTTCGCGCATGTCTTCAAAATAGTCCGACAGGAAATCATTAATCGGCATCTCAAGGGGGTGTGTTTCATCCACTTTTTGCCGTAGCGTCACCAATTTGATGGCGCCTTCAAATGTCATCAACTCTTCCACGTAATTGCCTTGCTCGTCTGAGCGATTTAGAATGATGTCCGCCTCGCGCGGAAGGTTCCCAACCAGAACAAGGCCGGTGATAGGCATCTCTTGCGCATATGCGGGGACTAGGAAGGTTATGCAAAGGAGGAGGGCGAAGCAAAGCGAGAGGATTGCGCGGATGGTCTTTTTCATCAGGAGCTCTCCCTTCAATGTTACGCTTTATCTATATTTTACCATAGTGCGTCATAATAGACAAGTGTCCTCATTCGAGGAACAGCCCTTGGCACAGGCAAATCCACTTTTGCTACTTCATGGTGAACGAAGCAGTAGACGTGTATATCTCATTTTACAACGTATACCGCCAACACTACAATAGCTCCCTATTACCAGTAGACTTCGCTTCGCTTGAATAAACGAAACCGCCAGCAACCTCTCGTTGCGGGTAAAAAAAGAACCCGCACATGAAGCGGGTTTTCAAAAAACAGGACTCGCTATCGCGAATCCTGTGCTGGCTCCTCAGGTAAGACTCGAACTTACAACCCTTCGGTTAACAGCCGAATGCTCTGCCATTGAGCTACTGAGGAATGCGGGTATGGGTA
>JAEYPB010000013.1 GCA_023411175.1 Bacillota bacterium | reverse complement strand
CCGCGCGGGGGAAAAAAACCCGCGTGGGGGGGGGGGGGGAAAACCCCGGGCCCCCCGGCGGATACCACCGTGGAGGTGCATGGGCTATGACCACCATGAAAGCGGCGCCCCGACGGCGGAGCCGCCTGCTCAGGAGTGAATGGGCCTGGGCTTACGCGCTGATCGCCCCGACGATTTTGGGGCTGTGCGTGCTGAACATCTACCCCTTCTTCAATTCGATCTGGCTGAGCCTGCAGAAGATTCAGGGGCTGACGCCGGCGAAGTTCATCGGCCTCAAGAATTACCAGACGCTGTTTGCCGACAAACTCGTCATGCAGGCGACCTGGAATACGCTGTATTTCATGCTGCTCACCGTGCCGCTGGGCGTCTTCCTCGCCCTCGTGATGGCGACGCTCCTCAACAACAAGATCCGAGGACGCGACCTGTACCGCGGCATCTACTTCCTGCCCCTGGTGGTGGCGCCGGCGGCCATCGCGATGGTGTGGCGATGGATGTTCAACGCTGAGAACGGCATCATCAACCAGTTTCTCTCCGTCTTTGGCATCATGGGTCCGAACTGGCTGAGCGATCCGCGCACCGCCATCGTCTCCTGCGCGATCATCACAATCTGGAGTTCGCTGGGCTACGACCTGGTGCTGCTGCTCGCGGGGCTTCAGTCGATCCCCCAGAATTACTACGAAGCCTGCGACATTGACGGCGCAGGGCCGCTCCGGAAATTCTTCAACATCACGGTGCCACTGGTGTCGCCGACGCTGTTTTTCGTGGTGGTGCTTCGGGTGATGTCCGCCATCAAGGTCTTCGACGTAATCTACATGCTCATCAAGGACTCAAACCCCGCATTCAACAAGGGCGTGTCGCTGATGGTGCTGTTCTACCGCGAGGCGTTCATCAAGTTCAACAAGGGTTACGCCTCCGCGATCGTGCTGTGGAGCTTCGTGATCATCGGCGTGCTCACCGCCATCCAGTTCGTGGCGGAGAAAAAACTTGTTCACTACGACTAGAAAGGAGGAACTCGTGATGCAGGCCACCGCGAAAATTAAGGGAACCACCGGCCGCAAGCCCCGCCTGACCGCCGTCCACATCATCCTGATCCTGGGCGCGTTCACGATGATCTTTCCTTTCTACTGGATGATCATCACATCCTTCAAGACAATGGGCGAGTCTCTCCTGGTGCCGCCCACCATGTGGCCCGCCAGCTGGGCGCCGGTCAACTACCAGGAAGTACTGCGCACGCTGCCGATGTGGAAGCTGTACTTCAACACAATCCTTCTGATCGTGCTTCGAATCGCCTGCGCCGTGGTGTTCAGCTCCATGGCGGCCTTCGCCTTCGCAAAGCTGCGCTTCCCGCTGAAGGGACTGCTCTTCTTCATCGTCATCACCCAGCAGATGCTGCCGCCGCAGGTGTACATCATCCCCCAGTACCTGCAGCTGAGCAAGATAAACATGCTCAACACCCATTTCGCGCTTTTGTACCCCGGCATCGTCAGCGCGTTCGGCACGTTCTTCCTCCGGCAGTTCTACCTTTCGCTGCCCAACGACCTCAGCGAGGCCGCAATGATCGACGGATGCAACGTGGGCCAAACCTTCATCCGGATCCTGCTGCCGCTGACCAAGACGGCGCTGATGGCGCTGTCGGTCTTCACCGCCATCTTCGCCTACAGTGAGATGATGTGGCCCCTCATCGTCAACATGAAGGTGGACATGATGACGCTGAGCGCCGGCATCAGTTCGCTGCAGAACCAGTATTTCACCAAGTACCCGCTGCTCATGGCGGGCTCCGCGATGGCGATGATCCCCATGCTGATCCTCTACCTCATCTTCCAGAAACAATTTATCGAAGGCATCGCGCTCACCGGCACCAAGGCGTGAGCGGACCTTGAAGGAGCATACTATGGCGCGCAAATTTGCATTCATCGGCGCGGGCAGCTTCGGCTTCACCCGCGGGCTGGTCCGGGACATCCTGAGCTTCCCAGCCCTCTCGGACAGCGAGCTCTGCCTCATGGACGTGAACCCCGAGCGGCTTTCCTACATCAAGACCGCCGTGGAGCGCATCATTGAGGCCGGTTCCTACCCCGCCCGCGTGACCGCGACGATGGACAGGACGGAAGCCCTGAAGGGCGCGGACGGCGTGATCTGCACCATCCTCGCCGGGGACATCGACGTGTGGCAGCACGACATCCTGATCCCCAAAAAGTACGGCGTCGACACCAACGTGGGCGACACCCGCGGCCCCAGCGGCATCTTCCGCTACCTGCGCACGGTGAACCCCATCATGGATATCGCCCGGGACATCGAGCGCTACTGCCCGAAGGCCGTGTTCCTCAACTACACCAACCCCATGGCCATGCTGTGCCGCACCGTGCAGGGCGAACTGCCCCACCTCGTCACCAGCGGCCTGTGCCACAGCGTGCAGGGCACCGCCGCGATGCTGGCCAAGTGGATCGGCGCGGACATGAAGGACGTCAGCTACACCTGCGCCGGCGTCAACCACCAGGCCTTCTACACCCGGTTTGACTGGAAGGGCGAGGACGCCTACCCGCTGATTCACAAGGCCGTCACCGAGCGCGAGGAGGTCTACAACGAAGAGATCGTCCGCAACGAGATGTTCCTGGCGCTGGGCCTCTACCCCACCGAGTCCTCCGGCCACAACAGCGAATACAACCCCTGGTTCAGAAAGCGCCCGGACCTCATCGAAAAGTACTGCACCCACGGCACGGGGTGGAACCCGGGCGTCTACGCTTACATCCTGAACGAGTACAGAAACCGCGAGCACACCTGGAAGGGCGACATCGACTCCTGGCTCAAGGAAGCGCCGGACCTCAAGCGCGGCGAGGAGTACGCGGCCTACATCTTCAACGCCATCCTGGGCGACCACACGCTCTTTGAGTTCAACGGCAACGTGCGCAACTTCGGCCTCATCGATAATCTGCCCCAGGGCGCCTGCGTGGAGGTGCCGGTGCTGGCCTCGAAGAACGGCCTCGAATCCATCCGCGTGGGTGCGCTGCCGCCCCAGTGCGCGCTGATCTCGGGCATCTCGGCCCAGATCGAGGAGATGGTGGTGGAAGGCAGCCTCGCCGGCGACCGCGAGATGATCTACCGCGCCATCTGCTTTGACCCGCTCACCAGCGCCGTATTGTCCCTCCGGGAGATTCGCGACATGGTGGATGAGATGTTCAAGCAGAACGCGGGCTGGCTGCCGCAGTTCAACTAGGAAGATCAGATCAGGCCAAACGCCCCGGTCCATGCGACCGGGGCGTTTGGCGTTAACGAAAGAAAGAAATTACCCAAAGCCGCCGTCGTTTCGGTTGACAGCAGAAACTTATAAAGATATAATTGTATCGATATTTGTTAATCGATTTTATGTCAGAAGAGGGATGCGCGGTGAAAAGCCTTTGCACCGAGGTGGGATACAGCAGTCTGAACAAGGCTGGCGAGCAGCTATGCGGCGACAGCGTCGAGTACAGAATCGACAACAACGGCGTCCTCGTCACGCTGGCGGACGGGCTGGGCAGCGGTGTCAAGGCCTCCATCCTCTCCACGCTGACGGCGAAGATTCTGACCACCATGCTCGCCGGCGGCATGTCCATCGACAGCTGTGTGGAAACCATGGTAAAGGCGCTGCCGGTCTGCAGGGTGCGCGGAATCGCCTACTCCACCTTCACCATCATGCGGGTCACCGACAACCGCCGTGCGGAGTTGATCCAGTTCGACAACCCCCGGGTCATGCTGTTCCGGGATGGGAAAAGCTGCGATTATCCGGTTGCAATGCGGGAAATCGCCGGCAAGCAGATCCTGGAGAGCAGTTTTCTCCTCGAGGAGGGGGACGTGCTGTTCGCCGTGAGCGACGGCGCCGTCCACGCCGGCGTGGGGCGGGAACTCAACTACGGCTGGACGCGGGACAGCATCATCCAGTTCATTGAGGCCGCTTACGAGCCTGAACACTCCGCCCAGTACTACGCGGGCATCGTGGCCGAGGCCTGCGGCAAGCTCTACGCGGGACAGCCCGGCGACGACACCACGGCCGTGGCGGTGCGCCTCAGGGCGCGACATCCGGTGAGAGTGGCCTTCGGGCCTCCAGCGGATCCGTCCCAGGATGAAGCGATGATGAACCTCTTCTTCGCCGGGGAGGGCGCGCGGATCGTGTGCGGCGGCACCACCGCCGAAATCGCCGCCCGTCACCTGAAAAAACCGCGCGTACCGTCAGGCAGCTATTTCGATCCCGATATACCCCCCATTACCATTCTCGAAGGCGTGGATCTGGTGACCGAGGGGATCGTGACGCTGTCCCAGGTGGCAATCCTGGCCGAGAACACGCTGCGCGGCGGCGATATGGCCGCCATATGGGCCCGGGGCAGGGACGGCGCTTCGCTGATCGCCCAGGAGCTCATCGAAAAGGCCACGGACATCCGCTTTTTCGTCGGCCGGGCGGTCAACCCGGCGCATCAGGCGGAGGGCATGCCGACGCCTTTGGGCCTCAAGGCGCAGCTGATCGAACGGCTAGCGACCTCCCTTAAAAAAATGGGCAAGCACACCACCATAAGCTTCTACTGACGAAAACCTTCCGTCTCCGGCGCGCCGGGTTCTAAAGAGAGCCCGGCGCGCCGTTTATTCGATAAGCTCATATCGATATAAATATGCCGCCGTTCGGTATTCATATTTCCGCCCGCCCCCTACACGCCGTATAATCAATATGCCAGAGACTGTCAAGGCACATGTGCGCTTACGGACAACCAGACTCCGGCTGCGCCCGGTTCGGGCGACGATACGACGGGAGGAATCCGGATGAATCAAGCGATCGACCTGAGCGTCGCCGACGAAATCATATCGTCCCACGGCGCGACGCCCAGCGCCGTGATTGCGGTGCTTCAGGACCTGCAGGAGCACTTCCATTACCTGCCGCCAGAGGTGTTTCCCTACCTAGCCAAAAAACTCCATATGAACGAGGCGGCGATCTATTCGGTGGCCACGTTCTACGAAAACTTTTCGCTGAAGCCCAAGGGCAAATATGTGTTCCGCGTGTGCGACGGCACCGCCTGCCACGTGAGGAAATCCATCCCCATCCTGGAGCGGCTGCGCAGCGAACTGGGCGTCACCGCCGAGCACCCCACCACGCCCGATCTGATGTTCACGGTGGAGACGGTATCCTGCCTGGGCGCCTGCGGCCTCGCGCCGGTCATCACGGTGGGCGACCAGGTGCACGCCGCCATGACGCCGGAGAAGGCGGCGGAACTGGTTGCGAAACTTCGGGAGGTGGGCTGATGCGGACACTTGACGCGCTCCGCGCCGGGAGCGAAGCAGCGCTGAAACAGGAGCGCATGCGCATCCTCATCTGCGCGGGCACCGGCTGCGTGTCCAGCGGATCGCTGGAAATCCACAGTGCGCTGAAGGAAAAGCTGGAGACGCGGGGCATCCCCTGCTCGGTGGAGCTTGAAGCCGAGCCCCACGGCGAGACGGTGGGGCTAAAAAAATGCGGCTGCCACGGCTTCTGCGAGATGGGTCCGCTGATCCGCATCGAGCCGAAGGGCTGGCTGTACACAAAGGTACGCCTCTCCGACTGTGAGGAGATCGTGGAAAAAACCATCGTGGGCGGCGAACTCATCCCCCGCCTGGTCTACAAAAAGGACGGCGTCGCCTACCCGCGGCAGGACGACATTCCCTTCTACCAGAAGCAGACCCGGCAGGTGCTTTCCAATTGCGGGCACATCGGCGCCGAGTCCATCACCGAATACATCGCCGCGGGCGGCTACCGCGCGTTTGAAAAGTGCCTCAAAATGACGGGCGAGGAGATCATCGACGAAATCACCCGGGCGAACCTGCGCGGCCGCGGGGGCGGCGGCTTCCCGGCGGGCCGGAAGTGGGGCCAGGTGGCGCGGCAGAAGGCTTTGCAGAAATACGTGGTTACAAACGGCGACGAGGGCGACCCCGGCGCGTTCATGGACCGAAGCATCATGGAAGGCGACCCCCACCGGATGCTGGAGGGTATGCTGATCGCGGCCAGGGCCACAGGCGCGACCGAGGGCTACGTCTACGTCCGCGCCGAATACCCGCTGGCCGTGACGAGGCTGAAGACCGCCATCCGCGAGGCCGAAAAGGTCGGCCTTCTGGGTGACGACATCCTGAATAGCGGCTTCTCGTTCCGCGTGCGCATCAACCGCGGCGCAGGCGCCTTCGTCTGCGGCGAGGGCAGCGCGCTGACCGCCTCCATTGAAGGCAAGCGCGGCATGCCCCGGGTCAAGCCGCCCCGCACCGTCGAACATGGGCTCTACGACATGCCCACCGTGCTCAACAACGTCGAGACCTTCGCCAACGTGCCCGACATCATCGAGCGCGGCGCGGACTGGTACCGCGCCATCGGCCCGGAGTCGAGCCCCGGCACCAAGGCCTTCGCGCTGACCGGCAACATCGAAAACACCGGCCTGATCGAGGTGCCGATGGGCACCACCCTGGGCGACGTGATTTTCGGCGTCGGCGGCGGCATGCGCGACGGCGCGGACTTCAAGGCGGTGCAAATCGGCGGGCCTTCCGGCGGCTGCCTGACCAAGGCGCACCTGAACCTGCCGCTCGATTTTGATTCCCTCAAAAAGGCCGGCGCGATGATCGGCTCCGGCGGCATGGTGGTCATGGACGAGCACACCTGCATGGTGGAGGTGGCGCGCTTTTTCATGAACTTCACCCAGAACGAATCCTGCGGCAAGTGCGTTCCCTGCCGGGAGGGCACAAAGCGCATGCTGGAGATCCTGAACCGCATCGTGGACGGCGAGGGCCGCGAGGGCGACATTGAAACCCTCCTCGACCTGGCCGACACCGTCTCCCAGACGGCGCTTTGCGGGCTGGGCAAGACCGCCGCCTTCCCGGTTGTCAGCACCATCCGCCAGTTCCGCGGTGAATACGAGGCCCATATCCGGGAGAAGCGCTGCCCGGCCGGGGCCTGCCAGAAGCTAAAGCGCATCGAGATCGACCCATTAAAGTGCAAGGGCTGCTCCAAATGCGTGAAGGCCTGCCCCGTCGGCGCGATCACCGGTGTGGTGCGAAACCCCTTCACCGTTTCCGGCGAAAAGTGCATCCGCTGCGGCGCGTGCCTGACCGCCTGTCCCTTCCACGCGATAAAGGAGGCCTGAGCGCTTGGAAAATGCGAAGTACATGTTCATTGACGGCATGCCCGTCGCCATTGAGGGCGAAAAAAACCTCCTGGAGCTGATCCGAAAGGCCGGCATCGACCTCCCCACCTTCTGCTACTACACCGAGCTTTCGGTCTACGGCGCCTGCCGCCTGTGCATGGTGGAGAACAAGTGGGGCGGCATCGACGCGGCCTGCTCCACGCCGCCAAAGGCCGGCTCGGAGGTCTTCACGAACACCGAAAAGCTCCGCAAACATCGCAAGATGATCCTGGAGCTGATCCTGTCCCACCACTGCCGGGACTGCACCACCTGCCAGAAAAACGGCAGCTGCAAGCTGCAGGAACTGGCCATGCGCTTTGGCATCGAGCGCGTGCGCTTCCAGAACACCGCGCCGGAACCGGAGCTGGACGAATCCTCCCCCGCCATCGTCCGCGACCGCAGCAAGTGCATCCTGTGCGGCGACTGCGTGCGCATGTGCGACGAGGTGCAGGCCGTGGGCGCGATCAACTTCGCCCACCGGGGCTCGAACCTCGTGATCGCCACCGCCTTTGACAAGCCCATCGCCCAGAGCACCTGCGTGGGCTGCGGCCAGTGCGCCGCGGTGTGCCCCACCGGCGCCATCGTGGTTCGGGACGACAGAAAGCGCGTCTGGGCGGCGCTGAGCGACAAAAGCGCGCGGGTCGTCGCGCAGATCGCCCCGGCCGTCCGGGTGGCGGTGGGCAAGGCCTTCGGCATCAAGGACGGCGAAAACGCGCTGGGGCGCATCGCCGCGGCCCTTCGGCGCATGGGCTTTGACGAGGTCTTCGACACAGCCACCGGCGCGGACCTGACGGTGCTCGAGGAATCCGCCGAGCTTCTCTCGCGGCTGGAATCGGGCGAAAGGCTGCCGCTCTTCACCTCCTGCTGCCCGTCCTGGGTGCAGTACGTCGAACGCTTCCACCCGGAACTTATGCCAAACGTGTCCACCTGCCGCTCGCCGATGCAGATGTTCGCGTCGATCATCAAAGACCAGCCCGCCTCCGCCGGGCGAAGGATTGTCCACGTGGCGGTCATGCCCTGCACCGCCAAGAAGGCCGAGGCCGTCCGCGAGGAGTTCACAAAGGACGGCGTGCCGATGGTGGACGTGGTCATCACCACCCAGGAGCTGATCCAGATGATCCGGGAGTCCGGCCTCATCTACCCGGAGCTTGAGCCGGAGGCCGTGGACGCGCCCTTCTCCAGCATGACCGGCGCGGGCGTGATCTTCGGCGTGACCGGCGGCGTCACCGAGGCGGTGATCCGCCGACTGATGCCGGACAAGTCCGCCCGGGCGATGCAGGAGATCGCCTTCCGGGACGTGCGCGGCATGAAGGGCATCAAGGAGACCACCCTGGACTACGGCGACCGGACGCTCAAAATCGCCATCGTCAGCGGGCTTGGAAACGCCGAGGCACTGATCCAGCGCATCCAGGCCGGCGAACACTACGACTTTGTGGAAGTCATGGCCTGCCCCGGCGGCTGCGTGGCGGGCGCGGGCCAGCCCTTCGGCACCTTCGGCGACAAGGCGGCCCGCGGCAAGGCGCTGTACTCGGCGGACCGGCAGATTACGATCCGCCGCTCGGAGGAAAACCCGCTGATGCGCACGCTGTACTCGGAGACGCTGAAGGGCCGGGTACATGAGATGCTTCACGTTCATTACGCACCCCGCGAGGAGGAATTTCATGACCACGATTAAGATCTGCGTCGGCACCTCGTGCCACCTGAAGGGCTCCTACAACATCGTCACCACGTTCCAGCAGCTGATCGAGGAAAACCGCCTGCACGGGCAGGTGGACCTGAAGCTCGCCTTCTGCATGAAGCATTGCCAGGAGGGTGTGTGCGTCGCGGTGGACGACAGGTTCTTTAGCGTCCGACCGGAGACATCCGCCGCCTTCTTCCGGGACACCGTGTTGCCCGCCGTGCCGGAAAAAACGGCATAACAAAAAGTTCCAAAACCTCCTTCGGATTTATGGCGCTAGGAGAAGCGCACGTGGCGGAGACGATTGGAATTGTGCGAGACTGTCGTGACAGAAAAGCGCTCCCTGCCGGTTTGGCGGGGAGCGCTTTGAAAATGTTAAAGCTTTTCGCGGATGAAGCCCAGGATGATGTCGTGCAGTTCCCGGCTCCAGAAGCTGCCCTCGTGGGGCGCGCCGTCGACGCAGATGGCACGGGCGTCCGCACCGCTTTCAAGAAGCACCCGATACATTTTCGTCATCTGGTCGTAGGGCACCAGCTCGTCCGCATCGCCGTGGATCAGGAGCATCGGCGGGTACTTCGCGCCCGCCGCGACGCGATTGACGGGGCTCATCTCATGGAGTGCCTCGGGAAGCGGCCGGCTGCCCGCCAGCCCTCGAAAGATTTCAGCGAAGGACTCGTCCTGTCCCGCTCCGGCAGACACCATCGCGGCGAGATCCGTGGGACCGAAGCACTCGATCATCAGCTGCACTTTGTCGGACTCCCCGGCATACTCGTCCGTTCTGAAGGCGGGATCATCGCCGGTCAGCGCCACAAGCAGCGCGGTGTTTCCGCCCGAGGAGGTGCCGAAGATGCACACGCGCTCCCGATCGATGGCGTACTCCTCTGCGTTGGCGCGCAGGAAGCGGATGGCGGTCTTGACATCCTTCAGATACGCCGGGAACGGGTGCCCCTCCAGGCAGTTCCGGTGGGTCAGCGTCGCCACGGCGTAGCCCTCCTGCGCGTACCGGGACAGCTGCGGAATTTCATAGCCGATGTTCGGGAACGTCCACGCGCTGCCCTGCACGAAGACGACGAGCGGCAGGCGATCGCCCCGCTCCACCGCGCCCCAGGGCAGGAGGAGCGCCAGCTTGACATCCACCCCCGCGGCGGTGGAGTAGACGATGTCCGGCGTGACCTCGGCAAGGCCCGTGAGGTTCGGGTTGCTTGAAATGTGCCGTATTTCGGGGTTTCTCATGGAAGAACGCCTCCGTCCGTTTATGGTTTTGCGCCGTCCAGCGCGCGCTCCATCAATCCGAGGAGCTCCCGCTGGCGCGGGTACATCGAACGCTTCGGGGTATCGTGCAGGTATCCGTCCCGGATGGCGGCGAGGGTTTTTGCCGGTATGTGGGGGATCAGCGCGGCAAAGCCGTACTCCGCGCCCACCATGTACCACTGGGCCTGTGTCTTTCCCTCGACGGGCTTGGGGCGGAGCATGATCCCCGCCGCGAAAAGCGCGGCTTCGCTTCGCGCCGCCTCGCCTTCTCTTTCAAGCGCCCCGGCCAGCGAAAGCGTGAGCGCCTGCACGCCCTTCAGAAAATCCGCGTACACCGGCTCCGGTTCCATGGACTGGGGCCCCTGAAAGAGCTTTTCAAAGAAGCGTCCCAGCCCTCGCTTCGCCTGGGGCTCCACACTCTCCTCGAGAAGCGCGGCGTACCGCGCCTCGATTTCGGAGACGATCTCCATCGCCGTCCGCGCCTCGTCCGCCATTGGCCGTCCTCCGCTTCCCGGTAAATCCTTTACAGCCATCATAATATGTGCCGGGGCAAACGTCAAGGGTTGTCTGTCCGGCGTGCTGACGGGCATTTTACGAATTTGTGTTTGTATTTCTGATGTGATTGGACTACAATATACCCGTATCCACATTCATACAGAGGAGGAGACTACATTGAGGAAGTTCCTTGCCATGCTGCTGGCCGTCATGCTGATCGCCGGCTGCACCTCCGCGATGGCCGAAGCCGCCAAGCTGGAGAAGCTGACCCTCGAGTTCGTACCTTCCAAGGACGCCGACGTGATCATCACCGGCACGAAAAACCTGCCCGACCTGCTCAAGGCTGCGCTGCTCGAACAGGGCTATGAAGTGGGCGAGGTCGACATCACCGTGGGCACCTCCTACGAGGCCACCGGCGAAGCCATGGCGGCCGGCACCATCGACCTCGGCTGGCTGCCCGGCGGCACCTACGCCCTCTACAGCGACGAGGTGGACGTCATCCTGACAGCCACCCGCGCCGGCCTCTCCAACGACTCCACCGATCCGGTGACCTGGAACGGCGACGCCAACAAGACCCTGCCCACCGACGAGCAGGTGACCTTCTACCGCTCGCTGATCTACGCCACCCCCTCCGCCTACGGCAAGGAACTGGCCGCCAAGGTGAACGCCGGCGAGACCCTCACCTGGGAAGACCTGGACAAGGCCAACTGGGCGGTCCTGAAGACCTCCTCCTCCGCCGGCTACATCTATCCCACCATGTGGCTGATGGACAACTTTGAAGGCAAGAAGCTCACCGACCTTTCCAACGTCATCACGCTCAGCGGCTACGGCGAGAGCTTCGCGCAGGCCGCCGCCGAGTCCGTGGACGTGATCGTGTGCTACGCCGACGGCCGCCGCGACTACGAAGCCGCCTGGACGCTGCCCACCGACCAGCAGGATGAGACCGGCAAGGCCGGCATGGGCCGCGCCGATTCCATCTGGAACGAGCTGAGCGTCATCGGCGTGACCGCGCCCATCTACAACGACACCGTGTCCATCACCAAGGCCAACACGGCGGTCTACAACCCCGAGTTCATCGCCGCGATCCAGAACGCGCTGATCAACGTCATCGGCACCGAAGAGGGCAAGGCCATCTTCTCCGTGTACAGCCACACCGGCTACGCGGTCGCCACCGACGCTGACTACGAAGGCGCGCGCAAGGCGCTGGAGGTTGTGCAGTAAGAACGCTTCGCGGGCGCTGAAACCCGCCGCGCGCCTTTCAGCGCGGTTCTGCGCTCACCTGAAACGCCAAGTCGTTTCCGGGCGGCTCGCTGACATAAGGTATTGGTTTGCCCCACCGGTGCTTGCGCCGGTGGGGCAAACCAAAGCATCAAAAAACCCGCTGGGTTTTTTTGATGCGAAGGGAAAACCCCTGCGTGCGCCTGAAATTCTTCTGGAATTTCCGGACGGCACACTGACTAAAGGTACGGGATAGTGCCACCAGTTTACGTACTGGTGGCACTATCCCGTACCCGGCGTACATGCCGCCGGGTACGATTGAAACCCTGCGGGGACTTTGTTGATGGTCTGGTTGCGGCGTACATGTGCCGGGAACGCATCTGAGAACACAGCAAGGGTTCGGTGTACGGCCGCGCCGCCCTTCTTATTTCATTTTATCTGCCGGAAACAACTGCGTTTAGATTAACGATGTGTGTTTTGTATTGTCATTCCGACACCGGAATGGTATAGTAAAATACAGGCGTCTGCGTATAAATCTCCTATCCTATACAAAGTAAAGAGGCATGCCAATGATTGAGTTTATCCATGCCGGAAAAACCTACCCGAACGGCGTCCGGGGGTTGAACAGCGTCAGCCTCAAAATCGGTCAGGGCGAATTCGTGGCGATCATCGGCCTTTCGGGGGCCGGAAAATCCACGCTCATCCGCACGATCAACCGCATGATCGACGCCACCGAGGGGCAGGTCATCGTGGACGGCGTGGACGTGATGACGCTGCGCGGCAAGGCGCTGCGCCGCTTCCGCCGCCACATCGGCATGATCTTTCAGTCCTTCAACCTGGTGACCCGCTCCACCGCCATCCGAAACGTCCTCACCTCGATGGTGCCGGACATGAACTTCTTTCAGGTGCTTTTCGGCATCTTTACGAAAAAACAGGAGATGGCCGCCCTCGAAGCCCTCGACAAGGTGGGCATCCTCGACAAGGCCTACACCCGCTGCGACCAGCTCTCCGGCGGTCAGCAGCAGCGGGTGGCGCTGGCGCGCACGCTGAACCAGAACCCGTCCATCATCCTGGCGGACGAGCCGGTGGCCGCGCTGGACCCGGTGACCGCCGACCAGGTGATGAACGACTTCAAGCGCATCAACAAGGAAATGAACATCACCATCCTCATCAACATCCACCACGTCGACCTAGCGCTGAAGTTTGCCGACCGGGTAATCGGCATCCGCGCGGGCGAGATCGTCTATGACGGCCCCACCTCCGAGGTGACCCAGGCGGTGCTGGACACCATCTACAACGGCGCGCCGGTGCCCACCGCGGCGGAGGATGCCGCGAAGGCGCCTATGACAAAGGGGGCGTCGGCCTGATGGTAAAATCGACGCAGCCGGGGGGCGTCCGTCCGCCTCTTTTCGATCGGCTCTTCCCGCCCAGGGTGATGGTGGTGGGCGGCAGGACGGTCCTAAAGCCCCGTTCAAAGGCGTGGCTGGTCGCGCTCATCATGATCGCCGCGGTCTGGGGCTCGGTGGTGATCACGAAGTTCGACCTCTCCATCATCGTCCGCCGCGGCCACCAGTTTACCGTAATCCTCCAGAAGGTGTTTAACCCCGACTGGAGTTACCTTTCAAAGGTCATTCCCCCGCTGCTTGACACCATCAAGATGAGTGTGATGGGCTCGGTGATCGGCTCCCTCGTCTCGCTGCCGTTCGCGGTGATGGCCTCCGCCAACATCGTCAAAAGCGGCGCGCTGGTGTCGGCCCTCCGGATCGTCCTGAACATCGTCCGCACGCTCCCAACCCTCGTGATCGCGTCGATTTCCGCGCTGATTTTCGGCCTCGGCACCTTTGCCGGCACGGTGGCGATCACCGTGTTCACCTTCGGCGTCGTGGCGAAGATGCTCTACGAGAGCATCGAAACCATCGACATGGGCGCTTTCGAGGCGATGGAGGCGCTTGGCGCGTCGAAGTTTCAGGCCTTCTGGAGCGCCTGCTGGCCGCAGATCCTGCCCACGTACCTGTCCCATTGCCTGTATTCGTTCGAGATCAACATCCGCGCCGCCTCGATCCTGGGCTATGTCGGCGCGGGCGGCCTGGGCATCCTCATCAACGAGCGGATCGGCTGGCGCGATTACGAGGGGCTGGGCACGGTTCTGATCACGCTGTTCGTCGTGGTACTCATCATCGAAAACATAAGCCAGGCCCTGCGCCGCAGGCTCAGCTAGGGAGGGCGCCATGCAACGAGCGATCAACCCCATTGAGGAGATGTACGAAAAGAAGCCCCGCAGGTGGTGGCTGTACACGCTGGCGCTGCTGGCGGCCGCGGTCATCCTCGGCTGGTCCGGCGCGGCGATTGAGTTCAAGGGGCTCGCCGCCAAGGGCAGCGAGGTGGCCTACGGCATCATCTACGGCATCACCCATCCGGACATGCGGCTGCTCATCAACCTGACGCCGGAGGGCGTGCCCTACCAGCTGTTTGAAACCGTCGCCATCGCCCTTTTGGGCACCCTGATCGGGGGCGTTCTGGCGGTGCCCTTCAGCTTCCTCGCCAGCGAGAACATCATGCCCAAGTGGCTGGCGTTCCTCTCCCGGGCGTTCATCCTTCTGATCCGCACGATTCCCAGCCTCGTCTGGGCGCTGGTGTGGATCCGAGTGACCGGGCCGGGGGCGTTCTGCGGCGTGGTGACACAGAGCGTCTGCTCCATCGGCATGATCTCCAAGATGTATATCACCGCCATCGAGGACCTGGACATAAAGATCCTCGAAAGCCTGGACGCCGCCGGCTGCACCACCTTCCAGAAGATCCGCTACGGCATCCTGCCGCAGCTCTACGCCAACTTTGTATCCACGCTGATCTACCGCTTCGACATCAACATCAAGGATGCAACCACGCTGGGCATCGTCGGCGCGGGCGGCATCGGCGCGGCGCTGATCCAGTGCATCAACAGCCGCCGCTGGAGCATGGTGGGCGCGTACCTCTGCGGCATGGTGATTTTGATGCTTGTGATCGAGCTTGTCTCCACCAAGGCGCGCAAAAAACTCGCAAGGGGCTAACGCAAAAAATGAAACTTACGGTCTACTTCACCTCGGACACCCACGGCTACCTGTACCCGACGAGCTTTCTGGACGAGGCGCCCCGCCCGATGGGGCTGTTCTCGATGACTTTTCCCAAAGACGGAAACACCCTCGTCATCGACGGCGGCGACAGCCTGCAAGGCTCGCCGCTGACCTACTACTGCAACGAAAAGGGCATCCCCACCCCGGTTTCCAACGCTATGAACCGCCTGAAATGCGACTATGTGACCCTCGGAAACCACGACTTCAACTACGGACGGCGCGCGCTCGCGGACTATCTGAAGGCGCTGGACGCCGCCTGCCTGTGCGCCAACGTGACCGACGAGACCTGCGACCTTCCCATCCTGCCCCACGCGGTGCGTGTGATGGAGAACGGCCTTCGGGTGGGGCTCGTCGGCGTTGTGACCAGCTGGATCACGCTGTGGGAAAAGCCGGAGAACCTGGAGGGCTTTGCGATCTCCGACCCCTTCGAGGCCGCGAGGCGTTCCGTTCTGGCCCTTCGGGATCAGGTGGATATGCTGATCGGCATCTACCACGGCGGGTTTGAAAAGGATCTGGAAACCGGGAAGCTCCTGAGCGCCACGGATGAAAACATCGCCTGCCGCCTGTGCGAGACGCTTCCCTTCGACCTTCTGCTCACCGGGCATCAGCACGCCGCCATCGCGGGCAAAACCTACCACAATACCCACGTGGTGCAGACGCCCGCCAACGCCATCGCCTATGCGGTGGTCACGCTGGACGACGAAGGCCGCTTCGATTCGCGGCTGGTCGCGCCCGAAATCCCGGCGGCGCTGGAGCCGTGGCAGCAGGAACTGTTCCGCCAGCTCTCCGGGTGGCTGGATACGCCCATCGGCCACCTGTCGCGGGCGCTGAGGCCGGGCGACAAGCTGGACATGGCGCTTCGCGGCTCCCCCATCGCGGACTTTTTCAACATGGTGCAGCTCGCGGCCAGCGGCGCGGACATCTCCGCCACGGCGCTGGGCAACGACGTGCGCGGCTTTGAGAAAAACGTGACCGTCCGGGACGTAGTTTCCAGCTACGTCTATTCCAACACGCTGGTGGTTTTAAAAATCACAGGGGCGGCGCTTCGCGAAGCGCTGGAGCAGTGCGCCCGGTACTTCCATGTGGACGAAAACGGCGATGTTTCCATCGCCGAATCGTTCCTGCGACCCAAGGCGGCGCACTATAACTACGATTACTTCATGGGCGTCGAGTACGCCTTCGACCCCTCCCGCCCGGAGGGCAGCCGCGTATCGCGCCTTGAGCGAAACGGCCGGAGCGTTACGGACGGGGATGAATTCCTGCTCGTGACCAACAACTACCGGGCCACCGGCACCGGCAACTTCGACTCGTACAAGGGGCTGCCCCGCGTAAAGGAGATCCTGACGGAGGTCAGCGAGCTGATCCTCGGCTACCTGGGCAGCCGCGGCGTTGTCGAGATTCCGAAAGAGGCGTGCTTCAGCGTAGCGATGCCGCAGCGCCCGGCGCATGCATGCATCCGCGCGGACGCGCCATAATCAATGAGGACCCAAAACGCCATGAAGACGAGCGAAAGGGCGGTTGACATGCCGAGGAAGAGCGCGCGCAGCCTCGCCCTTGATTATCTGATCCTCACGGGCCTCGCGGCGCTGACGGCGCTGAACTACCAAATTTTCATCCTGAACAACGCCTTCGCGCCCGCCGGTGTCAACGGCCTGGCGACGATGGTGCAGTACCTCTTCCACTTCAGCATCGGCTACATGTCGCTGATCATCAACATTCCGCTGGCGCTCCTTGCGCTTTACAGGGTCGGGCGGCAGTTCTCGCTGAAGACGCTGACCTTCGTCGTGGCCTTCTCCGGCTCAATGCTGCTCCTTCAAAACGTGATCGATGTTTCCCGGTTCGTCTACTTTACCGGCGACGGGCGCAGCACCCTCCTGGCGCCGGTGGCGTCCGGCACGGTCAACGGCCTGATCTACGGCGCGGCGATCCGGCGGGGCGGCAGCACCGGCGGCACCGACTTCATCGCCGCCTACGTCCACAAAAAGCGCCCGGAGTATTCCATGGTGCGCATCATCTTCGCGCTGAACGTGGCGGTCGCCGCGATTTCCTACTTCGTGTACAACTTCAACATCGAAGCCGTGATCCTGTCGATCCTGTACAGCTTCATCACTTCAAAGGTCAGCGACAGCATTCTAAAGGGCGGCGAGCAGGCGCTGAAGGTGGAGATCGTCACCGCGCACCCGGAGGAAATAGGAAAGGCCCTCATCGAGAAGCTCAAGCACAGCGTGACCATTATAAGCGCCGAGGGCGGTTTTACCCACCAGAAAAAGGCGCTTCTGATCTGCATCGTCAACAAGCACCAGATCACGCGGATGACGGAAATCCTCTCCGAGTTTCCCGATACCTTCGCCTGCGTCTCCGACGTGACGAAGACGCTGGGCAACTTCAAGCACATCAGCAGGTGACAAGAGGCATCCGCATGGGTCGGATGCCTCAGGCTGTCAAAATACTGCGTCTTTTGACAGCGAAAAGCAAATCCTGTGAATCTACGATTCACGGCCGGACTTGCATGCGATAAGGAATGCAGCCTGCGACCGTACATGCTCGACCCACTTTTCGACATGGTCGCCTCGTGCGCTACCGCTTCTGCGGCTCCCTGTCTCAAAGAACCTCCGCCTCGCTGGAAGCCGCCACCGGCGGCGCTCGGCTCCGGTTCCCCGGCTGCCTTTTTCCGGGAGCTGCGGCCCCCGATACCCCTTAAGTGGGAACGGCTTGCACTTCTCCCTTTCTCAGACTGCACCTTTTTTCCATCGTTTTGTCTTTTTCGACAGGCTGAGGCATCCGCATGGGTCGGATGCCTCTACTTATTCACAATTTCCGTCGTGCTGTTCTTTCGTTCCCGGCGACCTGCGCGCCGGGAACGCGTTTCCATAACCAGTGCACACAATGGTGGCGGAAACAATTCATTAAGCCAGTGCGCCGCCCGGAAATTCCAGAGAATTTCAGGCGCACGCAGCGCATCCTCCTTCGCGTTGAAACCCTCGGGGGCTTTCAACGCTCTGCTACAGGTCGTCCACCATCGCGGTCGACTTGGCATAGGCGGTACTCCTGGCCTCGAAGAAGTCGGTCTTGACCATGTTGGCGTTGGCGTACTGGCTGACCCAGGCCATGCTCTCCGGCTCCCGGTCGTAACCGTCGTAGAGCGCTGCGAAGCCAAGCGAATAGCAGCGCAGGTTGCCGAGATATTTGATGTAGTCGGTCACCATATCGCCGGTGAGTCCCTGCACGTCGTCCCCGATCACGTACCGCCCCCAGGCGATCTCCTGCCGCACGCCCTCCGCGATCATCTCCCGGAGGATTTCCACCCGCTCCTCGGTGAACAGATCCGGCCGCTCGGCCTTCAGTTCCTGCAGGATGTTCCGGAACAGCCACAGGTGGGTGTTCTCGTCGCGGTTGATGTAGCGGATCTCCTGCACGCTTCCGGGCATTTTGCCGTTTCTGCCCAGATTGTAGAAGAACATGAAGCCGCTGTAGAAGTAGATGCCCTCGAGGATGTAGTTGGCGATCAGCACCTTGAGGAAGGTGAACTCGTCCCGGTCCACCCGGAAGGCGTTGTACAACTCGCCGATAAAGGTATTGCGCCGCAAGAGGTGCTCGTCGGTTCGCCACTGGTAGAGGATTTGGTCGCGCTCCTCCGGGCTGCAGATGGTGTCCAGCATGTAGCTGTAGCTCTGGCTGTGCACGCACTCCTGAAAGCTCTGGATGGTCAGGCACAGGTTGACCTCGTTGGCGGTGACGTACTCGCCGACGGCGGGCAGGTTGGCGGTCTGGATCGAATCGAGAAATACGAGGAAGCTTAAAATCTTGTCGTAGGCGGTGCGCTCCGCCCGGTCCAGCTTCGGGTAATCCTTGATGTCGGGGTTCAGGTTGATCTCCTCGGGGATCCAGAAGTTGTTCATCGCCTGCCGGTACCAGTCGCTGACCCAGGCGTACTTGAGGTTGTTGAAGTCGTTCAGGTTGGTGGTATTGCCGCCGATCATGCGGCGCGCGACGACCGAGCTGTCGCCCTCCGGGTTGAACAGGGGCTTTTTCGTGAGAATCGCCATGCCGTTTCCTCCTTCAGTTCGCACAACTGTCGCAGGCCTCGACTTCGAGGGCCTTGCTGCGCACATAATAGACGGTCTTCACGCCCGACGCGTGGGCGAGCAGGTACATCTCCAGCACCTGCCGCATGGTGAATTCGTTGGTGACGTACAGGTTCACGCTCTGGGACTGATCGATGTGCCGCTGCCTGACCCCCGCCGCCCGGACCGACCAGGTCTGGTCCACGGTGTGGGCGCTTTTGTAGTACCAGTAGGTGGCCATCGAGAGCTCCGGCGCGACGCGGGGCAGGATCGCGCCCTTCTTCTCCTCCAGGTAGTAGCGGCTCATCACCGGGTCGACGCCGGCGGTGGTGCCTGCCAGAATGCTGGTGGAGCTGGTAGGCGCGATGGCCACGAGATAGGCGTTTCGAAGCCCGCCCGCGGAAACCTCCGCGGCCAGCGCGCGCCATTTTTCGGATGTATATCCGCGCTTTTCAAAGTAGGCGCCGGTCTGCCAGTCGCTGCCCTCAAAGAGCGAATACGCGCCCTTCTCCCGGGCGAGCCTGTTGCTGGCGGTGATCGTCCAGTAGTTGATCCGCTCGAACACCTCGTCCGCGAAGGCGAGGTGCCGTTCGCTCTCCCAGGCGATGCCGCGCTTTGCCAGCATGTGGTGGTAGCCGTGCACGCCGAGGCCAATCGAGCGGTAGCGCCGGTTGGTGATCCCGGCGTAGGCCACCGGGTAGAAGTTGAGGTCGATCACGTTGTCGAGAGCCCGGACGGCGATCGAGATCACCTCGCCCATCGTTTCGTCGTCCTCCACCGGCAGCGCGCCCAGGGACAGGCTGGCCAGGTTGCACACGACAAAGTCGCCGGGGCGGGTGGTGGTGACGACCAGCGTATCGCCGTCCTCGTTTACGATCTCCCGGCTGACCAGATCGACGCCGCGCATGTTCTGGGCGATCTCGGTGCAGAGGTTCGAGCAGTAGATCATGCCCGCCTGGGGGTTGGGGTTCAGGCGGTTGACGATGTCCCGGTTGAAGGCGAAGGGGGTGCCCGTCTCCACCGCGGATTTTAGGATCAGCCGCACCAGCTCCTTGAGGGCGATCTCGCGCTTTCTGATGCGGTCATCCGCCACGCAGTCCCGGTAGCGCGCTTCCCATTCGTCGCCGTAGTAGTCCTCCAGCGAATATCCCTTGATGGTCAGGATGTCGTGGGGGCACATCAGGTACCAGCTCTGGTTCAGGTCCTCCCGAACCATCTTCCAGAAGAGGTCCGGATAGCAAATGCCCGGGAACACGTCGTGGGCCTTTGAGCGGTCGTCGCCGTTGTTGGTGCGCATCTGCAGGAACTCCGGCAGGTCCCGGTGCCAGGCGTCCAGATACACCGCCACCGCACCCTGCCGCATGCCCAGCTGATCCACCGCCACGCAGGTGTCGTTGACCAGCTTGATCCAGCGGATGATGCCGCCCGCCGCACCCTCAAAGCCCCGGATGGTGCTGCCGGTGGCGCGCACCTTGCCGAAATACATCCCCATGCCGCCGCCGTGCTTTGAGACCTTGGCGAAGCTGTCGATGGAGTGGTAGATGCCCTCCAGGCTGTCCGGGACGGTATCGATAAAGCAGCTGGACAGCTGGTGGAAGGGCTTCCTCGCGTTAGACAGCGTGGGCGTCGCCATCGTCAATTGCAGCCGGCTCATGAGATCATAGAACTTTTTGACCCAGCCGAGGCGATCGCCACTTTCCTCCATCGCCAGGTGCAGCGCGATGCCCAGAAACATCTCCTGCGGGGTTTCGAGGGGCACCAGCTTCCGGGTGCGGATCACGTAGCGGGAGAGCAGGAGGTCCAGCCCCGCATAGGTGAACAGGTCGTTTCGCGCGGGGTTCATGAACGCCGCGGCAGCCTCGATTTCGGCCCTTGAATACTTCTCCAGGATGTAAGGGCCGTAGAGCCCCTCGTCGGTCAGGTACCGGATTTTATCATAAAATCCACCGATGCCGCGGCGCATAAGCTCGCCCGAGAGGGCGCGCTCAAACTGGAACATGCGCAGCCGCCCCGCGATGAACTCCCACCGGGGCGCTTCCTGGGTGGTCAATTCCACCGCCGCCCGAACCAGCGCCGACAGCTTCCTGTCCGCGCTCATGTCCGCCTTTTCGAAGGACAGGTATTTCTCGGAAAGGCGGTCAAGGCCGTATTCCTGCTCGTGAAAATCCTTGCCGATGCGCAGGAGGCAGTCCTCCAGCCCTTCCGCCTGAACCGCGGCGGCAATCTCCAGGCCCGCCGCGCGCTTTTTCGAGCGGTTTTCCCGGTAGAGGATGTAGCTTCTCGCCACCGGGTAGTGGCCGCCGGCCATCAGCGCCTGCTCCACCGCGTCCTGAATGGCTTCCACCGCCACGGTTTCGCCGCCGATGCGCGCCTCCACATCCAAAAGCAAGCGGGACAGCGCCTCCTTTTCCGGCGCCTGCCCCACGCTGATAAAAGCCTTCTCCATGGCCTCGATGATCTTGGCCGCGTCGTAGGATTCCTGTAACCCGTTTCGCTTTGTAATGAACATGGCTGGACCCACTTTCGCTGGTTTTGGACAACATCTCCTTCTTACCAGGTTTCCCCCCCGGCGAAACATCTATATATTGTTCATTTTTCAGGAAATCATACCATATATAGAGAACGCCGCCCGCAGGCGCGTCACACGCCAAAAAGACCTCCCCGCTTGGGGAGGCGCAAAGCATCAAAAATCTGCGGCTTACTCAGCCTTGCCAAATACGTCCTTCCAGTAGCGGAAGTGGTCGTTCATCGCGTCCACCACCCGCGCCTTGTCCCGGCTCGCCACGACCTCATAGAGATTTCGGTGCAGCGCCAGAAACTCGTCCAATTCGCCGCCTGCGCGGAAACGCTCGATGGCCTTCTGGCGCGAATCCCGGGCAACGCGCTCAACCACGAAGGACATCTTCTCGACCAGCGGGTTTCCGGCGATGCGCTGCATCTCGTCGTGGAAGGCGATGTCCGCCATCATGAGCGCCTCGGCGGCAGGCGACTGACGGATGGTTTTCTCCAGGTATTTGAGCGCCGCACCCAGCCGTTCAACGTCCGCTTCGGTGGCTTTTTCGATGGCGAGCTGCAGCACGCCCACCTCAAAGATGTGCCTGAGCTCAAGAACCGCCGGCGTCGAGCCGCCCTCCAGGATCAGGCCGTAAATCATGGGCTCCATCATGCGGTCGTTGAAGCCATCGGCGACAAAGGTGCCCTCCGCACGGCGGATGACCAGCACCCCCACGGTGACCAGCGCCTTGATCGCCTCGCGGACGGAGTTGCGGCCGACGTTCATCGAATCGGCCAGTTCCGTTTCGGTAGGGATCTTCTGGCCGGGCGCCAGTTGCCCGCTGAGAACCGCGTCACTCAGCCGCGCGATGATACGATCCACAATGGACTTCTGCTCCATTGGGCGGAGCAGCGGCTCACTGAGGTGCTTTTCGGCTTCAATATCCATCTTTTTCAACTCCATCTGTTTTTTCAAGAGCACGGTCCTCCGCCGGAACGCATTTTTAAGCCCGGCGCGCAGGGGGCACCGCCTAGATGATCCCTTATCGGCGCGTGTTTTCCTTATTGTCCCATTATACAATTCACAAAAGGAAACGTAAAGCGCGCCCGGACGTCCTCCAAATTATCTTTCCCCGAAAAACAGAAGGCTTCCGAAGCCACTCCGACTCTCCTTTTCAGCATCCGATCAACGTAGGATGTTTAGCTTCATCATAGCCTCCGGCCTCGCTGCTGTCAAGAAAATCTTCCATACATTCACCACGTACCGGTATTGGTAATATAGTCACCTGAATTAATTGGGTTTTTTGAACAATTTTTATATTCTTTTTTGTGTAATAGATAGAAAGTGCTGCGCGAACAAGAATTCCAATTGACAGATAACATCCTACGTAGGATAATTTTAGTGTTCTCGGAGCCGCCGCGCCCGAAACGGCAACGGGATTGCGCGGGGCGGCAAGGGCGAGGAAGCGGCGGGCGTCGCCCGCGAAACGCTGTGACCAAATCGGAAGAGGAGAGGTAAGCAAGATGAAGAGGTTTGTCACGCTGACCCTGGCAATGCTGATCGCGGTTTCGATGCTGTGCGTCGTACCCGCCGGCGCGGAAGCCAAGTTCCAGTCCCGGAAGATCAAGATCCTGTCCATCTGGGACGAGACCGACCCGTCCACCAACGGCTACATCCTCAACGAGCTGTCCAAGGAATACGCCCAGACCGTCGAAGGCTTCGAGCTGGACTACGAGTTCGTGTCCATCGAGAACCTTGACCAGAAGGTCACGACGCTGATGGCGTCGGACGACCTGCCGGAAATCTGCATCTATGAGAGCGGCAAGCGCCTGAAGAAGGTCATCGAGTCCGGCCAGATCCTGGACCTGGACAAGACGCTGACCGAACTCGGCATCCGCGACTCTGTCGACGAAGGCGCGGCTTCCCTGCTGATCAACCTCGTGGACGGCGTGGGCCTTTATGATCTGCCGCTGGGTCTGAACGTGGAAGGCTTTTGGTACAACAAGGCGCTGTTCGAGAAGGCCGGCGTCACCGTGCCCACCACCTGGGATGAGTTCCTCGCCGTCTGCCAGAAGCTCAAGGACGCCGGCATCGTGCCGATCGCCCAGGGTGGCAAGGACAAGTGGCCCATGACCCGCGTGCTCAACGCCTACCTGGTGCGCCACGTTGGCAAGGACGCCGTCAAGGACGCCATGGAAGGCAAAACCAAGTGGACCGACCCCGCCTACGTTGAGGCCGCCCAGATGTTCCAGGATATGGCCAAAAACGGCTACTTCGTGGAAGGCATGACCACCATCGATCCCGGAACCGCCACCTCGATGCTCACCGGCGGCCAGGCTGCCATGCAGTACAACGGCAGCTGGATTACCCAGAGCCTGGCGCTGGACACCAATCAGGCCGGCCCCGATGGCATCGGCTTCTTCAACGTTCCGGTGGACAACGACCAGAGCACGCTGGACGACTACTCCATGAACTGCGGCAACATCATGATGCTCTCCGCCAAGAAGTACGACGAGGCCGTCGGCGACTGGATGAAGTACGTGCTGCCCCGCATCGGCGACTACGCCATGAAGAACTTCGGCACCTTCAAGGGCTACAAGATCAACGAGATGCCCCAGGATCTGCCCGTCTACACCAAGATCGTAGGCGACGCGCTGTCCGGCGCGAAGGGCGCCTTCCTGTGGTTCGAATCGAAGATGGACTCCGAAACCTCGACCCTGGCTCAGGACAACATCGCGCTGCTCTACTCCGGCGAGATGACCGCCGAGGAGTACATGACCCAGCTTCAGACCTCCGCCGACAAGAACCGGGCGTAATTTCCTGACCGGTACAATCGCTTAAACCCCCGCACCCGGGGATTGCGGGCCGCTCGGCGGCCCGCAATCCCTCTAC
>JAEYPB010000003.1 GCA_023411175.1 Bacillota bacterium | reverse complement strand
AGGTGCTGCGCCGCCACAGCGCCATGAGCGCGGGCGAAGCCTTCCGCCAGGCCGTCGAAATGCTGCGCATGGTGGGCGTACCCTCCCCCGAGGAGCGGATGCGGCAGTATCCGCACGAGTTCTCCGGCGGCATGCGTCAGCGCGTGCTGATCGCGATGGCGCTCTCGTGCAAGCCGCGCCTCCTGATCGCGGACGAGCCAACGACGGCGCTCGACGTGACGATCCAGGCGCAGATTCTCGACCTGATCCGGCAGCTGCAGGAGAAGACCGGTATGGCGGTGGTCCTGATCACCCACGACCTGGGCATCGTCGCGAGCCTGTGCAGCCGCCTGATGGTCATGTACGGCGGGCTGATCATGGAGACCGGCTCCACCGAGGACATCTTCTACCGACCGATGCACCCGTACACCCGGGCGCTCCTCAGATCGGTGCCGTCGATCGATTCCGATGAGAACGAGCGGCTGATCCCGATCGACGGGCAGGCGCCGTCTCTGATCGACCCGCCACCCGGATGTCCGTTCGCGCCTCGCTGCCCGTACCGGGAGCCCGCGTGCGAACAGGCCATCCCCAGCTTCATCGAGTACGGCGAGGGTCGGCGCGCGCGCTGCCCCGTCCTTCAAAGGGAGGCGAAGGCATGAGCGCGCTGATCGAGGCCAGGGATCTCAAAAAATACTTCACCATCCGCGGCGCGATGGGCGGTTCCCGCGTGCTCAGAGCCGTGGACGGCGTCAGCCTGTCGATCGAGAAGGGCGAGACGTTCGGGCTGGTCGGCGAATCCGGCTGCGGAAAGACCACGCTGGGCCGCACGATGATCCGGCTCTACGACGTGACCGGCGGCACGCTGAAGTTCGAGGGAACCGACATCACAAAGCTCTCCGGCAAGGCGCTCGCGCCCTACCGGCAGAAGATGCAGATCATCTTCCAGGACCCGTACTCGTCGCTCAACCCATTTATGAACGTCGAGGAGCTGGTCTCGGAGCCGCTGGACCTGCGCGAGAAGCTGAACAAGGCCGACCGCCGCGAGCGCGTGATGGCGATCCTGAAAAAGGTCGGCATGGACGAGAGCGCGCTGGAAAAGTACCCGCACGAGTTCTCCGGCGGACAGCGGCAGCGCATCGGCATCGCGCGGGCGCTGGTCGTCAAGCCCGACTTCGTATTGTGCGACGAGCCGATTTCGGCGCTGGACGTGTCGATTCAGGCGCAGGTGGTCAACATGCTGGAAGACCTGCAAGCGGAGATGGGCCTCACCTACCTCTTCGTCGCGCACGACCTTTCAATGGTCCGGCACATCTCCAGGCGCATCGGCGTCATGTACCTGGGGCACATGGTCGAGATATCGCCGTCGAAGGAACTGTACAAGAACCCGCTGCACCCCTACACCCGCGCGCTGCTGTCCGCGATCCCGATCCCGGACCCGAGGCGCGCGAAGGAGATCCAGCGCATCGCGCTCTCTGGCGACGTACCCAGCCCGTCCAAAATGCCGACCGGCTGTCCGTTTCAGACGCGCTGCCCGCACGCGATGCCCAAATGCCGCGAAAGCGCGCCCGAGCTGCGGGAGGTGTCTCCCGGCCATCAAGTGGCGTGCTTCCTGTAAGAACAAAGCGGTCTTGAAGCGCGCGGGGTTACGCGGGGCGCCAATCGCGCGCCAAAGGCGGGGCCGCGTCTTTCACGGCTTCGCGATCAGGGGAAGCCCGGAAACGAAAGATTCCGGACCTCCGGCCATCAATCAAGTCCCCATGGGTTTCAATCGTGCCCAGCGGCATGCACGCTGGCGCGGGATAACGCCACCAGTTAAACATACTGGTGGCGTTATCCGTTCCTTATCATCATTGTCCGCGGGTTTGCCATGCCGCCCGCCCAGATGTCCGACAAATCTTATTTGACCATTCCATGCTAATTTTTTAAAGTACAAATCACATGGATTCAAGACTTCCTCGAGGCGTAATGCACCGGGCGTCTGTTCCGCATGCGCCGGTGAGCCCGGCGAACAGAGAAAAATTAGCGGTACAGTACTATCCATCGCTGTCCAGTAATAACATATATAAAGAATGGCACCACAAACGCAATTAGGAGATGGAAAGGTGAAAATACTGCTTACCGGCCTGCTCCCCGCTTCTGTTAAAGATATCGGCGCGCGTCTTGAAAAAGAGGGGCATCAGGTGCTGATCTTGGGGCATGGCCCAAAGCCCTTTGCCGTATCCACGCCCAGCAAAGCCTTCCTTTTCAAATCATCCGCACATACGGATATCAAGCGTTTTATGAAAGCGGCGCGCTTTCAGGTGGTTGTCTTCTTCTATGCCTACCGGTGCGAAATGGAGATGGGGGCGCCCGTTCAGGGCGCACTGCTAGACGATCTGTCGATTATCATGGGTTCCGCGGATCAGGGCAGCGCGGAACACCTTGTGCTGATCACCGACCGGCGGGTATTCGGAAACCAGCAGGCCGGACGTGAAGACGAGGAGCCCGTCCCCGAATCACCGACTGGGGTTCTGATCAGAGCAGCGGAAAACTTGATGGGCAATGTTGGCGGCCGCATCCCGGCGCTGATCCTTCGGGTCACCAGCCTGTATGCCGAGGGCGACCCGGACAGTTTCTTCTCCCGCGCGGTGTACGCTTCACAGCACAATAAACCGTTTCAGCTGCCGGGGAGCCCTTCGACCCGGTGTGATTTTCTGCACTCCGACGATCTGGCGCGGTTTCTCTGCCAGGCGATCGACGCGCGCATGACGGGCGTCGTCCACCTCGCCTATGGGGGCGGGCACAATTACAGGATGGTTCTGGCGAACTTCAAAAAGCACCGGCTCGATGTGAATGCAAGTTTCACGGATCAGGCCGTTCGTCACACATTGGAGATTGGCCGGGCCAGGGAGTCCGAGTGGGTGCCCCGGCACGACTTTATAACCGAGATGGACAAACTGCTCAGCCAGAGCGCGCTTCCGCGGCGGGAAAAGGGCCCTTCGCCGATAGCGAAGCGCATCCGGCAGTCGCTCTACGGCGTGCTGCCCTGGGTGGAGGTTGCCGTTCTGGGCGCCGCATCCTGGGCGCTGAAACGCGTTGCGGAGACGAACGCATCGTTGCGCTTTGTGGATTTTGGGCTGTTGTACGTGGCCGTCATGGGCGCATCCCATGGCAGCGTGATGGGCGTTTTATCTGCCCTCATCGCCTATGCCCTCTACATCGCGGAATGGACCAAAGCCGGAAACGACCTTTACCTTCTGCTGTACAACACCGACAACTGGCTGCTGCCGGCGGGATATCTGCTGGTGGGCGTGATCTTTGGCAGTTGGCGCGACAACCAGCGGGATCAGGTGGAGGAACTGTCCCAGCAAAAAGCCGAGCAGGAAGCGAAAAAAAAGCGCCTGCAAACAATGTACGACCAGACCCGCGAGGACCGGGACAGGCTCCTGGATCAGGTGATGCGCTACCGGGACAACTACGGCCGCATATACCGGATCACCCGGGAGCTGGATACGATGCAGCCC
>JAEYPB010000068.1 GCA_023411175.1 Bacillota bacterium | reverse complement strand
CGCTGCGGGGGGCGCTGCGGGGGGGGCCTCGGTGGGCGCTTCGGTAGGAGCTTCGGTGGGCGCGTCGGTGGGGGCCTCGGTGGGCGCATCGGTGGGCGCTACGGTAGGCGCCTCGGTGGGCGCTTCGGTAGGCTTCGGGGTCGGGGTCGGTTTCGGGGTTCGCGTAGGCTTCGGCGTTGGGGTGGGTTTCGGGGTGCGCGTAGGCTTCGGTGTCGGCGTCGCGGTGGCAGCGGCGTCACGCAGCGCCTCCTGCAGGCCGACCGTCGCGATGCCGGTCTCCCGCATGTCCAGCGACCGCTGGAACGCGCGCACGGCGGTGCGGGTCTTTGTGCCGAAGTTGCCGCCCAGCGTGCCATCGAAATAGCCCAATTTCTTCAGGCGGGATTGAAGTTCCCGGACGCGGGGGCCCGAATCGCCGTAGCGCAGTTCGATAAACGCGCGGCACTTCGGCGCGCGGGACGAGAACAGCGCCTGCTGGGTTTTCGCCCCGGCCACGCCGTCCGCCGACATGCCGGCGGTCTTCTGAAAGAGCTTTACGGCGTCCATCGTGCGGCTGTCATAGGTGTTTGATTCTTCGCCTGCGTAGTAGCCCAGTTCCTTGAGCCGCGCCTTGAGTTCCGCGACGGCGTCGGCGGAATCGCCCCTTCGCAGCGTGATATAGGTGTTGCAGGCGGGCGCGTCGTCCGCCATCAGCGCGCGGAGCGTGGTCACCGAGGCGACGCCGGTGGCTTTGAGCCCGGCCTCCCGCTGGAAGAGTACCACCGCATCGGCGGTGCGCCCGCCGTAGGAGCCGTCCACCTTCGCGGCGGTGTAGCCCAGCGCGCGAAGCCGAGCCTGCAGCGCCTCGACGCGGATGCCCCGGTTGCCGCCCTCCAGCGTGACGAATTCCTTGAACTCCGGCGCGTAGGCCGAGCGTAGCGACGCCTGCAGATCCACCGTGGCCACGCCGCTTTGGCTGACGCCCAGCGCGTCCTGGAAATAGCGCACCGCGCCGTAGGTGGACGCGCCGAAGATGCCGTCCTCCTTGCCCGCGGGATAGCCCAGTTCGTTCAGCCGCGTCTGCAGCCTGAGCACGTCTTCGCCCCGCGCGCCGCGCGCGAGGTCGCGGGCGGGTGTGGCGGTGGGTTTCGCCGTGGGCTCGGGTGCTTCGAAGCGCGGATCAAGGGCGATCACGAACTGCCGGGGCGAAACGGCGTCCGGGCGCGCATACAGAAGCAGTGCGTCGCCGGTCTGAACGAGGGCCGGATCGATCAAGGGCGCTTCCGGCTGGTAGAGCGGGATGATTTCGCCGCCCTCCGGATCGACCGCCACCACGCCCTGGGGGCCCGCCAGCACCAGCGCGTCCGCAGCAGACACCATCGCGCCTTCGAATTCCCCATCAGCCTGGGTGGCGTAGGCGTTTTCGCCGGTCGCCGGGTCAAAGCGGTAGATTTCCGCGTAGGAAGACTCCAGGTACTCCTGTTTAATAAGATAGTAGAGCGCGCCGCCATGCGCCGCTTGCGCCGCGATTTCGCCCGAGTAGACGCTCTGCCACGCATCGCTCCCCTCCGCGCGCAGGCGGAGGCCGGTGGCGGTCAGAAGCGTCTCGAAGCTGCCGAAGTCCCGGTATTCCCCGGTGGGGTCGATATCCGAGGGCACGAGGGCATGGCTTTGGGCATCGTACAGGCGGCTGGCGAACACGCCGGGCTCGACGAGACCGCGCACCAGAAGCCCTTTCATGGAAGGGGTCAGGAGCGCACCCTGAAAGCCCAGATCCATCGCGAGGGCAACCTCGCCGCTCGCGACGTCCAGCGCCATCAGAAGGGCGGAGTCTTCGCCGTCCAGATAGTAGATCGCCCCGTCCATCGGGACGTAGGCCGCGCCGGCGGAGACGTCGGCAATTTTCACCGCCTCGCCGTCTTTATAAACCCACAGCGCGTCCGGCATGGCTTCGCCATCCGAGGGCGCTTCGTATTGCATCGTGTAGTACAGTTGATCGTCCAGCCGGGCGACCACAAACGGCATGCCCTGAACGCCGCCGAAGGCGGCGGTCGGGGCCGGTTCGGTGCCCTCCGAGAAGGCGGAGCCGGTCAAAAGAAGCGCCGCCGAGACGAGTAGAGCGAAGATGCGCTTCATATTATTCCCTCCTCAGGATAATTCCGACAGTAAGACGATTGCGGCATTGTCCGGGTTCCCGTGATAGCGTTCTGGGAGAAGTTGGAACGGCGGATATTTTCCGGCGAAACCCCTGCGGATAATTTTTCGCGGAATCCAAAATCTCCTTGACAGCAAAGAAAAATCAGGCTATAGTCTATTCGGTTAAAGTTGCGGTTTTAGCATGGAGAGTCGGGAATCGGCGGCGCCCCGCAGGGCGAGGCCGGGCCAGATCGCCCCAAAAGGCTCAGGCAGCGAAGACTCCGGCACGAATGCCGCCTTTCTGCTGGAATGCGTTGCGTTTCGGCGTAGCGCACCCTATTCCGCCCAGGGCATCGAATGGGTCCGTCCAGGAAACAGGTTGTTCGGAACCTCTGCCCGCATCGGGCGGCGCTTGTCGCCGCGCGTGGATGCCCGCACCCGAGCCGATCAATTGCCCTTCTCCGCTGGCGGCTGTCATCCTATCCGGCACACGCGCCGGGCGGGCCGCCGACACCCATGAAAACCTGAAGCGTCCCCCAAGAGCCTTGCCCATGCGACCGTTGCAGGGCGGGGTTCATTCTACGCGCAGGGTGGCCGGGATAGAACCGCATGGAAATTTAGCCGGGAAAAAGGTGCAAAAGATTCGCGAAGGAGTTGTTTGGCATGCTTTGGGCGATCGTGGCTATCGTGGTATCCATTGCGGCGTTGGGTGTCGCGGCTTACTTCTACCGTTGGGTGAAGGCGCTTCCCACGGCCAACAAGGAAGTTGACCGCATTGGCGACCTGATCCGTAAGGGCGCGTTCACCTTCATTAAGAGAGAGTATAGGACGCTGGCCATTTTCTGCGGCGTGGCGGGCGTTCTGATCGTCCTGTTCCTGCCCCATCCGATCTGGGCGACGGAAGATCCGGGCCTCAACGTCGGCATGCTGCTGAGCTACCTGTTCGGCTCCGCGCTGTCGGCCATCGCGGGCGTCGTGGGCATCTCCATCGCGACCATCGCCAACACCCGCTCGGCTTCGGCGGCGCGGGAGGGCATCGCGCCCTCTTACATGGCGGGCTTCCGCGGCGGCGCGGTCATGGGCATGGCGGTCGTGGCCACCTCCCTCATGGGCACCGCGATCCTCTACCTGATCAAGTTTGGCGACCCCGAGGGCGTTGACAAGCTGATCATGGCCTTCAGCTTCGGCGCGAGCTCGCTGGCGCTGTTTGCCAAAGCCGGCGGCGGCATCTTCACCAAGACCGCGGACATCGCGGCCGACCTCACCGGCAAGGTTGAGCTGGGCATCCCCGAGGACGACCCGCGCAACCCCGCCGTCATCGCGGACAACGTGGGCGACAACGTGGGCGACGTGGCCGGCATGGGCGCGGACCTGTTCGACTCCAACGTGGCCTCCATCGCGGCGGCGGTCGTCATCGCGACGGTGCTGGGCAAGATCGAATTGATCTTCTGCTTCGGCGCGCTGGGCCTTCTTGCCTCGATCATCGGCGTATTCGTGTCCAAGATCGGCAAGGACGGCGACCCGGGCAAGGCGCTCAACAACGGCACCTACATCACCTGCGGCCTGTTCGCGGTGTTTACCCTGATCGCGACGCTGATCCCCCCGCACTTCGGCATGAACGCCCTGGGCGACGCGCTTCGCCTGTGGGGCGCTGCGGTGTTCGGAATGGTGGCGGGCGTCGTCATCGGCATCACCTCCGACTTCTTCGTCGGCGACGACAAGAAGCCCGTCGAGCGCGTGGCCTCCGCCTGCCAGAACGGCCCGGCGTTCACGATCCTCTCCGGCTTCTCCTACGGCCTTCTGTCCACGCTGCCGTCCATGGCGGGCATCGGCCTTGCGGCGCTTGTTTCCTATAAGATCTGCGAACCCCTCGGCGGCAACTACCCGCTGCTCGGCATCGCGGTTGCGGCCATCGGCATGCTGTCGGTCGTCGGCATGATCATTGCCAACGACGCCTACGGCCCCATCGTGGACAACGCCCGCGGCCTGGCTGAGATGTGCAACCTCGGCGACAAGGTTCTTGAGATCACCGATACGCTGGACGCCGCGGGCAACACCGCCAAGGCCATCACCAAGGGCTTCGCCATCGGCGCGGCGGGCCTCACCGTCATCGCCCTCCTCGGCGCCTTCAAGGAGACCGCCGAGCAGGCCATCAAGGCGCTGGGCAGCAGCGTCGTGATCGACTTCAACCTGATGGACCCCCTGGTCTTCTTCGGCGCAATGGTTGGCGCGGCGATCCCCGCCGTGTTCTCCGCCATGCTGATCCTGGGCGTTGACAAGAACTCCGAGAAGATGGTGGCCGAAATCCGCCGTCAGTGGGCCTCGATCCCCGGCCTCAAGGAAGGCAAGCCCGGCGTGCACCCCGAGTATGACAAGTGCATCGACATCGCCACCGTCGGCGCGATCAGGGAACTGATCCCCGCGGGCCTGATGGCGATCCTCGGCACCCTGGTCGTCGGCTTCGTCGGCGGCGTCAACGCCATCGGCGGCTTCCTGATGGGCAACATCATCGTCGGCCTGCTCCTGGCGCTTTTGATGTCCAACGCCGGCGGCCTGTGGGACAACGCCAAGAAGTTCATCGAGTCCGGCAACTTCGGCGGCAAGGGCAGCACGGCCCACAAGGCTGCGGTCATCGGCGACACCGTCGGCGACCCCTTCAAGGATACCGCTGGCCCTTCGATCAACACCCAGGTTACCGTCGTCTCGCTGGTTTCCACGCTGGCGGCCGGCCTGTTCGTGGCCTTCTCGCTGATCCGCTAAGCGGATAATCCCGATTCACAAAGCGCCCGGCAGAAAATCTGCCGGGCGCTTTTACGTATTGAAAAATGCTTTGGTTTTTTTTCGGTACGGAAGAAAGGGGCCTGCTGTTTGCCTTGGCAGACTACCGGTTCAGCCCTGCCAGATCCCGGATGACCTCTCCGGCGAGGATCAGCCCTGCGACGGCGGGCACAAAGGCGTTGGAGCCGGGGATGTCCCGCCGCGCGGAGCACTTGCGCTGGGTGCCCGGCGGGCACACGCAATGGCTGCGACAGGGGTTTT
The DNA here is from genome assembly GCA_023411175.1 of Bacillota bacterium. Taxonomy (GTDB): domain Bacteria; phylum Bacillota; class Clostridia; order Christensenellales; family Aristaeellaceae; genus JAEZHK01. The sequence continues at coordinate 56,831 of JAEYPB010000068.1, read as the reverse complement.
CCTCGCCCTCCGGCGGACGGACCGGCGCTTCCTCGGAGTAGACCACCTTCAGGCCGTCCACGCCGCGCTTTTTCAGCTCCGTGCGCATCACCCGCGCCAGCGGGCAGACCTTCGTCTCGTAGATGTCTGCGACGCGAAAGCGGCTGGCGTCGAGCTTGTTGCCCGCCCCCATGCAGGAGATGATCGGAACGCCCGCCGCCTTGGCGCGCATGACGATCTCCAGCTTGCCCTTCACGGTATCGATGGCGTCGATCACGTAGTCGTATTCAGAGAAGTCGAACCCGTCGGCGGTTTCGGGCAGGAAGAAGCACGGGTGCTTATGGACGACGGTCTCCGGGTAGATCTCGTGGACGCGCTCCTCGGCCACGTCCACCTTGTGGCGGCCGATGGTCTTCCGGGTGGCGAGGATCTGGCGGTTGAGGTTGGTCAGGCAGATCCGGTCGTCGTCGACGAGATCCAGCGCGCCGATTCCGCTGCGGGCGAGGGCCTCCACCGCGTAGCCGCCCACGCCGCCGATGCCGAAGACCGCCACGCGGCTCTTCCGCAGCCGCTCCATCGCGGGCTTGCCAAAGATCAGTTCCGTGCGTGCAAATTGATCGAGCATACCATTTCTCCCGTGCCCAAAGGCCAGCGTTTCTTTGAAAGTGCTCACATTATCGCACGCCGCCCGGGAAAAGGAAAGCGGGCTTTTGTAAACAGGGACAATTCCGATGGATGATGGGCGCAAAAACGCCGGGCCAACGCGGCCCGGCAAAATGGATGCTTTCGGCGCTCGGTTACTTCTTCATCGCGGCCTCGATGTCCTCGATGGAGCGGGGGATGTGCTTCGACAGGTTGACGCAGCCGTCCTCGGTGATGAGGCAGTTGTCCTCGAGCCTGAAGCCGATGCCCCAATCCTCGTTGTAGATGCCGATGTCCACGCAGAACACCATCCCGGCGGAGACGGGGCGGGTCATGTCCACCACGTCGTGCACGTCAAAGCCCACGTGGTGCGCGCCGCCGTGCCACATGTAGCGGCCGACTTCCTCGTAGTCGTTGACGAGGCCGATCTTCTTCAGTTGCTCAAAGTTGTACTTCCGGGCGGTCAGGTCCACGTCCGCCATGGGCATGCCGGGCTTCAGAATCGAGAACATGTACTGGGAGGTGTTGAAGGCGCAGGTGTAGATTAGTTCCTGCTCGCGGGAGAACTTCCCGTTCACCGGCCAGCCGCGGGACACGTCGTTGCATTCATTGTCCCAGATCGCGCCGACATCGTTCAGGATCATGTCGCCGTCGTTCACGCTGCCGGTGTAGGCGTCGTAATGGATGCAGAAGTTGTTCACACCCGATGAGATGATCGGCGGGAAGGCCGGGGTGATGACGCCGTTTCGGGTCAGCGCCGCGTCGTAGACGGCTTTCAGCTCGTACTCCATCATGCCGGGGCGGACGGAGCGCATCATGTCCAGGATGCCCTCCCGGGTGATGGTCATGGCCTTTCGCATCGCGTCAATCTCGCAGGGCTTTTTGATGGTGCGAAGCGCCTTCAGGTACGGCAGTAGGTTCTTCACCGGCAGGAAGGGGTACTCCTTCCCGGCGAGGGCGGCGAAGCGGTCGGCTTCAGAGTCCGGCTCGTCCGGCTTCAGGCGATCGATGTCTAGGTACAGGTTCTCAAACGCGCCGCTCATGGCGAGCTTGTGGAACCGGGCGGCGAAGTCGTCCACCCATGCGATGGACTCGATGCCCGAGAGCGCGCGGGCCTCGTCCGCCTTGACGCGGCGGCCGTTCCAACGCTCTAGGTGTGCGTCCGGGGGCAGGATGAACAGGGTCTCCTCCACGCGGTCGCCCCGCTTCTCCGCGAGGAATACGAACTTCTGCGCGTTCGGCAGGCCCACGCCCGTCAGGTACGCGAAGTTGCGGTTGGCGAAGAAGCCGTGGAACGCGTCGGCGGTGCGCCGAAGCGGCGCGCCGGAGAAGGATACGATCAGCGCGTCGCCGGGGATTCGCTGATACAGCGCCTTGCGGTTCCCGATGTAAAAGGATTTATCCATGGCTCAGGACTCCTTCATGAACGGATAGGAAATCTCCTTCGCGGACAGGAAGTTTTCCTTGATGGTGCGCGGGCTGATCCAGCGGTAGAGGTTGAGCATCGAGCCCGCCTTGTCGTTGGTGCCGGAGGCGCGCGCGCCGCCGAAGGGCTGCTGGCCGATGACCGCGCCGGTGGGCTTGTCGTTGATGTAGAAGTTGCCGGCGGTGCCGGAGAGCGCCTTCTCCATCTTCACGATGGCCTCGCGGTCGCGGGCGAAGACCGCGCCGGTCAGCGCGTAGGGCGAGGCGGTGTCGCACAGCTGAAGCGCCGCGTCGATCTCGGCGTCGGGATAGACGTAGAGGGTCAGCACGGGCCCGAAGATCTCCTCCACCATGGTCTTGAAGTCCGGCGTCTTGGCGAGGATCACCGTGGGGCGGACGAAGTAGCCCACGGCGTCGTCGTAACTGCCCGTGAGCACCTCCGCGTCGGGGGAGGCGGCCGCGTAATCGATGTAGCCCTTGATGTTGTCAAAGGATTTCTTGTCGATCACCGCGCCCATGAAGCTGGTGAAGTCGCAGACGTCGCCCACCTTGAGCTTTGCGGTCTCCGCCAGAAGCTTTTCTTTGACGGACGGCCAGAGGCTCTCCGGGATGTAGGCGCGGGACGCGGCGGAGCACTTCTGCCCCTGATACTCGAAGGCGCCGCGAACGAGCGCGGAGACGGCGGCATCCTCATCCGCCGACGGGTGCGCGAACACAAAGTCCTTGCCGCCGGTCTCGCCCACGAGGCGCGGGTAGTTTTTGTAGGTGCGCAGGCTGTCGCCCACCAGCTTCCACACGCCGCTGAACACCTCCGTGGAGCCGGTGAAGTGGAAGCCCGCCATGTCGGGGTCGGTCAGCACGTACTTGGAGAGGTCGCTGCCGCGGCAGGGGATGAAGTTGATTACGCCCGCGGGCAGCCCCGCTTCCTCCAGAAGCTTTATGAAGTAGTAGTTGGAGAGAACCGCCGTGGAGGCCGGTTTCCAGAGTACGGTGTTGCCCAGGATCGCCGGCGCCGTACACAGGTTGCCGCCGATCGAGGTGAAGTTAAAGGGCGACACCGCCACGACGAAGCCGTCGAGGGGGCGGTATTCCATGCGGTTCCACACGGCGGCGGTGGAATTGGGCTGCTGCTTCATGATCTCCTGGGCGTAGTAGACGTTGAAGCGGAGGAAGTCCGCCAGCTCACAGGCGGAGTCGATCTCGGCCTGATAGCAGGTCTTACTCTGGCCCAGCATGGTGGCGGCGTTGATTCTGTCGCGCCAGGGCCCGGCGAGAAGGTCCGCGGCCTTCAGGAAGATCGACGCCCGGTGCTCCCAGGGCATCGCGGCCCAGGCGGCCTTCGCCGCGCCCGCGGCCTTGATGGCGGCCTTCAGCTCGGCTTCGCCGGCGTTATGGTAGCTGGCGAGGACATGCCGGTGGTCGTGGGGCATCTGGATCTTGCCGAGTACGCCGGTCTTGATCTCCACGCCGCCGATCACCAGCGGAATCTCGACCTCCTGGGCCGCCTGGCGGCTCAGCTCCGCCTTCAAGGAGGCGCGCTCGGCGCTTCCGGGCAGGTATCCCTTCACGGGTTCGTTCTTGGGTTGTTCCATGAAGAAGAATGCGTTGCTCACTGATACCCCTCCAAATCACATAATAAAAAGCCTTTTGGCTTCAGCTGCTCAGAAGCTCTGCTCGGTCCGGTCGATGATCTCGTCCTGCAGCGCGCGGCTGAGGTTCCTGAAGTAGTCGGAGTAGCCCGCCACGCGGACGATCAGGTCCCGGTACTCGTCCGGGTTTTTCTGCGCTTCCCGAAGCGTTTCGCGGTCGATCACGTTGAACTGGATGTGGTGGCCGTCCAGGTCGAAGTAGGCGCGCACGAGGTCGGCCATGTGATGGAGCCCCGCCTCGCCCGCAACCACCGGGGGCGTGAACTTCTGATTTAGAAGCGTGCCGCCGGTCATCAGGTGGTCCATCTTCGCGGCGGAGCGGATCGCCGCGGAAGGCCCGCGGGTGTCCGCGCCCTGGGTGGGGGAAATACCCTCGGACAGCGGACGCCCGGCCTTCCTGCCATTGGCGGAAGCACCCATGACCTCGCCGAAGTAGACGTGGCAGGTGGTGGGCAGCATGTTGACGCGGTATTCGCCGCCGCGGGTGTTTTTGCGGCCGGTGACCTCGGACAGGTAGCTTTTGAAGACGCGGCGCATCAGGTCGTCGGCGTAGTCGTCGTCGTTGCCGTACTTGGGCGCGCGGTTCGTGACCTGCGCGTGGATCCAGTCGCTGCCTTCGAAGTTCTTGGAAAGCGCCTCCATCAGCTGCGCCATCGAAAAGGTCTTTTTCTCGTAGACGTGCAGCTTGATGGCCGCGAGGCAGTCGGTGATGGTGCCGATGCCCACGCCCTGAATGTAGCTGGTGTTGTAGCGCGCGCCGCCCTCGTTGTAGTCCATGCCCTTTTCGATGCAGTCGTTGGTGATGACCGACAGAAACGGCGCGGGCATGTATCGGGCGTAAATCTGCTCGATCACGTTGGAGCCGCGCACCTTCACGTCGATGAAATGCGCCATCTGCTTCTCAAACGCTTTGTAGAGGGACTCAAAGTCGCCAAAGTCCTCGGCCCGGCCCAGCGCAAGGCCCAGCTGCCTGCCGGTGCGCGGGTCCACGCCGTCGTTCAGCGTCAGCTCGAGGACCTTCGGGATGTTGAAGTAGCCGGTCAGGATGTACGCCTCGTTGCCGAACGCGCCGGTCTCCACACAGCCGCTGGTGCCGCCCTTCCGGGCGTCCTCCAGGGTCTTGCCGGCGTTCATCAGCTCCTGCACGATGGCCTCGGTGTTGTAGAAGGCGGGCTGACCCCAGCCCTCGCGGGACACTTCGCAGGCGCGCTTCAGAAAGTGGCGCGGCGTCTTTTTGGAGATCTGCACGTTGGAGGAGGGCTGCAGAAGCTGCATCTCGTCCATACAGTCGAGGATCAGGTAGCTGACGGCGTTCACGCCGTCGGAGCCGTCGGGCGCGATGCCGCCGGTATTGATGTTGGCGAAGTCGGTGTAGGTGCCGCTCTCCTTGAGCGTCACGCCCACCTTGGGCGGCGCGGGCTGGTTGTTGAACTTGACCCACAGGCATTCGAGCAGCTCCAGCGCGCGCCCGTCGTCGAGGCTGCCGTCCGCAAGGCCCGATTTGTAGAACGGGTACAGGTGCTGATCCAGCCGCCCGGGGCTGTAGGCGTCCCAGGGGTTGAGCTCGGTGGTCACGCCCAGGTGGACGAACCAGTACATCTGGATCGCCTGCCAGTAGGTCTTCGGCGCGTGGGCGGGGACGACGGCGCAGTTTTCGGCGATCTGGAGGAGCTCCGCCTTGCGGGCGGGGTCGTTCTCGTTTTCGGCCATCTCCCGGGCGAGCGCCTCGTAGCGCGCGCCGAGGCGAATGATGGCGTCGCAGGCGATGTCCATCGCGCGAAGCTGCTCGGCCTTTTTCTGGGCGTTCAGGTCGGTCAGCGGGTCGAGCGCGTCAAGCGCCGCCTTGATGTCGGCCTTGTAGTCCAGAAAGCCCTTTTCGTAGATTTTATTAGAGCCCACCGTGTGGCCGGGGCCCCGCTGCTCCATGAACTCGGTAAAAATGCCCGCGGCGTAGCAGTCCTTCCATTCTTCAGTCATGGAGGCAAGCAGCTTTTCCCGGACGGAGCGGCCCTGCCAGTATGGGATAACCGTTTCCTCCTGCGCTTTGAGCGCGCCCTCGGGCACCTTGAACGAGATCAACTCCCGGGCGTCCATGATGCGCATGTCCTCCAGCGTATGGCAGCACAGCTCCGGGAACGTGGGCGCCTTCTGAGGGCCGGAGGCCTTCTCGCCGACGATCAGCTCCCCCTCGCCCAGGTACAGCGTACGGCTGTCCATATAGCGGTACAGGGTCAGCGCCCGAAGCTCCGGGATCGACACGCGGCCTTCGTACTGCCTGTAGGTTTCGGTCTCAATCAGCGCCCGCTCCATCGAGATCGCGGGCTCCGTCGTCATGCTCCGGGCGCGCAGCATCCGAACGCGCTCGTTCATGCCCCGTTCCCTGGTCGCCTTTTCCACTTCAATGCGCCTCCTTATCCGCCGATCAGAACGCGGTCATAGCCCGCGCCCCGCCAAATCTCCAGGAACCTGTCCATCATCTCGCCCGAAGGCGGGTCGAAGGAATGCGCCACTTCGCCCAGCCGCTCCGCCTTGTCGCTGCCCACCCGGTGGTAGGGTAAAAGGTGTACCGGAATTGCGCCCGCAGCGCCGTATGCCCACTGAGCCAGCGCGCGCATTTCGCCCTCCTCCGCGTTGGCGCCGGGCACCACGGGGACGCGCAGGCGGATGTCCGCCCCGGACTTTGCGAGCTTTTTAAAATTATCAAGGATCAGCGCGTTGTCCGCGCCGGTGAGAAGCCGGTGCTTTTCCGGGGTAAGCGCCTTGAGGTCGTAGAGGAAGAGGTCTGCGAGGGGCAGTATCCGCTCAAACGCCGCCCAGGGCGCGAAGCCGCAGGTGTCGATGGCCGCGCGAATGCCCCGTTTCTTGAAGCGGGTCAAAAGATCGACGAGGAAGTCCCCGTCCTGCGCCATGACTTCGCCGCCCGACAGCGTGACGCCGCCGCCAGTCGAATCGTACAGCCCCTGATCCCGCAGCACCGCTTCAAAGAGCGCTTCCGCGGTGTAGCGCGTTCCAACCATCACCCGCGCGTCAAACGCGCAGGCCTCGCAGCGCGAGGCTTCGTCGCCCCCGGCTGGGGCGGCCGCGTCGCACCGCCCGCAATGGGTGCAGCGCTCGGCGTAGAACATGACCTCCGGCTGGAAGGCGCGGCTCTCCGGGTTGTGGCACCAGAGGCATTTCAGCGGGCAGCCCTTGAAGAAGATGGTCGTGCGCACGCCCGGCCCATCGTGAAGGGAAAACCGCTGTATGTTGACCACCAGCGCGCTGTGGGACATCTGCACCCTCCGTAAAATTCATTCTGGTGAATTCCGGGCGCGCCGCGCCCGGGATCTCAAGATGAATTCTACTACTATCTAGCGCGTTCTGTCAATCGGTTCGCTGAATAATTCATGAATATGAAATGCGAGCGCGGGCGGCCACTATTTTGCCTTGACAAAGCCCCGAAAAGCGGCTATATTGAACTGAAAGAACGGGGGGACTGACCATGAACCAGAACGCCATGATCGGCGCGCACATCCGGAATCTCCGGCTGGCGAAAAAGCTGACGCTCAAGCAGCTCTCGGATGAGTCCGGCCTTTCCGTGGGCTTTCTCTCCCAGCTGGAGCGGGGCATGTCGTCCATCGCCATCGACACGCTGGCGCGACTGGCCCACATCCTGGGCGCGGACCTTTCCAGCTTCTTCAACGTCGTGCAGGGGCCCAGCCCGGAGCCGGTGGTACACGGATTTGACCTGAAGGCGGCCCCCGTTTCGCCGCAGATCATCCAGTACGTGCTGTCGAACGACCCGTTGAGTTTTGAAATGCTGCCGCGCCTGTTCCTTTTGATGCCGCAGGACTCGCTGGATGAGGAACAGATCGAAATGTACAGCCACGAGGGCGAGGAGTTCACCTACGTGCTGGAGGGCATCGTCACCGTGTACCTGGATGGCGCACGCCACACCCTCTACCCCGGCGATTCCATCCAGATCCGCTCCAACCTGCCCCACAACTGGATCAACCTGACCACGAAACCCGCGCGGCTTCTGTCCATCAACAGCCCGAACCCCTTCAAGAACCAGGAATAGCCACTTCTCCGGGGTCTCCGCGCGCCGAACTGACTGAAAGCAACAACAGCGCCGCCAGTGAATGCTGACGGCGCTGTTCCGTTCCCGGCGTTCACGCCGCGGGAGCAAAGGGAAGCCTTGCGTCCGTCACTTCGGAACAGTAAAATCCTTGTCTTCGAGGTTCTTCGCGATGCCCTTGAGCGCGCCGAGGTCCTGGACGGGGCTTCCGCCCAGGTACAGCCGTCGGAGCCCGGTGAGCCCCTGAAGGGGGCTGGCGTCTGTGACGAGGGTATCGGTCAGGTCCAGCGCGCTTAGCCGCGTCAGGCTTCGCAAGGGGGCGATGTCCGACACCGGGCAGTTGCGCAGGTTCAGGGACTCGAGGCTCGTCAGGCCGGAGAGGGCCGAGACGTCCGCCACCTGACAGAAGCCCAGGTTGAGATGCCTGAGTTTTTCAAGCCCCGACAGCGCGCCGACATCCGCGATGGGGTTGGCGTTGAACTCCAGCGATTCCAGGTTGACGAACCACTTCAGCGGAGAGATGTCCGAGAACGAGGATGCTTCCGTCTTTTCATTATGCAGCGCGAGGGACCGCGCGAGGAAGGCGTCCTTCTGGGTGATGGGCCTGTCCCAGATGTCCATCGCGCGCCGGAGCGCCGCTTCGACGGCGGGCTCGGCGATTTCGATGGGCGTGTCGGGCACGCCGTCCGCGAACAGCGGTTCAAAGTCCCTGTCGGTGAGGCATGGCAGCAGGCCCCGGACTGGTTCAAAGTCGGAGGCGGGGTTGCCCGCGAGGCGCAGGCTCGTGAGCTTTTCAAGGCCGGAGAGCGGCGTGAGATCCGCGATCTGATTGAAGGAGAGGTCGAGGGTGTTCAGGTTGGTCAGCGCGGCGAGCGCGCCGATGTCTGCGATCCGATTCCCCTCAGCCATGAGCGTACCGAGGCTTTTTAGACCGGAGAGCGGCGTCAGGTCCTCCAGCACGCCGGTTCGGTTCAGCTGCAGAATCATCAGGTTCTCCATGCCGGAAAGGGGCGAAAGGTCGCGCACCGGGTTGTCGTCCAGCGAAAGGATGCCCAGTTGCGCAAGATCCCGAAGCGGCGACAGGTCTGTGATCTCCTGGGCCACGGCCTCAAACTTGAAAAGCGCCGTAAAGTACCTGAGCGCCGCGATGCTGCGGATCTTTTCCTCTTTTTTGCCGCCCTCAAAGGACGCGTACAGCTCCCGGAGGGCGGACACGTCGCCGTAGGTAACCTCGCCCTTTTTCTTGCCGATGGCCGCGCGCACCTTCTTCTCAAGCGCCGGGTCGTCGAACTCGATCACCGCTTCGGCGCTCAATTGCCCGGGGGTGAAGTCGCTCTCCTCAAGGCTTGGATGGATGCCGGAGAGCACGCCCCAGTCGCGGATCGGGTTGCCCTCGAGCCGCAGCGCCCGGAGGTTCGTCAGGCCCGAAAGCGGGGAGGCGTCCGAGATACTGTTCTCCGAAAGGTCCAGCCGCTCAAGCGCCGTGAGGCCGGCGAGCGCCTCCACGTTTTTGATGGCATTGCCCTTTGCATCGAGGACGGTCAGGTTCGAAAGGCCTATCAGCGGCGAGAGGTCCTTGAGCCCGCAGTACCATACCGCCAGCTCCTGAAGGCTTGCGAGCTTCTCGACCGGTTTCAGGCTCTTCAGCGGGTTTCCGCCGAGATCGAGAAACTTGATGCCCGTGAGGCCCGAGAGCGGCGACAGGTCCCGGATGGCGTTTCCGGGGGCGCTGAGGTTGAATAGGTTCGGAAAGTGCGCTGCGTCCGAAAGGTCGTGTACCTTTTCGGAATCCGGCGCGCCGCCGTCGATTGCCAGGTTCAGTTCGCCCAGGCCCTCGGCCTGTTTGCGGGTGATGGGGCCATCCGGTGCGCCGAGCGCCTCGCGAACCTTCCTTTCAAACACCGGGTCCCGGAACCGGATCGGCTGATCCGCCTCCGCCAGCGCGGCGAAACCGGCTATGAACAACGCGAGCGTCAGGATCAGCGATAGTGTAGCGCGCATGATCGTTCCTCCCTTCCGGCGCGCTTTCACGCGCCTTTCGCCGACATTATACCAAACTTAACACAATCCGGGAATGCCTGATGCCCGCCATGCGGTGAAAATGCCAAAATAAAACCGGAACCCTGAATGGGGTTCCGGACGAAATCCAACAAACCGAGGAACGTCACGTCGTGCGCCCGCCGATGCGCGCCATATGGCGCAGCACCGCGGCGGCGGCGATGCCGGTCACCGCGCCCATCCCGAGGCCGACGAGCAGCAATACCGCCATGTAGTACACGAGCTTTGTGGTTTCGAGAATCAACATCGCCAGCGCCACCTGGGCGACGTTGTGGGCCGCGCCGCCCACCATGCTGACCACCACGGGGCTAAGCCCCCCGGCTCGCTTCAAAAGGATCATCGCCGTTACGCTGACCACTCCGCCCGCCAGCGAAAATGCCATCGCGGACACGCCGCCGAACAAAAGCCCCGAAAGCACCACCTTCAGCGCCATCAGAACCAGCGACACCTTCGCGCCCAGCATGTAGATTGCAAAGATCAGAAGGCCGTTGGACAACCCCAGCTTGATGCCCGGAACCCCGACGGAGATGGGAATCAAGGTTTCCACGTAGCCCAGTACGAGCATCATCGCGGTGAGCAGTCCGCTGAGCGCGATCTGGCGGGTGTTCAGCCTCGTCGTCTCTTTCATGGCGCATCCGCCCCGTTCGCTGAAAGCAGATCCTGCGCTTCTTCCGGCGTATACAGCTCCAACGAGACCTTGTTGGGCAGGCAGATGATCATGTTGCCCAGAACGCGCTGGCTGCGGTTTTCAAGGGATACCGTGCCCTGCTTCACGCAGTCGTGGCCTTCGCAGGTGGAGCTCTCCATAAAGACGCTGTCCGCCGTCACGTGGACGACGTTGACCGCGCCGATATCCTTCTGCGTAAGGGTATAGGAAGTTTCCCTGGTCAGCGGGATGGGCTGGTACATCATGTTGTTGACGGTGACGACCAGATAGGCCTTCACCGCTTCGGCCGACGGATCGGGCGCGGCGGCCGTCGCATCCGCCGTAGCCGTCGGGGCTGGGGTAGTCGTCGGAGCCGCCGTGGCTGTCGGAACCGCCGTGACTGACGGGGCTGGGGTAGCCGTCGGAACTGCCGTAGCCGCTAAGGCTGCGGTAGGCGCCGGGGTTGCTGTGACGGCCGGAGCTGCCGTAGCGGCGGGGGTGGCCGCGGCCTCGGGCGCAGGCGTCTCGGCGTCCGCCGTCAGCGACGGCGCGGAGGGCTCCGGTACGGGCGCTTCGCGGGTGTCGGTCAGCTTAGCCACACCGAAGAGGAGCAGCGCGATGATCAGGACGGAGCCGAGGACGATCACGTTTTTGTTGCGCATTCAGGTATTCTCCAATCGCGAGGGCGGGAAAAGGCAGCGCCTTTTCCCGCCCGGCCTATCGCATTTTTGTCGGGATCAGCGGCCCGCCGCGGCGCTCTCGCCCGCGATGCGTCCGAAGACCACGGTGTCAAGGAGCGCGTTGCCGCCCAGGCGGTTGGCTCCGTGGATGCCGCCGGTGACTTCGCCGGCCGCGTACAGGTGCGGGATCACGCTGCCGTTCTCGTCGATCACCTGCGCGTACTCGTTGATCTTCACGCCGCCCATGGTGTGATGCACGGTGGGCACGCGGCCCGCCGCGTAGAAGGGGCCGTTGTCGATCGGGGTCTTGTAGAGCGTGCGGCCGAACTGGTCGGCCTCGCCGGAGGCGACGTGGGCGTTGAAGTCGTCCACGGAGGCGATCAGATTTTCGGCGGACACGCCGATCTGGGCGGCCAGATCCTCCAGCGTGTCGGCCTTAAAGGCGCGGCCCGCGGCCACCAGCTCGTTGGCGGTTTCGTTGAAGTTGTTCTTTTCATCGCCAGTGGGGTAGGTGTCGGAGTCCATGACGATCCACATGTAGTTGTCGGGCTGCGCGAACAGCGCCCGCGTCATGTCGTCGCGGCGGCCGCCCTCGTTGACGAAGCGGTTGCCTTCCTTGTTGACGAAGATGCGGGTTTCCACGTCGTGCTCGATGTTGCCGGAGAGGCTGCCCGTCTCCGGATCGCCCAGCGGCAGAAGCTGGATGCTGCCCATCTGGATGAAGTCGGCCCGCAGCTTCATCAGCATCTTGATCGCGTCGCCGGTGGCGCCGGGGTGGTTGGTGGACTTGATGTCCGCGCCCAGGTCCGCCCACTGGATGTTGTAGGCCTGGCGCAGCTCGACGGAGTTGGCGAAGCCGCCGGTGGCGACCACGACGCTCTTGGCCTTGACGGTGACGGTGTTGCCGGTTTCACCCTTGGCGCGGACGCCGGACACGAGGCCGCCTTCGTCCACAAGGATCTCCTCGGCCGTGGTGTTCAGCAGAACGTCAATGCCCTCATGGCTGTCGATGTAGGCGTTGTAGGTTTTGAAAAAGCCGGTGCCCAGCGGATCCACGGGCTTGTGGGCGCGGGGCCACAGGCCGCCGGTCACGGTGAAGGTGCCGTCCTGGAATTCCATGCCCATGTCCTTCAGCCATTGGACGCCCGCCCAGCCGTTCGAGACCAGCGTGTGCACCAGCACCGGGTCGCCCTGCCGGTCGCCGCCGTTCAGCGTCTGGGTGTAGTGCCATTCCACGGAGTCGTTGTTCTTGATGGCGGTCTCGCTGCGGTCCTCGACCGCGTTCAGCGCGCCGCCCGCCAGCGTGGTGTTGCCGCCGACCTTTGACATCTTCTCAAGGACCACGACGGTTGCGCCGTTCTGGTTGGCTTGCACGGCTGCCGCGAGGCCCGCGCCACCGCCGCCGATCACGGCGACGTCGGCGGTCAGCTCCACGTCCTCGGCCTTTTGGACGGGCGCGGCTTCCTTCTTCTCGGAGTACTTCGCCAGGTCCACGCCGGCCTTCGTCAGCGCGTCGGTGACGGCGGCGAGGATCGCGTCGCTGGTCATGGTCGCGCCGCTGACGGCGTCCACCGCCACGCTCTGGGCGGCGACGATGGCGGCGGGGATCTTCTCCGCCGCGGGGTCGCTGACGCCGGGGGTGTCGCCGTTGGAGACGATTGTAACTTCGGTGATCGCGCCGCTGTCGTCCAGCGTCACCTCAACCTGGATGGCGCCTGCGCCGCCGATCTTGCTGTCGCCGCTGCCGGCGAAGGTGCCCCCCTGGGCGAACGCCGGGGTCGCGCCGAGCGCGAAGAGCATCACGGCGGAGAGGATGAGTGCGAGAACCTTCTTCATAAGACTACCTCCCGTCAGAAATTGGGCAAGACGCGCATTCGATCTTACTCTATCGATTATAGAGTACGCATATGCGCGCGTCAAGCCAATTTACTTAAAAAGAAGGAGCGTCGTCAGTTTGTGTAGTACACCCGCCGAAACAGCGTGGGGTAGGCCGCGAGGAACTGCGAAAGCCTCGTGCGGGTGCTGGAACCGGGGTCGTTGATCGTAAAGCCGGAAGCGCCCAGGCTGTCCCCGCCGACGAAACCGGTAATCACCACAAAGTGGGTGCCGCCGCCGGCCTTGCTCGCGCCGACGATGACCGGCACGCCTTCCCTCAGCTTCCGATAGAGCTGGCTGAAGGGGATGGCGGCGGGGATTGCGTAATTGGACGGCCAGTACAAGGAGCCGCTCCGGTCAAAGGACAGCCGCGCCTCCATCGCAAGGGGCGTCACGGCGCTGCCGGTGCGGTAGGACTCCGTCATGGCGAGCGAGGTCACCGCGCAGCCGATCTTCTTCATGGTCTTACCGGACTCGCCCACCTCGGCGGACGCCCAGCGGCTGTCCATTTGCTTGTAGCTGGGCACCTTGAGGGATATGGCCGGGTAAGCGTCGGCCTTCGCCAGCGCGCCGGGCGCCGCGGACAGCGTCAGCGCGATCAGGCAAACCGCGACCGCCAGATGTTTCACAATACGTTTCATTGTTTCCTCCTCATTGCGGAATGCATACACAGTACCATAATGCGAAACATTTATGCAATGGCAATGGGTGGAAGGCGCGCCGGGCTTCTGAACGGCCGAATATAGGATTCGCCCCGCGTGCCGGAGACCGCGCCGGGCGGTCATGCGGCGCTGAAATTTTTGTCATTTCACGCCGCGCGGCGGGTCACAGGTATGGGCTGGGCTGGCCCGGGTCGATGCCGTGGGCTTTTTGGTTTTTGTCGATGCTGGCGTTTGCCCAGCGAGCCATGAAGCGCCAGGCGAGGGAGGGCAGGCGAAGGAGCGCCTTTTCATACACCGAGTCGGGGCTGTCCTCGCCCCGCGCCACATGATCGAAGAACACATCCAGCTGCTTTTTGACCTTCTTGCCGTTGGGCAGCCTGTCCAGGCCCTGGCCGTTCAGCATCGCGCCGAGGCCCATCACAAACCCGCCGCCGTAGGCGAGGCCGCAGGATTTTGCGAACAGCCGCAGCGCCTCGAGCCCGCACCGGTGGGTGTGGGCATAGGGCATCCCGCCCTGTATCACGCCGTAGACTTTCTGCCCCCGGTGCGCTTCTGCGTGTGCGGCCAGCGCCTCCAAGAGCGCGTAGGTGTCGGCGGGGAAGGTATTGACGTAGCAGGGCCCGAGGACGACCAGCACGTCCGCGTCCCGGAAGGCGTCTGAGAGCGCCTCCATCCGGTTCAGGTGAGGGTACAGCGCAAGGAGCGAAACGGCATGCCCCTGAGACTTGAGGTGCGCCTCCAGCATCCCGGCCAGCATGGCGGAGGTACCCTTTGCGCGGGGGCTGGCGTTGATCAGAAGATAGCGTTTCATGCGCCGACCACCTCCCTCGCGATCTCCTGAAGCGGCCAGCGCGCCCAATCGGCGCCACCGGTGTGGGCGCGGCCGACGCCCCTTGTGATGATGACTGTCTCGTTTACCAGCGCCTTGAAGGCCTCCGCCTCGTCGGCGTCCGCGCGCTCGGCGACGCCCAGCGCGAAGTAGCGAAAGGTTCTCCCGATAAAGCCTCCCTTGGTCATTTCCCCGTTGACCAGGAAGTAATGGGGGTCCATGAGGAGGCCGAACTTGTCGATCACCCGCTTCATCCGGGCGGAGTAGCCGCCAAAGAGGATGGGGGTGACCACCACCAGCGCGTCGCCCCGGAGGATCTTGCCGTAGATCCAGTCGCCGTCGTCCCGGCTCACGCATTTGCCATAGCGCTTGCCGGTGCAGCTGCCGCAGTTAAAGCAGGGGTCGACGCGGACATCCTCAAGCGAAACGTAGTCCACTTCGGCGCCCAGCGATTTGAGGGCGTCCCGCAGCCCCGCTCCGACGCCCCGCGCGTCGTCCGCAAGAATGGTGACCATGCTTTCTCCTCCCGTCAGTTGGAAGCGCTCTTTCTCAGCGCAAGGCTGACCGCGCTCTTGATCGTCTCACTGGACAGCGTAGCGCCGCTGACGGCGTCCACATCCCAGGTGTCGGCCCTTTTGATTTCGTCCAGAATGGCCTCCGCCTTCTGCCCTATGCCGTTTTCGTGCTTGAGAAGCTCGATGGAATCGATCGCCCCATCCCGGACAGCCACCTTCACCTGAACCGCCACCAGGCCCGCGTCGGCCTCCCCTTCGTACACGCCGTCCCGAGCGTCCGCCATCGAAACCTGTTCATAGCGCAGCGCGGCCAGCGCGCTTCGCGCCTGGTTTTGGACGAAAAGGTATCCCGCAAGAGCGACCACCGCGAGCAGCGCGACGGCGATGCCCGTGGCCTTCAGCGCCTTTTTCATGCCGTCTCACCTTCCTGTATAAGCCCGGCGGCGAATGCCACCGCCGCTTCCACGTCTTTCCGGTTGGGTCTGCCCGGCCTGAACAGCAACAGGCCGCCGGGGACGATGAATTCCCCGGCCACCGGGATTCCCTTTTCTTCCAGCGCGCCGCGAAGCCCCTTCTGCGGCATCGTGCCCGAGGCGCAGGAGGTGACGAGGGCCGCGCGCCCAACCAAGCGCGCGTCCAGCGCGCCGGCGAAGGCCATCAGCTCCGGCAGGCTCTCGCCGCCGTAGATGCCGCCCACCAGAATCATCAGGTCCGCCGCTTCGGGGGCGGGGTTCTCCGCCGCGTTCCGGGGCGTGACGGAAAGCGCCCGTCCGATGGCCTCCGCCAGTTTCTTCGAGTGCCTGGTCTTCGTGGCGTATACGATGGCGACCTTACGCATCCTTCAGCATTCCTTTCAAAATGATGTCCGCCTGGGTTTCAAACAGCGCGCCCGCCGCCTCCAGGGTTATGCCCTGCTGCCGGGAGATCATCAGGTTGAAGCCCAGAAACGAGCTCCAGACCGAGAACGCGGCGCGGGTGGGGTCCATTCTGCGCAGCCTGCCCGAATCCATTTCCGCATGCAGCGTTCCGCTTAAATGGACGATCCACGGCGTGGCGCCGGGGTTTTTTCGGGCGTACTTGTGCAGCACGATCAGGTTGTAGCGCTCCGGCTCTTCGACGGCCAGCCGCATCACGCGGCGAAACACCGCCAGCATGCCGGAAAGGGCGTCCGCTTCTTCATTCAGGATCGAGCGGATCTCGCCGCTCAGCCACGCGGTTTCGGAAGCTTCGACGGCGTCGATTATCTCCTGCTTGTCTTTGAAGTAATGGTAGACCACCCCGGTGGAGTACTTCATCCGGCCGATGATCTTGCGGATGGACACCGCCTCGAAGCCCTCGCGGAGACCGATGTCCAGCGCCGTGTCCAAAATGGCCTGGCGCACCGCGTCGCTTCGCATTTTCTGGTCTTCCCTCGCCATAGACGCCCCTCCAGTGGTTTTGCGGGGAAGCGCCCCGCGAAAATAACGGGATTCGTTTTAATAACGCCGTTATGTATTCTATGTGCGTTCGATGCGCCTGTCAAGGAATTTTTGGAAAATTCAGAAAATTTACCGCTGTGGCTTCCTGCGCGCGCTTCGACAGGATTCGGCAGCGTTCGGAGGCGTTATATATTGGCTACTGGTTGCAATAAACAACGAGCGGAGGATCAAGCTTGGAATACGGAATGAATACGCATCTTGCCAACGGTCTGGACGTGCTGAACTGGTTCTCCTCGGGTGCTCGGGAAGTTGCTGCCCACGTAAAATACCTTAACGCCATCAATGTGTTCCCGGTGGCCGACGGGGACACCGGCACCAATCTTTACGCAACGCTGCGCGCGATGGTGGAAAAGCCGCCGCGGGCGCGTTCTTTTTCCGGCATGATGCAGGGCATTTCACAGTCTGGCCTTGAAAATGCGCGGGGCAATTCCGGAACGATCTTCGCCTCGTACATCAGCGGCCTTGCGATCGAAAGCCGCAGCTATGAGGAAGTGGGTGTCCCAGAATTCGCGGCCATCGCGTTTCGGGCCGTGAAATACCTCTACGAAGCGGTGGAGCACCCCGTCGAAGGCACGCTGATGAGCGTTATCCGGGACTGGGCGACGTTCCTCGAGCGGAACCAAGCGCGCTATCGGAGCTTTCAGGAGCTGTTTCAGGATGCGTATCACAGCGCCATCGCGTCGCTGGAAAACACGAAGGTTCAGCTGAACGTACTGAAAAAGCACGGCGTGGTGGACTCCGGTGCGGCGGGCTTCGTACGGTTCCTTCAGGGCATCAACCGCGCTTTCTCCCAGGGGCGAACCGTCGAGGAGGAGGCCCCCGAAGCTCCGGTCATCGTTACCGACGAAGAGTCCGCCGAGTTCCGTTACTGCACGGAGGCGCTTCTGGACGTCACGGCCGATGATGCCGCGCTTATAACGGGGCGCGTGAAAGATGCCCTCGCTCTCTTCGGCGATTCGATGATCGTCACCGGCGGCGATGGACGGCTGAAGGTACACATTCACACCAATTCGCCGGAAGTCGTCATGGAACGGCTGGCGGAATACGGCGCGCTGATCGAGCAGAAGGCGGACGACATGCATCTGCAGAGCCGCCTGCGGGCGATGGAAAAGGGCGGGATCGGCCTTGTGACCGATTCCATCGCCGACATCCCGGACGAGTTCAAGCTGGAGCACCGGATCGCAACGCTGCCCATGGGCGTCATGGTAAACGGCGCGGCGTTTCTCGATAAGCAGACCATCGGCCTTCGGCAGCTGTTCCGCGAGATGGAAAAGCCGGAGGGCTACCCCACCAGTTCCCAGCCGGAGCCGGGGCGCATCGCGAAGCTTCTGGAGATGATGCTGGAGCGGTTTGATTCGCTGATCGTGCTCAGCGTGTCCAGCGCGCTGAGCGGAACCTTCCATGCGCTCCATCAGGCGGCAAAGCAGCTGGAAGCGGAGGGAAGGCGCGTCACGGTGGTCGATACGCTTCTGAACTCCGGGGCCCAGGGGCTTCTGGTCAAGGAAGCGGCGGAACTGATCCAAAATGGCTCCAGCCACGACGAGGTGGTTGGGCGCGTTCAGGCGCTGATTCCCCGGAGCAAAATCTACGTGTGCCTGAATACGCTGGCTTACGCCGTTCGGGGTGGGCGTGTGCCGGACACCGTCGGCAAATTGGGCATGAAGCTGGGGCTTCGCCCGATCATGACCCTCGACAAACGCGGGCATGGCGCGGCCTTCGGCGTGGCCTTCAGTCAGGCGGGGCTGACGCGCAAAATCCTGCGGCTCGTGCGAAAAACCCAGCAGCGCACCGGGATCAGGGCCTACGGTATCGTCCATGGCGGCAACCTGTCCATGGCGTCCGAATATGCCGAGCAGCTCGCCCGCATCACCGGGAAGGAACCGGCATTCATATCGGAAATCTCCTCGGTGGTGGCGCTCCACGCGGGGCCCGGCACGGTGGCGGTCTGCCTGACGGAAGGTGGCGACGATTGATGGCGGCGGCAGCGGTTATCATCTTTGTCTACTTTTTCGCGTTCTTTCTGATCGGTACGCGCCTAAAAAATAACGGTGTTGTGGACGTAGGCTGGGGACTCGGGTTTGTCGTCACGGCGTGGGCGCTTTTGCTTCTCCGGTTTCCGCCCTCGGCCGTTCGGCTGACCGTCACGCTGATGGTAACACTCTGGGGGCTTCGGCTGTTTTACCACATTTTCATGCGCAACCGGGGCAAGCCGGAGGACTTCCGGTACGCCGCGTTCCGTCGCGCTTGGGGCAGGTGGGTGGTGCTTCGGGCGTTCTTTCAGGTGTACATGCTGCAGGGGCTCTTCATGTTCGTGATCGGGCTGCCCTTCATCCTGGAGGAGGGCGCACGGGTGATTTCCGTGCTGTATGCGCTGGGCGTTCTCGTCTTTGCGGCCGGATTCCTGTTTGAAGCGGTGGGCGATTGGCAGCTGCGCGCCTTCCGGCGGGACCCTGACAACCGGGGCAGGGTGATGACTCGGGGCCTGTGGCGCTACACCCGCCACCCCAACTACTTTGGCGAAGCACTTCTGTGGTGGGGCGTGTTCCTGACCGCTCTCGGCGGCGGGGTATCGCCCGTCGCGGTGCTTTCGCCTGTCGCGATCACGCTTCTTCTGCGTTATGTGTCCGGTGTGCCTCTTCTGGAAAGGGCGATGAAGGATCGGACCGGGTATGCGGAGTATGCCGAAAAAACCAGCGTCTTCTTCCCGTGGTTTCCGGGAAAGGGCGCGAAAACATAAGGAGGCGACGGTATGAACTTCCCGGTGATCGTTCGCAACTACGCTATTACGCTTATTGTGTTTCTGGTGATAGACTTTCTCTGGCTGACGGTGATCGCCAAGGCGCTTTACGCGCGGCATCTGGGGTACCTCATGGCACCCAAGCCGAACCTTGTCGCGGCGCTGGCGTTCTACCTGCTGTTCATCGCGGGGCTTCAGTACTTTGTGCTGAACCCGGCGCTCACGGCCGGAAGTTGGCAGGCCGCGCTTTTCCCGGCGCTGTTCTTCGGCCTTGTGACATACGCGACCTATGACCTCACAAACCTCGCTACGGTGAAGGACTGGCCCATCCTCATCGCCGGGATCGACCTTCTCTGGGGCAGCTTTGTCAGCGGGGCCACTTCGATTGTGAGTTACCTGATTATCCGAAGGATCGGATGACGCGTTGGCGGATACTCGTGATACGAAGCGTCGAATCGAGGTGCGCATGGCTGCATCAATCAGAACATCGGGCGGAAGGTCCGGACGCGGGCGGCGGTGGCTTTTGGCCGCGGCCGTGGCGCTCTTGGTGCTTCTCGCCGTTGTGATGGTCTATGTGACGGACTATTACCGGGCGGGGGAGGAATCGGTTCGCGTTGAGGCGGGCTCCGGCGTTATGAAAATCGACGGCGGCTGGGCTGTGGGCGACGAGGGCTCGGAGTCTGGGCTGATCTTCTACCCCGGCGGCAAGGTGGAGGCGCGGTCGTACCTGCCGCTCCTTCGGCGCGTGGCCGATGGCGGCGTTTTCGCCGTGCTGTGCGAGATGCCTTTGAACCTCGCCGTATTGGATCTGAACGCGGCGGACCGGATGATCGAACGGTTTCCCCGGGTTCGGCGATGGGCCGTCGGCGGGCATTCGCTGGGCGGCAGCATGGCCGCGCAGTACGCGGCGAACAACCCCGGCAAGGTCGGGGGTCTGGTGCTGCTCGCTTCTTACGCGCCCTCGGCGCTCCCGGAAGGGGTTCCGGCGCTGGCCGTCTACGGCAGCGAGGACGGCGTGCTGAACCGCGACCGGTATGCCCTTGCGCTGGAACTGCTGCCCGAATATGAGGAAGTCGTGATACCGGGCGGAAACCACGCCAAATTCGGCGACTACGGCCCCCAGTCTGGTGACGGAGAGGGGGCTGTGCCGGCGGAAGAACAGCAGGAAGCGGCCGCCCGCGCGATCCTTAGCTTTCTTTCGGCGGAGCGCGCCGGGTGAAGCGGAGCCTTCGATCCCCGGAGTCGCAGAATCCACAGCGGTTTCGGCGAGGACTTTTCCATTTGAAACTGCGGCCTGTGAACGCCTACTGCCGGTGCAGGCGGCGGAAGGCGAGGGGCGTGAGGCCCGTCGCCCGCTTGAAGGCGGCGATGAAATGGCTCGCGTCCTGATAGCCCACGGCGACAGCCACCTGCTGGATTTCAAGCCCCGGCCTTCCGGCCAGCAGTTCCTTCGCCCGGTTCAGCCGCGCGCTCAGAAGGTAGCGGTAGGGTGAAAGCCCCAAAAAGCGTTTGAACAGGCGAATGAGGTACTGGGGGGAGACATAGACGGATCCCGCCAGCGCCTCCACCGTGACATCCTGTGCGTAATTTGTTTCAATATGTTTTATTGCCGGGGCGACGTACCGCTGATACAGCTGGTTCAGGGCGCCGTCTTCGAGCTTTCGGGCGCGGCCAAGCCGAAGGAGCAGCTGATAGCACTCCACGGAAAACGCCGCCGCGTCCAGCGTCTGCGCCTCGTGCAGTCGGACCGCGCCGTCAATCCACGCCTGAAAGGCGG
Organism: Bacillota bacterium; assembly: GCA_023411175.1. Classification (GTDB taxonomy): domain Bacteria; phylum Bacillota; class Clostridia; order Christensenellales; family Aristaeellaceae; genus JAEZHK01. The sequence continues at coordinate 35,822 of JAEYPB010000068.1, read as the reverse complement.
CTCCTTCGCCCTCGGGCAGCGTCACGAAGGGCGCGTTTCCGATGATCTTGCCGATGTCGCCCGCCAGCGCCCCCGCGAAGGTGACGAAGGCCGTCGTCCATTGCCCCGCCGCCTGATAGCGGTGAGGCGTGTGGGGCGCGATGATGATCCCCATGCCCTCCGCCAGCGCCAGCCGCCTGCCGCAGAGGAACACCTCGCCCGCGCCGCGCTCCGTTTGCAGCCAATGGTAGCGGGGGTGGCCGCCCGGGCGTTGGATGGGCTCCTGCGGCCAGCGGTTCCCGATGCTCTCAAACGTCAGCGGAAGGCCGGAGGGGTCCGGGTTAAAATAGATCGGCATGGCAAAGCACCTATTTCATTATTTTATATTCTATAGTTTATCCTGTCATACTATTTCACGCAAGCAGGGTTTATAATAAGCGAAGAGTATCGTCAGGGAGGCGCCTGCATTTATGAAGGATTTTAAGCGGATTCTCTACGGCGGAGACTATAACCCCAACCAGTGGCCCAGGGAGATCTGGGCGGAGGACATGCGGCTGTTCAAAAAGGCCGGGATCAACAGCGCCACCGTCAACGTGTTTTCGTGGGCGAAGATTCAGCCGTCGGAGGAGGAATACGACTTCTCCGAGCTGGACGCGATCATCGAAACCCTCGGCCGCGAGGGCTCGGACATCGTGCTGGCCACGTCCACCGCGGCGCTGCCCGCCTGGATGTTCAAGCGCTACCCGGAAGTCGCGCGGGTCGATTACGAGGGGCGCAGGCACAAGTTTGGCCAGCGGCACAACGCCTGCCCGTCGAGCCTCGTCTACCAGAAGTACGCCGCGCGCCTCGCGGAAAAGCTGGCCGAGCGCTACGGGCACAACGAGCATGTCGCGTGCTGGCACGTGGGCAACGAATACGGCGGCGTCTGCTACTGCGAAAACTGCGAGAAGGCGTTCCGCGCATGGCTCAAGAAAAAGTACAAGACCATCGAGGCGGTGAACAAAGCCTGGAACATGGAATTCTGGGGCCATACCGTCTACGACTGGGATGAGATCGTCGCCCCGAACGCGCTCTCGGAGGGCATCGGGGAGGACAAGACGGCCTTTGCCGGGCTCTCCATCGACTACATGCGCTTCAATTCCGACAGCCTGCTTGAAAACTTCAAGATGGAGCGGGACGCCATCCGCCGCCACGACGTCGAAACCCCCATCACCACGAACCTGATGGGCACCTACAAGGAGCTGGACTACTTCAAGTGGGCGAAGGAGATGGACATCGTCTCCTGGGACAACTACCCCGCCTACAACACGCCCTGGAGCTTCACCGCCATGCGGCACGACCTGATGCGTGGATTGAAGGACAAGCCGTTCATGCTCATGGAGCAGACCCCCAGCCAGCAGAACTGGCAGCCCTACAATTCGCTGAAAAAGCCCGGCCAGATGCGCGCCCAGAGCTACCAGTCGGTCGCAAGGGGCGCGGACACGGTGCAGTTCTTCCAGCTGCGCCGCTCGGTGGGCGCCTGCGAAAAGTTCCACGGCGCGGTAATCGAGCATGTCGGCACCGGCGAAACCCGCGTGTTCCGCGAGGTCGCCCAACTGGGGCGCGAGCTCGAGGCGCTGGGCGACAGGCTCCTCGGCGCGAAAACCTGCGCCGAGGTCGGCATCGTCTTCGACTGGGACAACTACTGGGCGCTGGAGTACACCAGCGGCCCCAACGTGGACCTGAAATACGTCGACCAGATCCATCAGTACTACCGGTATTTCTACGAGAGGAACATCCCGGTGGACATGATCCCCGCGGACGCCGACTTCTCCAAATACCGCGTGGTGGTTGCCCCCGTCCTCTACATGGTGAAGGAGGGCGTGGCCGAGGCGATGGAAGGCTATGTCCTGGGGGGCGGCACGCTGGTGACCGGCTTCATGAGCGGCATCGTGGACCAGTCCGACAACGTGCACCTGGGCGGGTATCCGGGGCCTCTCCGGAAGATGGCGGGCGTCTGGGCGGAGGAGATCGACGCGCTGGCGCCGGAACAGAAAACCGCCATGCGCTTTGAGGATGGCGAAACGGGCGCGTGCGGCCTCCTGTGCGATATCCTCCACGCCGAGGGTGCCGAGGTTCTGGCGCGCTACGCCGAAAACTTCTACGCGGGCAGCCCCGTGGTGACAAAAAATGCCTTCGGCGCGGGCCGCGTGTATTACATCGGCGCGCAGCTTGATGCGAAGTCGCTGGCGAGGGTGCTGGGCGGGGCCGCTTCGGAGGCGGGCGTGAAGCCGCTGATCGACGGGGAGACGAAGCTCGAAATCGCCTGCCGCCAAAAGGGCGGAGCGCGGTACTTCTTCATTATGAACTTCGCGGGCGAGCCGCTGCCGCTGCCGGAGCGCTTCCTGGGCAATGCCGACCTTCTGACCGGAAAAGCCCTCTCCGCGGAGACGGTGCTAGCACCCTACGATACCCTGGTGGTGCAGGGCTAGCGCCGCTGACAAAAGGTACGGATAACGCAGCCGGTATGCGTACTGGTGGCGTTATCCTGCGCCCGGCGTACACGTCGCCGGGAAAGACTGAAATGACTTTGCTATGGTCTGGCGCCGCGTTTCGCGGCGCTTTTTTGCGCGGCCGCTTCCCGGATGCCACCGGAGGACTGCGTCAAATCCGCCGTTATATCTCCGTTGATTTTATATTGACTTACGGTACAAAGGCGGAAGGCGGCGCGCCCAACCCAACCTTTAACGTGAAATTATCCTCGTTTTATCTTCGTTGACGGCTCGTTAAAAAATGCGGCGTGGCGCCGCAAAACCCTGAAAAATTGGAGGATTTCTCCAGGTCAGACCCTCGAATCCGCAAAGATGGTCGGGTTTTACAGGATTTCATGCACGGGGGCGGGGCGTTTGGGTCTGTTGCTGCATGTCCGCAGCCGCAGATGCCGCCGCCATGCTATTGACAGCGAACCCAAAAGGTATTATCATATCGATAAACAAATAACGATATATAAATATTGAAAGAAGCATTTGCATGCTCGATACGACCGACCTTACCCGGGAGACCATGCGGCGGCTGCCGGAATACCATCAGGCGCTCAAAAGGCAAAAGAGCAGGGGCGTTTCATCCGTTTCGGTGGCCTCGCTGGCGGAGGCGCTGACGATTGACGAGGCGCAGGTCCGCCGGGACCTCGCCCAGACGGGGTGCCGAGAGGTGAAGGGCGTCCTCGACGTCGAGGCGCTTTTCAGAAAAATCGAGCAGATGCTCGGCTACACCAATCTGAAGGACGCGGTGTTGGTCGGCGTTGGCGACATGGGGCGCGCGCTCCTCTCGAACCGGTATTTCCACACCTACGGCGTCAACATCGTCGCGGCGTTCGACATCGCCGCCCCGCTGGAAGGCGATTTGGTCTCGGGAAAGCCCGTGTTTGCGCTGGAGGAACTGCCGCGCATCGCGCGGCGGCTCGCCATCCGCATCGGGATCATCGCCGTGCCGGAGGGCGCGGCGCAGGCGGTGTGCGACCTGCTCGTGCAGGAGGGCGTCCGCGCGGTCTGGAACTTCGCGCCGGTGCAGCTGAAAACCCCGCGAACCGTCCTCGTTCAAAACGAGAACCTGGCGGCCTCGCTGGGACTCCTCGCAAGAAATCTGGAAAAAAAACTCTACAATCCAACCGGAACCTGACGAAACCCGCGGCTCGCGGGGCGTCGGGCTGGGATTGACGCGCCCTTTTCATTCAAATGGGCAGGGCGCAAGACCAAACGGGCAATCCGCCCGGATGCCGGGACGGCAAGAGCGCGCGCAAGACGACCTACCAAAAAAACCTCGCCCCTTTGGACGCATCGTATTTTCATTGGTATAACAAGGAGGAGAAGGACAATGGAGTATCGCATCGAGAGGGATTCCATGGGTGAAATGCGGGTGCCCGCGGACCGCTACTGGGGCGCGCAGACGCAGCGCAGCCATCAGAACTTCGACATCGGCGGCGAGATCATGCCCCGGGAGATCACAAGCGCCTTCGGCATCCTGAAAAAGGCCGCCGCGATCGTCAACCACAACCTCGGCAAGCTCGACGACCGGCGCTTTCATGCCATCGCCGCCGCCTGCGACGAGGTGACGAGCGGAAAGCTGTACGATCACTTCCCGCTGGTGGTCTGGCAGACCGGCAGCGGCACCCAGTCCAACATGAACGCCAACGAGGTCATCGCGGGCCGCGGCAACGAGATCGCGGGCGAAAAGCTCCTGCACCCCAACGACCACGTGAACATGTCCCAGTCGTCGAACGACACCTTCCCGACCGCCATGCACATTGCGGCGGTGGTGGCGATCGAGGAAAAACTCATCCCTGAAATGGAAGCGCTCATCGGAACCTTCAAAAGGCTGGAGGCGGAGAACGAGGGCGTCGTCAAGAGCGGGCGCACCCACCTGATGGACGCGACGCCCATCACCTTTTCCCAGGAGATCAGCGGCTGGCGCAACATGATTGAAAAATCCCTCGGGATGATCCGCGCCGCCATGCCCGGCATCAGCGAACTGGCGCTGGGCGGCACCGCCGTGGGCACCGGGCTCAACGCGCCGAAAGGCTTCGACGTGGCGGTGGCGAAGGAGATTTCAAACCTCACCGGTAAGCCCTTTGTGACCGCGGAGAACAAGTTCCACGCGCTGACCAGCAAGGATGAACTGGTCTTCATGCACGGCGCGCTGAAGGGCCTGGCGGCGAACCTGATGAAGATCGCAAACGACGTGCGCTGGCTGGCCAGCGGCCCCCGCTGCGGCCTGGGCGAGATCTTCATCCCCGAAAACGAGCCCGGCTCCTCCATCATGCCCGGCAAGGTCAACCCCACCCAGCCCGAGGCGGTGACGATGGTCGCCGTGCAAGTGATGGCAAACGACGTGGCGGTCGGCATGGCGGCGTCCCAGGGCAACTTCCAGCTGAACGTGTTCATGCCGGTGTGCGTACACAACTTCCTGCAGTCCGTCCGGCTCTTGGCGGACGGCATCCGCTCCTTTAACCGCAACTGCGTAACCGGCATTGAGGCCGACCGGGAGAAGATGGCCCACAACCTTCACAACAGCCTGATGCTGGTCACGGCGCTCAACCCCTACATCGGCTACGACAACGCCGCGAAGACCGCGAAGAAGGCCCATAAGGAGAACATCTCGCTGCGGGAAGCGTGCGTCGCGCTGGGCTTTTTGACGGCGGAGAAGTTCGATGAAGTGTTCCACCCCGAGCAAATGGTATGACGGCATAAGGAGCGGCGTCCATGAAATTCAGTTACTATCCCGGCTGCACGCTGAAGACGAAGGCGCGCGCGCTGGACGAAACCGGCCGCAGGGCGGCCGCCGCGCTGGGAGCCGAGCTCATCGAGCTCCCGGAGTGGCAGTGCTGCGGCGCGGTGTACCCCCAGGCGACGGATGAAATCGCCACCAGGCTTTCGGCGGTTCGCGCTCTCGCGGCGGCGAAGGCCGAGGGGCGGGACCTCGTCACGCTGTGCTCCGCGTGCCACCACGTTTTAAAGCGCGTGAACCACGACATGCGGGAAAACGCGGACATCCGCCTCCGCGCGAACAACTACCTGAAACTGGAAATGCCCTATCAGGGTGAAACAAAGGTCGTCCACTACCTGGAAATGCTCCGGGACAGCGTGGGCTGGGACGCCATCCGAAAGGCGGCGGGGAACGCCCTGAAGGGGCGGAAGATCGCCGCGTACTACGGCTGTCTTCTTTTGCGGCCAAGCGCCGTCATGGCCTTTGACGACCCGGAAAACCCGTCCATCATGGAGGACTTCATCCGCGCCGTCGGCGCGGAGGCGGTAGTGTTCCCGATGCGCAACGAGTGCTGCGGCGGCTATGTGACGCTGGAGGACCGGGCGCAGGCCCGGCGCCAGGCGGCGCGGGTCCTGGAATCCGCCGCGGCGAAGGGGGCGGAGGCGGTCATCACCGCCTGCCCGCTTTGCCTGTACAACCTCCGGGAAAACGCCGGAGGCCAACTGCCCGTCGTTTACTTCACAGAGCTTCTGGCCGAGGCGCTCGGCACAAAGGAGGGATGACGCGATGATGAGCCAGGAGGAACTGCTCCGGGAGACGGTCCTTAGCATCACCGGCGTCAACCCCAAAAAGTGCATGAAGTGCGGCAAGTGCTCCGGCGCCTGCCCGGCCTATAACGAGATGGAGTACCACCCCCACCAGTTCGTCCAGATGGTCGAGCGCGGCCGGATCGAGGAACTGATGCGCTCAAAATCGCTCTACCGGTGCCTGACCTGCTTCGCCTGCCTCGAGCGCTGCCCGCGCAGCGTGGAGCCCGCCCGGCTCATCGAGGCGGTGCGGCTCATGGCCATCCGGCAGCAGGGGATGAACCACCTAAAGCCGGAGGCCATCCCCCCGGCGGCGGACGGCGCCGCGCCGCAGCAGCTCTTTGTGGCCGCGCTGCGCAAGTATTCGAAGTAGGGGGAGCGGCAACATGCAGAGAATCGGCGTATTTGTTTGCTGGTGCGGAAGCAACATCGCGGCCACCGTGGACGTGGCCGCCGTCGCGGAAGCGATGAGAAACGAACCGGGCGTCGTCTATGCGGCGGACTATCCGTACATGTGCTCGGAGGTCGGCCAGGGCATGATCCGGCAGGCTGTTCAGGAGCACGCGCTGACGGGCGCGGTGGTCTGCTCCTGCTCGCCCCGGATGCACGAGGCGACGTTCCGAAAGGCCGCCCAGGCCGCGGGGCTGAACCCGTACATGGTGGAGATCGCCAACATCCGCGAGCACTGCTCGTGGATCCACAAGGACAAACAGGAAGCCACCGAAAAGGCGATCGTGCTGGCGCGGGTGGCGGTGGCGAAGGCGATCCTCAACGCGTCGCTCACGCCGGGGGAGAGCCCGGTCACAAAGCGCGCGCTGGTCATCGGCGGCGGCATCGCGGGCATCCAGACCGCCCTCGACATTGCCGACGCGGGCTATGAGGTGGACATCGTCGAAAAGACGCCCACCATCGGCGGCCGCATGGCGCAGCTCGACAAGACCTTTCCCACGCTGGACTGCGCGGCCTGCATCCTGACGCCCAAGATGGTGGATGCGGCGCAGAACGAGAAGATCACGCTCTTCACCTATTCGGAGGTGGAGTCGGTCTCCGGCTTCGTGGGCAGCTTTACCGCCAAAATCCGCAAAAAAGCGCGCTACGTGGACACCACGAAGTGCACCGGCTGCGGTCTCTGCGTGGAAAAGTGCCCGTCGAAAAAGGCGTTGAACGAATTCAACATGAACCTCGACCACCGCAAGGCCATCTACATCCCCTTCGCCCAGGCGGTGCCCAACAAGGCCACCATCGACCGCACCCAGTGCATCAAGCTGAAGACCGGAAAGTGCGGACTGTGCGAAAAGGTCTGCTCCGCCGGGGCGATCGACTACCAGCAGCGGGACGAAATCGTCGAGCGGCGCTACGGCGCGGTCGTCGCGGCCACCGGCTTTAAGCCCATCGACATCGCCGCGCTGGACGAGTTCGGCTACAGCCAGAACCCGGACGTGGTCACGTCGCTGGAATTTGAGCGCATCATGAACGCCGCGGGCCCCACGAAGGGCCAGCTGATCCGCCCGTCGGACGGAAAACACCCCCATGAGATCGTGTTCGTGCAGTGCGTCGGTTCCCGCTGCTCGCAGGACGCAAAGTGCGGCAAGACCTACTGCTCAAAAATCTGCTGCATGTACACCGCCAAGCACGCGATGCTGGTGCGCGAAAAATACCCGGATGTGAACGTCCGCGTCTTCTACATCGACGTGCGCACCCCCGGCAAGAACTTTGACGAGTTCCAGCGCCGCGCGGTGGAGCAGTATGGCGTCGACTACATCAAGGGCATGGTCGGAAAAGTCTACGAGCAGGGCGGTAAGCTGATGGTGCAGGGCTCCGACCTTCTGATGAACGAGCAGCTGACCATCGCCGCGGACATGGTGGTGCTCGCCACCGCCATCGAGCCGGACCCCTCCGCCCGCAAGGTGGCGACGATGCTGGCCGCCAGCATGGACACCAACGATTTCTTCACCGAGGCACACCCGAAGCTGCGGCCCGTGGAGAGCCCCACCGCCGGCGTGTTCCTATCCGGTGCGTGCCAGGGCCCCAAGGACATCCCCGAGACCGTGGCCCAGGCCAGCGCCGCGGCGGCGAAGGTGATCACCCTTCTGAACCGGGACCACCTGGTCACGAACCCCTGCGTCGCGGGCTCAAACGAACTGTTGTGCAACGGCTGCTCGAGCTGCGAGCGGGTCTGCCCCTACGGCGCGATTACCTACCGGGAAAAAGAAGTCAGAGGCCCCGGCGTCCGGGAGGTTCGCCGCGTGGCGGAGGTCAACCCGGCCGTATGCCAGGGCTGCGGCGCGTGCACGGTGACCTGCCCCTCCGGCGCGATGGACCTCAAGGGCTTTACCAACCGGCAGATACTTGCGGAGGTGGACGCGATATGCAGGTGAACGAAGCAAAAGACTGGAAGCCCATGATCGTGGCGTTCTGCTGCAACTGGTGCAGCTACGCCGGCGCGGACCTGGCGGGCACCAGCCGGCTGAGCTACCCCGCGAACGTCAAGGTGATCCGGGTGCCCTGCTCCTGCCGCGTGAACCCCATGTTCGTGCTGCGCGCGTTCCAGCGGGGCGCGGACGGTGTGATCCTGTGCGGCTGCCACCCGGGCGACTGCCACTACTCCACCGGCAACTACTACGCCCGCCGGAGGATGACGGTGCTTTTCGGATTGCTCGACTATCTGGGCATCGAGCGCGGGCGCACGCGGGTCGAGTGGGTGTCCGCCGCCGAGGGCATGAAGTTCGCCGCCACCATGAACGACTTCGTTCAGACCATTACCGCGCTGGGCGAAAACAGGAAGCTGGGGGATCTGAGATGCAAAGAATCGCTGAAATAATGGCCCAGAAGGCGAAAAAGCTCCTCGCCAGCGGCGAAGTCCGGCGGGTTCTGGGCTGGGAGAGGGACGAACTGTTCGGCGCCGCGCCCACGTTCTTTGGGTCGCAGGAACGCCTGGCCGGCTTTGTGTACGACGAAACCTGCGGCGCGAACCTTTCAAAATACCTGATCGCCGCCGGGAAGAAGGACGGGCGCACGCTGGTTTTTCTGAAGCCCTGCGACACCTACAGCCTGAACCAGCTGGTCACCGAGCACCGCGTGCCAAGAGAAAAGGTGGTCGCCGTGGGCGTCCCTTGCCACGGCATGCGGGACGTCCGGGGCGAGATGCTGGAGCGGTGCGAAGTCTGCCAAAAGAAGCACGTCGGCTGCGACGAGGTGCTCGCCGACCCGGAACCCGCGCCGCGCGAAAAAGCGGGCCGCTTTGAAGGCGTCGAGGCAATCGAGGCCATGACGCCCGAAGCGCGCTTTGAGTTCTGGCGGGGCGAGCTGTCCCGGTGCATCCGCTGCAACGCCTGCCGCAACGCGTGCCCCGCCTGCAGCTGCGTTCAGTGCGTGTTCGACAACCCCGCCTCCGGCGTCGCGGGAAAGGCGAGCGCCGATGATTTTGAGGAGAACCTCTTCCACATCATCCGCGCCTTCCACGTAGCGGGCCGCTGCACCGACTGCGGCGAGTGCGCCCGCGCCTGCCCCCAGCACATCCCGCTGCAGCTTTTAAACCGGAAGATCATCAAGGACCTGGGCGCGCTCTACGGCGAATACCAGGCGGGGGAGAAGGTTGGCCTTCGCTCGCCGCTGACGGACTATGCCGAGGGCGACGCCGAGCCGGGCGATTTCGTTGAAAGGGGCGGTGCCGGATGCTGAAGCTCCCCATGAACCGAATCGGCGAGCTGTTTTCAAAGATCAGCGCCGGGCGGGCGCTCTACCTGCCCATCGAAGCGGGCGGACAGGTGAATTTCGGCCTGTGGACCGGGCGCGAAACCGTGCGGCTGGACGCGGACAAGACCGGGCGGTCCGCCAAGGACTTCTTCTTTCCGCAGACCGAAAACCTGGCCGATTTCAAAATGTGGGGCAAGACCGTTGAGGTCGCCGAGCGGGAGCGCCCGTCGGAGCCCTTTGTCGTGATGGGCGTGCGCGCCTGCGACGCGGCCAGCTTTGAAATCCTCGACCGGGTGTTCCTTTCAGAGCCCGCGGACACCTTCTACGCCGCGCGGCGCGCAGCGGGGGTGATCGTCGCCACGGCCTGCGAAGAACCGGGCAGGTTCTGCTTCTGCGCGGCGATGGGCATCGACGCATCCCAGCCCCGCGGGGACGTCGCCGCCTGGATTGCGGCGGACAACCTCTACTGGCAGCCGCAAACCGAAAAAGGCAAGGCGCTGACGGATTCCCTCCGGGAACTGTTCGAGGAAGGCGGTGAGGATGCCGTTCTCGCGCAGAAGAGGGAAACACGGCGGAAGATCGAAACCCTGCCGCTCGCCGGGCTTGACCTTTCGGGCGTCGGCCGCGGCGAAATGATGGAGGTGTTCGACGCCGCCGAATGGAAGCGCCTTTCCGACTGCTGCCTCGGCTGCGGCGCGTGCACTTTCGTATGCCCCACCTGCCAGTGCTACGACATCCGGGATTATGACACCGGCCACGGCGTCTCGCGCTACCGCTGCTGGGACAGCTGTATGTACAGCGATTTTACGCTGATGGCCCACGGCACGAACCGCCCCACCCAACTCGAGCGATTCCGCCAGCGCTTCATGCACAAGCTTGTCTACTTCCCGAAGAACAACGAAGGGATTCTCGGCTGCGTGGGCTGCGGCCGCTGCGTCGAAAAATGCCCCGCGCACATGAACATCGTCAAAGTCGCGCGGGCGCTTGAAAGGGGGAAGAAGGCATGAAAGAGGCGCTGATTCCCCTGGTGGGCGTGGTCACGGCCATCCGCGCGGACACGCCGGACATCAAGACCTTCCGCGTAAACGCGAGAGGCGGCACGGGCCGCGCGTTTGACCACCACCCCGGCCAGTGCGCGATGCTGTCCATCCCCGGCGTGGGCGAGGCGATGTTTTCGATCACCTCATCCCCCACGGAAACGGAGTATCAGGAGTTTTCGATCAAGAAGTGCGGCTGCCTGACCGACTGGCTGCACCGGATGGACGTGGGGCAGGAGATCCTGATCCGCGGCCCCTACGGCAACGGCTTCCCGATGGAGGACCCGGCGATCCGCGGACGGGACCTGCTCTTCATCGCGGGCGGCGTGGGCCTCGCGCCGCTGCACTCGGTCATCAATTACGTGCTGGACAACCGCCGGGACTACGGCAGGGTGGACATCGTCTACGGCTCCCGTTCAAAGGAGGACCTGCTGGATTACGACGAGATCGTCACCCGCTGGGCGAAGGCCGACAACGCACACGTGCACCTGACCATCGACCGCGCCCAGGAGGATTGGGACGGCCACGTGGGCTTCGTGCCGAACTACGTCACCGAACTCGGCTTTGACCCGAACAAGACCGTGCTGGTGTGCGGCCCGCCGATCATGATCCGCTTTACCCTGGAGGGGCTGGAAAAGCTCGGCTACCAAAAGAGCCAGGTGTTCACCACCTTCGAGCTGCGCATGAAGTGCGGCGTCGGCAAGTGCGGCAGGTGCAACATCGGCGACAAGTACGTCTGCAAGGACGGCCCCGTGTTCCGGTTGGATCAGATGGACGAACTGCCCGCCGAGTACTGATCGGTTTTCAGCCGTTGCCATCGCCACAGGGGTCTTCATTGGTTTAGGAGGAAGTGCTTCAATGGAAAACATGGTTCATGTGTTCCTTTTCGGCAAGGATTACCTGGTGCCCGCCAGCCTCACCATCATGGAAGCGATGGAGTACGCCGGATACAAGCTGGTGCGGGGCTGCGGCTGCCGCAACGGCTTCTGCGGGGCCTGCGCCACCGTGTACCGCATCAAGGGCGACCGGGAGCTGAAGGCGTGCCTCGCCTGCTCGACGAAGGTCGAGGACAACATGTACGTCGCCACGCTGCCCTTCTTCCCGCTGGTCAAGGAGGGCTACGACATCGAGAAGGTCCGGCCCACGAATGAAATCATGATGCAGCTGTACCCGGAGATCTACGCCTGCGTCGGCTGCAACGCCTGCACCAAGAGCTGCTCGCAGGGGCTGAACGTGATGCAGTACATCGCCTACGCCCAGCGTGGCGAATACGAAAAGTGCGCCCACCTCAGCTTTGACTGCGTGATGTGCGGCATCTGCTCCGCCCGCTGCCCGGCGGGCATCTCCCACCCCCAGGTGGCGATGCTGGCCCGGCGGCTGAACGGAAAATACATTGCGCCGGAATCGGAGCACCTGAAAAAGCGGGTGAAGGAGATCGAGGACGGCCTCGCGGCCGAGGCGATGGCCGCCATCATGGCAAAGCCGGTCTCGGAACTGAAGGAACTTTACAACCACCGCGACATCGAAAAGTGAGGAGGCGAACACGATGATATTCACCCGGGAAATGCTGGACTCGATGAAAAAGGTGGAGGCGGCGCGGGAGGCGAACATCGCGTTCGAGCCCCGGCGGATGACCGCGGACGAGAAGGAAGCGCTGCTCAAGGCCTACCACCCGGACTACCGGGACGAGGGCTTCGGCGCGATCAAGACCGGCCCCAACGCGGGCGAAAAGGCGCCGCTGGAGCTGCTTGAGATGCTGGAGGGCAGAAGCCGCGTTCTGGACCTTGCCGTAGACCTCGGCCGGATCGACTACGACGTGGACGTCCTGGTCATCGGCGGCGGCGGCGCAGGCACCGCCGCCGCGATCGAGGCCCACGCGGCCGGCGCGAACGTGCTGGTCGTGACCAAGCTGCGCATGGGCGACGCCAACACCATGATGGCGGAGGGCGGCATCCAGGCCGCCGACAAGCCCGGCGATTCGCCCGCCCAGCACTATCTGGACGTGATGGGCGGCGGCCACTACGCCAATAAGCCCGAACTGGTCAAAAAGCTCGTCATGGATGGCCCCGGCGCGATCCGGTGGCTGAACGATCTGGGCGTCGAGTTCGACAAGGAGCCGGACGGCACCATGATCACCACCCACGGCGGCGGAACGTCCAGAAAGCGCATGCACGCGGCGGCGGACTACTCCGGCGCGGAGATCATGCGCACCCTCCGGGACGAGGCGCTGAACCGAAACATCACGGTGGTGGACTATACCGCCGCCATCGAACTTGTCAAGGACGACAGGGGCCGCGCGGCGGGCGCGGTGCTCCAAAACATGGAGACCGGCGAAGTGCTCATCGCCCGGGCGAAGACGGTGGTGCTCGCCACCGGCGGCGCGGGGCGCATGCACTACCAGGGCTTTCCCACCTCGAACCACTACGGCGCGACGGGGGACGGCCTGATCCTGGCCTACCGGGCGGGGGCGAAGCTCCTGTATCAGGATACGCTCCAGTACCACCCCACCGGCGTGGCCTTTCCCCAGCAGCTCTTCGGCGCGCTGGTGACGGAGAAGGTGCGCTCGATGGGCGCGAAGCTGGTCAATTCCGAGGGCGTGGTGTTCATGCACCCGCTGGAGACCCGGGACGTCTCCGCCGCGTCGATCATCCGGGAGTGCTCGACCAACGATAAGGGCGTCGCCACCGGAAACGGCGGCCATGCGCTGTGGCTGGACACGCCCATGATCGACCGGATCCACGGCAAAGGCATGCTGGAAAAGCGCCTGCCCGCGATGCTGCGCATGTATCTGAAATTCGGCATCGACATGCGCGAAACGCCCATTTTGATCTATCCGACGCTGCACTACCAGAACGGCGGGCTGGAGATCGACGTGGACGGGGAAACCGGGGTTGAAAACCTGTTCGTCGCCGGCGAGGCGGTGGGCGGCATCCACGGGCGCAACCGGCTGATGGGCAACAGCCTCCTGGACATCATCGTCTTCGGCCGAAGCGCCGGGCAGCACGCGGCCGAAAGGGCGCGAAGCGTCACGCCCGGAAGCCTCACCCTCAGCCACGTCGAATCCTACGCCGAGGCGCTAAAGGGCGCGGGCGTCACAAGCGCGGCCCCATCCCCCAAGCTGCTGCCCGATTACACCCGGCGCGCTCATTAACGGATGCGGAGGATGGTTTTATGGATACGCTGCTCACGATTTTTCTGATCGCCGCGCTGGGTTACGCGCTGGGCGGGATCCGGATCAAGGGCGTTGAGCTGGGCACGGCGGGCGTGCTGCTCGTGGCGCTGGTGTTCGGCCACTTTGGGGCCGAGATCCCCGCGGTCGTCCGGAATTTCGGCCTCGCCAGCTTTGTGACGGGCGTGGGCTTCATCGCCGGGCCGAAGTTCTTCCGGGATTTCAAGCACAACGCCACCAGCTACATCCTGTTGGGCTTTGTCATCATTCTGGTCGGCGCGCTGTGCGCCGCGGCCGCGAGCAAGTGGTTCGGCGTGTCGCCGGAACTGGCGGTGGGGCTGATGACCGGCGCCTTGACCAGCACCCCCGGCCTCGCCGCGGCGCAGGATGCCGCGGGAGAGTTGGCGAACCTCGCCACCACGGGCTACGCCATCGCCTATCCTTTCGGCGTGGTGGGCGTGGTGCTGTTCGTCCAGCTCGTTCCGAAAATCCTCCGGGTGGATATGGCGCAGGAGCGCGCCCTGTTTGAAAAAGCAAGCCTGTCCGAGGTTAAGCACCATCATGGAAAGCTGATAAACATCGACGGCGCGGGTTTCTTCGCCTTCACGGCGGCGGTCGTACTGGGCATCCTGCTGGGCGGGGTGGTCGTCCCGCTGCCGGGCGGCGGCGAGTTCAGCCTGGGCACCACCGGCGGGCCGCTGATCGTCGGCCTCCTGTTCGGCCATTTCGGTCACATCGGTCCGCTGGACATCTCGGTGCCAACGCCGACGCTCAAGACCTTCCGCGAGCTGGGCCTGATGCTGTTTCTCGTCGGCGCGGGCGTCAGCGGCGGCGCGGGCTTTGTCGAGACCCTGCGCAAGGAGGGCTTCATGCTGTTCGTGTACGGCGCGGTGATGACGCTGCTGCCGATGCTCGTCGGCTACCTGATCGCGGCCAAGGTGCTGAAGCTGCGCGTCCTCAACAATCTCGGCTCCATCACCGGCGGCATGACCTCCACGCCTGCGCTGGGCACGCTTATCCAGGTGGCGGGCACCGAGGACGTCGCCTCCGCCTACGCGGCCACCTACCCCATCGCGCTGGTGGCGGTCGTGCTGGCGTCGCAATTTGCCGTCATCCTGCTTCACTAAAAACACCGGAGAAACAACAGGCGCCCTGCCCCCTCGCTTTGCGGCGAAGGGCGCAGGGCGCCTTGTTTATGTCGGCGATCGGGGTTTTCAGCGCCCCGGCCCTTCGGGCATCAAAAGCTCCGGCGGCAGATCGCACCAAACCTGAGCCTCGATATACCGCTCCGGGCCGCGGGCGCCGTCCGGGTTCCAGTGCTGCGGGAGGCCGTATTTTTCGATCAGCGGCAGGATCTCGGCATGGGTATAGACCTGGCCCCTGTACTCGCGTCCGTCCGCCACGCGGGGGCTGAAGGTGGGGAACATGTCCCCGTAGGTGAACGAGACGGCCGAAGAATCCAGCGCGACGAAGGCAAGCGCGATGTGCGCGGCGTCCGAATACCACGTCTCCAGCCAGGGACAGCGCTCCACCACAAAGTAATGCGGCGCTTTGCGCCGTGGCGCGCCGCCCTTTGAAATAAACATCGCGCGGACGGTCTTCTCCAGATCCAGACGGCGCGAGAGATACCCCTCCGCGCGGCTCGCGGCAAAGCTGCTGCCGGCGGCCCTTATGCCGTCCAGAACGCGCCGAGCCTCCTCCGGCGGCAGGTCGGAGAGGTTCCTAAGGGGGCCTCCGGAACGCTCAAAATAGTGGTACAGCGTCATGTCGTGCCTCCGGAAAAGCCCTTGCTTTTCCCATCAATTATCCCATACGCGGCAGCGGATGGCAAGCCTTTGCGCAGCGCGAAAAAGCGGAGAAATTGCACGATCACCGAAGAAAACTGCATGTAATTTCCTGCGGGACGTCCTATAATGTGCGTAATTCATAGTGTGTCGATGTGAATTATATTATATGGCCCGGCCGGGCCATCGAATGCGCAAGGAGGTACCCATATGTGCGGTGTCAAACCGGGTCTGGCGGTTTCCGATGAGCATGCATTCCTCTACGGCGTTGCGCCGCGCCCCATCGCTCTTAAAAACGGTATGGTGATCGGCGGCGGACAGGTGTACCCGGAGCTCAACTTTACGCTGCCGCCGATGAACATCGACGCCTCCAGCTACAGGCAGGTGAAGGAGCACTATCGGATGATGACTACCGGCGCGCTGAACCGCGCGCTGGAGCTGCACGCGCCGGGCGTGGTGGTGGAGGTAGAGCTTCTGCCGCCGATGACGGTCAACGCCGGGTGGGGCATCGAGATCACGAAGATCGTCCGCGACATCATGTTCGACTTCGAGGCCAATAAGGGGCTGAAGAGTGCGATGCGCCTCACGCCCAACGATACCCGCGAATTCGTCAGGCCGCCGATCATGCGCTCCGGCCCGTACTTGGAGGGCATGTTCGAGGTGTTCGAGGGCGCGGCAAAGGCGGGCGCGGACTTCCTCTCGATCGAATCCACCGGCGGCAAGGAAGTGCACGACGACGCGCTGGTGAACGCCGACCTGATGCAGGCCATCTTCGCGCTGGGCGTCCTGGGCGCGCGGGACATGGACTTTCTTTGGAGAAAGATCGTCGGCATCGCCGAGGCCAACGGCGCCATCGCGGCGGGGGATTCCGCCTGCGGCTTCGCCAACACGGCGATGGTGCTGGCCGAAAAGGGCATGATCCCCGGCGTGCTCGCGTCGGTGATCCGCGTCGCCACCGTGGGCCGCGCGATGGTCGCCTTCGACGTGGGCGCGAAGGGCCCCAGCAAGGACTGCGCCTACGAAGGCCCCTTTGTCAAAGCCATCGCGGGCGTGCCGATCGCGATGGAGGGCAAGTCCGCCGCCTGCGCGCACCTGAGCCCCGTGGGCAACGTGGCCGCCTGCGTGGCCGACATGTGGAGCAACGAATCGGTGCAGAACGTGAAGCTGCTCTCCGACATGGCGCCCACCGTTTCGATGGAGCAGCTGATCTACGACTGTCGCCTGATGAACACCGCCAGCCGCGACGGGGACGGCGCGCACCGGCTGATCAAGTGGCTGGCCGACTCCGACAGTGCGCTCTCGTCCCAGGCCTACGTGCTCCGTCCGGACGTGGTGCTGCGGCTGAGCGAGAAAATCGCCGCCGAAGCCGACCCCTACCGGCGTACGCTGGCGGGCGCGCGGGCGGCCATCGTGGAGATCAAAAAGGCTTACGAGGCGGGTGCGGTCCTCGTGCCGCAGCGCGAGGTCAAGTGGATCGAACGAATCGAGGATCAGCTGGAGGACATTCCGGAAGACCCCGAGGAGCTGACCGGAATGATGCTGCCGCTTCTTGAAGGCAAGTTCAACCCCGGCGAATACGGACTGTAAATGCTCAAAAAACCCTGCGTGCGCCTGATATTTTGGAATTTCCGGGCGGCGCACGGACCAAAGGGGTACACGCCGCCGGGCGCGATTTAAATCCCGCGGGGATTTTGTTGATGATCCAAGTACGCCGGAAGTCCTTTCGGACTTCCGGCGCACTTTAGGTTTCCCTTTGGTTCAGCAGCACTCGGGCTTTTTTTCCAGCTTCAGCGGGAAGTCGCCCAAATGCTTGAACTTAAAGCCGTTCTTCCTGTACGCCCCGTAGTCGAAGGCCTCCAGTTCGTCAATGGCCAGCTTGTGGAACTCGTAGAAGTTGGGCCACCACTCGTAGCCGCTGCCCAGCTCCGCGTTCAGGTACGCGTCCGCGATGTCGCAGCCCATCTGCGGCGCCACATAGAACGCGCCCATCGACAGCACGTTCACGCCGTTTCCGGTGATCGCGCGCAGCGCAGCCGGAACGCTCTCCACCACGCCCGCGTGGACGTGGGGGCACTTCGACGCCGCGATGTGGATGCCCATGCCGGTGCCGCAGAAGATGAGCGCCCGCTCAAATTCGCCCTCGGCGATCATCGCGCCGACGCGAAGCCCCACCCGGTGGAACATGTTCTCGCTGTCGTCCACGCTTGGGTCGGTCACGCCCACGTCGGTGATCTTCCAGCCCTTTTCCCGAAGGTGCCGGCATACGGCTTCCTTCAGCGGATACCCCGCGAAGTCCGCACCTACCAGAATATACTTGTCCTTCACCATTTTCATGTCTCGATGCCCTCCTCGCCCCGCCGGATGCGCCGACGGGTTCCTTATTTATATAGTACCCGCCGCGGCGCAATTGTCAAGAGCGTCCCCTCCCGCGCCCGGAATTTCGCGGGATGCCCGCGCGCTGTCGGCCGAAGATTTGTATGCGCGGCATTGACAGACAAAGGGGCGCATGCTATAATTCAGTCGTGATTTTTGATCAATACAATTATAACGATAAGGGCGAATCTAGGTCATGCCTTGCCTGATGTTTGTACAAATTCGCCATTGAATCGATGGGACAGATTATTTCTGGACACGGAACGAAAAAGGTTTCCGCCCGGGCGGAGAATTATAAAGGAGGGACCCCTATGCGTAAAATCCTGGCCCTGATGCTGGCGATGCTTCTCGTTCTGTCTATGACGACGGCTGCGCTGGCCGACGAAAAGGATTGGGAAATCGTCGTCGTGCCGAAGGATGCCACCAACCCCTGGTTTGTCCGCATGGATACCGGCGTGAAAGAGTACGCCGCCGAAACCGGCCTGAACATCTATCAGAAGGGCACCCCTGAAATCGACGCGACGCTGCAGTACCAGCTGATTCAGGACCTGATCGCCGCCGGCGTGGATGCCATCTGCGTGGTTCCGGTCGATCCGGGCAGCCTTGAGCCCGTCCTCAAGCAGGCGCGGGATGCGGGCATCATCGTCATCGCCCACGAGGGCGCTTCCCTCGAGAACGTCGATTACGACATCGAGGCCTTCAACAACGAGCAGTACGGCGCCTTCATCATGGACAACCTGGCCAAGGCCATGGGCGAAGAAGGCATCTACACCACGATGGTCGCCCACGTCACCAACGCCTCCCACAACGAGTGGGCGGACGGCGGCGTCAAGCACCAGAAGGAAGCCTACCCGAACATGACGCTGCTTGAGGAAGAGCCGCGCGTCGAGTCCGAGGACAACGGCGACGTCGCCTACAACAAGGCGAAGGAACTGTTCAAGAAGTACCCCGATCTGAAGGGCGTCATGGGCACCTCCTCCTACGACGCGCCGGGCATCGCCCGCGCCATCGAGGAACTGGGCCTCAAGGGCAAGGTCTTCACCGCGGGCACCGGCATGCCGGCCGCCAACGCGGAACTCCTGAAGAGCGGCGCGGTCGCCTCTCTGACCCTGTGGGATCCGGCCCTTGCGGGCAAGGCCATGTGCGCGATGGCGCTGAAGATGCTGCGCGGTGAAGAAATCGCCACCCCGCTGGATCTGGGCGTCAACGGCTACAACGCGCTTGCTTTCAAGGAAGGCAGCGACAAGGTTCTGGAAGGCCAGGGCTGGGTCGTCATCAACGCGGAGAACGTGGACAGCTTCGGCTTCTAATTGTTAGCTCAGTTTCAATGAATCCTTGGCCCCGCCGGCCGGAAACCAGACCGGCGGGGCCGGGCATATGGCGGCCATAAAGGCCGCGCCGCGCGCGGGAGAATCGGCGGAGGCCAACCTCTCGCGTGCAAAGTGCAAAAAGGGGCGAATGCCTATGGCGGAACTTCTCAAGGTAACGGGCATCAAAAAGTCGTTCGCGGGCGTAAACGCGCTGAAGGGTGTTTCACTTTCGATCGCGCCGGGCGAAATCCACTGCCTGGCGGGCGAGAACGGCTGTGGGAAATCCACGCTTATCAAGATCATTTCGGGCGTTTACACGCCGGACGAGGGCAAAAGCGAGTTCGGCGGGCGCGCGTTTTCTAAAATCACGCCGATCGACGCGATCCATAACGGCATCCAGGTCATCTACCAGGATTTTTCGATCTTCCCCAACCTGACCGTGATGGAAAACCTTGCGTTCAACACGGAGCTGGCCGCCGGTCGCAAGGCGGTCAACTGGAAGCGCCTCCGGGAGATCGCCGAGCGCGCCGTCGGGATGATCGACTTTAAGGTAGACCTCGCCGCGAAGCTGGGCAGCCTGTCGGTGGCGGAGAAGCAGATGGTGGCCATCAGCCGCGCGCTGATCTCCGACGCGAAGCTGATCATCATGGACGAGCCCACCACGGCGCTGACCAAAAAAGAGGTGGCGGCGCTCTTCAAGATCATCCTGGACCTCAAAAGGCGGGACATCGCGACGCTGTTCGTCAGCCACAAGCTGGACGAGGTGTTTGAGATCTCGGAGCGGTTCACGATCCTTCGAAGCGGCGAACTGGTCGCCACCGGCGCAACCAGCGAGCTGGACAAGAAGAAGTTCACCTTCTACATGACCGGGCGCGAGTTTGACGAAGAGCAGTTTACGCCGAAGAACGTGGGCGAAAAGCCGGTGCTGGAGGTCAAAAACCTCACCCTGCCCGGCGCGTTCGAGGACGTGAGCTTTTCGCTGAAGCGCGGCGAGATCGTGGGCGTGACGGGGCTTCTGGACTCCGGCCGCACGGAGCTGGCGATGTCGCTCTTCGGGCTGAAAAAGGCCGAGAGCGGCGAGGTCCTGATGGACGGAAAGCCCGTCGCGCTTGAAAGCCCGACGGATGCCATCCGCGCCGGGATCGGCTACGTGCCGGAGGATCGGCTCTCCGAAGGGCTGTTCCTGCCGCGCTCCATCGCCGACAACATCATCGTCGGTGAGATCGACCACCTGGCCGGCGCGGCCGGCGTCATCGACCGGAAAAAGCGCGCGGATGAAATCAGGCGCTGGGTGGCGGAATTGTCCATCGCGACGCCGAACCCCGACAACGCCTGCCAGACGCTCTCCGGCGGCAACCAGCAGCGCGTGGTGCTGGCCAAGTGGCTGGCCTGTAATCCCGACGTGCTGATCTTAAACGGCCCCACCGTCGGCGTGGACATCGGCTCCAAGCACGACATCCACAAGATTTTGAAGGGCCTTGCGGAAAAGGGCATGGCGGTCGTCATCATTTCGGACGACCTGCCCGAGGTGATCGAAAACTGCTCGGCGATTCTCGTGATGAAGCGCGGCAGGATCGTCGAAAAGCTCGACGCCCGCGGCGCGACCGAGCAGGCCATTTCCGACATCATGATGTAGGCGGGGGTGAACGCAGTGATCAAAAAACTATCCCGGCAAAATGAGACCTATATTACGCTGGTGGCGCTCGTCCTCTGCCTTCTGATCGAGTTCCGCTCCGGCCAGTTCTTTGCGCCCAACAACCTGGTGGACCTCGCGAGCGCGCTGATCGTCCCCGGCATGTTCGCCATCGGCGCGTTTATGGTAATCGTGTCCGGCGGCATTGACGTGTCCTTTCCGGCGCTGGCGTCTCTTTCGGTCTACGCCACGACGAAATTTCTTCTGGACATCAACTACCAGGGCGGCATCTGGCTTCCGATCCTGATCGCCCTTGCGCTGGGTGCGGTCCTGGGCGCGGTCAACGGCTTTCTGATTTCCTGGTTCAACCTGCCGGCGATGATCGTGACCCTGGGCACGGCTTCGGTCTTTAAAGGCGTGATGCAGGGCGCGCTCAACTCCACGCAGCTGGCGGTCATCCCGCCGGGGATGGACGCGTTTGGCAAATCCGCGCTGTTCGTGGCGCAGAACCCGAGCTCCGGCCTCACCTCCCGGATGCCTGTGGCGGTACTCTTTCTGTTGGGGACGCTGATCCTGGCGTTTGTCGTCCTCCGCTACACGATGTACGGGCGCGGGCTCTACGCCGTGGGCGGAAACGAGGTCAGCGCCCACCGGGCAGGCTTCAACGTCAAATGGATCAAGCTTCTGCTGTACGTTGCGGTGGGCATGATCGCAAGCCTCGCGGGCCTCGTCCGCGTGTGCATGATGGGCCAGTGCCACCCCACCAACATGCTGGGCATGGAGATGATGATCATCGCCGGCGTCGTGCTGGGCGGCACCGCCATCACCGGCGGCGCGGGTTCGCTGACCGGCTGCATGCTGGGCACGATCCTGATCGTGATCGTGCAGAACTCGATGATCCTTCTGGGCATCCCGACCTTCTGGCAGGGCTTCGCGGTTGGCCTTCTGATCATCATCGGCACCGGCGTCAGCGCGCTGCAGGTTACCCGCGCCGGCGCGCGGCGTACGCTGAAGGGGGTGGCTCGATGAACGGCGTCCAAAAGCGCTTCCGTGGCGACGTGCACATCATTCGGCTCGCCGTACTGGCAGCCGCGTGGCTTGTCTTTATGGCGATCTTCAAGTTCAACAAGTTCTTCACCCCCATTTCGTTCCAGACGATGGGCGCGCAGTTCCCCGAATTCGGGCTGATGGCGCTGGGCGTAACGCTTTGCATGATTACCGGCGGCATCGACCTTTCGGTGGTGGGCGTCGCCAACTTTGCCGCCATCACGTCGGGGCTGCTTTTGAAAGCGCTGGCCGGTGAAGGCGAACTGCCCGGCTACGGCATCCCGCTGACGATCGCAGTGGGCGTGCTGGTGGGCGCCATCGCCGGTGCGTTCAACGGCTTTCTGGTCTCGAAGGTGAAGATCCCGCCGATTCTCGCGACCCTGGGCAGCTACGAATTGTTCAGCGGCATCGCGATCGTGCTGACGAAGGGCAAGGCGGTCTCCAAACTGCCGATGGCCTACTCCGAGCTGATGGCCGGGAAGCTCTTCGGCGTCGTCCCGACGCAGCTTCTGGTGTTTGCCGTGGTGGCGGCTTTCGTGGGCTTCCTCCTTTCCCGCACCACCTATGGGCCGAAATTGTACATGCTGGGCACCAGCGAGAAGGCCGCGCGCTTCAGCGGCCTCAAAAACGACCGGCTTTTGATGAAGACCTACATGCTCTCCGGCATATGCGCCGCGCTGGGCGGCCTCATCATGCTGGCCAACTACAACTCCGCCCGGGCGGACTACGGCACGGTGTATACGCTGCAGTGCGTGCTCATCGTGGTGCTGGGCGGCGTCAGCCCCTCCGGCGGCAAGGGCAAGCTGTCGGGCGTACTGCTGGCGATCCTGGTGCTTCAGATCCTCTCCTCCGGCCTGAACCGGTTTTCGGAGATCAACCCCTTCTTTATCCCGCTGATCTGGGGCGGTGTGCTGCTCGTGGTCATGGTGCTCAACTTCTTCACGGAGAAGGGGCAGAGAGCATAAGGATTGCGCCGAAATCCGCTCAGGCGTCTTTCGGCGCGAAGGTACGAGGGTTCTGCGTGCGCCTGAAATCTTCGGATTTCCGGGCGGCGCACTGACCGAAGGAAATGTTTGCCCCACCAGTTGTCTGAACTGGTGGGGCAAACGCGTATCCGGCGTACACGCCGCCGGATACGATTGACGCTGCGGCGGGGATAGGAAGGCTTCGATTCGCGTAATGGGGAAGACGCAGTCAGTCCCTTGAAGGGTCCTGTTCCGACAGAAGGAGTTCCAGCGCGCGGTCAACCGCGCCGATTGACGCGCCCAGCATGCACGACGCCTCGTAATCTTCGCCGACCAAGAGCCGAGGGTCGTGGTACAGCGGGCCGAGGGCCTCGTGCAGCTTGCGGGGGATGGTGCCGCCCAGTATGACGCGCTGGGGGTCGTAAAAGCTGTCGATCATGGACAGCACCAGCCGGAGGTACTGCAAAACATCCTCCACCAGGATGCGCGCGAAACCGGCGTTCTGGCGGTAGGCGATCATCAGGTCGTCCAGCGTTTGGACGGATGGCGAGGCGATCTGCGCGCTTTTGAGGATGCCCCGCTCCGCCAGGTGCGCCTGCAGCACATCCTCGGGCAAAAGACCGGGCATCAGGTTCAGGTGCTCGATCTCACCGGCCATGTTGCGGTGGCCGCGGATGAGCTTGCCGCCCATCATGATCGCGAGACCAACGCCGGTGCCGATCAGGAGGTAGGCGGTGTCATCCTGGCGGATACCGAGCCGCGCCTGCTCGCCCACGAGGCAGGCCTTTGCGTCGTTCTCAACAAACACGGGCATGCCCAGCGCCCGCTCGAAAGGGCCTCGCAGGTCCTCGTCCACCCAGCCCAGCTGGTCGGACCGGATGACCACGCCTTGGGCGTTGTCCACATAGCCGGGTATACTGACGCCTGCCGCCCGGACGCGGGACCAGTCCTCGGCCAGCGAAGGCTTCACCTTGCGAAGCAATTTCCCGGAAAGGGCCGCCAGAGACGCCGGCGTGACCGGCACGCCGGGGTCGAGGGGCGCTTCGTACCTGAAGAGGAAATTGTTGTGAAAATCGGTCAGCGAGAAGAGGAGCCTTTTTTCCTCCGCGCAAATGCCCAGCGCGTACAGGCCTTCGGCGTTCGTCCGGAGGATGCGCGCCTTGCGGCCGCGCTGCGCCCGGTCGAAGGTACCCTCCTCCCGGACAAGCCCCAGCGAGATCAGGTCGCCCACAATCCGGGTGACGCTGGCGGGGCTTAGCTCGGTCATATCCGAGAGCTGGGTGCGGGCGACGGGCCCGATCTGGGCGATCAAATCCAGCACCATCCGCATGTTTCTGCGCTTTACGTACATCTGGTTCGGGACCCACGCCATGCCCACGCCCCCTCTCCCGGTGCTTTATGTAGTTATCATAGCACAGTCCGGTTATGGGCGCAATAAAAATTTCAGCCTAAAATTAAATAGTCAAAATAAAGGCTGGAAACCGGCCCAAACGGGCCGTTGGCACCGCGCATATTCCGAATTTTTTGTGAATCCCTACAAAAACCAAAAAAATATCCCTTGCATGTTTGCGGTGCTCGTGATAATATTATTTTGCGATGAAACATATTATTGGTTAAGTTGGGCGCGGCGTGGCGCAGGGCGCTCCGGCGAAACGCTCTTTTCATTTTTTCCAAACGGGACGGATCGGGCCTTCGGGGGACCTGTGGATACCGCGCGCTCGCGCGTTGTGGATATCAATCATTCTTGAAGGGGGACGTATCCATGAAAAAGCTGATCGCATTCCTTCTGGTTGCCCTGTTGGCGGTCGCGCCGCTCAGCGCTTTCGCCGAGGGCGTCACGCTAACCATGGGTTCCTGGCGCAACACCGACGCCGCGATGGTGGAGGCGCTGCTCGCCAAGTACAAGGAACTGACGGGCGTCACCATCGCGTTCGAGCCCACCCAGTCCTCCCAGTACAACTCGGTTCTGCGCATGCAGCTTGACTCGGGCACCGGCCCGGACCTGTACTACGCGCGCTCCTACGCCACCGGCGAGGAACTGTACACAGCTGGCTTCTCCATGGATTGCTCGGAAGTCCCGGGTGTGAAGGAGAACTTCGCCGCCACCAGCCTCGAGCCCTGGACCGCCGCGGACGGCAAGATCTTCGCGGTGCCCTTCGCCGCCGTCTCCCAGCCCATCTACTATAATAAGGAAATCTTCGCCGCCAACGGCATCACCGAGCTTCCCAAGACCTGGGAAGAGTTCATCGCCATGTGCCAGAAGCTGAAGGACGCGGGCGTCACCGTGTTCGCCAACGGCATCGCCTCCAACTGGGACATCCTGGAGTGCGTGCTCCTGGGCATGATCCCGAACTACATCACCGCCGAGGAGCGCGTGGCCTACGAAACCGGCGAGAAGAAGTTCAATGACCCGCAGTTCGTCGAGATCCTCGAGGACTTCGCGGAGCTCGTGCCGTTCCTGCCGGAGGGCTTTGAGTCCATCGACAACGACAACGCCAACATCTTCTTCGGCATGGGCAACGCCGCGATGCTGATTGACGGCTCCTGGAGCTGCGGCCCGCTGAAAGACGATTACGACATCGACTGGGGCACCATGGCTTTCCCGGCGCCGGAAGGCAAGAACCCCGGCGTGTGCTTCCACCCCGACATGGGCATCACCGGCAACACCGCCACCAAGCATCCCGAGGAAGTCAAGGCGTTCCTCGCCTGGCTGGCCACGCCGGAAGGCGCGCAGACCACCGCGGACTACCTGCCCGCCGGCTTCTTCCCGATGATCAACGCCCCCATCACCTTCCAGAACGAGCGCGTGACCGACATCCTGGCGCTGAACCAGGGCAAGACCTTGGACGCCCGCTTCATTTGGCCGAAGATGATGGACTACTACACCCCGATGGTTGAGCAGCTCAACGCCATCTGCCGCGGCGAGACCACCCCCGCCGCCGCTGCGGATGTCCTCGCGGCACTTCAGGCGTAAATAAGCTCCCCCGCCAGCCATGCCGGCGGACAATCGCGCCCGGTGCAAGTGCACCGGGCGCGATTGAAAGGCGAGGGCCTTCGGACGGGCTGGGGCAGGGCGCGGCGCGCCGGCCTCCTGGCCTCGTCCCGTTTTACTCTATACCAATCCGAAACATTAATTCTTCGTCGGACCGGATCTTTTCGCCGAGAACTGCGTCGCCTTCCGCGTTGGCGTAGCGCTGCATTTCACGCCGAAGGCGTATCCCGGAGGGTTGCCTCGCTCCGGCTCCTTGTTCTCAATCGAAAATCTCTCGGCCCTTTGGAATAATTAATATTCCTACTTGGTATTACCGGATGGGAGGGAACCCCATGTCCGCAAAACCGCGAACGGCGCTCGGGCGGGGCGGCGGCAGCATCAGCCCCGGCGGCGGGTACTGGATGCGATACGTGCTGCCCGCGCTACTGGTCTATCTGGTCTTCATGGCGTATCCGCTGGTGGACTCCGTGCGGCTGTCGCTCTACTCGGGCACGACCGGCGGTCGCGAATTTGTCGGCTTCGCCAACTACGTGCGGCTGTTTACCGATCCGGTGGTCTCGCTCAGGTTCTGGAACGCCTTTAAAAACACCTGGGTGTTCTTCGCGTTTCACATGCTGCTTCAAAACGTTTTGGGCATCCTGTTCGCGGTGATTCTCACCAACCGCACGATGCGCGGCCGCGGTTTTTATCAGGCGGTCATCTTCATCCCCTGCACCATCGCGGTATTGGTCACGGGCTATCTTTTCAAGCTGATGCTCAATCCGATCTGGGCGGGCGCGACGCTGAAGAAGATGGGCCTGGGCTTTCTCGTCCGCCCCTGGCTGGGCGACACGGCCACCGCGCTGCCGGTGGTTTCGCTGGTGTCGGTGTGGCAGTGGGTCGGCATCCCGACGATGATGTTCGTCGCGGGCTTTCAGGGCATTTCGGACGACCTGATCGAGGCCGCGTCCATCGAGGGCGCCTCCGCCTGGCAGCAGTTCGCCCGCATCAAACTGCCGCTGATCCTGCCGGTGGTGGGCATGATCGCGATCCTCACCTTCGTGGCCAACTTCAACGCCTTTGACGCGGTGTACTCGATGGAGACCGCCGACGGAGCGCCCGATTACACCACGGACCTCATCGGCACGCTCTTCTACCGCTACGGCGTCGCGGGGCAGCACCCCGTCGGCATCCCGGAACCCGGCGTGGGCGCGGCCATCGCCACCACGGTGTTTGCGATGCTCCTCATGGGCGTCATTCCAACGCTGAAATTGACGCAGGGGAGGGAATGACATGAGAAAAGATGCGAAGTACAAGTCCATGCGCGTTGCGAATCTGCACATTCCCTCGCACATCCTGCTTTCAGTCTGGTCCCTGATTGCGATGTTCCCGGTGTGGATCCTCCTCATCAACACGCTCAAGAACAAAAAGGAAATCTACGGCAACCCTTTCGGCTTTCCGGGCGCCTGGACGCTTGAAAACTACCGATCGGTCATGGCGGATAGCAATTTCTTCAACTACTTCCGCAACAGCTTTGTTGTGGTGGTGGGCTCGCTTTTTCTGATCCTGATGCTGGGCTCGCTTTGCGCCTACGCCCTCGCCCACTGGCGCACGAAGGTCTCCGGCGCGGTCTATTTTGCCATCATCATCGGCATGATGCTGCCCATCAAGATCGCCACCATCCGCCTCCTCGAGATGATGAAGGTCTTCAACCTTTTGGACAGCCTCTGGTGCCTGTTCCCCGTGTACACCGCCATGGGTATTCCGACGGCGGTCTTCATCCTGACCGAGTTCATCCGCGGGCTTCCGGGCGAACTGTACGAGGCGGGCTACATGGACGGCGCTGGGCGCTTCAAGATCTACTGGAAGATCGTGCTGCCGCTGATCAGGCCCGCGCTTGCGACGGTGGCCATCTACAACCTCGTGCCCATCTGGAATGATCTGTGGTTCCCGCTGATCTTTATCACCAGCGAAAGCCAGAAGACGGTGCTCCTCGCGGTCACGAAACTGCAGGGGCAGTACACCACCGACTGGCCGAAGCTGCTCGCGATCCTCTCGCTCTCCGCGCTGCCGGTCATCATCCTGTACCTGACGATGTCCAAGCAGTTCATCAAGGGTCTGACGGCGGGCGCCGTCAAGGGATAGGAAGAACGGCGAACCAAGAGGCCGGCCCCCCGCGGGGAGCCGGCCTCAAAGCATCGGGTGCGGTCATTCTTCCTCTGAGGGGTCGTCGGCCAGCGTGGAGACCAGCGCCTCGTAGGCCGCGGAGGCGGATTGGCTCGGATAGTCGATCTCTATCGGCGAAGCACCGTTGTTTTCGATGATTGCTGTGTTGATGCCGTTTAGCCCTGTCGTAACCGAGGAGGCGATCGCCTGGGACTGCGCTTGAAGCTCCTCGAGCTCGCTCTCCTTGTCCCCGGTGTCGATGCCGCGGGATTTGTCGGCTTCGATTTCACCCGAGAGCGCCTGGGCACGGCGCTCCGCCTGGCGCTGCGCGCTGGCGGCGGCCTGGGTCTGGCTGAGGCTCGAGCTGAGCCCCAACAGCGAATCCAGCGTGCTCGTCTTTGTGCTGCTGGCGGACGAGGTGAGCTTCGAGTAAGTCAGGAGGTTCTGGGTCTGCGCGCTTGCCGCCTGGGCCGTCTGCTGGGCGATCTGGGCGTCTAGTTCGGCGATCTGGCTGTCGTACTCCTCCACCGTGGACTGGATGCTGTCGGTGGAGCCCTCGCTCTCCAGCGTGGTGCTGACGAGCGCGTCCCGCTCCTCGACGAGGCTCTTCCGCTGCTCGACCAGCGCCGACAGCTGACTTCCCGAAGAACTGATGGACACGCTGTCCGAGGAGGTGCCGCTGAGGGTGGTCGAGGACAAATCAGAGCTGTCAAGCCCCAGCGACTGGGTGATTAGGTTTATGGAGTAGCTTGAGCTTATCGAACTGACGCTCATGAGGCCCGCCTTCTTTTCCTCGGTATTTTCTCGCCATATAGTATATCGGTGCGCGCGCCGGCTTTTCAATAAATCGGTTGTGGTATTTGCGCGCCCAAATTGTGGCGAAATGGCGCGCCGTTGCGGGAGCGGGTTTTTGCGCGGAGTCCGGCGCGGGGGAAGATCCGGGCGCGGCGAATTACATGCAGGGAAAATCGATATAAAATTATTGACAATTCATGTAACTGGGAGTAATATTAGGTGTACCAAAAAATGGGAGGAAATCAAATGAAGAAGCTCATGTCCCTGCTGCTCGTCCTGGCCCTTTCCTTCGGATGTGTCGCCGCGATGGCGGAGACCGAAGCACCCGCAAACGCCGCCTTTGAGGGCACCTGGGTGCAGTTTGAAGACGGGTTCGAAGTGTATCTGCCCAGCGATTGGCTGGTGCTCGAAGTAACCCAGGATATGATTGACTCCGGCATTTTTTATGCCGTCAGCTCCCCCGACGGCGCCCGCAGCATGCAGGTGGCCTGGGCGGAGAGCGTGGATGCCGCGACCGCGGAAGACGTCAAAGCCCAGCTGGAAGGCTCTTACGAGGGCGTTGAGATCCTGAACTTCAACGGCGTGGACTTTGTCAGCTATAGTGATTCCGCCAATGATTGCACGGGCATCGCCGCGCTGGATCCCAACGGCGGCATGTTCATGTTCAACTTCTTCCCCGCTTCGGACGAGGCGTTCGGGCCGGTGGCGGTGACCATTGCCACCTCCATCCGCAACACCGCTGCGTAAAAAACCGCACCAAAAGCGCCGGGCCGGACGCAGATTGCGCCGCCGCCCGGCGCTTTTTTATGCGCGGCACTTCCGCCCGCTTGTGTGCGCCGCCACCCGGGTAGTATAATGGGACAAACGGCTTTGGGAGGCATTGGATGAACGCAAAACAAATGACGGAGCGCGCGGCGGAGATTCTCCGCGCGGAGGTGGCGGCGGGGCGCATCCCTTTCGGCGCTTTCGGCGTGTGGCTCGGCGATGAAATGATCTCACTCACCTTTGAAGGCTTTTCGGACATGGAGGCGCGACGGCCCGCCGCGCGGGACACCATTCTCCGGCTGTACTCGATGTCGAAGCCGGTGACGGCCATCGCGGCGATGATCCTCATCGAGCGCGGCCTTCTCCGGGAGGACGACCCCGTGGCGAAGTACCTGCCGGAGTACGCCCACGCCCGCGCGCTCGGCGCGGCGGACGCCGGGCGTCCGATGGCGGTCAAGGATCTTTTCAACATGACCTCCGGCATCGTCTACCCTGGAGAGGACGGAGCGGGCCTCGCCATGGAAGCGCTCTTTGGCGAACTGCACGCGGACATCGCCCGGGGCGAGGGCTGGCCGCTTCGAGAGGTGGCGC
Source organism: Bacillota bacterium (assembly GCA_023411175.1). Lineage (GTDB taxonomy): Bacteria > Bacillota > Clostridia > Christensenellales > Aristaeellaceae > JAEZHK01. The sequence continues at coordinate 5,494 of JAEYPB010000068.1, read as the reverse complement.
GCCGGATCGCGGCCTGTCCGCTGGCGTTTGAGCCGGGCGCGCGCTGGCGCTACGGGTTGTCGGCGGACGTATTGGGCGCGGTGATCGAAGCCGCCTCCGGACGGATGCTTTCGCGCTTCCTGGAGGAGGAGATATTTTCGCCGCTGGGCATGGCGGACACCGGCTTTTTTGTGCCGCCGGAGAAGCGCGGCCGCTTCGCGCAGCTGTACCGGCGCGCGGGCGGGCGGCTTGAAATCGATCCGGACAGGCACCTGGGGCTGACCCTCTGCCACGAACCGCCCGCCTTCGAGTCCGGCGGCGCGGGGCTGGTCTCCACATTTGACGACTACGCCCGCTTCGGGCGCATGCTGGCGGGGTATGGGCAGATGGACGGCGTGTGCATCCTTCGGGAGGAAACCGTCCGGTGCCTTGAGGAAGATCAACTGTCCGGCGCCCAGCGGCAGACCCTCGCCTTCGCCGGCTGCGAAGGCCACGGCTACGGGCGGCTGATGCGGGTATGCGTGGATCCGGCGGCGGCGACCTCCCGCGCGGAGGCGGGCGAATTCGGCTGGGACGGCTGGACAGGCGTCTACATGGGCGTAAACGCCCGTCGCGGCTTGTTTATGATGTTCCTGACGCAGGCGTCGGATTCCGTCGACGCAACGCTTATCGTCAGGCTGCGGAATCTGGTTTACGAGAACCTTTAGAGGAGGCGGAGCATGTACATTCCATCCGAAACCCGGTACACCACGATGCGCTACCGGCGGAGCGGGGCGAGCGGCCTGATGCTTCCGGAACTGTCGCTGGGGCTTTGGCACAACTTTGGGGACATCACGCCCTTCGGGGTGCAGCAGGCGATCCTCCGGCAGGCGTTCGACCTGGGGATCACCCACTTTGACCTTGCGAACAACTACGGCCCGCCCTACGGCGAGGCGGAGCGGAACTTCGGCATCCACATGGACCGGGACTGGCACACCCACCGGGACGAGCTCATCATCTCCACGAAGGCTGGTTACGACATGTGGCCCGGCCCCTACGGCGACCACGGCAGCCGCAAGTACCTGATCGCGAGCCTCAACCAGAGCCTGAAACGGATGCATCTTGACTACGTGGACATCTTTTACCATCACCGGCCGGACCCGGAGACGCCCCTTGAGGAGACGATGACGGCGCTGGACCACATCGTGAGGAGCGGCAAGGCGCTCTACGCCGGTATCTCCAACTACCCTTCGGACAGGGCGGCGGAAGCCATCGGGATGCTCCGGCGCATGGGTACGCCACTACTGATCCACCAGCCCCGGTACTCCATGCTGGACCGCCGGGCGGAAGGCGGGCTTACCGACCTGCTGCGGCGTGAAAGGGTGGGCATGATCGCCTTCGGTCCGCTGGCGGGCGGGGTGCTGACGGGGAAGTACCTGGGCGGCATTCCGAAGGACAGCCGTGCGGGTCACGACCCGCGCTACCTGAAGCCGGAGTCGATCACGGAGGCGACCCTCGAGAAGGTTCGCGCGCTTTCATCCGTGGCGGCGGCGCGTGGCCAGAGCCTTTCGCAGCTGGCGCTTTCCTGGGTGCTTCGGGACGAGGTGGTGACCTCGGCGCTCATCGGCGCTTCGAAACCGGAACAGGTCGTCGAGAACGCCGGCGCGCTCGCCGCGCCGAAGCTGACGGCGGAGGAACTTTCGCAGATTGACCGGATCCTCTCCGCGGAGGGCTGAAGCGGCGCGTGCGCGCCGCAGGCGAGCCGGGGAACCCGGATTCGCAAAGCATCCCGGCTGGCGCGGTTCCACGATAAAAATCCCGGCGCTTTTTTACGCGCCGGGATTTTTGGCGGCCCGAACCTTCGCCGGCGAAGCCGTACTCGCCGGGAAGCCTGCCGGATGGATATTACAGGCTCACGGTGGATTCCGCGTATCCGCTCCTGATCTTGAAGTAGGCCACCTGTTCCTTGAGCATCTCCGCCTGGTTCAGCAGTTTCTCGCTGGCCGCGGAGCTTTCAATGGCCGAGGAGGAGTTGGACTGGACGACCTGGGTGATCTGGTCGAGGCCGATGCGCAGCTGCTCGATGCCCGCCGCCTGCTCGCTGGAGGATTCGGAGATGTTGTTCATCAGCGCCGCCGCCTCCTGAACCAGGCGCATGATCTCCACCAGCGCTGTGGCGGTGTCTTGAGCGACGGCCGAACCCGCCGCGGTCTTTTTGATGGAGGTTTCGATCATGGCGGTGGTCTCCTTGGCGGCGTTGGCGCTGCGCGCCGCGAGGTTGCGGACCTCTTCCGCCACCACCGCGAAGCCCTTGCCGTGCTGGCCCGCGCGGGCGGCCTCCACCGCCGCGTTGAGCGCCAGAATGTTCGTCTGGAACGCGATGTCGTCAATCACCTTGATGATCTTGGAGATGTTGGAGGAGGCGTCGTCGATCTCCGCCATCGCGGTGAGCATGGCGTTCATGCGGGTGTTGCCGTGATCGGCCTTCTGCTTGGTGGTCTCCGAAAGCTGGTTGGCCTGGGCGGCGTACTTCGCGTTCTGGTTGGTCTTTCCCGCGATGTCTTCCAGCGAGGCGTTGAACTGCTCGATGGCGCTGGCCTGCTGGGTTGAGCCCTGGGACAGCGATTCGCCCATCGAGGAGACCTGGTTGGCGGCCGACGCGACGTTTCCGGAGGCGTCGCTGATGTCGCCCATCGTCTCGGCCAGCTTGTCCACGAAGCTGTTGAGGGACGCGGCCATCGCGCCGATCTCATCCTTCGTGCGCACGTCCAGCCGCGAGGTCAGGTCGCCCTCGGACAGTTCGCCAATCAGCTTCACGGTCCTGTTCAGCGGCTTGGTGATGTGGCTGATGATGATCCACGCCATCAGGATTGAGGCGAGAATTGCCAGAAGATCCAGACCAATGGAGGCGTAGACGGCCGTGTTGATGCTGTCGTTGATGGACGCCATCTGCGCTTCGATTGCTACGTCCATGGATTCCTGCGCCTCGTTCAAATGGGCGCGGATTTCTTCGAACTCGGTATAGAGGGGGCTCTTCAGGAAGCTCGCCACGCCCCAGCCGGCCGACAGCGACTCCTCGGCCCTCGCGGCCCATTCCAGCGTTTCCGCGGTAAAGGCGGCGAGGTTATCGCCGATGCTCAGCCCCGAAGTGGGGTGCTTGACCTCGTTCCAGGCGGGGTCACGGCCGAGCAGTTCCGCCGTCTGCGTGGCGCGGTCGAAGGCCTGCTGCACGTTTTCCTTGAAATCACTCAGCAGCCGCTCCTTATCCGCGGCAGGGACGCCGTAGTGGCCGATCTCCTGGTAGGCGGAAAGCGCCTGATAGAAATCCCGGTCGGCGTTGGTCAGCAGCGAAACACCGTAGAAGGCCTCGGTATGCAAGGTCTCTTTCATATCGCCGGTTACGGAGAAAATCGCATTGGTTGCGAGAGCGGTTACCAGAACTGCGCCCAAAATCGGAATCAGCACGAGAATGAGCAGCTTTGAACGGATCTTCAGGTTTTTCAGCACGGTACGATCCCTCCACAGTCGTTTTTCAGCCGGCGACGAAGTGCGAAAGCAGGGCGGGCACAGGAGGCGATCGCGTACCTGTGGCGTCACTATAGAATACTATATCGCTTTGGTTAGCCGGAAGTTTAGTCGGAAGCGTCAGAATTACTAAATAATGGCTTGGGAAATTGTCCCGAGAGCTAAATGTGGAAAACAAACCGAAATGACCGAATGCCGGGTGACGCAGAGCGAGGAAAGCGGCGCGCCGGGGGGATCGGGAAAAGCGGGTCGACGGGCGGAATTACACCGATGGGCGCGATGATGATCATTTACGGAAATCCCGCCATTTCCGTGTAAGGGTTTTTCGCGGCACGGCGCATACCCCGGCCGCACCTGAAGACGTGGCGGAAATACACGCGCAAGGACAAGCGCCCGGGGAATGCAACATAGCGCACAAAATGATTTTGAGCGGCAAGGCAAGAAAAACCGGCGAGAAAGCCCGCTCCTAAGTTCTGCTATGCTCTTGGCTGCGAAATCCATCGGCGTACGGAGGTCGCCTTTCTCGAGATGCAACATTCCAATCAAAACCTGCAACAAAAACGGCTGGTTCTCCGGTGCGCCGGGCTGTATAATTCGGGTAGCGCAACCGAAGCGGGAGGAGATAAAAATGCCGAAGATTACCTTTATGGGCGCCGGTTCCACCATCTTTGCCAAGAACGTGCTGGGCGACAGCATGATGACCCCGGCCCTTGCCGAGAGCACCATCGCGCTCTACGACATCAATGAGACGCGCCTCAAGGAAAGCAAGCTCATGCTGGACGCCATCAACCTAAACGCCGGCGGCAGGGCGACCATTGAAACATACCTGGGCGTGGACGCGCGCCGGGACGCGCTTCGCGGCGCGAAATACGTCGTCAACGCCATTCAGGTGGGCGGCTACGAGCCCTGCACCGTCACGGATTTCGAAATCCCGAAAAAGTACGGCCTCCGGCAGACCATCGCGGATACGCTGGGCATCGGCGGCATCTTCCGCGCGCTGCGCACCATCCCGGTGATGCTGGACTTCGCCCGGGACATGGAGGCGGTGTGCCCGGACGCGTGGCTGCTCAACTACACAAACCCCATGGCCATGCTCACCGGCGCGATGCTCCGGATGACCGGCGTCAAGACCGTCGGCCTCTGCCACAGCGTGCAGATCTGCGTGCCGCACCTTCTGGAGGGCCTCGGCATGGGCAGCGGCGAGGGCGTCCAGTCCAAAATCGCGGGCATCAACCACCAGGCCTGGCTTCTCGAGGTCACCAGGGACGGCGTGGATCTCTACCCCGAAATCAAGCGGCGCGCCCTTGAGCGCACCGAAAAGCATAACGACATGGTGCGCTATGAGATCATGCGGCGCTTCGGCTACTACGTGACCGAGTCCTCGGAGCACAACGCCGAGTACACGCCCTGGTTCATCAAGGCGCGCTATCCCGAGCTGATCGACCGCTTCAACATCCCGCTGGATGAGTACCCGCGTCGCTGCATTAAGCAGATCGCCGACTGGAACGAGCGCCGGGACGAGTTGACCAAGGACCCGACCCTGACCCACACCCGCTCCCACGAGTATGCCAGCTACATCATGGAGGCGATGGAGACGGGCGCGCCGGTCAAGATCGGCGGCAACGTGATGAACACCGGCCTCATCACGAACCTGCCGAAAAATGCGGTGGTGGAGGTGCCCTGCCTCGTGGACAAGAGCGGCGTCACGCCCTGCTACATCGGCGACCTGCCCGAGCAGTGCGCGGCCCTCAACCGCACCAACATCAACGTGCAGGCTTTGACGATCGAGGCCGCGCGCACGCTCAAGAAGGACTACGTCTATCAGGCGGCGCTGCTCGATCCCCATACCGCCGCGGAGCTGTCCATCGACGACATCGTGGCCATGTGCGACGACCTGATCGAGGCCCACGGCAGCTGGCTGCCCGCGTATCTCTGACACTTTTTGAACCTCGCCGCGGCGGATTTTTGCGCCCCCCACCCCCCACGGTTGCCGGGGCCCGGCAGTAAAAAA
>JAEYPB010000040.1 GCA_023411175.1 Bacillota bacterium | reverse complement strand
ACTTCGGTGGTTCGAATCCACCCCCATCCACCAGACAAGCGGGAATGGCGGAATTGGCAGACGCGCTAGATTCAGGTTCTAGTGAAGATTTCCTTCATGCAGGTTCAAGTCCTGTTTCCCGCACCAGAGTGAAAGCCCCGGAATCGTTGAGGTTCCGGGGTTTTTTCATGTTACTTTGACAACCGTCGGCTTAGCCGGTGCTTGTCAAAGTAATTGTACCAACGGCACATCCCTCGATGGAATGTGCCGTTGGTTTACCTTGCTTGCTTATCTCAACTTCCTGTCCTGAATACGAACCGAACGCTCGCTGCCTATTGCCGCTATCCACACCGGCTCCACCGTGCCATACCAAAGCGTCTCAGCGTGATCAGGTCGGCGCTGCAAAGCGTCTGGAGATACGGTATGATCTTGCTGCGCTTGCCGGTCATCCGGGCTTTCCGGGTGCGGATTCGTCAAACCGGCGCCGGGTTTCCGTGCAGCGGCCATAGTCTCATCTTAACCCGGCGCAGGCCGCTGCATGGCTCGAATACGGCATTGAGTTCGGCTTGCCGCATAAGTGCATACCCAAGTATCAGTTGCCGAGATTCTTCAGGGTTTCAATAATGGGGAGCAGTCGGTCAGTTGCGAGGCTTTCTAAATCTACGACAGGGATATCAAACAACCAATAGTCCCCTGTCGCGTGGTTTTCACCATCGCACCACACATTCAGGCTGCCCCCGTCGCTAAAGTAGAATTGCGATGCAAATTCGGAGGCATCAATGCTCTCGGCAAGTTTCTTATACGCCGCCGCTTTGAGTTCTTCGGGAATATCCCCATCGACGCCTACAAGCGTCAGGCCGAATTTTCCGTCAAGTGCCAGCTGTTTGAACGCGTCCTTGTCCTTTATGAAACCCCACAGATCGGCTGCAACCTCATCGCCCGTAGTCAAACTGAAAAGCTGCGCCCGTACGGAGCTGACAGGGTAAGCCGCTCCCGCGGTATAGGCGGTATTGTATGTCCTTATGCTCAGCAAATCGCCGCTCACAACTTCAAAAACGGGCGTAATGTCGTATGTGGTGTCGCTCTCAGCAGCAGTAGTCGGCCAGAGGCAGAAGGACTTTAACCCTTCATTCAGCTTTGCCTGTATACCATCGTCCGCCAACCCGCTCACTTCAACATAACGCGCCTGCGTGGAATCATCGCCGTAGTTTTCAAGTGCTTTTTCCGCAATTGTCACATTGTCCGAAGGATTTGCTGCCGGAGCGGTTTCTTCGGTTGCGGCACTGCCGTCTTCCGTCTTGTTGACGCTCGCGCTGATGTCCAGCAGAGATCCGTCCTCCATAAATCTATACAGCGCGGCGGTATCCTGAGCGCCGGTGGTGATGACCGCAAACGTGCGGGTGGCATCCGGATAGTCGGTGTTATGGTCGATCCAGGTTCCGTCATTCAGGTAGTATTTCCCGTCGCCCATGTCATCGTATACGGGCACATGGGTATGGCCGAACACCACCACGTCAACGCTTTCGTCCGGATTGTCCAGATACTGTACCTTTGCCTGCTCGGAAAAATAGCTCCAATCCAAGGTTCCGGCTACCGCTTCAATGAAGCTGTTGGGTACATTGACATTGTTGATCGTCTGACGCTCAGCCCATGTACGCTGAATGTTTTTAAACAGCACCGGCGCGGAAATTGTTCCGTCTTCCTGCTGGGCCGGATAGAAATCAAGATACGTATACGCATCGTCAAAGCCGGAGACGCGCATATCGAATATCTTCTCGTCAAGGCCCTCGTTGGGCGTCAGCCGCGAGGAGACGTGTTTGAGAATCGAATAATACAAATAAGCGCCGTACTGATCCGCATCGGTTTTGTCCGGCACGTTCGTCACCACCGGCAGATTCTTCTCAACCGTCGGACGGCCCTCCAGCACCCATGTGGCGGCATAGCGGGCGTAAAAATACCCCGCAGGGAAAATGGTGTCGTCATTGCCGCACAGTTCCGCATTGGTGACCGTGTCCGGCGCGGAAAACACATCGTAACGGTGGCCGTGCTCGATGACGATCTCGTTTCGGTCGCCCGTATAATAGGTGCCGAGCCCTTCGGCATCTCTGGCCTGAACGATGCCGGGGATTGCTTCCTGCAAAACGTCGGCTTCCAGCGTTATATCATGGTTCCCGATCACGTAAACCAGCTTGATTCCGCTGTCGATCACGTTGTTGAACTCATCAATAACGGCCTGGTTGTTGGCGATCACGTCCTTGTAAAACTGGTTTTGGTCCGTGTAGCTGGGATAATAGACGGGCAGAAACCACTCGTCCAGAAAATCACCGGCGATGACCAGTTCCCGCACATCGTTCGTGTTTTGCAGGCGCTGCAAAAAATCGATGAGCAGCGGGAGGTTTTCCAGCGTTTCGGTATAGCGGTCCTCGATGCCGAGGTGAATGTCGCTAATGACGACGATCTTGTCCCTTGTGCCGCTTGCTTCCCACAAGGCCGCGGCGCTCTCCGTCGCTTCGGCTCTGGCTGAGTTTTCGGTGATGAGCAGCGCCGGAGAGATCATCATGCCCAATGCCAGCAATAAAGAGAGAATCCTCGTTTTCATGTTCGTTTCCTCCAATCATACTGTCGCCCGGATGGTCGGTACAGAGCCACTCAGGTCCCATGCCGCGGATGCCTTCGTGAATCCCCCTTACATTGGCTGCCACCACCGACTCTTGCGCCACGGTGGGCAGCGGCGTCAGGGCCGCGCACAATGTCAGGGCTATGAGAATAGTCTCTTTTTCACAGCCCGTTCCTTGCTTTTTCTGCCTGCATCTTCTTGGGCCAGTAGCATACGCCCACATCCAGCGCACGGGGTTTATCCAGATGGAAGTCGGCGTAGAGGCAGTACCAACAGGTCTGCTCCGCCGCACCACTGCGTGGCGTAAAGGCTGGACACCTCTGTTTTGGCCAAACGTTGCCGCCGGAGTTGGGGGCGGACAGCGCCTGATCTTCCCGCCGTCTATCGTTTCCGCTCATTGTAACACCCCCTCTCTCTTGGTGCTTTCGTTGCGTGGAGGATAGCATCAAAAGGAAGGGGGCGTCGGTTTCTTGCCCCAAAGGCGCGGTTTCCTACTTAATGTTGCCGAATTCCGGGAAAAAACCTTTGACATCTGTTGTTACACCATCAGCCGAACCTTGAATACACCGTCCGAAGTCTCATAGGCCAGCTCGCCGTCGCATTCCTTCACGAATCCGGCCACGCTTTGGGTGCCCTTGCCGTGACCCTCCTCGGGAGGAATGGGGAAGCCGTTTTTGTCGAGCGCCACCTCGCCTTCATAGGGGTTGCACAGTTCAAAAATGAGTTGGCCCGCGTTCACGGCCGTAAAGCGCAAGGTTCGCTGTTCCGCAGGCAGGGCGGAGACGGCGGTAATGGCATTTTCCATAAGGTTTGATACCGCCATAACCAGCGAGAGCTCATCGATGTCGAGCTTCTCCGGAATGTCCAGCCGCAGATCGCAGCGAACGCCCCGCTGCCGCGCAAGTTCGGCATAATAGGATACGGCGGCGTTCACCGACACGTTCTGACAGTAGCTTTGCGGCTTTTGCGGCAACGCCATGCTCTGCTGCCGGATGAGGTCAGCGGCCTTGTCCGCTTCGCCCTGCCGCAGCAGGGAAAGCAGCGTGTTGTTGAAGTGGCGGCGGTCATGCTGCACGATGCTCATCTGCCGAACGGTCTCGTCCATCAGCGAGAGACGCTGAAGGGTAAGCTCCCGGTCGGACTGCATTTTCAAGTTCTCTTCCCGCAGCGCCGCCTCGCGCAAGGTTTTTCGCAAAGAAAGAAAGATTGCGAGATACACGAGCATCGTCAGCAAAACAAGCAGAAGGAGCGGAACAACACCTTCTGTCAACGTTTGCTCCACATCGTCGCTTCCTATAAAATACCATGCAAAATTCATAAACAGACTGGCCGCGACAAAAAGGTAAACGCTCCAATGCTCCGCCACCTGACGATAGAGAGGGCTCAGGCGCTTGCGAAACAGCAATATTGCGGCAGCAAACAGGAGGAAGCGCAGCACGGTGATCGCGTATTGCGGATACGGAAACAGTTCGCGGAGGTAGTAGCTTAAAACGACCGTGACGGCATAGGCGTTCATGGCCGTGAGGCAGTTGAACAGCCACTGCATGAGCGTTTCCCGAAAGAGTGGTTTCACGGCGGCGCCGACAAGAATGAAAAACAGGATGTCCAGCTTTCCAAGCGTCGTATAGTCGTTCCGCAGATAGAATAGGATGTTCAGCGCCAGATCGAGCGACACGATTGCCACCAGCGCCATACCCAGCGTTTGCGGACGGTATTTGGGGCGCGCCAGCGTAAACAGCAGCGCCACAAGCATGGTGTTCGTGACGATGGAGCGCAGGATGTCATGAAACTGCATCCTCACATCTCCCCCAGACGATAGCTCATATAAGCGTTGCGCACCGTGGAAAACTGCTTGCCGGAAACTGGCGCGAAGGCGCCGGCCTTCATGGCGAAGCCATCTCTAGAGAGCCGCTCCACGCAACTCATGTTGACGGTAAAGGCGGCGTGAGGCTGGATAAACCGCCGGTCACGCAGTAGCGGCGCGACGTGCTCCGCAAAGCTGCCGGAGATGGTTGTGGTCTCAACCTGCTCGCCGCTTACAAGCGTGTAGACCACGGTATGGCGAACATATTCGCATAAGACAATCACATCGGCGGAGAGCGTGCGCAGACCGTCCCGCGTCTTGACCGTGACGACGGTTTCCTCGCCAAACCCCACTTTTGCCGCCGCCAGTTCCAGGGCGGCAAACAGCGCCCCCTTATCCACGGGCTTTAGCAGATAGTGCAGGGGATTGACCGAATATGCGTCCAGCGCAAAGCCGGGTTCTGTGGTGATATAGATGATCTGCGCGTCGGTGCTGATGTGGCGTATACTTCGCCCAAGCTCGAGTCCACTGATCATGGGCATTACCATGTCGAGCAAATATATGTGAAAGATTTTGGACTCGCAGGCTGTCAACAGGGCGTCTGGATGGGAAAACGCCCGAATGTCGGCGCTTACGTTGCGCTCGGTCAGGTATTCATTGGCAAGCGCGGCGATATGTTGAAGTTCTGCGCTATTGTCGTCGCAAATGGCTATTCTCAACATAGTGGTTGCCTCTCTGAAGCGGGTTTCAACCGCTCCGTCTCCCATTAAGCGCCCATGCGTTGATTCACGGATTTTTTTCCGCCTGTGCGGCGGGGGTATTCCGCCCCCGTCGTCGTGGCGATGGAAGGCCGCCAGGGGAGGCGGCCGTCATCACGGCGTGCCGAAGTCGAGGTCGTACAGCGTAAGGCTTACGGACGGCAGCGCATTGCCAGGCGCCGCATTTCAAGACGGGTGATGCGGCGCCCAGGCTTTGGCCATCTGCTCCAGAAAATTCGCACACCTTTCGGTTATAAGCTTATAAGCCGCATTGGGCCCGGATCAGGTCGGCCGCGCGTGCAAAATCGATGCTGTGCGACATGGGGATCAGCGGGCTTTCGGTTTGTCCCGTCCGGTAGAGGGCCGTTACGTGATCGATCTCGTGTACAAAGCCCTCTTCCTGATCGTCCGTAAAGCGGTCGATCACCTCGCCCTTTTCGTCGATCAGCTCGCATTCCCTTGTGCGGAGGAAATCATAGACCTTGACGGAGCCCTTCGTGCCGTAGATGTGCGCGGTGCCGTCGGCCTTTACGCTGACGGACGCAATGGCGGAGGCCAGCGCCCCGCCTTCAAAGCGCAGCGCCATCACGACGGAATCGTCCACGCCTGTCGGAGCCTTCTGAACCACCGCCCGGACCTCCGCAGGCGCTTCCCCCAGGATACCGGCGGCGAACTGATAGGGATAGACGCCCGCATCCAGCAGCGCGCCGCCCGCGGTTTCGGGGTTGTACAGGCGGTGCTCCGGATCGAACGGGAAATTGAAGCAGAACGCGGCGTCGATCAGCCGAACCTGCCCGATGGCGCCGCTCTGCGCCCATTCCTTCGCCTTTTTGAAGGCCGGGAGGCACCGGGTCCACATCGCCTCCATGACCAGTACGCCCTTTTCTTTGGCGAGCGCGGCGAGCGCGGTGGCCTCGTGCTCTGTGATGAAGAAGGGCTTTTCACACAGCACAGCCTTTCCGTGCTCGACGCAGAGCTTTGCCGCTTCGTAGTGCAGGTTGTGCACCAGCGAGATGTAGACGATCTCCACGTTTTCATCCCGGATGAGGTCCAGGTAGCTGCCGTAGGCTTTTTGCCCGCCGAACTGCCCGATCAAATCCTGCGCACGGGCTTCGTCCCGCGCCGCCGCGGCGTAAAGCTCGCCGCTCCCGGAAAGCTGCAGCGCCCGGGCAAAGCGCTTGGCGATTCCGCCGTACCCCAGGATGCCGAATTTAGTCTTCATGGATATTCCCTCCTGCTATGACCGGCCGGCGCCTGACGCTTCAGACGCGAGCCGCTTTACCATACTGATTTTACCAGAATTGGGCGCGCTTGAAAAGCAGAAGACCGCTGGCGTTTTTCGGGGATTCGCACAGCGACGTTCCCGGAACCAAAAAATTCGGGAGAATCTCAAAAAGGTATTGACTTGAAGTGAACTTCAAGTCCTATAATAATATTGAATTATTGTGACAGGGGGAGCTTTCAATGGAAAAGTCCAAGGTCTATTTCACCGATTTTCGCACCGTGGCGTTTGGCGACAGCCTGCCCACGAAGCTGAAAAAGCTCGTTAAAAAGGCGGGCGTCGGCCAGATCGACATGGACGGGAAATTCGTGGCCATCAAAATGCACTTTGGAGAACTGGGGAACATCAGCTTTCTGCGCCCAAATTACGCCAAGGCGGTGGCGGACGTGGTGAAGGAGCTGGGGGGGAAACCCTTCCTGACCGACTGCAACACCCTCTATCCCGGCAGCCGGAAGAACGCGCTGGAGCACCTGTACTGCGCCTGGGAGAACGGGTTCACGCCGCTGACCGTGGGCTGCCCGATCCTGATCGGCGACGGGCTGAAGGGCACCGACGACATTTCTGTGCCGGTCGCGGGCGGCGAATATGTAAAAGAGGCCAAGATCGGCCGCGCGATCATGGATGCGGATGTCTTCATCAGCCTGACCCATTTCAAGGGCCACGAGATGACCGGCTTCGGCGGCGCGATCAAGAACATCGGCATGGGCTGTGGCTCCCGGGCGGGGAAGAAGGACCAGCACAACAACGGCCAGCCCCAGATCGATCCGGACCTGTGCCGCGGCTGCCTGCGCTGCCAGCGGGAGTGCGCCAACAACGCGCTGGACTTCGACAAAAAGGCCCGGAAGATGTCCGTCAACACGAAGAACTGCGTGGGCTGCGGCCGCTGCCTGGGCTCCTGCAACTTCGACGCCATCGAATTTTCGGAAGGCTCCGCGCTGTCGGAGCTCAACGGCCGCATGGCGGAGTACACCAAGGCGGTTCTGGACGGCCGCCCGAACTTCCACGTCTCATTGGTGGTGGATGTTTCGCCCAACTGCGACTGCCACGGGGAGAACGACGCACCGATCCTGCCAAACCTCGGAATGTTCGCCTCCTTCGACCCGCTGGCGCTGGATCAGGCCTGCGTCGATGCCTGCCTCAAGGCCGCGCCGATGCCCGGCAGCCAGCTCTCCGACAACCTGAACCGCGCCGGCTTCCATGACCACCACGACCACTTCGCCAACTCTACGCCCGATTCCGAGTGGCGCACCTGCCTCGCCCACGCCGAGAAGATCGGGCTGGGAACGAGGGCGTATGACCTGATCGTGATGTAGTGACCGTTTTATCGACGCCGCCATCCGTGCAATACCGGTGGCGGTGTCATTTCTTCAGAACAGCGCGTCCGGAAATTCCAAAGAATTTTAGGCGTACGCTGGGTTTCTCCTTCATCGAGGTTTTACATGCGGGGAAAACGCTGCTCTCGCGGGAGAAAGCCCTTTCGAAAATGCATCATCGCAGGAGCCGGAATGTGGCCATGATTCGATCATGGGCGCAGGCCGGTTATTTTTTTGCAAACCGCTTGAACGTATAGTCGCTATATGATTTACTATGAAAGCGAACAATAATCCGAAGTTTGGATGTTTTGTACGGAGGGTTTCATGGAGCAGAGACTGCTGATCAAAAACGCCGCGGCGATCGTCGCCTGCGATGGGGCGGACGCGGTATACCGTAATCAGGACATGCTGATCGAAGGCGGCCGGATCACCGCCATCGGCAAGGATCTTCCATCCGACGGGGCGGAGGCGCTCGACGCCTCCGGAAAGTTCGTGTATCCCGGCCTTGTCAACACACATCACCACTTCTTCCAAACCTTTGTGCGCAACCTCATCACCATCGACTACCCCAACATGCTGGTGGTGGAGTGGCTGGACAAGATCTACCGCATCTTCCAGCTGGTGGATTCCGACGTCATCTACTATTCCAGCCTTACCGCGATGGCGGATCTGCTCAAGCACGGCTGCACCTGCGCCTTCGACCACCAGTACTGCTACACGAAGGCCACCGGAAAATCCCCGGTGGACCGGCAGATGGAGGCGGCGGCGCTTCTGGGCATCCGCTACCACGCGGGGCGGGGCGTCAACTCGCTTCCCCGTCAGATGGGCTCGACCATGCCGGACGATATGGTGGAGACCACCGACGAATACCTGAAGGACTGCGAGCGGCTGATCGCCCTCTACCACGACCCGAACCCGCTGTCCATACGGCAGATCGTGCTGGCGCCCTGCCAGCCGATCAACAGCTATAAAGAGACGTTTACCGAGACCGTCCGGCTGGCCCGGGAAAAGGGCGTGCGCATGCACACCCATTTGGGCGAGGGGGAGAACCCCATCATGCTGGAGCGCACCGGCATGCGCACGCTGGACTGGTGCCAGGAAATCGGCTTCATCGGCCCGGACGTGTGGTATGCCCACGGCTGGGAGCTCCTGCCGGAGGAATTTCCGGTACTGGCGGCGGCGGGCTCAGGCGTCTCGCATTGCCCCGCCCCGGCGGTGCTGGGCGGCTTCCCGGTCCTCGACATCCGCGCGATGCAGGCGGCGGGCGTCTCGCTGAGCCTCGGGTGCGACGGCTCCGCCACCAACGACAGCTCCAATCTCCTCGATTCGCTGCGCATGGCCTACCTGATGCAGGCGTACCACACGAAAGCGCGCGGCGGCTCCGCTTCCTCTTACGACATGCTGAAGATCGCCACCGCCGGCGGCGCGAAGGCGCTGGGCCGCGGAGACCTGGGCTCCCTAGAGCCCGGCAAGGCGGCGGACCTGTTCATGGTCGACGCGGGTGCGCTGGAATTGACCGGCACCATGCACGACCCCAAGTCCCTTCTCGCCCGGGCGGGCGTGACGGGCCCCGTGTGGCTGACGATGGTAAACGGCCGCGTGGTCTACAGGGATGGAAGGCTTCAGGGGGTGGACGAAGAGGCCCTCGCGCGCGCCGGGGAACGCGTGTGCGACCGGGTGCTCCGGGATCATTCCGAAGCGTTTCATATATTTTGACCGGTTGGAAGTAAGGAGGAGGAACCCCAATGAAAAAGCGTCTTGGTGTCCTGATGGCCCTGATCCTCGCCGCGGTTAGCCTTTTGTCCTGCTTTGCGGTTCAGGCCGAGTCCGCGCCGCTGAAGGTCGCGCTGATCCTCTCGGGCCCCGCCAACGACCAGGGCTGGAACGCCATCGCCGTCGCCGGCGTCAAGGCCGCGGAGGAGGAGTTCGGCATCGAATCCGCCTACGCCGAAAACGTGTCCATCGCCGACAGCGAAGCGACCTACCGGGACTTCGCCGCGCAGGGATACGACCTCATCATCGGCCACGGCTTCCAGTTCGGCGAACCCGCCGCCAACGTCTCCAAGGACTTCCCGAACCAGAAGTTCATGGCCACCGAGGCCGCTTCCCAGAGCGAGAACATGGCCTCCTTCGTGATGAGCTGCGAGCAGGGCGCGTACCTGATGGGCATGCTCTCGGCCGGGATGTCCGCCTCCGGCACCATCGGCGTGGTCGGCGCGATGGAGCAGCCCTCCATCATCAAGGAGCTTGAGGCCTTCAAGCTGGGCGCCAAGGAAGTGAACCCCGACGTCAAGGTGCTGGAGATCTACATCAACAGCTACGTGGACGCGGCGCTGGGCAAGGAAGCGGCGCTGAACATGATCGGCCAGGGCGCGGACGTACTGTACCACGTGGCCAACCAGGCCGGAACCGGCACCATCACCGCCGCGCAGGAGAAGGGCCTTTTCGCCTGCGGCAACTCCTACGACCAGAACGCCATCGCCCCGGAAACCGTGCTGTGCTCCACCGTATACAACATGACCAAGGTCATCACCACCGCCGTGGGCCAGGTCAAGGACGGAACGTTTGCCGGCGGTGTCTTCTATCTGGGCATGGCCGAGGGCGTCGTGGACATCGCGGGCTACAACGCCCTCGAGTCGAAGATCCCCGAGGAGCTCAAAACGAAGATTGCCGAAAAGAAGGCGGCCATCATCTCCGGTGAATTCCAGGTGCCGCGGATCGAAACCCCCACAAAGTAAAACGAAAAACGCGCGCCTGCCCGGCGGCCTGGGCCCCGGGCAGGCGCAATTCAAAACGCACGCGCTGGAGGGTTCCATGAAGCTGGTGGAAATGAAGGGAATCGTCAAGACCTTCTGGGGAGCCTACGCCAATGACCACGTGGATTTTGACGTAGAGCCCGGAGAGGTGCACGCGCTTCTGGGAGAGAACGGCGCGGGCAAGACGACGCTGATGAACCTGCTCTACGGGCTCTATCAGCCCGACGAGGGTGAGATTCTCGTAAAAGGGCAGCCTGCCTGTGTCCGCTCGCCGCTGGACGCGATACGCCTGGGCATCGGGATGGTGCACCAGCACTTCATGCTGGTGCCTACGCTGACGGTGTCTCAGAACATCACGCTGGGGCTGAAGGAGAAGGGCCATCCCTTCACCGACAGGGCGGCGATCGACCGGCGCATCTTGGGGATCGCCCGGGACTTTGGCCTCGGGATAGACCCCGCCGCGCCGGTTTCGTCGCTCTCGGTGGGCGAACAGCAGCGGGTGGAGATCATGAAGCTGCTGTACCGGGATGCAAAGCTGCTCATCCTGGACGAGCCCACCGCGGTCCTGACCCCGCAGGAGGCGGAGAGGCTGTTCGAAGTGCTGCGGAGCCTCTGCGCGCGCGGCTGCGCGGTCATCCTGATCACCCACCGGATCCCGGAAGTGATGCGCGTGGCCGACCGGGTGACGGTGCTCCGGGACACGAAGAAGATCGTCACCGCGCCGATCTCGGCGCTGGATGAGGAAGCTCTGGCCCGGCACATGATCGGGCGGGCGCTTTCGCCGGTAACGCGTGCGGCGCGGGAAGCGTCCGAAGCCCCCGGCCTTGCGCTCTCCGGCGTAACCCTTTCGGAGCGGGGACTCGATAAGCTCCGGGACGTCGCGCTGGACGTCCGGCCGGGCGAGATCTTCGGCATCGCCGGGGTGGACGGCAACGGGCAGAAGGAGCTGGCCGAGGTGATCGCGGGCATTCGCAGGCAGGACGCGGGGACGGTTTCGCTCTTTGGAGAGCGGCTGGACGACCTCGGCGTCGAAGCTCGGCGGCGCATGGGCGTCGCCTACATTCCCGACGACCGCCACCGGGACGCGCTGGTGATGGACATGGACCTGACCGATAACCTGCTGCTCAGGTTCAATTCCGATCGGCGCTTTCAGCGGCGCGGGCTGATCGACGCCCGGGCCGCCCGGGACGAGGCCGCCCGCGATGTCGCCGCCTACGGCATCAAAACCCACGCGCTGACCACCCAGATCCGCTACCTGTCCGGCGGCAACCAGCAGAAGCTGATCCTGGCGCGGGAACTTGCGGACAATCCCAAGCTCGTCATCGCCTGCCAGCCGACCAGAGGACTCGACGTGGGCGCGACGGAATTCGTGCAAAAGCAGCTCGTCGCCTGCAAGGAGCGGGGTGCGGCGGTTCTGCTCATCTCCGCGGACCTCGACGAGATTCGCCTTTTGTGCGACCGCTTCGCGGTGCTGCACGGCGGGGAGGTCATGGGGGTGGTCTCCGGCGACGAGGCGGAGGATCTCGCCCAAATTGGCCTGATGATGGCGGGCAGGGCCCGAGAGGCAAGGGAAGGGGGATGCGTGTGAAGGTGCGCTGGAAGGAGATCGTTCCCTACGCGGCCATCGCGGGCATCACGGCGGTCGTCGCGCTTATGTTCGTCGCGCTGTCGGGCAGCGATGCGGGGAAAGCCTTCGCCGGGTTTTCCCGGGGGCTGTTCGGCTCTATGTATTCGGCGGCGGAGGTGTTCGTCAAGGCGACGCCGCTGACGCTGGCGGGGCTGGGCGTGGCGGTGGCGTTTCGAAGCGGCTTTACCAACATCGGCGCGGAGGGGCAGTTCTACATGGGGGCGATCGCGACCACCTTTGTCGCGACAAGGCTGACCGGGCTCCCCGCATGGATCATGATCCCGCTGATGATGCTCGCGGGCGCGCTCCTCGGCGGGCTCTGGGCGCTGATTCCGGGCTTTCTGAAGGCGCGGTACGGAATCTCCGAGGTCATCAACACCATCATGTTCAACTACATCGGCCTCGGGATAACCGGGGTATTGGTGCAGACGGTTTTGAAGGATCCGGAGAGCTACTTCCCGGTCTCGCCCACGCTGCCGGAATCGGCGTTTCTGCCGGTGATCCTGCCCTCCACGCGGCTGCACGCGGGGCTAATCATCGCGGTCGTCATGACGGCGCTCATGTATGTGCTCCTCTTCAGGACGCCCCAGGGCTTTCGGATGCGGGCGGTGGGGCTGAACCCCCGCGCGTGCCAGTGCATGGGGATCAGCGTCTACCGGAACATCGTGCTTTCGTCGCTCCTAAGCGGCGGGCTTGCGGGGCTTGCGGGCATGTGCGAGGTGGCGGGGCTTCAGCACCGGCTGCTGGAGGGCATTTCGCCCGGTTACGGATATCTGGCGATCATCGTGGCGCTCCTGGGTGGCAATGCGCCGCTGGGCGTTCTGATCGCGGCGGTGGGCGTGTCCGCGCTGCAGGTGGGTTCCCTCTCCATGCAGCGCTCGGCCAATGTGCCCGCCTCCATCGCCTCCATCATCATGGGCACGGTGGTGCTCTTGATTCTGGCGCGGAAGGCCCTCTTCAAGGGGCTCCTCGCGGGAAAGGGGGAATAGCGGCATGGAAGCGTTTCTCGCAACCGTCGCCACGTTTCTCGCCGCCGCGGTGCGGGTGGCGACGCCGCTGACCTTCGCGGGCATCGGCGAGGCGTACTCGGAGCGGGCGGGCATCATCAACATCGGCGTGGAGGCCATCATGCTCGCGGGCGCTTTTTCGGCGTTCATGGCAACTTTTGCGACAGGAAGCATCCTCCTGGGCGCGCTCTGCGGCGTCCTCGGGGGCGTGTGTGTGAGCATGGTTCACGCGCTTCTCAGCATCCGCTGCCGCGCGAACCAGAACATCGCGGGGCTGGCGCTGAACATCCTGACCCTGGGGCTGACGAGCTTTCTGTTCATGAAGGGGTTCGGCCAGTCCACGGTGCTGCCCACCTGCGCGATCGCACCCCGGTTCGAACTCCCGCTGCTTTCCAAGATCCCGTTGATCGGCCCGGCGCTCTTTTCGCAGAGCGGTTTCGAATACGCGCTGTACCTGATCGTGGCCGCGTCCTTTGTCGTGTTCTACAAGACGGAGTGGGGCGTTTCGCTGACCTCGGTGGGCGAGCACCCGCGCTCCGCGGACACCGCCGGGTTGAACGTGTACAAAATCCGCTACCTCGCGTGCCTCGTAAACGGCGTTCTGGGCGGCCTCGGCGGCGCGTACATCACCATCGCCCAGCTGGGCTTTTTCATGGAGGACGTCAACGCGGGCCGGGGCTACATCGCGCTGGTGGCGGTGATTCTGGGGCGGCGCAACCCGCTGGGCATCCTCGCGTCGGCGCTGGTGATCGGCCTTGCGCAGGCGCTGCAGCTTCAACTGCAGACGATGCGCATCGGCATCCCGTCTCAGGCGTTTTCAATGCTGCCCTACGTTGCGGCGGTGGTCGTGCTGCTGTTTTCCATCGGAAAGGGGCGGGATCCGGCGGCGCTGGGCGTGCCCTACGAGCGCGGCAAGCGCTGAGGGGGAAATACCATCCGGAGGTCTACGCAATGAAAGAATACTACACGGTCGGGGAATTCAGCGCCATGTTCGGGCTGAACAAGCAGACGCTGCAATACTACGATTCCATCGGCCTCTTCCAGCCGGAGAGGCGAGATGCCGGCACCGGCCGCCGCTACTACGCCTTCGACCAGGTGTACAAGCTGGCGCCCATCCGGTACATGCGCAGGCTCGGCTATTCGTTGGAGCAGATCGAGGACTACATGGCCTCCCGAGCGGTGGGCTTCACGCTGGACCACCTGAAGGAGCGGTCCCGGGTGCTGCACCGGCAATGGGAGGAGCTTCTGGCGATCGAAACGGTGATTGAGCGCAAGATCCAGTTTGTCGAGGAATCGCTCGCCCGGATCGCGGACATCGACGGGGTGGAGGTGATCCGCTACCCGGAGCGCCGGTACATCGACATCGGGCGCGAGGAGCGGCTGTACCACCACGACTCCTTCTACTTTTATCCGACGATCGCGTTTTATGAGGGCGAAGAGAAGCGCTTCGGCGCGTACCTTTACGCGGACCCGGAGGATCAGGCGCTCCCCCCGGTGGACGAGGCCATCGTCCAGACGCTGCCGACGGGAGACTACCTGTGCTGCTACCACAAAGGGCCCTATGAACAGGTGCCGGACACCATGCGCCGCATGCGCGCCTTCCGGCCGGAGTTGGCGCTGTCGCCGGTGACCGTCAACTTCAACATCATCGACCAGTTTGTGGAGCGCAACCCCGAAAACTACATCACCCATATGCAGGTACGGATTCTTGGTGCCGAGGCAGAGCCGCTGAGATGACGAGTGCAGCCTTCCTGCGGCAGGTCCGCGGGAAGGCTGCGCAAGGTTTTGGGTGTATGAACCTTATATATCACTTTCACTTGTTGCCGCAAAGCCGCCCGCGTGCTATACTTATT
Organism: Bacillota bacterium; assembly: GCA_023411175.1. GTDB lineage: Bacteria > Bacillota > Clostridia > Christensenellales > Aristaeellaceae > JAEZHK01. The sequence goes on along the minus strand of JAEYPB010000040.1, from coordinate 19,300 downwards.
TCGTTGGGATAAAATCCCGGCGGGCATCGCCCGCGCCGGGAGCGGGAGGTGCGGTTTGTCCAGCCTTGAAATCATCATCCGCATCGCGACGGCGATCGCGGTGGGAACGGTCATCGGCATCGAACGCGAGCGCAAGAACCGCCCCGCCGGCATGCGCACCCATGTGCTGGTATCGCTGGGCGCGTGTATCATCGCGCTGATCGAATGCACGATTCAGGCGCAGCAAATGGCGCAGGCCGTGGATGGGAACGTCACCTTTACCCTGGGGCGCATCACCGCGCAGGTGGTCAGCGGCATCGGCTTTCTGGGCGCGGGCACCATCGTGATGGCGAGAAAGAAGATCGTCGGGCTCACCACCGCCGCGTCGCTGTGGAACACAGCGTGTCTCGGCATTGCCGCCGGCATGGGGTATTACGAGATCGCGGGCTACGGCTGCGCGCTGGTCCTCATCATCCTGACGGTCATGCCTCGCATCATCAACATCAACGTCAGCAAGCACCTGGAAATCCGCTTTGTGCACCGGGCGGAGACGATCCCCTTTATCAACAGCTACTTCAGGGAAAAGCACATCGATGTTTTCGACGTGGACTTCCGGGTGGAAAACCGGGAGAGCGGGAACCTCTACACCAACACCTACGACCTGAAGCTGCCCCGGTCGGTCGAATACATCGAAGTGGTTCAGTACCTGTCGGAATACCCGAATGTTCAGGGCGTGCGCACCATCAATACGTAAACCCCAGGCACGCCTCCTTTATATATAACAATAGAGAAGCCCCGTTCCGCTTCGCAGAAAGCGGAACGGGGCTCTTTGCATCGAAAAACCCTTCGGTTTTTCCGATGCAAAGGAAAGAGCCTGCGTGCGCCTGAAATCCTCCGGGATTTCCGGGCGTCGCACTGACCAAAGGTGTGGATAGCGCCACCAATGACTGCACTGGTGGCGCTATCCCGTGCCCGGCGTACATGCCGCCGGGCACGATTAAAACCTTACGGGGCTTTTATGCCGCCTGGGATCAGAGAAGGTGCGCACACTCCTTGTCGAAGCGGATGTACGCCGCGTCACCCACCCGATAGATCTTTTTATTGACGGGGCAATTGTCGGCGATTTTGACCAGCGTTTTGCCCACGCGCACGTGGTAGTTCTGGTAACTGCCCATAAAGCAGCTCAGCTCGACCTTGCAGGGCAGAAGGCCGCTGTCCCCGATCTGGATGGCCTCCGGCCGCAGAACGACCTCGCAGGCCTGGCCGGGGGCGAGGGGGTTCGCGGTTTCCACCAGCGCCTCATGGCCGTCGATGGACACCCGGCAGTCGCCGCCCTCCATCCGGACGACCACGCCCTTCAGGAAGTTCGCCTCGCCGATGAAATCGGCCACAAACTCGCTGACCGGGTGGTAGTAGATTTCCATCGGGGTGCCCATCTGCGCCACGACGCCCTTGTTCATGATGATGATGCGGTCGCTGATGGACATCGCCTCGCTCTGGTCGTGGGTGACGTAAATGGCGGTGATGCCCAGCGCCTGCTGGATCCTTCGGATCTCGGTGCGCATGACCACCCGCAGTTTTGCATCGAGGTTTGAAAGCGGCTCGTCGAACAGGAGCACACCCGGTTCCACCACCAGCGCGCGGGCCAGCGCGATGCGCTGCTGCTGGCCGCCGGAGAGCTGATTGGTCATGCGGCCCTCCATGCCCTCCATCTCCACCAGGCGCAGGATGCTGCGGACGCGCTCGTCCAGCTCCGCCTTTGGCACCTTGCGCAGCTTCAGGCCGTAGGCGACGTTGTCGTACACGTTGTAGTGGGGGAAAAGCGCGTAGCTCTGGAACACCATCGCAGTATCCCGCTTGTTGGGGGTCAGCTGGTTGATCGGCTCGCCGCCCAGGTGGATTTCGCCCTCGTCCGGGCTTTCAAAGCCCGCGATCATGCGAAGGGTCGTGGTTTTGCCGCAGCCCGAGGGGCCGAGGAGCGTCACGAAGCTGCCCGGCTCGATGTCAAGGCTCACATTTTTAACGGCGTAGAAGTCGTTCCCCGTCTTGGGGTCTTTGTAGATTTTCGAGATGTTTTCAAGGCGTACGCCCTTTGGCACCTTAGCCATAGGTCTTGCCCCCTCCCAGTTTTCTGCTGGTTCCGAAGTACTTGATGCCTGTGTTCATCACGAGGATCGAGGCGTACACGATCAGGATGAGGATGGTCGCGTAGCCGCACGCCTCGCCGTACTTGCCCTTTTCGGCGAATTCGTTGATCTGGGTGGTGATGAGCAGGTATTTCGGCGTAACCAGAAGGATGATGGCGCTGATGGCGGTGATGGAGCGCACGAAGGTCGTCACCAGGCCGCTGAAGAAGCTGTCCTTGATCAGCGGCAGCGTGACGCTCGTGAACACCTTGCCGCTGCCCGCGCCCAGGTCGTAGGCGCTCTCCTCGATGGACTTGTCGATCTGCCGGAGGGCGGATATGCCGCTTCTCGTACCCACGGGCAGGCTTCGGACGATGAACACGATCACGAGGATCGCCCCGGTGCCGTACAGCCCCTGCAGGATGCCGCTGCCGAACAGGCCGCCCGCGTAGCCGCGGATGTAGCCCACGCCCAGCACCGTGCCGGGCACGGCCATCGCCAGCATACTCACAAATTCAATGAAGGCCTTGGAGCGGAACTTCTTCTTGACCACCAGGTAGCTGATGATCATCGAGAACAGCGCCGTGATGGGCGCGGCGATGACCGACAGCAGGAAGGAGTCCCGGAACGCCTTCAGGCCGCCGTACTTGAAGATGTACTCAAAGTGTACGAGGGACAGGGAGTAGTTGCGCCCCCAGAGCTTGAACAGCGCGCCAAAGGGGATGCTGATGTACATCAGAACGACGAAGGCGCTGACGAGGCCGCACAGAATGGTCAGCGGCCGGGTGACGCTCTTGTCCGTAATCAGCATGCGCTCGCGGCTGGCCTTGCCCGTCAGCGTCGCGACGGTGCGCATTTCCAGGTAATACTTCTGGATCAGGAACAATACGAGCGTGAGGCCGAGCAGCACCACCGCCATCGCCGCCGCGCCCACCTTGTCGTAGGCGCCGGTCACCTGAAGGTAAATGGTGGTGGACAGCGTATCGTAGCTGCCGCCGATGAGCATCGGGTTTGCGAAGTCCGCGACGGATTCAATGAACGTGACGAGAAAGGCGTTGCCGATGCCCGGCAGCATCAGGGGCAACGTGACGGTGGTGAACACCTTCCATCGGCTGGCACCCATGTCGCGGCTGGCCTCTTCCAGCGAAGGGTCGATGTTTCTTAGCAGGCCCTTGAGCATCAGGTAGCACACGGGGAAGAACGTCAGCGTCTGCACGATGGCGATGCCATAGAGGCCGTAGATGTCGCTGTCATAGATTTTAAGAAGCGTCCGGGTGATGAGCCCGCTGCGCCCGAAGAGCAGGATCATGCTCAGCGACAGCACAAAGGGCGGAGACACCACCGGAAGCATGCTGACCACGTCGAACAGCTTCTTGACCACGCGGGAGCGCACCTTCATGTACACGTCCACATACGCGAACAGAAGGCCGATCAGCGTGGAAGTGATGCCGGTCAGAAAACCCAGCACCAGCGTGTTGGTGAAGGCGGTTTTAAAGCGGCCCATGCTCAGCACGCGGCTGAAAACCTCCAGCGTGAAGCCACTCTCGCGGCTAAAAACGCTGTCAATCAGGAGCGTCGCCAGCGGGTACAGAATGAACAGCAAAAGAAAGATGAGAAGCGCCACAATGGTCGAAATCAGGATGGGGTCGCCCAGCAGCTTCCTGCGGTCCAGACGGGCGCTTTGCGTCCCAGCCATCGCGTAACCCCCTTTTTGCTTTGCGTAGGAAACAACCGGAGGATGGCGCGCCGCGCCATCCTCCGAAGCTTCATTCGGGCATTACTCGGTCTTGAAGCGGTCGTCAGTCCCGACGGCGGCGAAGAAGTCTTCGACATACTTCGAGGTGTTGGCCTTCGCGTCCTCAAAGTCGTAGGCGATGGTGTTGTTCATGTCGAGGCCGAACTCGGTGGCTTCCTTGGGCTGCTCGGCGTTGTCGAGCACCAGGAACTGGAAGCTCTCGTTGTCCTTGGCCAGGTTCACGCACTCGGGGCTCAGCGCGTACTCGATCCACAGCTTTGCCGCGTTCGGGTGCTTCGCGCCATTGAAGATGGCGGTGGCGCCGACTTCATAGCTGGTGCCGCTCTTCGGCACGACGAGGGCGATGTTGTCATACCCCGCGAGGATCTGGGTGATGCCGTCGTGCAGGAAGCCGACGCCGATCACGCACTCGCCCGGGCCCACCATCTTGCTGGGGCCGGAGCCGCTCTTGGTGTACTGCGCGACGTTTCCGTCCAGCGCCTTGAAGTATTCCATCGCCGCGTCATGGCCCTTCATCTGCACCATGGTGTTGATGATGAGCTTGGCGGTGCCGGCGGTGTTGGGGTTCGACATCCAGATCAGGTCCTTGTACTCGGGCTTGATGAGGTCGTCCCAATCGGCGGGGGCGGTGAGGCCCAGGCGCTCGATTTCCTCGGTGTTGACCATGAAGCCCAGGATGCCCTTGTAGATGCCGTACCAGTAGCCTTCCTTATCCCGGTAGGTCTCCGAGATCAGGTGGCTGGCGTTCTTGGCTTCGTAAGCCATGAGAAGGCCCTTGCGCGCGGACTCATTGTACGGGTCGGTCGTGCCGCCGAACCACACGTCGCCGCTGGGGTTTCCCTTTTCCTCCTCGATCTTGGCGGCGACTTCGCCGGTGGACAGGCGCTGACGGTTGACGGTGATGCCGTAGAGCTCCTGGAAGCGGTCGCAGGCGGCGTTCATGTAGGCTTCCTCGCAGGAGGCGTAGACGGTGAGCTCACCCTCCGCCTGCGCGGCGGCGATCAGCTCGGGATCGATGGCGTCGGCGGTCTCCGCGGCGGCGACGCCGGCGAGGCTGAGAACCATCATCAGGGCCATCAACAACGAGAGAAACTTCTTCATTAGGGCATACTTCCTTTCGCTTTTTAGTGCGCGAACTTCGGACGACTGCCGGTTGACACGATTCATTATAGAATGTTAAATCTATTTTGTCAACGCGGCGGCAGCCTTTAGTATGCGTACTGGCGGCGCTATCCCGTGCCCGGCGTGTGCGCCGGGCACGATTGAAACCCTGCGGAGACTATGTTGATGGTCTGAATCGCCGCACGTGCGGCGCTTTCCGGTCACTTGCGCTCTTACTTTCCCATCAGCCACTTTAGAAACTTGAACGGGCGGTTGACGTCAGCGCGCAGCCGCTCATACTTGCCGTAAGCGCCGCCGGTCAGCGTGTTCAGCGCCTTGCGCTTGCGGCCGGACTTCGTGGTGGGAATGCCGGTGGCCTTTGCGATGCGGCGCTTGGCCTGAGTGATGCCGAGGATGGAATTGATGGACGGCCTTCTGCGGGGTTTCAAATTCATGTCGACCCTCCTCGCACAATTTGATTCGCGTGGTGACAGTACCGGAACAGGCGGCGGCAGGCGGCATCTTCGCGCGATCACACGCCGCTGACCGCGCGGTGCCAACTTTATGTGGTTCATTTCAGGCGCTCACGGCACCCGAAACGCTCAAAGAATGCGCGCCGCTCGGAACGGAGGGGTTCGCTTTGGCGGCGCGCGGGAGGCCTGCAAGAACTCGCGGGGGTTGCAACGCGGGCCGTCAAGGGGTACAATACCTGAATGGAATGCCGTTTACAGCGGAGCGTCCCGGATGGCTGACGCTCTTTTGTGGGCGGAGGTAAGCCGCTTAGGGGGGATACGCATGCAGACGGTCGTCGCGGTAGGCATAGGTGGGTTTATTGGCAGCGTTCTGAGGTATCTGATGGCGCAGGTTCCGATTCAGGAGAAGACGGCATTCCCGTTTGCGACGCTGGCCGTGAACGTTCTGGGCGCTTTCGCGATTGGAATCATCGCCGGGTTGGCGGAGAGGCACGAAGGCATCAACCCGAATCTTCTGGCTTTTCTGAGGGTCGGCGTCTGCGGCGGGTTTACCACATTTTCCACCTTTGCGCTGGAGATCGTCGGCCTTTCGGGGGATGGCAGAGTGTGGATGGGGGCGCTCTATGCGCTCTTGAGCCTTCTTCTGGGCGTCGCGGCGGTTTTGACCGGGCGGATCCTCGCCGCATGATGCCACACTTCTGGGTCAGAGATCCAGATTGAACCTGGATGTGATGTCGCGCAGACCCTCGAGGATTTCCGCGCGGGAGAAGTTTGCGCTCTCGAGTTCCTCGTCGCGCATCTCGCCGAGGCGCTGGTAAAAATCCAGCGCCACGAGCAGGTGATCGCGGTTGCCGGGCACACAGTTGGCAAAGAGATAATCCTCCGCCTCGCACATTCTGCCGCTTAGAAGAAGCGCCGTCAGCGCCCGGTGGAGCATATCGGTCTCGGTCAGCCGAGACTCGTCGGCCACTTCATAGCGCACGCGGTCGCGCTTGAACACCAGCCGGGCGATGGACTCGACGAACGCCTTGATCTCACGCATGAACCAGTCCTTTTCGTAGACCATATGCCCTCCGTTCGGCTAAGCGTTTTCCGCTTCCAGCGCGCGGCGCATCACGGCCTCGTCCGCCTCCTCGCCCGTCCACAGCTTGAAGCCGATCGCCCCCTGATACACCAGCATGTTGAGTCCGTCCAGCGCGGTCGCGCCCTGCTGGCGGGCTTTTTTGAGGAACAGCGTGTCCGCGGGGTTCGGGATCACGTCCTGCACGATCATGCCGGGATGGATGTCCTCGTATCGGATGTCCGGGCAGGTGGGGTCCGGGTACAGCCCGACGGAGGTAGCGTTGATCAGGATGTCGCAGGCGAGAACGCGCGCCGTGCCCTCCCAACGGACGAATTCCGCCCGGCAGGAGGTCTTTTCGTTCAGGAGCGCCGCCAGCGCCTCGCCCTTCGCCGGGTCGCGATTGACGATTGTCATCGCTTCAACGCCCGCCAGCGCGCACTCCACGGCGATGGCCCGCGCCGCGCCGCCCGCGCCGAGCATCGCGACGCGCTTTCCGCCGAGGCGGACGCCCGCCTTCTCAATGCCCTTCACAAAGCCCTTGCCGTCGGTGTTGTAGGCGATGAGCCTACCGCCGTCGTTCACGATGGTATTGGTCGCGCCGATCAATTGCACCTCGCGGCTGAGCTCGTCCACGTGCTGAAGCGCTGCCACCTTGTGGGGCACCGTCAGGTTGATGCCGCGAAAGTTCATCGCCCGGAGGCCGCGGAAGGCATCCGCGAGGTCTTCGGGCTTTACATATAGCGTCAGGTACCGGTAGTCGAGGCCCGCAGCGCGGAAGGCGGCCTCCTGCAGGACGATCGTCGGGTTTTCGTCCACCGGGCAGCCGAATACGCCGGTCAGTTGGGCACGGTAATTTTTCATGGGGTTCTCCTCCTCACAGATTGTCATCCACATCGATGGCGAGAAGCCCGGAGCGCATCACCGCGTGGCGAAGCGCCGGGCGGTAGAGAAAAGGGGATTTCATCTCCTTGCCCAGGAGCTTGAACCGGAGCTTTCGCGTGGCGCGCAGGTAGGCGAGGTTTGGGTCGGGGCGCTTGAGCGCGTCCGCCAGAAGGCGCGCGGTCTCTATCGCCCAGGAGACGCCCTCCAGCGAACTGGGGCTGATGAAGCCGCCCGCCTCGCCGATGAGAAACGCGCCGCCGTGGCCGCATTTGAGGTCCCGGAGCCCCCGGGGCCGGAGCACCATGCAGCCCTCGGTGGCGAGGGGGCGGGAGAGGTTCATGCCCAGCGCGGACATTGCTTCCTTCTGGCGCTCGAAGCGGGCGCGGCAGTCCTTCGGCGGGTACGCGCCGCCAAAGAGCAGCCGCCCGTCCTTTGAAAGTCCCCAGGAGTAGCAGTCGGTGTTTTCGGGGTCGAACACGCACAGGTAGAAGGGGCGGCTGTCCTCCGTTTCGAACCACTGCTGGATGGCCACGTAAGCGCGGGGCCTGTAGCCGGGGTAGAGGAAGCGGCGCACGAGCGAGTTCGCGCCGTCCGCGCCCACAAGATGGCGGCAGGCGATCTCGGCGCCATCAGACAGGCGAACCCGAAAGCCGCGCTCCGCGCGCTCGATCTTTGCGGCGGAGACGCCCTCCAGCCGGGTGACGTGCCCCGGGATCAGCGAGCGCAGCCAATGGTCGAATTTCAGCCGGTCCAGATTGACGTAAAAGCGCTGGTAATGCCGGACGAGGCCGTTTTCAAGGTCCAGCGTCCGGACGGAAAAGATCTGCGGGTCCACCAGCACGTCCTTGGGCAGCGTCAGGCTGAACCGGGCCAGCGCCTTCTGCGCGTCCGGCGCCAGCAGGCCGCCGCAGGGCTTGACGCACCCCGATTCCCGCGTGCGCGGGTCTATGGCGATGACGCGGAGGGCGGGATCAATCAGCCGCGCCAGCGTCGTACCCGCGGGCCCCAGGCCCAGAATGGCCACGTCGTACATCGGCATTCTCCTTGAAGCGCCCATGCCGGGGCGCGGATCGTCAGCGGATCAAAAGCCGCGCTTCGTCCGCCAGCGCATCCAGCTGCTGGGCGATGCCCTCGGACAGCGCGCCGATGGTGGCCTCGGCCGAATCGCCGGAGGCGCGGAGGCTTTCGTACAGCTGGTCCAGCACGCCTTCTTCCAGCTTCGCGCGCTTTCGCTCGAGGCCCGAGCGGTAGACGCGCTCGGAAAACGCCGCCCGCAGAAGGAGCGGCATTTCCGAACGGTTCAAAATCGGCTTCATCAGCGTAGTGCCGATGCGGCTGGCCGCGAAACCCAGCGCGAAGCTGAGCGCGAAGCCTGCCGGGCCGGCCATGAGAAGCGCCACCCCGCCGCCGCCGAGGAGCGCCCCCGCAATGGCGGCGACGGAGAGGTCCACCGCCGTCTGCGCCAGGGAGAGATCCAGCATGCCGCCCTTTGTCTCAAGGTTCAGCTCGCTCGCGCTGACGTAGAACGCGGGCGGCAGCCTAAGCGTGGCCGGCGGCAGGCCGTGGCGGGCGCAGATGGGGTCGGTCAGCGCCTCGAGGGCGGGTTTCAGCGATGGAGCCCATTCGGCGGCCGCCTGTTCCAGCCGCTTGCGCGCCTCGCCGGAGGCGACGTCCGCCGCCACCAGCCGGGCAATTTCGTCGCCCAACGCGTCGATGGTATCGATCTCGCCGCGCTTCCACTGCCGGAAAGCCTGCGGCGCGCAGTCGTCCACCACCACCGAAGCGATGATGGGCGCGACGCTCTTGTACAGCGCCGGAAGCTGTCCGGCGATGGCGCGGGCGATGTCGCCGGAGGCGACGAGGGCGCCCACGTCGTCCCGGAAATTCCGGGCGCGTATGTCGATGTTCAGCGCGTAGCAAAGCCCCCGCGCGATGGCGAACTCCGGCTCCGCGCCGCGAAGGAGCAGCGCGTCCGGGAAGGATTCCTTTGCAAAGTCCGCCATGAAGCCCATCCGGGAAGCGCCGCCGGTCAGAAGCACCACGCCGGGCGGCACGTCCCGCAGGAGCGCCTTCGCGCGGGCAAGCCCGCCTCGAAACGCCTCCAGCACCGAGCGCCCCTGAAGCGCGGGGGAGGGGTGGTTCAGAACATCCTCCATGTCCTCGTCGGAGGCGGCGAGGTCCAGCGAAAGCGGCGGGTCGTCGTAATAAATTTTGACGGAGGATGCACAGGGAACCGTAAAGCGCGCGCCGCCGGCCACGCCGCGGGCGAAGTACTGCTCCTTCACTTTGCGGGCCTCCAGCTCGCACCGGGCGCGGTAGGGCGGGCAATCCCGGAAGATTTCCCGGATTCGCGCTTCGTTCGGGCTGCGGCGCAGGTTGAATTCGAGGAGCATCTGGTCGATCAGCCCGCCGCCGAAGGACTCGCCAAAGTCCAGCGGACGGGCCTCGAGCCCTTCGACGAAGGTGAAATCGGTGGTCGAGGAGCCTGCGTCCACGATCAGCGTGGGCTTGTCCAGCGTGGCGTGGGTGGTGCGCAGTTCGCCGGACTCCCGGACGAACATGAACGCCGCGCGGGATTCGCTGATAACCTCCACGTTTTTGAACCCGGCGCGCTCGAACAGCTTTTTGTAGCGGATGCGGTCGGCCTCCCGCCAGCCGGAGGGACAGCCGATGAAAAACGCCGAGGTCTCCAAGCGCTCCACCTTGCCCGAATCATGCAGCGCGTTGAGTACCGCCCGGGCGAAGGCCTCGATCTGGGAGGCGGCGATGGGGTGGGTGAGAAATTTCCCCTTGAAGCGCACGCTCAGCCGGTCGGCGTCGGCGAGCAGCGCCTGCTCGCCGATCAGGTCGCCGAGCCTTGGGTGCTCGCCCAGCGCGGTCAGAAAGCTCTTGCGCCCGGCGACTTCGATCAGCTGCGGCGCGACGGGCGAGCCCGCGCGCATCCACGCGACGGCGCTTTCGCCGTCGCCCAGGTCGAACCCGAAGAGATCGGTAATATCTTTTGTTTCAAACATAGCTACCTCATCGGCGCGATGGCCTGTCCCCGGGCCAGCAGGTGCCCGTCCCGAACCAGCGCGGGGCGAATGGTGCGCCCCGCCCCCGCGCCGGGGATCAGGTCGAACCATCCGGCGTTTTCCGGCGCGTAGAGCATCAGCTGGAGCCCCTGGGCCTCCAGCGCCGCGACCAGCGGCGAGGCCGCGCGGAGGGCGAACGCGCCGTCTCCGGTCAGGCTGGCCTCGCACAGCATTTGGATCGATTCCACCAAGGGCGCGGACAAGAGCGGCACGCCCGGTTCCAGCGCTTCCCGCCCGGCGAGCAGCGCGTCGGCGTCCCGGAGCAGCCGCTCGAGCCGCCGCGTCATCTCCTTTGGATCGGGCCGGGGCACGGCCTTCGCTTCCGGAAGCGCCTGAACCGGCGCTTTGACGGCGGGGAGCAAAAGGCACGAGACCGCGGCAACCGCCGCCATGATCGCGGCGGGGATTTCGTTTCGGAGCATCAGGTACGCGGCCAGTGCCGCACAGAGTGCCGCGGGGAGGTATCGCCGGGCGCTGCGAAGCACGCGCCGCGCGAGGGGGTTTTTCGTGCCGGGGGCGCTCAGACGCAGGCTGACCTCGGCATCCGCCATCCCTGCGATCAGCCCGCAGGCGGACTGGCAGATGACGAGGATATCCCCCGCCTGCCGCCGGAGCGCGTCGTCGTCGCAGGCGGCGGCGTACGCCTCCCGCAGCGCGCCCAGAAAAGCGGACGCGCAGGCCGCGGCTGCCTCCGCGCTCTGGCAGGCGGCAAACTGCGACTCCACCAGATGCATGCGTTCCCGGTACAGTTCGGATAGCGTGTACAAGCCCATCACCCGCGCTTATCATAGCGCAATCCCCCAAATATTGCAAGCGGATGGGACATAGGATGGAAGACGGTCGCGCCCGTCAGGCGGGTGTGCCGGAAGGAGTAAGGGGGGCGACGGATGTGCAGCCGCTTATGATCTTTTCTTCCGACGTGCCGGGCGCACTGTACCTGAACGGGCGGCTCGCCGGCGAACTGACGCCGGAGGCGGAAACCTCGCTGCCGGTAGCGCCGAGGGGGCCGGTATTGGTGGAGCACAGGCCGCTGGTGGCGGGGTATCTGCCCCTCGCCCGGCGGCTGACCCTGTCCGGCGGCGTGCCGATCGCGGTTTCGGACGCGGGCGGCGTGGAGGTTGCGGCGTGGCCCGGCGGCGCGCTGGAGGTGCTTTTGACGCCGGAGCCCCGGGCGTGCCCTAAGCTGGTATATGATGAGGACGGCCTTGTGATCGCGCTGGAGGGCGGGCGGCTTACGGCATCCCGAGGCAGCGAGCGGGGCGTCTATCCGCTGCCGCAGGGCGCCGAAGCGCCGGAAATCGTGCGCGTGCCGGGCGCGATCTGCCTGACGGGCGCCTGTCAAGGCGGCGCATACCTGATCGCGCTGGGGGACGACATTGAAAAGCCGCTCATCAGCGCCTCCGGCCGGGAGGCGTCGGTGGCGCCGGACGGCGCGGCGCGGGCGCTGGAGGACCTGGACGACGTGGTCGGGCACGCGCGCTTAACCCGCTGGGCGCTGTCGGACGGGCGGTTTGAGCCGGTTTCCGTGGAGCACTTCTGGACGCGCGGCGCGCCCGAGTGGCCCGAGACGCCTGAAGGCGCGGCGCTGGCGGCGCTAGAGGCGGCGCGGCTGGGGCTGACAGACGAGGCGCGGGGCTACCTCGCCCCCGGCGCGGCGGCGGACGCGCTGCAAGAGGCGGCCGCTTCCGGCGGCGCGACGCCGCTCAAATACCCGATCCCCGACGGGCGTCCGGCGGTGGGGCTGATGGCGCTTCGGGACGGCTGGCTGGCCTCCGTACGCCCGGTGTTTTATCACGCGTCGCCGCTGGGCGGGCCCCAGGGCGTGTGGCGGCTGGACAGGCTGACGCTTGCGTAGCGCTGGCGGGCTTTCCGCCCAGCGCGCGCCGATGTATCTTGCCCCGAAATCCGCCAAGGCCTTCGGCTGCTTTGGTCAAAAAACCCTCGGCCCTTTGGCACGATGCCGCTTTTCGGCGGGATAAGGTCAAATAACGTCAAAGATTCGAAATTTGAGTGGAATTCCCGTGAAACGCGGATTTGCGTGGCTGAAATGTGTTATCATACAAACGAAAGGGAGGCTTCCAAACAAGATGTTTTTCTATGACTGGACGTTTTTGATCGTGCTCCCCGGCCTGGTCCTGGCGCTGATCGCCCAGGCGGGGGTCAGCGGTACGTTTGCCAAATACCAGCGCGTGCCCGCGCGCATCGGCCTGACCGGCGCGATGCTGGCGCGCCGCATGCTGGACAGCCGCGGCCTCGAGGACGTTGCCATCGAGCGGGTGCCCGGCAAGCTGTCGGACCACTACGATCCTTCCGAACGGGTTCTGCGCCTTTCGGAGGGCGTCTACGGCTCCACATCCATCGCGGCGCTGGGCGTTGCCGCCCACGAGACCGGCCACGCGATTCAGGATCAGGAGCATTACGCGCCGCTGAAGCTGCGCACGGCGATCGTGCCGGTGGTGGGCTTTGGCTCCAACCTGAGCTGGCCGATCTTTCTCGCCGGTCTGATCTTCAGCTGGGAGCCGCTGCTCCTCGCGGGCATCATCCTGTTTTCGCTGGCGGTGGTTTTTTCGCTCCTCACGCTGCCGGTGGAGTTCAACGCCTCCGGCCGCGCGCTGGCCACGCTGTCCTCCGGCGGATACCTTGATTCCGACGAGATGACGGGCGCTTCAAAGGTGCTGCGCGCCGCCGCGATGACCTACGTGGCCGCCGCTATCGGCGCGATTCTGCAGCTGGTTCGACTTCTCCTCCTTGCGGGCGTCGGACGCAGGCGGGATTAGCACGGTTGCGGCAAAAACCCCTTCCGGTCTTTTGCCGCAAGGAAACGAGGTTCCTTCGCTCGCCTGAAACCCTTCGGGTTTCCGGGCGGTTCGTTGAACTTCGGTATTGTTTCCTCCGCCGGTGTTCGCCCTGGCTACAAAAACCGTTCCCGCCGCGCATGTCGCCGGGAACGATTGGAAGAGACGATGGGGCAGGCGTCGTCGGGAACAATTGGAAGCCCGGAAAGGCGCTAGTGATGGTTTTGGGCTGACCGTCGCGGTGGTCGGCCCTTTGCTATTCCGGCACATCCACCGTCCGGCTGGGCTGGGGCGGCATCTTCCACGGGTAGCGGACGGCATCGCCGCCGACCACAAAATCGAAGTACTCCCCGGGAAACGGCTCACGGGCGAGGGAATAGTGCCACCACTCGTTCGAGTAGGCGTTGAAACCGGCGGAGCGCATCAGTTTTTTGAGGAGAAGCCGGTTTTCGGCCTGCGCCTGCGTGAGGCCCTTCGCGCCGTGGTGGGATTTAACGTCCATCAGGTCAAAATCCCCGCCCATGTCCAGCGCTTCCCCGCTCTTGTCGATGAGGGTCAGGTCCACCGCCGCGCCGCGAGTGTGGCCGGAGCGGGCGGCGATGTAGCCCTCGCGGAACAGCTGATTTTTTTTGAGGTTTGGGTAGTGTTTTTCCCGGGTGACGCCGTCCTCCGGCTCGCGGGACCATTCTACGAACCGGTCCACCGCGCGCTGGGGCCTCGCCGCGTCCCAGACGAGCAGATACAGCCCCTTCTTCGCGGCCTTGTCCCGCGCTATGGTCAGGGAAGCGGCCAGCTTTTCGCTGAGCGCGACGCGGTTCGCGGCATAGCCGTCCACCGGGGCGCCGGTGAAGTTGTCGCTTGAGGCGTATTTTGCGTCCCAGTACACGCCGGGTACGGCCTCGTCCAAGTAGGCGAAGCCCTCCGGCAGGCGGTAGGCATCCTCGGCCAGTTCCGGCATGGCACTTTTTTCGGTCATATCGGCTGGAATGGGCGTTTCCATGCGTTTTCCTCCCACAAAATGGCGATTTTTGCCGTCCGAGACGGTCGGACGCTTGCGCAAAGGCGCTCATGCGGATATAATACTCTTTGAAATTGGGAAACGCAAGCAGGGGAGGGGCCCGAGTGAAAAACGCGGAAGGCGTGTGGGTTGTGATCCACATGGCGCACAGCGAGCAAAAAGCCGCGTCGGCTCAGGAACTTCTCACCCGCGAGGGCTTCATGGTGCGGGTTCGCCCGGTAGCGCGAACGCTCTCCGGCGAATGCTGCTTGGAGCTTCAGGCCCTCAAGGCCGAAGCCAAGGAAGCGCGCGAGGTCTTGCAGGAAAACGGTTTTTAGAAAAAGCGGGGGATAAAGATGAAAAGAATCGGCGTAATGACTTCTGGAGGAGACGCGCCCGGCATGAATGCCGCGATTCGCGCGGTGGTCAGGTCCGCCCTGTCCTATGACATGAGCGTGATCGGCTTCAAGCGCGGCTACAATGGGATGCTGATGCGCTCCAAGGATGCGTCGGACGATTTTCAGATGATGACCGCCCACAGCGTCTCCGACAAAATCCATCGGGGCGGCACATTCCTGATGACCGCTCGCTGTGCGGAATTCCGCGAGCTCGAGGCGCAAAAGCGCGTCGTCTCCAACCTCAAAATGCTGGGCGTGGAGGGCGTGGTGCTGATCGGCGGCGACGGAACCTTTCGCGGCGCGACGGATTTGGACAAGCTGGGCCTGCCGGTCATCGGCATTCCCGGCACCATCGACAACGACCTGAACTATACCGACGCGACGATTGGCTTTGATACCGCCCTCAATACCGCGCTGGACTGCCTGAACCGCATCCGCGAGACCAGCGATTCCCACGAGCGCGCCAGCCTTGTCACCGTCATGGGCCGCAACTGCGGCGACATCGCGGTGCATACGGCGCTGGCCTGCGGCGCGGAGATCGTGCTGATCCCGGAGGTCAAGTGGTCCATCGAGGAAGTGGCCGAAAAGGTCAAGTGGGGCGTGCTCAAGGGCAAGAGCTCCATGATCATCATCGTGGCCGAAGGCGCGTTTTCCTCCATGACCAGCGATTTGAACGCGCTCTGTGAGTCCAACGAGAAGCTGAGCGGTGTTCTCAACCAGCAGATGGACTCCGGACAGCTTGCCCGCATCATCGAGGCGCTTTCGGGCCACGACACCCGCGCTACGGTGCTGGGCTACATCCAGCGGGGCGGAAGCCCCACCGCCACCGACAGGATTCTCGCCACCCGCATGGGGAATCGGGCGGTGGAACTGTTGCGCGACGATCAGTCGGGCCTCGCCATCGGCATGCGCGACAATCATTTGATCGAGGTGCCGATCGCGGAGGCGCGCAACCGCGGCGGGGAATACAACGCCGATCTCTTCAAGCTGATCTCCACGGTGTCCGGCTGATGAGATTTGAGCTGACCATTACCGGCGCGGCCTCGGAAATGCAGGGCGTCGGGCGGCTGGACGGCCGCGCGGTGTTCGTGCCCGGCGCGCTGCCGGGAGAGGTAGTGCAGGTCGAAATCATTCGGGATCAGGGGCGCTACCTCGTGGCGCGCCTGATTCGCGTCGTGGCGCCCAACCCGGCCCGGTCCCGCAGCGCGTGCCGCTATGCCGCTTCCTGCGGCGGCTGCCAGGCGCGGCACATGCAATACGGCCTTTCGCTCTCGCTCAAAAAACAGCGGGTGATCGACGCGCTGACGCGCATCGGCGGCTTCGAAGCGCCCGAGGTTCTGGAGCCGATCGGCATGGAGCAGCCGGAGCGCTACAGAAACAAGGCGGAGTACGCCATCGAAGGGCCGATGATCGGCCTTCGCCGCGCCGACGGGCGTGGCGTTCTCGAGGTGAGCGACTGCCTTCTTCAGAAGGAACCCAGCGTCCGCGCCATGCGCATGTTGCGCTACTGGCTGCGGGAGAACCCGGACACGCCGCTTTGCTACCTGGTCACCCGCGTGAACCGCGCGGGCGAGGGCATGGCGGTTCTGTGCCACGAGGGCGGCTGGGATGCGTCGGAAGCGGCGGCGGTTTTGAAGCGCCTGCCGGAATACCGGTCCGTTTACAGCTGCCGGCTTCGCCCCGGCCACGCCCACGCGCTGGACGGCGACGTCACCCTCATCAGTGGGGACGAGGCGCTCGTGGACGAACTCGGCGGCATCGCCTTCTCGCTGGCGCCGAAGTCCTTCTTTCAGGTGAACGATGTACAGGTGGAGGCGCTGTACGCCACCGCGCTGGATTTTGCTGCGCTCACCGGAAGCGAGCTGGTGGTGGACGCCTACTGCGGCGCGGGCTCCATCGGCCTCTACATGGCGAAGCGTGCGGGCAGCGTGATCGGCGTGGAGGTGGTGCCCGAGGCCGTCAGGGACGCCCGGGAGAACGCCGCCCGCGCCGGGCTTTCGGAAAAGACCGAATTCGTGCAGGGCCGCGCCGAGCTGGTGCTGCCCCAGATGCTGAAAAAAGGACTGACGCCGGACGTGGTGGTGGTCGATCCGCCCCGAAAAGGGCTGGAAGAATCGCTGACGTTGTCGCTCGCCAGTGCCGCGCCAAAGAGAATCGTCTACGTCTCCTGCGATCCTGGCACCCTAGCCCGGGACATGAAGCGGCTTAGCGCCGGCGGCTATGCGCTCAAAAAGGTGCGGCCCGTGGACATGTTCCCGTGGACGAGCCACGTCGAGTGCGTGGCATTGATGTCAAGGGAATAACACAGTATCCTCTGAAAAGCCTGTAATTCAGGCTTTTTCTGTTTTGGGACTGGAAAATGCTGCTTAATGCGCGTATAATCATTTCTACAAGGAAACACATCCATAGCGGTTGGTGCAGAGGCGTACAGAGCAGGATAGATGTCAGGGGTTTGGTACAGAGCAGGATGGATGTCGGGAGGTCGCGAGTGAGCAGGATAGATATTTCCAGAAAGTAAATACAACTATCATTGATATTGGTCGTTACTCGCTGTCTTGTGCTTTAGGATTCCTTTATGTAAAGACACGGGGTGAAGTTTATGGATTTTGATTCGGTCATTTTTGATTTAGCAGCACCGTCAAGCAAAAAATTCGACCTACTCAGTACGAATTGGCCGACAAGTACAGATTTGTATTTCAGAGCGAAACAAAAGGAAATTATTGATCAGTATGCCGCGGCTAGGATTTTTTTGCGTGAAACAGAGACCGATGACTGGAAACATTGGTTTAGTGAGACTGAAGATAAGGTTGCGAACAGTGCGTTTAAACTTATATTTACTTCCTATTTCTTTGAGACGGCACTGATGTATTACAATATCGTTGTTGATCTGTCGTGGACGCTGTGTTACGTTTCGGCGGAATTTGCTTGCTCTCACAAGGGACAAAGGGTCGATTTTTCTGGTATGAAATCTATCGACGATGCGGCCATATTGTTGAGAAGTGCGGAAAACAATGTTACACCACCAACGGCAGAGACAAATCCGTTCGCATATTTGAAAGCAATGAATTCTGATTTTTCAAAAGCTATTGATCTAATAGTAGATTTCTGGAACACGTTTAGTTCAACTACAATTAGAAGCCGGTATAACTACTGCAAACACAAAGGGAAGCCTGCTTATTCAGAAATTGAAGAATTGCGCGGCGGAAGGCTCTTTGAAACATTTATTGAAGAGACCGGTACTGGCAAGAACACACAATTGGCTACTGATATTGCTGACGTTCAATATCAATTTTCGCTCAATGAAGGAATTGAGGAACTGCATAAATTTGATAATAACGTTCTGTATCAGTATTTAAAAGATTTGCTCAACGAGCTTGAGAAGGTTATTCAACCGTCGCCTATGATATAATCATTATCAGTTTTATATGCTTGATTAGCACCACTGCGCAAGGAGGTCGATGATAATGGCTTTTCGATATGATATGCAAGGCAAGACCCCACAGCAGAAAGCTATCGTAGCCCAAAGGGATGCCGCAGATAAGCTCAGGCAGCAAGAGGCGGAAAAGCAACGAAATAGCTTTAAACTGTCTGAGAGAATTATAGATAAGCAAAAGCTTGCCAAGGGAATTCTTCATCACACTTTTGAGCCGCAGCCGGGCAGGCATTTCGGGACCAGCGTTACGGCGATTCTGAGCGGCAACAAAGCGGTCTTGATTGACACCGCTTATGACTTTCAAGCCCAGGAGTTGCTGGCGGATCTGGTGAAAAACAACATCGAGATCGAAAGAATCATCATTACCCATTTCCATGACGACCATATGCAAGGGCTGAAGGTTCTTCCCAAAGTGCCCGTATACGGAAGCGCCCGTTTTCAAGAAACTTTGGACATGTGGACGCCGGCGGGCGAGCATAGCTTCTATGCCCCTACTGTTTTAATCAGCGAGCCTCAAACGCTTGCGTTCGGCGATCACCTGCTGACCTTGATCCCATTTCCGGGGCACTCTATGTGCGGCATGATTGTCAATATCGATAACTGGTTCCTTCATATCGCCGATGAGTTGATGTTCTCACCCGACGGGGTTCCGCTTTTACCTTCGGCGGACAGCAACGATTTCGCAAGACATCTCCGTTCACTTGACAGGCTGAGGGAATATACCATGTTCTCCTTGATCCCTTCGCACGGGCCGGTATTCGGCAGAGAAAAACTTGTGGCAGAAATCGAAAGCAGAATCATATATATGAACGCTCTGGTACAGAGCGATAGAAAAATCAGCTACGAAGACGCGACGAAGGATTGTGGCTGCACTTTCTTACACAGCGAGTGGCATAGTGGCAATTGCGAGTAGAGTTATTTTTTTCGATGCGACATCTTTTTTGCCAGCACCCCTGATGAGGCGACCACGCTGCGCGGAGGCAGCCATTCCAAGCAAAAGGTTCATGTCGAGGTGCGTGGCGTTGATGTCAAACGGATATAATAAAATAGTTGGCGCAATTTCAAAAAAAATATAAAAAATCAGAGAGCGCTGCGATCGAGACCGTCCCAAATTTTGTGTAAACCGTAAGTGGTGGTAGAATAGAAACATCACGGAGGTTTACGAATGGGAAAGAGCAGGATCACGCCAGAGCAGCGGGCGCTGCGGACAAAACTTGGGGAGA
>JAEYPB010000038.1 GCA_023411175.1 Bacillota bacterium | reverse complement strand
CCCGCCCCCCCCCCCCCCCCCCCCGACATAATCCCGTTTCCGCCGCACGCGCCGCGGGGTGGCGGCGGGGTCCATCGGGGCTTAGCGCCCCGGCTAAACGGGAGGGGTTCTGACCCGTGTATAAATTACCCGGCTTTCTGCAGCTTCAGGACGCGGATGGCGTTCAGTATCGCCAACACCGCAACGCCCACGTCCGCAAAAACCGCCGCCCACATGGACGCGATGCCCGCCGCGCCCAGAATGAGCACCAGCGCCTTGACGGTGAGCGCCAGGGTTATGTTCTGCATGACGATGCGGAGGGTTTTTCTCGATATTCTGATCGCCGTCGCCAGCTTCGAGGGTTCGTCGGTCATGATCACCACGTCCGCCGCCTCAATGGCGGCGTCGGAGCCGAGACCGCCCATTGCGATGCCAATGTCCGCCCGGGCCAGCACCGGCGCGTCGTTGATGCCGTCGCCCACAAACGCCAACTTGCCCCTTTCCGACTTCTCCGAGAACAGCGCCTCGACGCGCTCCACCTTGTCGACGGGCAGAAGCTCCGCGTAGACCTCGTCCAGCCCGAGCTGCGCGGCCACTTTTTCGCCGATTGGCTTCGCGTCGCCGGTGAGCATCACGGTCTTTCGGATGCCCGCGGCCTTCAGATCCCGGATCGCCGCGGCGGCGTCCTCCTTGACCTCGTCGGCAATTACGATATGGCCTTTGTAAACGCCGTCGACGGCCACATGCACCAGCGTCCCCAGCGCGTCATCGGTTTCGGAGAAGGCGACGCCCAGCTTCTTCATCAGTTTCGCGTTGCCCGCCGCCACGCGCTCCCCATCCACCACCGCGACGACGCCGCGCCCGGCAATCTCTTCCACTTCCGCGATGCGGGCGCTCACAATCTCCCTTCCATAGGCCTTATTCAGGGACTGGGAGATGGGGTGGCTCGAATAACTCTCCGCATACGCCGCGTGCTCCAGCAGCGCCTCCTTCGAGATGCCCTCGGGCTTCACCTCCTGCACTCGGAAGACGCCCTTGGTCAGCGTGCCGGTCTTGTCAAACACGACGATCTCGGTCTTCGCCAGCGCCTCCAGGTAGTTGCCGCCCTTGACGAGAATGCCGTTTCTCGACGCGCCGCCGATGCCGCCGAAGAAGCTCAGCGGGATCGAGATCACCAGCGCGCACGGGCAAGACACGACCAGGAACACCAGCGCTCGGTACAGCCAGTCCCGGAAAAGCGCGCCGGGCACCACCAGCGGCGGCACGACGGCCAGCAGCGCCGCCACCACCACCACGCCCGGCGTGTAGTAGCGCGCGAACTTCGTGATAAAGTTTTCAGAGTTGGACTTCTTGCCGCTGGCGTTCTCCACGAGGTCCAGAATCTTGCTCACGGTGGATTCACCGTATTCCTTCGTAACCCGGGCGGTCAAAAGGCCGCTGGTGTTGACGGAGCCGCTGAGCAGGCTGTCGCCGGCGCAAACTTCCCTGGGCACCGATTCGCCCGTCAGCATGGAGGTATCGATCATCGAAGCGCCTTCCAGAACCTCCGCGTCCAGCGGCACCCTCTCGCCCGGCTTTATGACGATGGTCTCGCCCACCCCGACTTCATCGGGATCGACCTTTTCGACCGCCTCTCCGCGCCGGACGTTGGCGTAGTCCGGGCGGATGTCCATGAGGCTGGCGATGGATTTTCTCGAACGGTTCACCGCATAGCTCTGGAACAGCTCGCCCACCTGATAGAACAGCATCACCGCCACGCCTTCCTCGTATTCGCCGATGGCGAAGGCGCCGACGGTCGCGATGCCCATCAGAAAGTTTTCGTCAAAGAGCTGGCCGCGAACAATGTTTTTGACAGCCCTGATCAGCACGTCACCACCGACGACCGCAAAGGCGGCGAGGAAGATAGCCAGCGAAATCAGATGATTGTCCGTTTGGTACAGGATGCCCAGTGCGTACAAGGCGCCGCCCATAAGCGTCCTCGCCAGCCGCTTCCCGTTCGTATCCAGCTTCATTTTCTTTCCTCTTTCCCCGCGTTTCCCGCCGACGGTTTCCGCTTTACCCGCGCGGGCCTGCGTCACGCCTTTTTCACGACGACATCCGGCTCGAACTTCCGCACGATATCGTGCGCAGATTTGACGACCTCGTCGATCCGCGCGTCCTCCGCCTCAATCACCATTTTGGTCGTCACGAAGTTGACGGATGCAGCGGTCACCCCCGCCAGCTTTTTCACCGCGTTTTCAATCTTCGCCGCGCAGTTCGCGCAATCAAGACCTTCCAGCTTAAATGCCTTTTTCATGGGTACCCCTCCCGACCTGTGATTTGCCGCCTGTGAACGATTGAACAGTTCTTCAACTGACACCCTTATTATAGTTGAGCGCCCGCTCAATCGTCAAGGGTTTTTCGAAGAACACCCAAAGTTTAATGAAGCCGCCTCGCAGCGGCCTCCATGTTTTCATTCGAGCGGTTTTATGGTAGAATATGCTCAACGGAAATTCGGCGCGGCGGGCGCGGCGGCGCAGGCCGCCGGCCCTGAGGGAGGGAACGAGCGTGAAAAGGGAAGACATCCTGTGCGACTGCGACGTGCTCCACGAGAACGTGGTGCACGCGGTCCGGGAGAAGATGCCCGATGAAAACGAACTGAGCGACCTGTCCGACTTTTTTAAAATTCTGGGCGACAGCACCCGCTCCCGGATCGTATGCGCGCTGGACGCCAGCGAAATGTGCGTGTGCGACCTGGCGTCGCTCCTTGGCATGACCAAGTCCGCCATCTCCCATCAGCTGCGCGCCCTGCGGGAGGCGAACCTGGTCAAGAACCGGCGGGAAGGCAAGGTCGTGTTTTACTCCCTCGCGGACGATCACGTCAAGGAGATCTTTGAAAAGGGCCTTGAGCACATCCGGGAGAGGGATTCCGAGGACGCCTGAGCCACCGCGCCAAACGAATCGAACGGACAGAATAATTGCGGACAGCCCTGCTATGGCAGGACTGTCCGTTCGTCTAAATTTCGGCCCGCGCGCTTTTCTAAAGCCCGCTCTTTTCCCATTCCTTCTGCTTCAGGTTCGTATACAGGTAGACGACCGCGGAGACGGAGGAGAACAGGAAGATCACAACGGACAGGGCGGCGGAGAGTTCGTAGTTCATGTTGGTCTGGAACTGCCGCCTCAGGTACACGCCCAGCATCATCGGGTGGTTGGGGCCGATCAGATAAGGCGTGGTAAACGAAGAGATGTTGCTCATGAAGATGAACGTCATGGCGATCATCACGTCCTTGAACGACAGCGGCAGGATCATCTTGAAGAACACCTTCAGCTTGCCCGCGCCCACGTCGCGGGCGCTTTCAATGATGCTGTCCGGGACCGAGGCCAGCGCGGCGACGATGATCATCGTCGCGAACGCGATGTTGAACCACAGGTTCATCATGATGATGCCATTGGCGTTGAAGAGAAGCCCCGGCTTGAAGTTGCCGCCGAACAGCTGCGAAATGCGGTTCAGAAAGCCGGAGTCGCGCACAACCGTCATCATCGCGTAGATCGCCACCAGCTCGGGCACGAACCGCGGCAAGAGGTACAGCGTGGAGATGATCTTTCGCACGCGGGAGTTCGAGAACCGGAGGTACATCGCGAACAGGTATGCGATGACGATCGCCAGCAGCACCGTGACCACCGTGATCCAGAACGTGTACCAGATGTTCGCGAGCGCCACGCGGTCGGTGAACAGGAACCGATAGTGCTCCAGCGTGAAGCCGCTGCCGTCCGCCTTCTGGAAACTGCGCCAGACCGTGTTCAGCATCGGGTATGCGATGATCCCCAGCGCCACCGTCAGCGCGGGCAGCAGCATCGACGCGATGAACAGGTTGGTTTTCCATGTCCGAGTTTTCATGGGCATCAGGCCTTCCTTTCACGCCGGAGAATGGAGGCGGGGGCGCAGGCCCCCGCCCGATGGCCGATAGTGCGCCGCCGCGCGGCGAACTTCCGCAATGATTGATCTTATCCCAGCGTTCCGATCTCGTTATCCCACTTGTCGTTGAGCTCCTTGCTCAGGCCGCCGATGGACATGATCGCGAACTTCGAGACGTCCAGCGAGGAAACCTGATCCTTCTTGTCGCTGTCGATCAGGCTGGGGTCGATGACCGGGATGGCGAACATGGTCTCGAGGCAGATCTTCTGCGCCTCGGGGGTGATCATGAAGTTGATGAAGTCGTAGCACGCTTCGGCGTTCGAGCCGATGGACGGCACGGCCAGCACCACGTCGGTGCCGCTGAGCGACTGATCGAGCTGCATCATTTTCACGGTCTCCGGCAGCGTGCCGGTGGAGAGGTTCGAAAGCACCTGATCCGCCCAGGCGGGGATGATGTCAACTTCCTTGTTGATCAGAAGATCCAGCGTGCCCTGGTTCTTGTTGGGGTACAGGGTGTGGCCGCCCGACTGGTACAGGAAGGGGTGGATCTCCTCCAGGTAGTCAAACCCCGCGTCCCAGAAGCTCTTGCTCGCCTCGTCGGACGAGGTCCAGGTCTCCTTGGGCTGATCCTTGTACACGACGGTCTGCACGAAGCTGCCGCCGGCGCCGCCGGTGGCCGGCGGGTTGTACGCGAACCGGCCCGGGTTGGCCTTGATCCACTCGGTCAGCTCCGCCCAGGTCTTGGGCGGCTCGGACACCCGAGCGCTGTCGTACGCAAACACGACCGTGGTGCCGCGATAGGGCACGACCTTCTCGTTGTTGAAGGCGGACTTGATCTTCACGTTCCCGAAGTTCGGGATCTGGCTGAAGTCCAGCTTCGCAAACAGGTCCTCGCTGCCCGCGGCGGCCACGTACTGCGCAAGGCCCGTGCTGTTCTCGGCGACGATGTCAAAACCGCTGTCCTTCTGGCCGGTCTTGAACGCGGCGCCCAGCCGGTCGTACAGCGCCGTGTCGCCCGCGCCGCTCAAGATGAACTGCAGCTGAACCTCCGCCTTGCCTTCAGGCAACTGGTTGTAAGCCGCGATACAGGCGGTGAACATGTCCGAAACGTTCTGGGAGCCGGTCGTCCAGAGGTTGACCTTCACTTTTTCCGCGGACGCGATGCCCGCGAAGGACAGCACCATCGTGAGCACCAACATCAGAGTAAGTACGCGCTTCGCCTTCATTCCGGAGTCCCTCCTTGGATGATAATGGATCCCTTCTATATCACAAAGCTGCGCTCAGCCTTGTTTCGCCCGCTCGAATTCCCGCTTTTCGCCGAACGTCAGCGCGACCTCGTCGCCCTTTTTGTACCTCGCCGCCTCCTCGGCCGACACGAACAGCTTCACGATGCCGCCGTCGGTGTCCACCGTCATCTCCAGATAGTGCCCAAGCATCATGATGTTGCGCACGTAGCCGTCCAGGTCGCCGCCGGCGCCCGCCCTTGCGGTGATGTTCTCGGGGCGGACGGCCAGAACGCCGCCCTTGGTTTCGATGAAGTTCATCTCACCGATGAAGTCCGCCACGTAGCGGCTCACCGGGCGGTTGTAGATGTCCTGAGGCGAGCCGATCTGTTCAAAGACGCCCTTGTTCATGACCACGATGCGGTCGCTGAGCGCCATGGCCTCCTCCTGGTCATGGGTCACGAACACGACGGTGA
Organism: Bacillota bacterium; assembly: GCA_023411175.1. Lineage (GTDB taxonomy): Bacteria > Bacillota > Clostridia > Christensenellales > Aristaeellaceae > JAEZHK01. The sequence goes on along the minus strand of JAEYPB010000038.1, from coordinate 27,227 downwards.
TGTTGAGGTCGGTCTGGATCTTGCGCAGCTCCTCCCGCATCTGCGAGCGGATCTTGGCGTCCAGCGCGGAGAACGGTTCGTCCAGAAGCAGCACGTCCGGCTGCAAAAGAAGCGACCGGCCGATGGCGATGCGCTGCTGCTGCCCGCCGGACATCTGCGTGGGGTACTTCTTCTCGAAGCCCGGCATCTTGACGAGCTCCAGCATCTCGGTGATGCGGCGCTTCTGCTCGGCCTTGGGCACCTTGCGCAGCTTCAGCCCGAACGCCATGTTCTCATAGACCGTCATGTGCGGCCACAGGTTGTAGCTCTGGAACACCATGGCCGTCGGGCGCTTTTCAGGCGGCAGCCCCGCCACGTCCACGCCGTCGATCAGCACCTGGCCGCTCTGGTTCTTCAGAAAGCCGCCGACGGTGCGCAGGATCGTCGTCTTGCCGCAGCCGCTGGGGCCGAGCAGCGTCACCAATTCGCCCTTTTCGACGGACAGGTTGATGTTCTTGACGCCGTCGCCGTTCTTGTACAGCATGGTCATGTCGCGAATCTCGAGTTTTGCGGTGCCCAATCCGGCTCACCCACCTTTTAAAACGTATACCGCGATGGCGCGATCGCGCCGGGGTTCACATCTTGAAGCCCTTCGAAAGCGTCTCCGGCCCCACGTACTTGCGCATCAGCATGAGCAAAAGCACGTTCGGGATCAAAAGGATCAGCGCAAACACCGCGCCCGCCGTCGCCGGGTAGTCCAGGATGACGCCGTACATCTCGACGGGCATCGTCCGGTACTTGGGCAGACCCACGAGGAGCGTGCCCTGGTTCTCGCCCAGCGAGCCGATGAACGCGAACATCGCGGCCACCGCGATCCCCGGCCAGGCCATCGGCAGCGTCACGGACAGGAAGGTTCTCAGCGGGCCGGCACCCGCGTCGCGGGCGGCCTCCTCCTGCTGCCTTGGCACGGAGCGAAACGCGTTGGTGGGCAGCCAGATCATCATCATCATGCCGCCCAGGAGGTGAATGATCAGGACGCCCGGGAACGTGCCCATCAGTCCGATCCGGTAGAAGATGATGCCGATGGACGTGTAGATGCCGATCCTCGGGAACGCGTTGCCCAGCAGGAACGAAAACATGACCGCCCTGCGCCCCGGAAAGTCATACCGCGCCAGCACATAGGCGGCGGGAAGGCAAACAAGCATCGAAAGCGCCGTCGTGATGGCCGCGATCAGGAACGAAAGCGAGATCGAGCTGACCAGCGTCGGCTGGCTCAGCACGTACCCCCACCACTTGAACCCGAACTCCTGCGGCACGACGCCGGGCATCTCATACTTGTTCGCGAACGCCAGCATGAACATGTGCAAAAGCGGCCCGTAGAAAAACAGAAGAAACCCGGCCAGCAGCACGTATTCCCAGAATTGCTTGCGGCCCATCGTGTAGAACATGCGCCTGGGCGACATCATGCCCATGGATCGCTCCCCCTCTCATGAACATCATTCTCCAGGGCGGCACGCACGCCGAGCGCCAGCGCAACCCGCCTCGTCGTCAGGTTCTCCAGCCAAGGCATCCGCAGCAGCTCGCGCATCGCGTCCGGCTCGTTGACCGTCCAGGCGGAAACCCGCACACCCGCCTCCCCCAGCCTTTTCAGGTAGGGTGCAACAAACGGCTTGGGCGGCAGGTTCAGCGCGCGGATGTCCGCTTCGCGGCAGAGGGCAATCAGCGGTTCGATCCACGCATCCAGCCGCTCCGCCATGTGCCCGAGCACGACGTCCCAGGGGCGCGCGTCATCGGGTACGCTGCCGGGATTCTCTGCGCGGTACAGCGCGCACAGCGCTTCTTCAATGTTCAGGTATACCCGCGCGCGCCGACCGACGGACGTTTCGCCCATCACCTGCCACGGCGTCAGACTGCCCGAAAACGCCAGCTGATCCTTTCCCAGGCCGCACACCTCGGCCAGCGCCATGACGTCCGGCGCCAGGCCGTACTCCTTTAAATCGCAGTTGACGCCCACGCCCGGATGCTTTGCGATTTCCCGAAACGCCGCCTCCAGCGGCACCACAGCGGCGGTATCCTCCACCGCGTCGTGGGCCAACACGAGGCCCCGCCCCGCCGCGCGGCGCACGTCCACTTCCACAATGTCCGCACCCAATTCTATCCCGCGCAGGACTGCCTCCATGGAACCGTCGGCTGTGCCCTCGCAGCCTGAGTGCGCGGTGATGGTCGCCTTCGTCATGCCATTTCCTCCGGGTTCTTCATGGGCTACGGCCATCGTAACACGCGAATGTACGGGCTTTTTACGGCACATATCAGCATTCGGTAAAACGCACTCGGGCCCAACATAAAGATATTGACAAACCCGCTCCGGGTTGCTATAGTGACTGTGCTGCAATGAAACCGGTTTCAATTGGTTGTGCTAATAGTATATATTATGGATTCGAGTTTGGCAAGTGCTTTTATCACAAAATGACTATTTTTGTAAATGGCGGTGTGAAGAACATGCAAATGAAGCTGACCGACCTTGCCAGGCTGGCCGGCGTATCCAAGGCCACCGCATCGCGGGCGATGGCGGGCTCGCCGCTGGTTCGCGAGGAGACGCGGCTGCGCGTCCAAAGGATCGCCAAGGAGCACGGCTATGTGCCCAACGCGCTGGCCCAGGCCGTCGCCACGAAGCGGTCGGGCATCATCGGGATGTGCATCTATCGAAAGCAGCTCCCCTATTTCGCCCACACGTTCTTTGGCCCGCTGCTGGACGGCGCGATTGTCGAAGCCAAGGAACACGGCTACCACATTGTGGTCACTTCCACAAGCCAGGACTTCGACACCTTTGACGAGCACTTCATTCAGGACAGCGTCGATGGCGTGATCCTGACCTCTTTCACCCCGCTGGAAGCGGTGGCGGAATTCCGGCGGCGTCGCATCCCGCTGGTGCTGGTCAACGACGTGCTGGAGACGAAGAACAACGCGTTCATCATTCAGGACGATTACGGCGGCGCAACGGCCATGATGGATCACCTGTTCGAGCGCGGGCACCGACAAATCGCCTTCTTGAGCGACCGCCTCAGCCACGTCAGCTATCACCTGCGCTACCTCGCCTACCTGAACGGGCACCACCGCCGCGGCATCCCGGTATACAACAATCCCGCCCTGCCGCCCAGCCCGGATCTATGGGGCAGCTTTCCGCGCCTGGACATCGATGCCGCCAAGCTGCGCCTGTTCGGCCTCGAGCCGCACGCCGTGGAGGGCACGCCGCTCATCGTCACCAGTACCGCGCCCGAGTTTGGCGCAAACGCGGTACGCGAGCTTATGAAGGCTGGAAACCTGCCCACAGCCATCTTTGCGTCATCGGACAGCCTGGCCATCGGCGCGCTGCGCGCGCTTAACGAGGCGGGGCTAACCGTTCCCAAGGACATCGCGGTGGGCGGGTTCGACGATATTGAGCTTGCAAAGGGCGTCTGGCCGCCGCTGACAACCGTCAAGGCCGGACCGTTTGAGATGGGGCGGATCGCCATACGGGAGCTGCTCCTGCAGATCGAAGAGCCAACGCTGGATGGCCGCGTGCGCAAGGTGCCCACGAGGCTGGTCGTCCGGGAGAGCACATAGGAGGGATGTTTCGGATGCATACGTATGACTCGCTGATCCTCGGCCAGGTATCGCTGGACATCAACGTGGACCACACCGGCCATGCGGTTCGCGAGGTGGGCGGCGCGGTGGTGGCGTCGGGCTTTGCGGCGTCGGCGCTCGGGCACCGGATTTGCGTGCTTCCCAAGGCAAACCTTGACGAGGTGAACCTCGCGGCGCTTTTTTCCCGCGCGGCGAACGTGGACGTACGCCCGCTTTCCAGCCCCCGCTGCACGTCCATTGAAAACGTGTACCACACGGCGGACAAGGAAAAGCGCACCTGCCGCGCGATCAGCCGGATCGAGCCGTACCGATTGGCGGAGATGCCCGACGCGGAAGCGTCGATCATCCACATCGCCGGGCTCATGCGCGGCGACTTCGGCGGCGAAATCATCGAGTGGGCGTCGGGCCGGGCGATGTGCGCGCTGGACGTACAGTGCATGCTGCGCTGCGCCGAAGGAAGCGAGGGAATCATGGCCTTTCACGACTGGCCGGAGAAGGCAAAGTACCTGCCGATGATCCGCTTCCTGAAGACCGACGCCGCCGAGGCCGAAATCATGACCGGGCTGACCGACCGGCGTGAAGCCGCGAAGGTCCTCTTCGGCTGGGGCGCGAAAGAGGTCATGATCACGCACAACACCGAGGCGATCGTGTACGACGGCGAACGGTTCTACGCCGAGCCGCTCGTTCCGCGCAACCTCTCCGGGCGCACGGGCCGGGGCGACACCTGTTTTTCCGCCTACATCACCGAGCGGCTCACCCGGCCCATCGCGCAGGCGCTCACCACCGCCGCCGCGCTGGTGTCGTTAAAAATGGAAACCCCCGGCCCGTTCACCGGGACGAGGGCGGATGTGGAGGAATACATCAGCGCGTTCTACCGCTGAAGGGGTATGGGTTAAGGTCCGGCGCCGCCCGCCGCCGCAACAGGGCGCAATGACGGGGTTTTCAACGGCCTGGCCGCCTTCAGTATGCGCTGAGGGCGGTTTCTGTGTCCGCCAAGACACGATAACCGCAACCGGCCCGATCCTCTTTAGCCTCCTCCGGCAGGCTGCCGGAGGGTCGCGGAGAAATGCGGGCTCCAGAAAACTTTAGCCCCCAGCAGTTTCCCCCAACCCATCGATCATCAGGCGAACGTGCTCCACCGCCTGCTTTTTCAAGTCAAAGTCAGAGTTTCGGATACACCACTCATAGCTGATGCCCCGGACAGCCATGACGAGGTGCCGGGCAAGAATCTCGGCCGGCAGTGCGCTTTTAATCTCCCCGCGTCGGATGCCGCTCTCCAAAACGCCCTGGAACAGCGCGTAAAGCTCCCGGCCGTAGCTCCTGACCGCTTCGGTGCCTGCTTTTCCTGCCAGCAGCATCTGGTAGACCATCTTCATGTTTTCACGGCCGATTGTGTCAGCCAGTACATCGGCGATTTTATCGGTCAAAGCGAGGAGCACTCCGGGGGCGGGCAGATCGGCGGGCAGGCTTTCCAAAAACGCCCGATAGTCCATATCGGCGCGGGCGGCGTAATCGGTAATCAAAAGCGCAATCAGCGCATCCTTTGACTCAAAATGCACGTAGAAAGCGCCCTTGGTGATCCCAGCCTCCCCCGTGATATCCTCGATGCTGACGTCGATATAGTCGCGACTTAAAAACAGCCTTTCCGCAATTTCGTACAGCTTTTTCTTGGTTTCGGCGCCCTGTTCCTTTCTTTTATCCGGCTTTGTCCTGTTCATAATTCCTCACATCTATTGAAAATTCCAGAAAAATGCAATATAATAAACACGGTCAGTAACCGCGTTCATTGTATTGGGCACCCGGGCTTTAGTATAGCATTTGTTCGCCTTGTATTCAAGCGGCCTGGCCAACACGGCCGCCATCCTATTTGAACCTCGCCCGACAAGGCATGCGGTGCGGTTCGATTATCAGCCCATAAAAATGAGGGCCACAGATTGTCTTTCGAGCGTTAACCATGACCGAACGGAAGCCCGAATCCTTCGCCAGCCCCGGCGGGGTCGCGTCCGCCTGATTACAAAGGAGGCCTCATGCAGGGTAATCTCCAAATCTCAAGCGCAGACGGGGCCGACCGTCAGCTCTTTGGAACGGAGGCATTCTATCCGGGCCGAGATCTGATGGCCGCGCTCAACGCCATTTTTAAGCACCCGCTGACCATCGTCGCCGCGCCGTTTGGCTATGGGCAGGTGTCCGCCGTCCGCTGCTTTCTCGAGCGCACAAACGCGAAGGTCCTCTGGCATGTGGTCAGGCAGACGCCCGACGCATTGTGGGAAGACCTCTGCGAGGCGCTGCGCCATGCCTATCCGGCGCTGGCCGACGCGCTCAAGCGCTGCGACCTGCACGACGAACAAAACTGCCGTGACGCGGCGGCCGCCATCGAGGCCCACGTGCGCGCTGCCACCCCCTCTGTGATGGTTCTGGAAGAGTTCCAGCACGCGCCGAACGAGGTCGTCAAACTGCTGACGATGGTCGTCAAGCGCGGCATCCGAAACCTCTTCATCGTCCCGATCACCACCCGCGCCTTTCCGCTGGACGACGAACTGCTGCTAAAAGGCCTCGTCAACCGCATCACCATGGAAACGCTGGCGCTCAGCCGCCAGGAGGTCATTCGCAAGTTCAGCCTCGGGCAGATGGAGCTCACCGAGGAGGAGGCCGACTTCGCCTACGACTATTCCGAGGGCTGGCTGGCGGCGGTGCAGTTCCTGATGATGTGCCGCTGCGCGAACCCGTCCCTTTCTCTCATCAGGCCGGACGACTACGATGAGCCGTTTCTCCGGGCTTTTGAACAGACCGCGCTGGAGCGGATGCCGTCCCCCTCGTGGGCGCTTCTGTGCTACCTTTCCGGCCGGGCGGATTTTACGCTGGAGGAAGCAGACTTTTTTCTGGCGTCCGACGCGGAGGGCGGCGAAACCGCCCGAAGCATCCTCCGGTACATGATTGACTGCTCCATGTTCATATCCCCCTTCCCGGCCGAGGGGCGGTACCGCCTGCACCCGGTACTGCGCAGAACGGTGCAAAAGCGCATCCTCCCGCGGCTGAACGCCGCCCGCCGCGCCGAAATATCCGCGCGAAAAGCGCTTTGGTACGAGAAAAACGGCCGGTTCGACCAGGCGCTCCACCATTACGATCTGGCCGGAGACGACGCGTCCTGCCTGCGGGCGCTGTGCGGCCTGACGCGCTTTCAGGACGTCGGCGTATCGCCCGGGCTGATCCGTCGGCTGTTCGAAGCGTGCAGCCGCGCGCGCGAAGCGGCTGAAGCGCCACCGACGCTGACGGCGCTTATGGCGCTGGCGCGCTACGCGGCGCTTATGGACGACGGCGCGCTTTATGCGGAAATCCTCCGGGAAATCGACGCTTCGGCGCTGATTCCGGACGAAATCACCCGGCTGTACGGCGCGCTCAGGCACTGCCCGCCGGCGCGGCTGCACGCGCGGCTTCTCGCGCTGGACGATAAGCGAAGCCTTGCGGCGCTCTCCGATTATTTTGATGTCAGCTACGGCGTGACCTCGCTTCTCTGCGCGCTGCCGCTGCCCTTCGGCGAGCTGAAGCGGCGCTGCGAGCTGTGGAAGGGCTTCGCGGGGCCGGACAACGAGCGCGGCGATCTGTTTGCAGGCGCGTCCCATCTTCTGTTCGCGGAGCTGCAGCTCCTGCGCGGTAACTTCACCGAGGCAGAGATCTATCTGCACGCCGCCATCCGAAACGCGCGCGGCGCCAGCAACCCCGGCGTGTGGATCACCGCCTGCTGTACGCTGGCGCGGCTCAGGTGCCTCCAAGGGGACGCCGAAGGCGCGTATTCGCTGCTCTCGGACGCCCGCCTCGCGCTGGAGCGGGAGGGCTCGTCCCGGCTGGACGCTACGCTGGACCTGTGCGCTTACTCAATCGCGATGCTGGAAGGACACCCGGAGCGCGCCGAGCCCTGGCTCATGGACGAGGCGGAGGTCTCGCGCCGCCTGTATGCGCCCGCCCGTCGCGAACTCATGCAGCTTCGGCGGCTCAACCTGCTCTTTGAGCGCCGCTATGCCGAATACATCAGCTACTGCATGGAGGAGGAAGCCGCGCCGGAGGAGAGAGGCTTGATGCCCAGGCTCCTCTGCAAGCTGGGCCTCGCATACGCCTACGACCGGGCGGGCCTTCCGGACAGCGCGCTGAAGGCGCTCGACGAAGCGTTGGATGTGGCTGAACCGGACGGGCTGTACGCGCCCTTCATACCCCTCCGGCACTGGATCAGGTCGCTGCCGGGCACGCAGGAGGACGCGCGCCGCGCTTCGGCTCTGCGCCTGATCGATCCGCTGTGCGAGAACAGCCGGTACAGGGATCAGGCCGCAGGCGTGCCCGAACCGGCGGACGCGCCGGGCCAGCCGCTCACCCGGCGGGAAGCGGAAATCGTCGAGTGCCTTCGCGGAGGCGCCAGCAACCGGGAAATTGCGCAGAAGCTCTACATCAGCGAGAATACCGTCAAGAGCATCCTCAAAAAACTGTACGCCAAGCTTTCGATCAACTCCCGGCATGACCTGATGCGTCTACCCGGCGGCGAGGGCCGATAGGGTTACATAGGGATTTCCCGCTTTTCACCCGCGCGTCACCCTTTTTTCACCCGGACGGGTGATTTTTTCCTCTCCCGGGTTCTGGTAGAATCTTCCTGTCGGGAAAACTCGAGTGTTCCTGTGAACGAACCTGAACGACGAAAGGAGAAATCATCATGGGCGTTAAGGAATTCAAGGAGAAGGTCATCGCCGATCCCGAGTTCGCCTCGAAGTTCGCCAATGTGAAGACCCCCGAGGAGGTCGTGTCCCTGGCCAAGGATAACGGCTTCAGCTTCACCGCCGAAGACATCAAGAACAACACTGAACTGACTGCCGCGGAACTGGAAGGCGCCACCGGCGGCGCTTCCATCTTCGCGAAGACCTACTTCGTGACCACCGCTTCCATCTTCGCGAAGACCTACTTCGTAACCACCTGACGAACCACCCCACGGCATGCGCGGTGCCCGGGCCGCTGGAGTCCTCCACGCGGCCCGGGCCATGTACTTTACCAGGAAAGGCGGAGATCAAATGACAGTCAACGGGTTGTGCCTGGTAGTGACCGACAAGTGCAACGCCGCGTGCGATATCTGTTGCTTTTCCTGTTCGCCTGAAAAAGGGAGCGTCATGGACGCGCACCTGATGGCCGACGTCATCGACCAGGCGGAGGGAATCGATGGCCTAAAATACATCGGCTTCAGCGGCGGCGAGCCGTTCCTCTACTACGACCTGATCCGGGACGGCCTCGCCCGCGCGAAGGCGAAGGGCTTTGCGACCTCCGTCGCGACAAACGGCTTCTGGGGCGCATGGCCGGACGACGTGCTCTTTAAGCGTCTCAGCGCGCTGGCGGTGGACCATATCTTCCTGAGCACCGACCTTTATCATGCCCAGTACGTGCCCGACGAGGCGGTGGGCCGCGCCATATCCGCCGCCCGGGCTCTCAATATAAACATCACGGTTGGCATCGGCGAAACGAGAAGCCGCTCCGCCGGCGAACACTTCCGCCAAATGGGCGACTACAAATATCTGATGAACTTTTATACCTATCCCTTTGTGCGCGCCGGCCGCGCCGCGGCACTGCCGGCAGAGGAATTCTTTCCGCCCACGGCGGCGTCCCGCGAGCACTGTGGGGCAAGCGGCCTTTTGTCGGTGCTTTACGACGGGCGCGTGTTCCCCTGCTGCGAGCAGCAGGTGTTCGCCACCGCGCTTGAGATCGGAAGCGTTCTCGAAACGCCGCTGAAGGAAATCATCGCCTCGCCGGACAATTCGGCATTGATGCAATGCATGCGAAGCGAGCGAGGCTTTGCAAGCCTCCTTGAGGCCGCGGGCGTGGTCCCGGGCGCCTGCGGAGCCTGTGAGGCCTGCGGCAGGCTCTTTCGCAAGGAGGGCAGCCTGACGGCCATGCTGCCCCGCATCCGCGAAATCGCCGGCCAGGTCGCGGTTGACTTTCTGCTGGGGAGGTGTCGCTGATGGAGCTCAAGGCGCTGGCGTTCCTTCTGACCGACCGCTGCAACGCCTCCTGCGGCATGTGCTGCTTCTCCTGCTCGCCCAAAAACCGGGCGCTGCTCGACGTTTCCATGGTCAAGGACTACATCTGGCAAGCGGCGGAGATGGGCACCGTGAAGAGCGTCAGCTTTTCGGGCGGCGAGGCCATTCTCTATTACGATCAGCTCCGGGAGTGCGTCGCCTTCGCAAAGTCCTACGGCCTCAAGAGCACATTGGTCTCGAACGGCTTCTGGGGCGCGGACATGGAAAAGGGGCGGGCGATGCTCGGCGGGCTGGTTGAGGACGGACTGACCGACCTGTCGCTGAGCGTGGATCAGTTTCACCAGGAATTCGTGCCCATCGAAGCGGTGATGAACGCGATGGCGCTGGCCGAGGAATTCCACGTGCTGTCCGCGATCACGCTGATGGACCTCAAGGACGGCCTGAGCGCCGCCCGCTCGATGGAGGCGCTCAGGCCGCTCGTCTACGGCAAGAACCTGATCGTCTACCCGGCTTTTCCGGCGGGTGCGGCGGTCAAAAACATCCCCGAGGATCAGTTCATCAAAGTCTGCGCCCCGGAAACGGCGCGCTGCCCGTTTGACCACTGCTTCACGGTGCTGTTTGACGGCTCGATCATGATGTGCTGCTCGCAGTTCAGCCGGGAGATTCCGCCTGCGCGGCTGGGGCGGTTCGGGGAAACGTCCCTCGAGGAGGCCATCGCGAACTTCAACGACAACCCCTTCATCTACGTGCTGCTGTCAGAAGGGTTCGGCTTCTACGTCGACCTGGCCAGGCGGCTGGGCTTTCCGGTGGAGGACCGGTACAGCGTATCCTGCCACCTCTGCCACCATTTGCTGGGCAATCCGGCCTTCCTCGAAGCCGCCCGCCCGGCCGTCCTGGCGGAGACAGACCGCCTGCGCTTAATGAAGCTGCTGAGCAGATGATATCGGAGGTGCGGCATGCAGACAGGGAGCATTTTCAGGCGTGAAAGCCTGGACCGGGTCGCGTCCCCGGAAAAGCTGAACGACTACATCCGCGTGTCCAGCCCCGGCGTATGGCTGATGCTGGCGGCGCTGATCGTCATCGTCGTGTGCGTTGCCGTCTGGGGATTCACCGGCACGCTGCCCGTCACGCTCACGCTGAACGGCGTGACCGAGGACGGCGCGGTCGCCTGCTTCGTGCCGGTGGAAGACCTCAAAAACGACATCCTGGGCGCGAGAGCCCAGATCACGCTTCCCGATGGAACAACCGCGGGCGGCGAAGTAACGGCGGTGGCCGCCCTGCCCGCGTCGGCGGAGGAGCTGTCCGCCGCGCTCGAAAAGGACTGGCTGATCTCGCGCCTCGTCGCCGGCGACTACTCCTACCGGGTGACCATCGGCGTGGCGTCTCCGCTGTCCCCGGGCGAGCTGGTCCGGGTGACCCTCGTCACCGCCGAGGTCAAGCCCATCCGCTACATCCTTTCGTAGCATCCATTCGATTTAAGGGGTGTGATGCGCATGCCGCCGCGCAAAGCCCGGTCGGCAAAACCGGCAAAGGTCCCGGTCATCATGCAGATGGAAGCGCTGGAATGCGGCGCGGCCAGTCTGGCGATGGTGCTTGCCCATTTCGGCAAATGGGTGCCCATCGAAAAGGTGCGGTCGGACTGCGGCGTGTCCCGGGACGGCACCACCGCCGCCCAGATCTACCGCTCGGCCCAGAGTTACGGGCTGACCGTCCGCGCCAACCGCTACAGCGTCGGGCAATTGCGCGAAAAGTGCGCTTTCCCCGCGATCCTCCACTGGAACTTCAACCACTTCGTCGTGCTCCGGGGCTTCCGGGGCGACCGCGCCGAAATCAACGACCCTGCCCAGGGCGCGGTATCCATCCCGCTGCCCGAGTTCGACGAGGCCTACACCGGCGTCTGCCTGGAGTTCGCGCCCGGCCCGGAATTCTCCCGGGGCGGCAGGCCGCGCAGCGTGATGGACTTCGCGAAATCCCGGCTGAAGGGCACGCTGGTTCCGGTGCTCTTCGTAATGGTCACCTGCCTTTTGACGGCGGTCACCGGCATTTTGCAGCCCGCCTTCGCGCGGATGTTCACCGACGACATCCTCTCCGGCAACAACCCGGAATGGCTGACGCCGTTCGCATTTGCGATGCTGGCGCTGGTCGGTTTCGCACTCGTGACCGAGGGCGTCAAGGCGGTCTACCTGGTCAAGATCAAGGGCAAACTTGCCATCGTATCGGGCGCGTCGTTCATGTGGCACGTGCTGCACCTGCCGATGGAGTTCTTCTCCCAGCGCATGGCCGGGGATCTGGCCCAGCGGCAGGCATCCAACGACGAGGTGGCGGAGACGCTGGTTTCCAAGCTGGCGCCGGTGCTTTTGAACCTGATGCTGCTCATTTTCTACCTGATCGTCATGCTCCGCTACAGCGTCGTGCTGGCGCTGGTAGGCGTCACGACCATCGCACTCAACCTCTTGGTCGCCCGGAGACTGACCGCAAAGCGGGTCAACATTACCCGGGCCGAGATGCGCGATCTGGGCAAGCTGCAGGCGGCGCTGGTCTCCGGCATCGAGATGATCGAGACGATCAAGGCCTCCGGTGCGGAGAACGGCTTTTTCGAGCGCTGGGCAGGCTTCCACGCGTCCGTAAACAAGTCCAGGGTGGCCTCCGCCCGCGCCGAAAGCTTCCTGGGCGCGGTGCCGAACCTTCTCAAGGAGATCAGCGGCATCGTGATTCTGGCGCTGGCCGCGTGGCTGATTATGGGCGGCCGCTTCACCATCGGCATGCTGCTGGCCTTTCAAAGCTTCATGACGCTGTTCCTTCAGCCGGCCGGAGATCTGATCACGGCCGGCCAGAGCATGCAGGAGATGCGCACCTCGATGGAGCGCATCGACGACGTAATGCGCTACCCCGCCGACGTGCCGGAGGAGGATTTGGACCTGGGCGAGACCGGTTATCGCAAGCTGTCCGGCCGGATTGAGATGCGCGGCGTCACGTTCGGCTACTCAAAATTGAGCCCGCCGCTGATCGAGGACTTCAGCCTGACGCTCTCGCCCGGCCAGCGCGTGGCGTTCGTGGGCGCGTCGGGCTGCGGGAAATCCACGCTGGTCAAGTTGCTGTCGGGCCTTTACAAGCCCTGGTCCGGCGAAATCCTGTTTGACGGGAAGCCCATTTCCGAAATCCCGCGCGAAGTCTTCACCGGTTCGGTGGCGGTGGTGGATCAGGACGTCATCCTCTTTGAGGACACCATCGCGAACAACCTCAAGATGTGGGATTCGTCCATCGAGAATTACGAGATCATCCTGGCCGCGCGCGATGCGCAGATTCACGCCGACATCGTTCAGCGGGAGGGCGGCTACGACTGCATGCTGCTGGAAGGCGGCAAAAATTTTTCCGGCGGCCAGCGCCAGCGCATGGAGATCACCCGCGTGCTGGCCCAGGACCCCACGATCGTGCTCATGGACGAAGCCACCAGCGCGCTAGACGCCCGCACCGAGTATAACGTGGTTCAGTCCATCGTGGACCGGGGCGTCACCTGCGTCGTCGTCGCCCACAGGCTGTCCACCATCCGGGACTGCGACGAGATCGTCGTCATGGATCGGGGCAGGGTGGCCGAGCGAGGCACCCACAAGGAACTGATGGAGAAAAAAGGCCTGTACGCGAGGCTGATTACCGCCGATTAGGAGGGCGTGCATGGGCTGGTTTGACGAGCAGGTGCGGATGCGCCTGGAAAACGACCGGGAGGCGCTTCAGGATTCCTACGCGGGCCTCGCGTCGGCGCTGACGGGCCGGAAGCGGCGCTACAATGCGCGCGCGAAGGCCGAGGACGCGCTGGAGGAGATTTGCTCGTTCTATCGCATAAAGCCGTCGGATATCCCGGAATCGATTCAGGACCTCAACGAGCGGATCGAATTCGCGCTCAGGCCCGAAGGCGTACTCAGAAGGCGCGTTCGGCTGGAGGGAACCTGGTGGAAGGACGGCGTCGGCCCGCTCCTGTGTGAGACGCAGGATGGGGAGGTCGCCGCGCTGATCCCGCGCTCCGCGGGCGGCTACCGCTTCATGAACCGGCAAACGGGCCGGTACGAGAAGGTAACCCGGGAAAGTCAGCGCGATTTCAAGGAGGAGGCCGTCTGCTTTTACCGGCCGCTGCCCCAGCGGCCGCTGACCCCAAGGGACCTGGTGCTGCACCTGACCCGTGCGCTCAGCCCGTTTGATTGGCTGGGCATTGCGGGCGCATCGCTCATCGCGGCGCTCCTCGGCATGCTGACCCCGCTGGTAAACCAGATCCTGTTCGCCCACATCCTGCCGGCCGGGGACGGCGCGCTGGTCATGTCGGTGGCGCTTCTGCTGCTGGGCGCGGCGGTGTCGATCTTCCTGATGGACATCACCCGGTCGCTGATCAAGTCCCGGTTCCAGACCAAGCTGGATGTGGCACTCGAAAGTGCGGTGATCGGCCGGGTCATCAACCTGCCGGCCGGGTTTTTCAAGGCCCACAGCGCAGGCGAGCTCTCCGAGCGCATCTACCACCTGAGCAAGCTCTGCGAGCTGGTCTGCGAGGCAGGGCTGGGCATCGCGCTTCCGGCGCTGTTCTCCCTCGTCTACCTCGGGCAGATCGCCGGGCTCTCCCCCGCGCTGGTCTTGCCCGCCGCGCTGGTCCTCCTCGTCCAGCTGGGTGTAGCGGCGGCGGCGATGGCGCTTCGCACGCGGCTGATCCATCGGCAGATGGAAGCCCAGCGCAAGGTGGGCGGCATCGTTTTTTCGCTGTTTTCGGGCATTCAGAAGATCAAGCTCTGCGGCAGCGAGAAGCGCGCGTTCGCCAACTGGGCGGCGCTGTACGGGGAACAGGCGCACTTCGTCTACAATCCGCCGCTGTTTCTGAAGGTGGAGGCCGCGCTCTCCACGGTAATCGCGCTGGCGGGTACGGCGCTCCTTTACCTGTCCGCCGCGCGATCGGGCGTTTCGCCCGCCCAGTACATGGCCTTCAGCGCCGCTTACGGCCTATTAAGCGGCGCAGTGCTGCGCCTGACGGGCGCCGCGGGCATCCTCTCGTTCATCGCGCCGATCCTCGAGTCCTCGAAGCCAATCCTCGAAGCCGCGCCCGAGACCACCGAAAACAAGCGCTCGCTGGACAGCATATCCGGCGGCATCGAGCTGAACAACGTATCCTTCCGCTACGACGAGAACAGCCCGCTGATCCTAAACGATGTGAGCCTCAAGATCCGCAAGGGCCAGTACGTCGCCATCGTCGGCAGGACAGGCTGCGGGAAATCGACGCTTCTGCGCCTGCTGCTGGGCTTTGAAAAACCCCAGACTGGCGCGATCTACTACGACAACGCGGACATCCAGACGGTGGACCTCAAGTCGCTGCGCCGCAACATTGGCGTGGTGCTGCAAAACGGGCGGCTCTTCACCGGAGACATCTATTCCAACATCACCATCTCCGCGCCCTGGCTGACGATGGATGAAGCGTGGGAGGCCGCCCGCCTCGCCGGCATGGAGGAGGACATCCGGAATATGCCCATGGGCATGCGTACCGTGCTGTCCGAAGGCTCGGGCGGCATATCGGGCGGTCAGCGGCAGCGGCTGATGATCGCCCGCGCCATCGCGCCAAAGCCCAGGGTGCTGATGATGGACGAGGCCACCAGCGCGCTGGACAACCTGACGCAAAAACAGGTGTCGGACGCGCTGGGCGCCATCAAGAGTACGCGCGTCGTCATCGCGCACCGCCTCTCGACGATCAAGCAGTGCGACAGGATTCTGGTGCTGGAGGGCGGCAGGATCGTCGAGGACGGCAGCTACGAGGAGCTGTGCGCGCAAAACGGCTTCTTTGCCGATCTGGTCAGGCGGCAGCAAATCGACGCCGAAACCGCCTGATAAATATTTCCACGAGGAGGAGAATTCCATGACGATTGAAAAAACCGAAGGCTCCGGCACGCTGGCGCTGAAGCTCTCGGGCCGGCTGGACACCGTGACCGCGCCCGAGCTGGAGGCGGAGTTGGGCGAAAAACTTGAAGGCGTCCGGGAGTTGACGCTGGATATGACGGGGCTTCAGTACATATCCTCCGCAGGACTGCGCGTATTGCTGGCCGCGCAGAAGCGGATGAACCGGCAGGGGCAGATGCGCCTGACGGGTGTGGGCGAAGCCGTGATGGAGGTCTTTGAGGTGACCGGCTTTGCCGACATCCTCACGATCGAATGACGCCCCGCCAATCCGGGCCGCGGCCGGAGGAGGGTGTCGCGCGGCGCTTTAACGAGGTGCGCGTGGTCGTGCAGAGCGGACGCGGACTGACCATTTCGCCCATGTCCGACGCGGACGTGGGCTCCGTAGCCGGGCTGTACCGCGCCGTTTGGATCCACCGCGGCAATTACCCGGAGCGCCTTGATCCCCACGCGCCGGGCAACTTTGAGCTGGCGGGCGGCATGTTCCAAATCCAGGACGAGCGCGGCCTTTTGGGTCTGCTCCGCGGCGAATCGGAGTTCGTCTGGGTCGCGAAGGGCGAGGGCGGCGAAACGCTGGGCGCCCTCTGGTGCGGCCTTGACGACCCCAAATATCTGGCGGGCGGAAACATCCATCCCCCGGCGCTCGGGGAAAGGCTTGCGCGTGCGCGCGCGGAGCAGGCGCTCTACTTCAGCAAAGAAATTCTCGTCGCGCCCGGCCGCCGGGGCCGCGGGGTCGCGGAGGCGCTGTTCTACGCAGGAATGCGCCATTTCGCCGCCCTCGGCTATAAAGAAACGTGCGGCGAAGTCTACCGCGTGGACGCCGTCCGGGACGGGCGGGGCGCGCGGCCTATGAATCTTTTCAACCGCGCATCCTTCGATATGCTCCTGCGCACCGGAGCCCGGCACGAGGGGGCGTTCGCGCCCGTCGATATCGAGGCCGACGGCTTCGGCGCGAGCATATCGATGCAAATTCTGACGTGGAAACTGGCGTCCGCGCTCGACAGGACCCGCGAGGCGCTCCGGGCGGCAGGCGTCTTAACATGGGAGGAGCAGGCATGAGGCGCTCCATCAGAACGCGATTGCTCAAAACCTTTCTGATCCTGCTCTGCGCGGCGCTGGCGCTCAGCTTCGCGTTCTCTCTGGCAGGCATGCGCTATCTGCGCGACACCGCCGAGACGAGCGCCGAACGGCTGGGCGAAGAGGCCGCGAAGAACAGCGAAAGCATGCTGATCGACCAGGCGCTGGACGCGGCGCGCAGCTTTGTCGAGGAAAAGGCGGTGACCATCGACGAGCGGCTGAAGTCCTTCGTGCGCGCCGTCGACGAAATGGCCGCGTACACCGCCTACCTCTACGAGCACCAGGACCGCTTTATCGCCCGCCCCGTGCCCACGCCGGACGAACTGGTGGCCGAGGGCCACGCCCAGGGCCCGACACTCCACTACCTGCCCGCGACAAAGGACATCGCCGGTACGCCCGAGGCCGAGCGCGAAAACGCGCTCCTGGGCAATCTGGAGGGGGTATTCGCGGCGGTGCTCGCCAACACCACGGAGATCTCCAGCGTCTACACCGCCCACGAATCCGGCGCCAACATCGGTTACGATCAGTATGCCGCCGACAAGGTTGGCATCGGCGCTTTCGACTGCCGCGGCCTCGACTGGTACGTGACGGCGAAGCGGACGGGCTCGCTCTATGTCTCCGAAACCTACCCGGACAGCTTCGGACGGGGGCTCACGGTTACGATGGCGCGGCCGATCACCGTAAACGGTGCGTTCGTCGGCGTCCTGGGCGCGGATCTCCTGATCGAAAGCATCAACGAGGAAATTCTGAATACCCAGTTCGGCGCGGGCGGCTACGCGATGCTGTTCTCGGAGGATGGCAGCGCCATTTCAGCCCGCGGCCTGAGCGAGGAGAACAGCGCGCCGGATGCGCTCCTCGGCACCCAGGCGGACGCCGCGCTGGAGGCGATGCGCGCAAGCGCTACCGGCGCGGTTCGAAGCGAAATCGGCGGCGAGCCGGTCTACATCCTCTTCGCGCCGGTGGCGACCACCCGCTGGAAGCTGACCGTCGTGATGCCGGTGGGCGAAATTCTGGCGCCTGCGGCCCGCTCCAGCGCAGCCATCGACGAAATCATCCGCGGGGCGCGCGCCGACATGGGGGACATCATCGGCAACCTGAACTTCATCATGATCGGGGCCTTCGCGGCGCTGGCCGCGGCCTTCATCGCAATCGTGCGGGGCGCCTGCGCCCGCATCTCCCGGCCCATCCTGAAGCTGTCGGAGGATGTGCGCCGGATCGGCGAAGGCAAGCTGGACTACCGCCCGAACATCCATACCGGTGACGAGATCGAGCTATTAAGCCGGAGCTTTGAGCGCATGACCGCCTCGCTCCGCGAATACATCGAAAACCTGACCCGGGTCACCGCCGAAAAGGAGCGCATCGGCGCCGAGCTCGGCGTTGCCACCAGGATACAGGCCAGCATGCTCCCCTGCATCTTCCCGCCCTTTCCGGACCGGCCCGAATTCGACGTCTACGCCACCATGACCCCGGCCAAGGAGGTGGGCGGCGACTTCTACGACTTCTTCATGGTGGACGGCGACCATCTGGCGGTCGTGATCGCGGACGTGTCGGGCAAGGGCATCCCGGCGGCGCTGTTCATGATGACCGCAAAGACCCTCGTCAAGACGCTGGCGCAGACCGGTCTCGACCCCGCGCAGGTGTTCACCGAGGCCAACGCGCGGCTTAGCGAAAACAACGACGCGGGCATGTTCGTCACAGCATGGATGGGGGTGCTCGAAATCTCCACCGGCCGCTTCACCTACGTCAACGCCGGCCACAACCCGCCGCTGATCCGAAGGGCGGGCGAGGACTTCCAATTCCTGAAGTCCCGCGCAGCCTTCGTGCTGGCGGGCATGGAGGGCATCCGCTACCGCCAGGAGGAAGCACGCTTCTCCCCGGGCGACCTATTGTACATCTACACCGACGGCGTGACCGAAGCCACCGATCCCGAGAACCGGCTCTACGGCGACGAGCGGCTGCGGCGGGTGCTGAACGCGCAGCGCACGCCGGATCTGGCGGCGATCCTGCACTCGGTGAAAGAGGACGTGGACGCCTTTGCCGCCGGTGCGCCACAGTTTGACGACATCACAATGCTGGCCTTGCGCTTTGACAAAAGGGGAGAGAAATCGTGAAGAGCCTGACCGTTCCCGCCCGGATCGACAAGCTGGATGACATCCTTGAGTTCATCGGCCTGGAACTGGAAGCGCACAACTGCCCGCCCAAGGCGCAGGCGCGGCTGGCCGTCGCGGCGGAGGAGATCTTCGTCAACATCGCGCGCTACGCCTACACCCCCGGCGAAGGCGAGGCCACGATCGAAGTCGGCGTCGCGGGCGAGCCGCCCGTCGCTGTGCTGCGCTTTCTGGATCGCGGAACGCCCTACAACCCGCTCGAAAGACCGGACCCGGACGTCACCCTTTCGGCCGAGGACCGGGAGATCGGCGGGTTGGGCGTCTTCATGGCCAAAAAGATCGCCGACTCAATCCATTACGCGCATGATTCAGACCGGAATGTCCTGACGCTGACAAAGGCGCTGGCGTAGCGAAACCGCCGGAGTTCCGTCAGGCCCCGGGATTTCAACGATAGGTTTTTTCACCCGGCAAGAATATTGAAGGAGGCGCGGCATGAAGAAAAGAACTCTATGTTTCCTGTGCGTTTTCGTGGCGGCAATGCTGTTTATCGGAAATGGGATGGCCGTCGGGGCCGATGCGCTCTCGCCAAAGGACGACTTTTACGAATCGGTCAACGGCGAATGGCTCGCTTCCGCCGCAATCCCGGCCGACAGGCCCTCTGTCGGCGGCTTCATGGATCTTTCCGACGACGTGGAAGAAGCCTTGATGCAAGATTTTGATGCAATGCTTCGCGGCGAAAAGCAACCGGACAAGGCGCTGACCAGCTTCCTCGAGTTCTATCGCCTGGCTTTGGACTTTGAAGCCCGCAACGACGCCGGCGCGGAACCTTTGTTGCCCTACATGGAGATGGTGGAGAACCTCAAGGATCTGGCGGATTATTCCAACCAGTGGGCACAGTGGGACCTGATGGGAGCGCCCGCGCCCTTTGGGGTCGGCGTCATGGCGGACATGGGCGACGCCTCCGTCAACGCACTGTATATATCGGCTCCCGGACTGTTCCTGATGGACAAATCCTACTATGCGGATGAAGCCACGAAGGGCATGCTTCAGGGCGCCTACGGGCAAATGTCCGCCAACCTCCTGATGCTGGCGGGCAAGACGGAAGAGGAGGCCGCGGAAATTGTGCGGCAGGCCCTCGCGTTTGATGAAAGCCTCGCGCCCTACATAAAGAGCGCCGAGGAGGCCAGCGATTATACCAAGCTGTACAACCCCACGGATTTTTCGGAGTTCGCCGCGCAGGTTGACTTTATTGATTTCGCCGGGTCTCTTAAGGAACTTCTGGGGGCGGTTCCCTCCACCATTGTATCCACCGACCCCGATTACTTCGCGGCGCTGAACAAGCTGGTCAACGAGGATACGTTTCCGGCGATGAAGAGCTGGATGCTGGTTTCCACCGTGAACAGCCTCGCCCGCTACCTCAGCGATGACTTCCGCGTGGAATCGGGCAGCTTCGCCCGTATGCTTACCGGTACAACCGAAGCCCCCTCCCCCGAGAAAGGCGCGTATGCCCTGGCGTCGGACATGTTTGGCGAAGTGGTGGGCATCTACTACGGTCAAACCTATTTCGGCGAGCAGGCGAAGCGGGACGTGCGCGAGATGGTGGAAACGATCCTCGCCACCTATGAGAAGCGCCTGTCCTCGAACACATGGCTTAGCGCCGATACCCGCTCGACGGCGATCAAAAAGCTGAAGACCATGGCGATCAATGTCGGCTATCCGGACGAGCCGCGTCCGCTGTACGGCCAGATGCATACCGTACCGGCAGCCGAGGGCGGCACGCTGGTCGGGAACGCGATGGCGTTCATGCGCCTTGTCAAGCTGGACAACTACGGAAAATGGAACACCCCTGTAGATCGGAGCCTGTGGCAGCTGAGCGCGGACACGGTGAACGCCATGTACTCGCCGCTGGACAACAGCATCAACTTCCCGGCCGCGATCCTGCAAGCGCCCTTTTACAGCCTGGAACAATCCTCATCCGCGAACTTCGGCGGCATCGGCGCGATTATCGCGCATGAAATCTCCCACGCCTTTGACCCCAACGGCTCCAAGTTCGACGAGTTGGGCAACTTCGCAAACTGGTGGACCGCGGAGGACCACGATAAATTCGAAGCGCTTTCGCAGTCCATGGAAGCGGAGTTTGACGGCATTCCATACGCCGGAGGCGCGGTGAACGGCGCCCTCACCGTGGCGGAAAATGTGGCCGATGCGGGCGGGCTCGCCTGCGCGCTCGAAGCCGCCAAGTCGGAAGAGGACGCGGATCTGGCGGCCTTCTTCACCAACTGGGCCGCCATCTGGCGGCAAAAGGCCACGCCGGAATATGAAGCGCTGCTGCTTCAACTGGATGTCCACGCGCCCAACAAGCTGCGCGCGAACATTCAGCTGCAAAACATGGACGATTTCTACACAACCTTTGACGTTCAGCCCGGCGATGGAATGTACCGCGCCCCCGAAGAAAGGGTCGCCATCTGGTAATGGACTCGATGCCCTTTAGGAGATGCTTGAAGGCGTCTCGCCGTGGGCAAACGCGCCGGCGGGAGCACGCCACAGGCGCATAGTTTTCAGCGGCATCCGTATGGCGCGTGTTTCCGGGCATGGCAAAAGGCGAGACCCGTTATGGGGCTCGCCTTTTTATCTGCTTAACTTTTGCCTGCCTTCAGCTGTCGAAATCGGAATCTTCGCGCTTCAAGCCTGCGTTCCCTTCGCGTCAAGGGTGGCGAGGACCGCCAGCGCGCGATCCGGGTAATTGGTAATCACCCAATCTGCGCCGGCATCAAACGTCATGCGGATATGTTCCTCCTCGTTGACCGTCCAGGGGTTGACATCAAGCCCCAGCGCGTGCGCCTCGTCGCACTCGCCGGGAACCCTCAGTTCCGAAAAATGCGGGTGGAGCGCGTTCATGCCCAAAGCCTTCGCATATTCCCACGGTCTGACCATGGCGCATTCGTACAAAATCCCGCAGTAAATCGAGGGGTCGATGGCTTTTACGCGCACGAGGCTGTGGTGGTTGAATGAGGAATAGATCACCCGGTCCGTCATGCCCATGCGCGCGGCCAGTTCCACACAGCGCTTCTCCATGTCAGGGTAATCGACCAGGTTGTTCTTTAGTTCCACGTTGATCCTGATGCCAAAACCGTCGAGCAGCTCAAATACTTCCCCGAGCGTCGGGATGCGGGCGTCCCGGTATTCCGGATGGGTTTTGTTGAAGCGCAGGCGCTTGAGTTCCAGGAGCGAAAGGTCGCGCAGGCGGCCAGTGCCGTCCGAAACGCGGTCCACGGTTTCGTCGTGCGCCACCACCAGCTCGCCGTCCCGGCTCATGTGCACATCCAGCTCAATGCCGTGCGCACCCTGTCGCGCGGCCAACTCAAAGGCTTCCAGCGTATTTTCCGGCGCGTAACCACTCGCGCCCCGATGCCCGTATACTCTCCGCGGCATGATCCTCACACTCCACATTCTTGGAATCATCTCTTAGGTAAACCAATCCCGGCTCCAAAAGTCCAGCGCATCCCGCCGCACTCCGCAGCAATTCTACACCGATGCTTTCGAACCGTCAACAGTCGCATACAGGACGCCAAGCCCCTCCGCAGCGGGTGGGAGGGTAGTTCCGCATGCGCACCTTTAACCCTTGATGGCGCCGGCGGTCAGGCCGGAGATCAGCGACTTTTGGCCGATAATGAAAATCAGGATGGAGGGCACCAGAATCATGATGGCAGCGGCCATGACGGGGCCGTAGGAGTTGCCCTCGGCGTTTTGCAGCATGCCGATGCCGATCTGCACGGTGCGCATCTTCACCGAGTTGGTCACGAGGAGCGGCCACAGATACTGGTTCCACACGCCCAGGAAGGTGTAAATCCCCAGGGAGCCCAGAAAGGGCTTGGTCAGGGGCAGCCCGATCCGAACAAAAAACTGCAGCGAGTTGCAGCCGTCGATCATGGCGGACTCGTTCAGTTCCTTGGGCAGGGACAAAAATGCCTGGCGCATGTTGAAGATGCAGAAGGCGCTGGCGGTATAGGGCAAAATCAGCGCGCCAAAGGTATCCACCAGCCCCATCCTAACCACCATGAGGTAGTTGGCAATGATGATGGCCTGGCCGGGAATCATCATGGTGGCCAGCATCAGGAAGAAGAGCGCCTTTTGTCCTTTGAATCTCAACACGCCAAAGGCGTAGCCTGCCAGGGCGCCCGTAAAAAGCTGCGCGGCGGTGCAGGCGATGGCGACGACGGCGGAGTTGAAGATAAATTGAAAGATGGGCGCCATGCGCAGCGCATCCACATAGTTCTGGGTATAGAAAGAAGAAGGAATGATCGCGGGCGGGTAGTTGATCAGCTCGCCCTCCGTCATAAAGCTGGCGCTCAGCGCGTACAGGAGCGGAGCCACCAGTATCGCAGCCACCACAAAGTTGGCCAGAAAGAACAGGATTTTCGCGCTTTTCCGAACGATCATCAGTATGTCACCTTCTTTTCGAGCTTGAACTGAATCATCGTCAGGATAAAGATCATTACGAACAGGATGACGGACTGGGCGGCCGCTACGTGGAAGCGCGAGTAGCGGAAGGCCTCCAGGTAGATGCTGTATACGATGTTCGTGGTGTACTTTCCGGGTCCGCCCTGGGTCAGCAGGTTGATCTGGGCGTAAGCCTGGAAGGTGTTGATGATGTTGACGATCAGCAGGAAGAACAGCGTGGGCGAAATGGACGGGAAGGTCACGTACCAGTGCTTGCCGAAAAAGCCCACGCCCTCAATGGACGCCGCTTCATACAGCGAATGATCCACCGACTGCAGCGCCGCGATTACGAAGATGAAGTTCAGTCCAACGTTCATCCAAATCGTCACGAAGGACACGGAGCCCAGCGCGTACTTGACGCTGCGCAGCCATTTGATGTCCGTCTGCAAAAGGTAGTTGAGGATGCCGAAGGTGGGGTGCATGATGAACAGGAAGATTACCGAAATCGCCGCGGAAGACACCGCCAGCGGCATGGCGTACACGGTCCGAAAAACGCTTCGACCGAAGAACTGCTCGTTGGCGAGGATCCCGGTGATCAGGCCCATCAGGATGGAACCCACCACGACGATCAGCGCAAATTGAAACGTCACGCCGAGTATCTGCTGGAAATCCGTCTGGACGAAACTATCCCAGTAATTTTGCAGCCCCACCCGGGCGACGACGGCGCCGTTCGCGTCGGTGAGCGCCGTGCTCAGGTTGATCGTGTTCCCAAAGGGGATAAACACGAACAGCGCCATGATCACCATGGCGGGGAGAATGTACAGATAGGGAGCGGCGTGTGACAAAAACCTTTTGCCCTTTCCGGCCGCCCGCTGGGTGGCTGGTGCCCTGTTCATATTGCGTACTCCTTCTTGCTTGCACAACCGAATTTATACCGATGGAAAACAGTAATGCGCCCAAACAGACGAGGTTCTTTGATTGAGGAGCGGGGAGGCCCTTCCGGATACGCCTCGGCGGGATGAGCATGATGCGCTCCAGCGGAAGGCGGCAACGCGGCGCCCGGTGCAAAATCAGTACGCGAAGCGACCTGGTCTCCACAAAAAGGATCGACATAGCGACGCATCAATGTTCGATTTACATATGAGAGTTGCCACGATACAGGCATGCGCACTCGTAGTCTATCTTGAATCCCCGGGGTTCAAAAACGCCCCACTGGGGCGTCTTGTGCGGCAGAGCCGCGCCCGAAAGCCATCGCACCGAGCGCACCTGCGTGCACCCGGCGCGACAGACTTCGAGGGAATGGCGCTTATTCGCCGTAAGCCGTCTTGTTGTAGCCCTGGATGGCGGCGTTGCCCTTTTCGGCAATGTTATTGAGCATGTCTTCCACGGACTCGGCGTCGTCGAGGTACAGGGCGGCTTCCTCCTGGAAGATGGCCCGAAGCTCAGGCATCACGCCCACGGACGCGCCCTGCGTGGCGAAGCTGATGGGGCAGTCGTGGAGCTGGTTGATGGCCGTGAGGAAGTTGGGGTTCTCCTTGAGGTAGGTCTGGAAGGAGGGTTCGTCATACGCGGTCGTGTTGGCGCAGAAGTAGCCGGTATCCATGCTGAACTGCGCGGAGACGGCCGCGGAGGTGGCGTACTTGATGAAGGTCCAGGCATCGTTGACCCTCTGCTGATCCTCGTTCTTGCACAGCCACAGGTTGGCGCCGCCGATGATCACGCCGTTCTGGGTCTTTTCCAGCATGCTGGGCAGGTAGGCGGTGCCAAGCTCAAACTTGCCGCCAATGCCGTTGAGGAGGGTCTTGAGCTGGGCGGTGGACTCCAGGATGATGCAGGTCTGGCCGGCAATGAAAGCGTCGCGGGAAGCGGCATTGTCCGCGCCGAAGTTGTAGATGACGCCGTCATCCACCATCTGCTTCCAGGTCTCCATGATCTGCTTGCCCGCACCGCTGGTATCGAACTCGATGGCGGTGGCATGGCCGGTGCGGCCGTTGTCCATGTTCACATAGTTGGCGCCCATGCCGGCCAGGAAGTTCTCAAAGAACCAGCCGTAGATCGGCAGGCCCATGGCATGGCGGATGGTCCGGTTGCCTTCCTTGACGGTCAGCTTGTCGGCGATGGCCGCGATCTCCGCAAAGGTGGTGGGAGGGGCGGCGGGATCCAACCCGGCCTCAACGAACGCCGTCTTGTTGAAGTACATGATGGGCGTGGAGGGGTTGAAGGGGATGCAGACCATCTTGCCGTCGTAGGTGTAGTAGTTGCGCAGCGCCGGCTCGATGTCGTCGATCATGACGTAGGGCTCGGCGTCCTTCTCGAGCATCTCCTGGAAGGGGATGGTCCAGCCGGAATTCACCAGGAAGGTGGTGCCCAGCTCGAACATCTGGAACATGTCCGGACCCGTGCCCGCCGGAACCGCAGCCTTGAGCTTGGTCAGGCAGTCGTCATACGCGCCCTGAAAAATAGCCGTCACCCAAATCTCATCCTGGGAGCCGTTGTAGTTGTCGACCACGCGCTGCACGGCCTCACCGATGGTGCCGCCAAAGCAATGCCAGAAAACCACCTCGCGGCGTCCCTCGGGCACCGGCGCAGGCGTGGGTGCGGCCTCTGCCAGGGCGGAAACGAAGCCAAAGGACAACAGGATACACAGGACCAACAGGCAGGAGACGAATCTGGAGAAGCGATTCATAGGGGGCCTCCTTTTTGAGTGAGTTTCTCTCACCCTTCCATAATGATTCTATCGCATTCTAGCATATATAGGCACAAAAATCAATCCGCCTCTTGCCGGTTTTTCATAACCATTTGCCGAATACGTTGAGCAAGAATAGATCCGCTGTGGAACATTATGATTCGGTAAAAACCTCCGCCTCTTCTGCGGGCGCAGGAACGCCACGCGCGCTTGCAGCCCCGCGGCGGCCCGTGTTAAAATGCATCAGGCTTACAAACGATTGAAAGGGGCATTCCCATGATCTACGAGCTGCGCATTTACCACATGCATCCCGACCGGCAGAAGGCGATTTGCGATCGGTTTCAGAACCATACGCTCTCCATCTTCCCTCGCCACGGCATCAAGGTGACCGATTTCTGGGTCGACGGCGAGGGTGCGGAGCGCATTTATTACGTGTGCGCGTTTGAAAGCGCCGAGGCGAAGGAGAGGGCCTGGGCTTCCTTCCGGGAGGATCCGGAGTGGATTCGCGCCAAACAGGAAAGCGAGGCGTCCGGGCCGATCGTCGAATCCGTCGAAAGCTACACGATGCGGCGCGCGCCTTTCTTTGGGTAAGGTCGAGAACCACCTGCCACGCCCTTTTTCTTGCAGAAGGTGGGCAACACGGCGTCCGAAACGCTTCGGAGAAATGCGATTGTTCGCATCCGTCAGAATCGCGGTTTGGCGTTGCGCACCGAAGGCTTCTGAATGATGATGCTCGCTATAAAACCGGAAACCCGCCGTTCACCGGCGGGTTTCCGGTCCACATGGGTATGATGATGCTGAACCCCGGGCGTTACGCCGCCGGGCAATACGGGCAGTTTGAACAGTTCGGGTAGTCGCCGCGGTTGCCGCCGTTGTTGTACGCGTTGCCGCGACCGTTCACGTTGCCGTTGCCGCGACCGTTGCCATTGCCACGCCCGTTCATGCTGCCATTGCCGCGACCGTTTCGGTTGCCCTGGGCATTTCCAATCTGGCCGGAAATCCTGCGCTCAAATGTGGACCGATGGTTCTCGGAAGCGGCTTTCAAAGAGGCGAACACTGCCTTCACGTCATCGGGCAGGGTCTGCGAAAGAAACGCGCCGTACATCGCGGTGTTGTCGGTCTCCGCCTTGAGGCCCGCCTCGTACGCTTCCGTCAGCGTCTCAGGCGCGGTCACACGGCCCGCGGCGTCGTCCTCAGGCACCGCCACGCCGTACGCCGTGAAGAGCGGTTTCAGAAGGTCGATGTGCCTCTGCTCGGCCTCGATCAGGCTGGTGAACGGCCGCAGCGCCCCGTGCTTTTCGATGATCGCGCGATACTCCGCCAGCGCCATGTACTCGTCCTGGATGGCGTAGGTCAGCATCTGCTCCGTGGTGTAGGTCTGTCCGCCGC
>JAEYPB010000078.1 GCA_023411175.1 Bacillota bacterium | reverse complement strand
GTCGCGCCCCTCGTGGGCGCGTGGATTGAAATACGACCGGGCTTTATGCCGCCGTGTACGGCGACTTGTCGCGCCCCTCGTGGGCGCGGGGATTGAAATAGCACAGTATAGCCCGTGTAGGGCTGTTCGCCGCGTCGCGCCCCTCGTGGGCGCGTGGATTGAAATGTCGGCGGGCATCCCATACGCGCATGAGGCCTATGTCGCGCCCCTCGTGGGCGCGTGGATTGAAATGCGGCGTGAACTCCGCTTCGCTTCGTTGTTCAGGTCGCGCCCCTCGTGGGCGCGTGGATTGAAATCATATCCAGCACTTCCCAGGCTCGGGCGAGCCGGGTCGCGCCCCTCGTGGGCGCGTGGATTGAAATAGCCACCACCGACTTGACCTGCGCGACGCTGCTGTCGCGCCCCTCGTGGGCGCGTGGATTGAAATCCGTCGTTGATCAGGATGGCCTTGTCAACCCACGTCGCGCCCCTCGTGGGCGCGTGGATTGAAATAAAGCTGACCGGTGCCGATCAGCAAGAGTACCTGTCGCGCCCCTCGTGGGCGCGTGGATTGAAATCTCTGTGTACGTGGCCTCCGTGGCCACCAGCGGCCGTCGCGCCCCTCGTGGGCGCGTGGATTGAAATAAGGTGTGATCGACGGCATGAACAGCATGCTGGCGTCGCGCCCCTCGTGGGCGCGTGGATTGAAATAACCAGGAATCCGCCGCGAAAACAGCCGCCGCCGCGTCGCGCCCCTCGTGGGCGCGTGGATTGAAATACACCCGACGAGTTGGCGCGGCTGCGAGAGTACGAGTCGCGCCCCTCGTGGGCGCGTGGATTGAAATAGATATCAGGATCGATTGGCAGCGCGTATTCACAGGTCGCGCCCCTCGTGGGCGCGTGGATTGAAATTGGTTACGCCGAGGCCTTGAAAAGCCACGGCGTGTCGCGCCCCTCGTGGGCGCGTGGATTGAAATGGTTAGAGTGGCGCATTGACCGCGAACAGGCGAGTCGCGCCCCTCGTGGGCGCGTGGATTGAAATACAAGACGCCGGGAGCACATGCTGTATGCGCCGTGTCGCGCCCCTCGTGGGCGCGTGGATTGAAATTTCGATATTGCCCCGCGTCAAGGGCGGCAGGTTCGTCGCGCCCCTCGTGGGCGCGTGGATTGAAATTAGCCGCGAAGCCCGAAGGGTGTGTGCGGGTAAGTCGCGCCCCTCGTGGGCGCGTGGATTGAAATAGCACGGCGACGGTGTGCTGTCCGTCGAACACGTGTCGCGCCCCTCGTGGGCGCGTGGATTGAAATAGCCACATCGCCTATTGCGTCCAAATCGGATTTGTCGCGCCCCTCGTGGGCGCGTGGATTGAAATACGCCCGCACGAACCAGATCGACTACCTGTGCCGGTCGCGCCCCTCGTGGGCGCGTGGATTGAAATATGCGCTGCAAAAGCGCGATTTGTGGGATGTCATGACGTCGCGCCCCGCGTGGGCGCGTGGATTGTAATAAAATAGCTGAAAGCGATGGGCATCGCAAAAGCCGGTCGCGCCCCTCGTGGGCGCGTGGATTGAAATGGTGGTGGCCGACGTATTGCCCAGCGCGACGATGTCGCGCCCCTCGTGGGCGCGTGGATTGAAATATTCGCGGTGCGCTCGGCGTCGAAAGGCTTAACCGTCGCGCCCCTCGTGGGCGCGTGGATTGAAATGATTTCAGCCATTTGTCGTAAACAGAAAACCCAGGTCGCGCCCCTCGTGGGCGCGTGGATTGAAATATGGCAACCGCAGAAGATGGGCGCGAGTACATCCGTCGCGCCCCTCGTGGGCGCGTGGATTGAAATTTCCGGCGTGAACAGGTGCAACGGATCGTCGGCGGTCGCGCCCCTCGTGGGCGCGTGGATTGAAATAAGTACAGCCGCAGCTTGTTCTCGTCCAGCGTTTGTCGCGCCCCTCGTGGGCGCGTGGATTGAAATATTGTGACGCCCTCCTTGTTTTGTGTGCTCCCTTGGTCGCGCCCCTCGTGGGCGCGTGGATTGAAATCGCAACCAGGACTTTGGGGAAGTCCGAACCATACTGTCGCGCCCCTCGTGGGCGCGTGGATTGAAATTTTATACACGCTTGGCGCTTCTGCGTGTTGACGGGTCGCGCCCCTCGTGGGCGCGTGGATTGAAATCTCCGGCGTGGCGTAGACAGCAACCTTCGTGCCGGTCGCGCCCCTCGTGGGCGCGTGGATTGAAATAAAATACTCCCGCGCGCCCCAGTACTCTTTGCGCCGTCGCGCCCCTCGTGGGCGCGTGGATTGAAATACGGTAGGTCATGCGCGCAACCTCCTACTCGTCGAGTCGCGCCCCTCGTGGGCGCGTGGATTGAAATATCTGGATAGGCTGGGTGCCGAAGCTGATGCTATCGTCGCGCCCCTCGTGGGCGCGTGGATTGAAATGCGTCCCATGCCGCCATCGATTCGAGGTCTTCCGGTCGCGCCCCTCGTGGGCGCGTGGATTGAAATTGCCTCGCCGTCGTAGCTGATTTGGTGGACGGGGTGTCGCGCCCCTCGTGGGCGCGTGGATTGAAATACGACCGGGCTTTATGCCGCTGTCTACGGCGACGTCGCGCCCCTCGTGGGCGCGTGGATTGAAATATCGCTGACGATATGGAGTATGCGCCGCCGCCGCGTCGCGCCCCTCGTGGGCGCGTGGATTGAAATACTGCGTTGGCGGCAATTAACGACGCGGGCTATGGTCGCGCCCCTCGTGGGCGCGTGGATTGAAATAAGCCTGATCTAAATACAAGTCTTCGCCGCCCCGGTCGCGCCCCTCGTGGGCGCGTGGATTGAAATAACCAATGGTGGACGCAGCGACGAACGCTATGGCGGTCGCGCCCCTCGTGGGCGCGTGGATTGAAATGTGCCGCCGTATACGGGCGTGTTGCCCTCGAAGGTCGCGCCCCTCGTGGGCGCGTGGATTGAAATGTACCGTCCAGCAGCCAGCCCACGACGGGCGGGGTGTCGCGCCCCTCGTGGGCGCGTGGATTGAAATCGACGAACTGCGTGCCATGCCGGAGGCGGATCGCGTCGCGCCCCTCGTGGGCGCGTGGATTGAAATGTTCAACTGTCGGATGCCGCATCGGAGATGCTGCGGTCGCGCCCCTCGTGGGCGCGTGGATTGAAATCGAGATGGCGGCGCGGAGGAAGCGGTCGGTGTCGTCGCGCCCCTCGTGGGCGCGTGGATTGAAATTCCCAGTTCCTGTCGGCGTACTTTCGCGCACCCAGTCGCGCCCCTCGTGGGCGCGTGGATTGAAATTCCATGTGTTCGTGGTCAATGGCAAGTTTGTCATCGTCGCGCCCCTCGTGGGCGCGTGGATTGAAATTACCTGCGCCCTCTCCGCGTCAGTCAGCTTCATGTCGCGCCCCTCGTGGGCGCGTGGATTGAAATTTAGACAGTCAGCGATAGACTTGGGTAATTAAGGTCGCGCCCCTCGTGGGCGCGTGGATTGAAATTACGTGTTCCGCACGATGAGAGGATAAGGCTTTGTCGCGCCCCTCGTGGGCGCGTGGATTGAAATTTTGAATTCGGCTGTAACGTTGCCGTAATACGGTCGCGCCCCTCGTGGGCGCGTGGATTGAAATGAAAAACCCTTCGCGCACAAATCCGTTCGTGGAGATAGTCGCGCCCCTCGTGGGCGCGTGGATTGAAATATCCGCGCTCCGATGGTGATTTTCTTGGCGCACAAGTCGCGCCCCTCGTGGGCGCGTGGATTGAAATCTTTTGCCGGTCGGTAAACTGCTTCTTTGAGTTTGTCGCGCCCCTCGTGGGCGCGTGGATTGAAATATCTACACGGCCACGTTGGACGAGGACAAGGCCAGTCGCGCCCCTCGTGGGCGCGTGGATTGAAATGTTTGTGTGGTTGTTGGTTGTGGCACTGTAGTTGCGTCGCGCCCCTCGTGGGCGCGTGGATTGAAATTGGGAGCCGGACGTGGAAGTGGCAGAGGCCGTATGTCGCGCCCCTCGCAGGCGCGTGGATTGAAATTCCGCCGTTGCCGTTCATGTGCGCACCTCCTACATCCCGCCCCTCGCAGGCGCGTGGATTGAAATCCCGCTGCGTCGATGGCGCAGCGGCTCGTCCGGCGTCGCGCCGCTCGCAGGCGCGTGCTTTGAAATGGCCTATAGGCTGAACAACAAACAATAGCGCAACCGCTTGCGGCTTCTTCGCCTGCGATTGCGCTGATTCGAGTTCTCAACCCCCCCGGTTGACTTGGCGCGCCACTTCACACCTCCAACGGGAAGCGGATGGGTGCGCGGTCCCGGTTCGAGCGGTAGATGGCGGTGAAAAGCTCTACCGTGCGGCGGCCATCCTCGAGGGTCACGAGGGGGGCGCGGCCCTCCCGGATTGCGCCCAGAAAGTCCGTGATCTGAAGGCGGAAGAAGCGATCAACGGCGTCGGGGGCGGAGAAGAGGGCGTCCTCCTCGCTGCGCCAGGCGGCTTTTAAGTCCTCTTCGCCCGGAACCGTCCACAGGTCGTTGAAGGGCGGCTCCGTGATGCCGCTCATCCCGGCGACGAACATCGCGCCGCCGTCTGTCTGCACGCCGACGGACGCGCCGTTTGAGCCGTGGACGTGGACGTTTCCGTAGAGCGCCGGGTTCTGAGAGTTGCTGACTACGATCGTGCCCAGCGCGCCGGATTTGAAGCGGATGGCGGCGACGGCGGTGTCGTCGACCTCGAGGCCGGGGTGGTTCATCGTGTCCCACAGGCCGTAGAGTTCCGCCGCCTCGCCCATGTACCAAAGGAGCAGATCCAGCTGGTGGGGCGCCTGGTTGACCAGCACGCCGCCGCCCTCGCCCGCCCAGGTGCCGCGCCACGGGTCGGAGGCGTAGTAGGCCATGTCCCGCCAGCCCAGCATCGTCACCGTGCCGAGGATGGGTTTTCCCAGCTTTCCGTCCTCGATGGCCTGCTTCACCCGCGCCGCCTGGGGGTAGAACCTGCGCTGGCTGACCACGCCCGCGGTCACGTCTGCGGCGCGGACTGCGGAGAGGATGGCGTCGCAGTCCTGGAGGGACGCGGCCAGCGGTTTCTCCACCAGGATATGTGCGCCCGCCCGCGCCGCCTCCACGGCGGGGGCGGCGTGCTGCGGGTGGGGTGTCGCGATACTGACGGCCTCCACCCCGGCTTTTTCGACCATCTCCGTAACGGAGGTAAACCACGGGATGCCGTAGGCGCGACCGAATTCCTCCGCCCGCTCGGGGCTGCGGCTGACGCAGGCGGCCAGATCACACCCCGGCGCGGCGCGGTAAGCCCGCGCGTGGTAGTGCCCCACCTTGCCGCAGCCGACAATGCCGGCGCGAATGTTTCGCATGGGAAAGCCTCCTTGAAATCGGCCTAGGGAACCAGTACGACCTTGTACAGGCCGCGCTCCCTGTTGTACAGCTTCAGAATCCATTCCTCGCCCTCCGCGAGGGGGACGGTTTTTGAGATCATCCGTTTCACGTCCACCACGCCGTCTGCGATCATCTGAAGGCACCGGGGGTATTCCCCAGCGGACGCGCAGCTGCCGAACAGGCGAAGTTGCCGCGTGACCACAAACTGCAGGGGGAAGTCAATTTTCTGGGCGAGGTTTCCCACCAGCACCACCGCGCCGTTTGGTTTTGTGGCGCGGATGGCCAGGTCGCAGGTGGCGGCGATGCCGGTGGCGTCCGCCGCGATGTCGACGCCACGGCCGCCCGTCAGCGCGAGGATGCGCTCCAACGCGCCGGGGTCGCCGGTGTTGACCGCTTCCGCCCCCATCTCCCGGGCAAGGGCCAGCCGGTTTTCGTCGATGTCCGCCGCGATCAGCCGCGTTGCGCCCAACCCGCGGGCCGCTTGAAGCGCCAGAAGGCCGATCGTGCCCACGCCCACCACCAGCACGGTCGCGTTTTCGGGCATGGGTGCGCGGGTCATCGCGTGCAGCGCGATGGACAGGGGCTCCACCATCGCCGCCTCCTCAAAGGAGACGCCGTCCGGCAACGGGTATAAAATTCGGGCGGGCACCGCCACGTATTCGGCGAAGGCGCCCTCCTGGCGGTATTCGTCGCAGGACACGCCCAGCACCCGCCGGTTCACGCAAAGGTTCACGTCGCCCGCGCGGCAGGCCTCGCAAGCACCGCAGTAGACGGTGGAATCAAAGGTCACCCGGTCGCCGGGGGCGCAGCCGGTCACACCCTCGCCGAGAAGCGCGATTTCACCCGCCGCCTCGTGCCCCATAATGACCGGAGGCTGCCTGCGGCCGGTGGAGCCGTCGATGCCGTGTACGTCGCTGCCGCAAACCGCGCAGGCGCGCACCCGAACCAGAACCTCGCCCGGCGCGGGGCTGGGCGTGGGCATATCCCGAAGATGAAACGACTTGTATGCCTCCATGACCAGTGCCTTCAAGGGAAGCCCCCCTTTAAACTGATATATCAATTATAGGTCCTCCGGAGGCCGGGCGCAAGCACGATTTTGCCCTGCCATTTATCCCCCGGGCAAACGCCTACGAAAACCCTGGGAGGTATGGAGGGCCGAAGCCTTCCATTTCCATCAAGTCGGCGGCCCGTACGTCGTCGTTCCCTTCGCAACCACACGAAAAATGCGTCCGCCCATTTTTCGTGTGGTTGCCCTGCCATTTATCCCAGTGGTGCTGGACAAACGGCAGGGTTTGTGCTATACCATTTCAGGGTGTGCCGCGGCCCGGCGAAGGGGCGGCCTGGAGGAGTCTGCATGCAGATCCAAAGAGACAACGCGATCACCCAGAACACCATCTGGAAAGAACTTCTGAAGTACTTTTTCCCGATCGTTCTGGGCACGTTCTTTCAGCAGCTGTACAACATCGTGAACGCCAGCATTGTGGGCACTGTGGTGGGCGACGCGGGGCTGGCGGCGGTGGGCGGCACCAGCATGACCATCATCAACCTGTTCCTCGGCTTCTTCGTGGGGCTCGGCGCGGGCGCGACGGTGGTGGTGGCGCAGCACTACGGCGCGGAGGACGCCGACGGCACCAGCCGCGCGGTGCACACGGTGGTCGGCATCAGCCTGGCGGCGGGCGCGGCGCTGATGGTGTTGGGAACCCTGTTCGGCCGACGGATGCTGGAGTTTCTGGGCACACCGGCGGATGTGATCGATCAGGCGGCGGCCTTCCTCAACGTCTACTTCCTGGGCATCGAATCGGTGCTCTTCTTCAACATCGGCTCGGGCATTCTGCGGGCGGTGGGGGATTCCCGGCGGCCCCTCGTCTACCTTGCCGTTGGCGCCATCGTCAACATTGCGCTGGATGTTCTGCTGGTGGTCGGGCTCGGGCTGGGGGTCATGGGCGCGGCCATCGCGACGCTCCTGGCGCAGACCATCGCGGCGGGGCTTCTGGTCGCCCGCCTCATGCGGGTAGACGACTGCTACCGGCTGAACCTGCGTAAGATCGGCTTCGACCGCACGGTTTTGAAGGACGCCTTCCGCATCGGCCTGCCCTCCGGCTTCCAGTCGATGATGTACGGGATTTCGAACCTTCTGATCCAGGGCGGCATCAATTCCTTCGGCACCCACACGATGGCCGCCTGGGCGGCCTATTCGAAGATCGACGCGCTATTTTGGATGACCATCAACGCCTTTGGCATCTCGGTTACCACCTTCGCCAGCCAGAACTTCGGGGCTCGCAAGATGGACCGGGTGCGAAAGAGCGTGCGCACCGCCTACCTGATGGCGATGGGCACCGCGCTTGCGCTCTCCGCCGTCGTATACGTGCTGGCGGAGCCTTTCCTTCGGATTTTCAGCCCAAGCGACGAGGCGCTCCGGATCGGCATTTCGCTGATCCGGGAAATCACGCCGCTGTACTTCTGCTATGTGTCGATTGAGATCCTCTCCGGCGCGCTCCGGGGCATGGGTGAATCCCTCGTGCCGATGATGATGACGGTGGTGGGCATCTGCGTACTGCGCATCGCCTGGCTGTACGGCGCGTTTCCGCTGAACCCGACGGTACGGATGCTGGTGTTCGGGTACCCCGTGACCTGGGCGGCAACCAGCGTGATGTTCATCCTCTACTACCTGCGCGGCGGCTGGCGCACGCGGCGGATGGCGGCGGCAGGCGCTTAGATTCGGAGATTTTGAAAATTTGGAGGGACGCATCGTGAAGTATTTTGTCGCCGACGCCCACGCGGACACGCTGTACGCCATCGCCATCGAGGATAAAGCACCGGAGGGCTGCGCCGTCACCCCCGGCGCGCTGGCCTCGGGCGGCGTGGGGCTTCAGACCTTCGCGCTGTTCGCGGGCTCCAAGGGGCCTGCGGGGCAGCCCTACGACAAAGCCCGGCGGATGCTCGCCCGCGTCCTGGATCTGGGCGTGCCGATTCTGACCGGGGCGCTCCCGGAGGACGCGCCGTCGTCGCCCTGCGGCATCCTGTCCATCGAGGGCGGCGAGGTGCTGGAGGGGTCCTTTGAACGGCTGAACGAGTTCGCCGCCGAGGGCGTCCGGATGATCGCCATCACCTGGAACCACGAAAACGAGCTGGCCTACCCCGCCATGAACGACTGTGGCAAGGGGCTGAAGCCCTTGGGCGTGGACATGCTCCACGCAATGAACGCGCTGGGCATTCTGGCGGACGTCTCGCATCTGAACGAGGCGGGCTTCTACGGCGTAATCGAGCATTCGTCCCTGCCGGTGGTGGCCAGCCATTCCAACCTGAGAACCCTCGCGTCCTCGCCTCGGAACCTCTGGCCGGAGCAGGCGCGGGCGATCTTCGCGGGGCGCGGATTCGTCGGCATCAACTTTTATTCGGACTTTCTTACGGACGGCCGCCCCGCGGTCATCGACGACGTGATCCGCCACATCGACGGCTTCTGCGAACTGGGCGGCGTCGACTGCGTGGGTTTCGGCTCCGACTTCGACGGCATCGAGCGCTGGCCGGAAGGGCTTCATAACCCGGTGGGATTTCCGGTAATTTTGGAACGGCTGGAGAAGATGGGCTACACGGGCGCGCAGGTGGCCGGAATCGCCGGACTCAACCTGTACCGGGTGCTGCGAGGAGCGCGGCAGGCCCCCAAAGCCGTATAATCGAATTAAATCGCATAAAAAGGCGGCCGCTCCGGTTCAAACCGGCGCGGCCGCCTCAGACCATCAACAAAGTCTCCACGGGATAGCGCCATCAGCATGCATACTGGTGGCGCTATCCACACCTTTGGTCAGTACGCCGCCCGGAAATTCCAGAAGAATTTCAGGCGCACGCAGGGTTTTTCCCTAGCATCAAAAAAACCGGCAGGGTTTTTTGATGCCTTTTTAGGTAGGAGGGATCAATGCGTGATTTTGCTTATTTCAGCTTGCCGACCACCGTCAGGTTCGCCAGTACGGAATCCTTGTGGGGGGCATTGCCGATGGCGTCGGACAGATCCTTGCCCGCGGTGTAGCCGTTGTGGGCGCCGTTCTTCCAGGCGGGCACGTTGGTCACATCGTAGATGACGCCGTTGACCGCTACGTAGGCGGGCTTGCCATTGGTGCCGTCATAGGCGGCCAGTTCGTCGACCGTCAGCTCAAGCTGCGCGGGGGCGGAGGCGGCGGTCACTTCCGGCGCGGGCGCCTCGGTGGCGACGGGCGCCTCGGTCATGGCCGGGGCTTCGGTTACGGCGGGGGCCACGGTAGGCGCTTCCGTGGCGACGGGGGCGGCGGTGGGCGCGGGCGCGGCCGGCGCACAGCCGACCAGCGCGACCGCGGCGACGATCATCATCGCGGCGATGGTCAGGGTTTTGATTCTCATAATGAAATATCCTCCTTCGGCGCAGCGGACGCTGCGGGCCATGTCTTTAGGATGCGCACCGCATCCATCTGAACTATTCATACCCGAAAAGGAGGCGTTCTATCAGCGCGCAAGGATTTAATCCTCGTTAAACAGGATTTTCCGGAAGGCAGATTAAGAATACTGGAAAACTTCCGCTTCGGCGTAACGCCGCGCCAAGCAACATCGACCGGCGCGATTCGCCTTCCCGCAGAGGTTTACGATTGAGAAACTATTTGGATATATTCGTTGACGGTGATCTTTCCGGCGAGCTCCTCTATAAGGCCAAACGGGATTTTATCCGCCCGCTTGAAGCGAACGCAGGACTTGCCCATATCCAGCCTGCCTGCGCCTGCGTGTGCGTAGGCCGACTGGAACCAATCGAGAAGCTTCGGGAATGCGTACATCCCCAGATGGTACAGCGCGATGTGATTCTTCTGGGCGGCGATGGACAGAAAGGGCAGCGGATCCTTCGGGTTTGCCCGGTAGCCCGCGGGGTAGATGGCGTGGGGCACCACCCAGGTAATCATGCCGTACTGCATCGTCTCCTGAAAGCCCGCGGGAAGCCCCCGCCGAACGGCTTCCCGCAGGGAGGCGATGGCGGACTTGACAGGCTCCTGCAACTGATTGATGTATTCTTCCGGGTTGGCGGCTTCGATCTTCATGGATTTCCCCCCTCATGGGGATTATACACCGCCCGGGCAGCGCAAAAACATCGTCAATAGAGGCTGTCGTAGAGCCGGATGATGTCGCCCTCGGCCACATCGCAGAGGGTGTTTCCGGGGCTTCCGCTCTCGATGGCCTCCCTGGCCATCTGGGGGATTGCCTCGCGGTACTCCTTTTCCGGGATGCCGTAGGCGCGGAGGGTCGGGATGTTCAGGACCCGGGTCAGTTCCGCAAAGGCGCCGATCAGCGCGTCGGCGGCCTCCCGGTCGGTGAAGCGGTTGGGCGCGGCGCCGATGGAACGGGCCATCTTCGCAAATTTGTCGGGCCGCCCGTGGGCGGCGAAGCGAAGGCAGTGGGCCAGAAGCATCGCGTTCGAAAGGCCGTGGGGTACGTGGAACTTGGCGCCGATGGGGCGGCTCATGCCGTGCACCAGCGTGACGGAGGCATTCGAGATGCACACGCCCGCCTCGTAGGCGGCGATGGACATCGATTCCCGCGCCGCCCGGTCGCCGCCGTCCTTGAAGGCCTTGGGCAAATTTTCGAAGACGCGGCTGACGGCGGCCAGCGCGTAGGGGTCGGTCAGCGGCGTCGCCCTCTTGGAGGTGTAGGCCTCCACCGCGTGGGTCAGCGCGTCGATGCCGGTGTAGGCGGTCAGCGCGGGCGGCGCGGAGAGGGTGAAGGTGTGGTCCACAACCGCCAGCGCGGGAATCAGCGCGTCGCCCCGCAAAAGGAGCTTTGCGCCCTTTTTGCTGTCGGTGATGACCGCAAAGCGGGTGGCCTCGGAGCCGGTGCCGGCGGTGGTGGGGATCAGCGCCAGCGGGGGCAGTTTGCCTGATATTTCGCGCCCCGCATAGTCGACGACGCTGCCCGGCAGCGCCACCTTGGCGGCGATGGCCTTGGCGCTGTCCAGCGGGCTTCCGCCGCCGAGGCCAATGATGAAATCACAGCCCGCGTAGCCGTAGGCCCTGGCGCCCTCGTCGATCATCCGGTCGTCCGGTTCGCCGGGGATCTCCGAAAACACCGCCCAGCCCACCGAATGCTTCGAGAGAAGCCTGGTCAGGCTGGAGAAGGCCTCGCTCTTCTGCACGATTTTTCCGGTGACGATCAGCGCCCGCGTGCCCAGCGCGCGGAAGTTGGCCCCCGCCTCCTCCAGCGCGCCCTTGCCGAACAGTGTGCGCCCGGGGAGCTTTAGTGAATAAACCATGCTTCCCTCCGTCCCTCGGCAACGCCTCGGGTGCCGCGCTTCTCCTGATGAAGCGCGGTGGCGCGGCCGGACTCATATTTCGTGGGTACAGGCCATAAGTCCCCCGGGAAAGTTTGGGCGGTTCCGCCAAAGCGCCCCGGGGGTCGGCGGAAGGCCGCCGGTTCCATTGATTGTAGTATAGACAGGCCGTGCGGATCCGTCAACCACAGCGGAGTATTTTTGATTGCGCGCCGCGGAGAACGCGAAAAGCCGGTGGACAGGGCGCTGATTTTTCGGCTACAGAATTCGCACGCGGTACTTGCGCAGCCAGTAATCAAGCTGCAAGAGGTAGGCCACGGTCTGAGGCCCGGTCATCAGCTGGCCGTACCAGTTCTGCTGAGGCTCCTCGCGCAAGAGCTTTTCCGCCTCGGCGGGCTTTACGATCGTCCAGATGGGCGCGTTCGGCTCCGCGAGCACGTCCCGCAGCCGGTCGCGGACCAGCCGGGCATAGGCCGGGTTGTGGGTCTTCGGGTAGGGACTCTTCTTGCGGTAGAGCACCTTTTCCGGCAGGATGCCCGCCATCGCGCGCCGGAGAAGCCCCTTTTCGTGGCCGTCCAGCTCCTTCATGGGCCAGGGTACCCTGTACATGTACTCGGCGATGCGGTGGTCGCAGAAGGGCACCCGGACCTCGAGGCCGGAGAACATGCCCATCCTGTCTTTCCGGTCGAGCAGCGTTTGCATGAACCAGTCGAAGTTGAGCCGCGTCATCTCCCGCATGCGCTTTTCGCCCGCGTCGGTCTCCGGCAGGAGGTGCGTCTCGGAGAGCGTAGCGCGGTAGCGCGCGTCCACGTACTCGTAAGGGTCGAGGCCGCGAAGCGCGTCCGGCTGCAAAAGGGACGCGCGCCAGGCCGTGGACTGCGCCCAGGGGAAGCCGTGCCGGGCGCGGATGTCCGGGTCGCGGTACCAGGGGTAGCCGCCGAAGATCTCGTCGGCGCACTCGCCGGACAGCGCCACCGTGATCTCCCGCCGCACCGAGCGGCAGAAGAGCAGCAGCGAGCTGTCCACGTCCGCCATTCCGGGGAGGTCCCGGGCGTCCACCGCCTCGTAGAGCGCGTCGGCCAGCTCCTCGGTGTCAAGCTCGATCCGGTGGTGGCGGCTGCCCAGCGCGTCGGTCACAAGGCCGATGTATTCGTCGTCGCTGGAGGGCTGGAACTTCGTCGCGCGGAAGTAGCGGTCGTTGTCCCGGTACGTGACCGAGAAGGTGTTGAGCGCTTCGCCCTTCTCCGCGAGGTACCGGGCCGCCACCGCCGAAAGCACGCTTGAGTCGAGCCCGCCGGACAAAAAGCAGCCCACCGGCACGTCCGACACCAGTTGCCGCCGGATCGCGTCGGTCACCAGATCCCGAACCGTCGTGATGGTGGTTTCCAGGTCGTCCGGGTGCGGGCCGTCAGTCAGCGTCCAGTAGGGCTCAAGGGACAGCCGTCCGTCCGCATAGCAGCCGCGCCAGCCGGGGCGCACCTCCCGGATGCCTTCGAACACGCCGCAGCCCGGCGTGCGCCCCGGCCCCAGCAGCATGACCTCGCACACGCCCTCCGGGGAGAGGCGCGCTTCGATTTTGGCGTAGGCCAGGATGGTCTTGATCTCCGACGCGAACAGGAAGGCCCCGCCGGACTCGGCATAAAAAAGCGGCTTGACGCCGATTCGATCCCGGGCGAGGAAGAGCTGCCCGGAAGCCTCCTCGTAGATGCCGAAGGCGAAGATGCCGTTGAAGCGGTCCACGCACTTTTTTCCCCATTCGGCGTAGGCGTGGAGCAGCACCTCCGTGTCGGAATGGCTGGTAAACCCGTGGCCGAGGGCGTGAAGCTCGCGCCGCAGCTCGTCGGTGTTGTAGAGCTCACCGTTGTACACCAGCACATAGGTTTCGTTTTTCCATGTAAGCACCATCGGCTGCCGCCCGTTTTGAAGGTCAACCACCGAAAGCCGCCGGTGCAGGAGTGCCGCGCCGCCACCCAGCCACGCGCCCTCCTGATCCGGCCCGCGCCTTTCCAAAGTCTGAAGCATCCGGCCGTAGGCTGTTTCGTCCCCCCGGCCGATGACCCCCGCGATTCCGCACATTCTGCCGCCTCCCCATAAAACGCATGGCTTAGTCTATGCGCAAAGGGCGGTTTTCGTGCGGGCGGGGGTTGGGTCGATGGCTATCCGCGCCACGCCGGGCGGACGTCGCCGGGAAAATCGGCGGAGAGCCGCGAGAAGGCGGCAAGCACGTCCTCCGGTACGTCGCAATGGGAGATGAAGCCCTTGCCCTCCGGGCCGTAGCCCGCCGGGGTGTCGTGAAGGCGGGGGATTTCGCCCAGAATCAGCGAGAGAAACCGCTTAAGCGGCCACATCCCCCAGGGCTGCGCCCCCGCGTAGCGGAGCGCGCCGTCCCATTCTTCCACCACGGGCACATGGGCGGCGTAGCCGTAGAAGCGCGCCCGCGTGCCTCCCCACGCCTTTTCAAAGCTGTGGCGCATGCGCCTTTGCATGGAGCTGTCCTGCATCAGGATCACTTTCTCCGGGTCCAGCGCGCTTTCCCGCGCCACCCGGAGCGCGAAAGCGGCGTTCTCCCCGCAGTTGGCGGAGGCCGTTTCAAGGAGCACCTCCGCGCGGGGGATGCCCAAGTGCGCTTCGAACATGTCGGCGATCAGATCGGCCTCCGCCCGCCCCTTCGTGGGGATGTCCGGATAGCGCCCGTTGACCGAGTCCCGGAGGGCCTGCGTCGTATGCCCCGCGCCGCCGACGATCATCAGCTGCTTTGCCGCGCCGCCCCGGTAGGCCGCCGCCGCCGCCTCGCAGCCCGAGCCAATGCTGCCGCCCATCAGAATCAGAAGATCCGCCGGCTTTCCGAGCGCCGCGACCACGGCCTCTTTCGTCAAAGCGGCAAAATCCCGCTCGGCGAGAAAGGCCGAAAGGCGGTTGACATCCCGCGCTGTCCGGCGCGCGTCCCGCAATTTTTCATCCAAAAAAATTCGCCTCCCGCCCCATTATAGCGGCGCGGACTTCACCTGTAAACGCCACGCCCGGCGCGAAAATCCATTTTTGGCAGGGCAAGGCCCGGGATATGAACCGATGGACGGATGATCCTGCACAAAGGCGCGAAAAGACATGCGGAAAAACGTAAATTTGCAGTTATTTTAGAATTGGTTTTCATTATTGGGTTGACAGAGGGGGAGGGGCGTGTTATAATCTGAAAACCGTCAAAGGCGATGGAGCGAGCGCAAGCATGCTCCATTTTTTAAACCCCTTCGTCAACGGCGGCGAATAACGCATAAAGGATGAACGGCATGGGGCAGCGAGAGCGGTATGAAGGCCAAGACGGCCGGGTGGATCGACAGCAAGGGTCAGGCCTGTACGACGCGCGGTTTGAGCACGACGCCTGCGGCATTGGCGCGGTGGTCAACATCAGCGGCGTCAAGACCCACGAGACCGTGGACAACGCGCTCAAGATTGTAGAGCGGCTCTCTCACCGGGCCGGCCGGGACGCGGAAGGCGACACCGGGGACGGCGTTGGCATATTGTTTCAGATTCCTCACGACCTGTTTCGCGCGGAGCAGCTTGGCTTTGAGCTTGGCGAGGCGCGCGATTACGGGGTGGGGATGATTTTTTTTCCGCAGAACGCGGTCAAGCGCGGCCAACTGATGCGGCTGATGGAGGTCATCGTAGAAAAAGAAGGCATGTCCTTCCTCGGCTGGCGCAAGGTGCCGGCCCGGGAGGAAGTCCTCGGCCGCAAGGCCTTTGAGCGCAGGCCGTCCATCTGGCAGGCCTTTGTGAAGCGCCCGAAGGGCGCGGCCCGCGGCCTCGAATTCGACAGGCGGCTCTACGTCGCCCGCCGTGTGTTCGAGCAGTCCTCGAGCGGCGCGTACGTCTGCTCCTTTTCAAGCCGCACCGTGGTTTATAAAGGCATGATGCTGGTGGAAGAGCTGCGCACCTTCTTCCCGGACCTCGAAAGCCCGCTGACCCGGAGCGCGCTGGCGACCGTCCATTCCCGCTTCTCCACCAACACCAACCCCAGC
The DNA here is from genome assembly GCA_023411175.1 of Bacillota bacterium. GTDB lineage: Bacteria > Bacillota > Clostridia > Christensenellales > Aristaeellaceae > JAEZHK01. The sequence continues at coordinate 11,762 of JAEYPB010000078.1, read as the reverse complement.
TGGGAGCGCGCGCACCCCAACCGGCTGATTTTGCACAACGGCGAGATCAACACCATCCGCGGCAACGTGGACCGCATGATCGCCCGAGAGGAGACCGTGGATTCGGTTCTCCTCGCAGCCGACCGCGACAAGGTGATGCCCATCGTGGACCAGTCCGGCTCGGATTCCGCCATGCTGGACAATACGCTGGAATTCTTGATGATGTACGGCATGGAGCTGCCCAAGGCCGTCATGGTCACCGTGCCGGAGCCCTGGCAGAACAACCAGGAGCTCTCCCGCGAGCGGCGCGACATGTACCGCTACTACGCCACGATGATGGAGCCCTGGGACGGCCCGGCGGCGCTGGTCTTCTCCGACGGCGACATCGTCGGCGCGTCCCTCGACCGAAACGGCCTCAGGCCCTCCCGCTACCTTCTGACCGACGACGACTGCCTCATCCTGGCCTCGGAGGTCGGGGTGCTCGACATCGACCCCGCGAAGGTGGTGCGCAAGGAGCGGCTGAAGCCCGGCGCGCTCCTCGTGGTGGATACGGTGGCGGGGCGCGTCTATGAGGACGCGGACCTCAAGGAGGACTACGCCGCCCGCCAGCCCTACGGCGAGTGGCTGTACCAGAACCTCATCGAGATGAAGGACCTGCCGCTGCCCAACGAGCGGGTGCCCGCTTCGTCAAAGCCCGAGCGCGCGCGGCTGTACCGCTTCTTCGCCTACACCTGGGAGGACATGCGCGAGGTCATCATGCCGATGGCGCTCTCCGGCGGCGAGCCCACCGCGTCGATGGGCACCGATACGCCGCTGGCGGTGCTATCAAGCGCGCATCCGCTGTTGTTCGGCTACTTCAAGCAGCTGTTCGCGCAGGTCACGAACCCGCCCATCGACGCCATCCGCGAGGCGCTCGTGACCGACACCGCCGTCTACGTGGGCGCGGACGGGAACCTGCTCGAGGAAGCGCCGGAGAACTGCGCGGTGCTCAAGGTGGACAATCCGATTCTGACCGCCGCGGAGCTGATGCGCATCCGGGGCATGAAGAAGCCCCGGCTGAAGGTGGAGAACATCTCCATCCTGTGCTACAAAAACACGCCCATGGGCCGCGCGGTGGATCAGATGCTGCTCGCCTGCGACCGGGCGGTCGCCCGCGGCGCCAGCGTCCTGGTGCTCTCCGACCGGGGTGTGGACGAAAACCACGTGGCGATCCCGTCGCTCCTGGCGGTTTCGGCGCTGGAGCAGCACCTGGTGCGCACCAAGAAGCGCACGAAGGTCTCCGTGATCCTCGAAAGCGCGGAGCCGCGGAGCGTGCACCATTTCGCGCTGCTTCTGGGCTACGGCGCGCGGGCGGTCTGCCCGTACCTCGCCCACGAATGCATCAAGGAAATGATTGACGACGGCCTGATGGATAAGGACGTGTCCGCCGCCATCGGCGACTACAACAAGGCCGTGACCAGCGGGATCGTCAAGATCGCGTCCAAGATGGGCATCTCCACCATCCAGTCCTACCAGAGCGCCCAGATCTTCGAGGCGCTGGGGCTGGCCAAGGACGTGATCGACCAGCATTTCACCAATACCTATAGCCGCGTGGGCGGCGTGGGCCTGAACGAGATCACCGAGGACGTGGAGTACCGCCACAACCGCGCGTTTGACCCGATGGGGCTTCCGATGGACACCACGCCGGAATCCACCGGCGACCACCGGCTTAGAAGCGGCGAGCGCAAGGAGGACCATCTCTACGACCCGGAGACCATCTGCGCGCTGCAGAAGGCCGTCCGCGCCGGCAGCTACGAGCTGTTCAAGGAATACTCCCGCATGGTGGACGACGAGGGGCGGCCCCACACGCTGCGCGGGCTGACCGAGTTCGTGTTTGACCCAACTGGCGGCGTGCCGCTTTCGGAAGTCGAGCCGGTCTCCGAAATCGTGAAGCGCTTCAAGACCGGCGCGATGAGCTACGGCTCCATCTCACAGGAGGCCCATGAATGCATGGCGCAGGCCATGAACCGCCTGGGCGGCCGCTCCAACTCCGGCGAGGGCGGCGAGGACCCGGAGCGCTTCGGCACCGACAAGGTCTCCCGCATCAAACAGGTGGCCTCCGGCCGCTTCGGCGTGACCAGCGGCTACCTGATGAGCGCCGACGAAATCCAGATCAAGATGGCCCAGGGCGCAAAGCCCGGCGAGGGTGGCCACCTGCCCGGCAAGAAGGTCTACCCGTGGATCGCGAAAACGCGTCATTCAACGCCCGGCGTTTCGCTGATCTCGCCGCCGCCGCACCACGACATCTACTCCATCGAGGACCTGGCCCAGCTGATCTACGACCTGAAAAACGCCAACCGCAAGGCGCGCATTTCGGTGAAGCTGGTGAGCGAAGCGGGCGTCGGCACCATCGCCTCCGGCGTGGCCAAGGCCGGTGCGCAGGTTATTTTGATCTCCGGCTATGACGGCGGCACCGGCGCGGCACCCCGCACCTCCATCCACGACGCAGGCCTCCCCTGGGAGCTGGGCGTGGCGGAGACCCACCAGACCCTGATGCGCAACGGCCTTCGAACCCACGTGCGCATCGAAACGGACGGCAAGCTGATGAGCGGCCGGGACGTGGCCATCGCCTGCATCCTGGGCGCGGAGGAATTCGGCTTCGCCACCGCCCCCCTGGTCACGATGGGCTGCGTGATGATGCGTGTGTGCAACCTCGACACCTGCCCGATGGGCGTCGCCACCCAGAACCCGGAGCTTCGCAAGCGCTTTTCGGGCAAGCCCGAGTACGTGGAAAACTTCATGCGCTTCGTGGCCGAGGAGCTGCGCGAGCTGATGTCGAAGATGGGCGTGCGCACGGTGGACGAAATGGTCGGCCGCACGGATCTGATCCGCATGCGCTCTAGCCGCCCCGCCGGCCGCGCCATGAAGGTGGACCTCTCGGCGCTTCTCAATAACCCCTATTCCGGCCCCACGCACTTCGACCCGAAGGACGCCTTCAACTTCCAACTGGACGAGTCGATGGACGAGAAGGCGCTGCTTGAAAAGCTTGGTCCCGCGCTCCAAAAGGGCAGGAAGGCTGAAATGCGCCTCGCCGTCTCGTCGACGAACCGCGCGCTGGGTACGATCTTCGGCTCGGAGATCACCCGCCTCCACAATCGTTCGCTGCCGGACGACACCTACGTCGTCCGCTGCAGCGGCGGCGGCGGCCAGTCCTTCGGCGCGTTCGCGCCCAACGGGCTGACGATGGTGCTCGAGGGCGACTCCAACGACTCCTTCGGCAAGGGGCTCTCCGGCGGCAGGCTCGCGGTGTTCCCGCCGAAGGGAAGCCGCTTCGTGGCCTCGGAGAACATCATCGTCGGCAACGTGGCGCTCTACGGCGCGACGAGCGGCGAGGCGTTCATCGCGGGCGTCGCGGGCGAGCGGTTCTGCGTCCGGAATTCCGGCGCCGCGGCGGTGGTCGAGGGCGTGGGCGACCACGGCTGCGAGTACATGACCGGCGGCCTCGCCGTGGTTCTGGGCGAGACGGGGCGCAACTTCGCGGCGGGCATGTGCGGCGGCATCGCCTACGTGCTGGACGAAAAGCACACCCTGTACCGAAGGCTCAACCGCGCGATGGTCCTGATGGAGTCTGTCACCGAAGCCGAGGACATCGAAACGCTGAGAGCCCTCATCGAAAAACACGTGGCGATGACCGGCTCCGCGAGGGGGCGCGAGGTGCTGGGAAGCTTTACCGATCTTCTGCCCTCGTTTAAGAAGATCATCCCCGTTGAATACAAGCGCGTGCTGGAAAGGCGGTGAGCGAAATGGGAAAACCAACAGGATTCATGGAGTTTGACCGGGCGGACAACCGGACGATCCAGCCCGAGGAGCGCATCGGGAACTTTGACGAATTCCACCCGCCCATGTCGATGGAGGACCGGCGCACCCAGGCCGCCCGCTGCATGGACTGCGGCGTGCCCTTCTGCCAGACCGGCATGATGCTGGGCGGCATGGTCTCGGGCTGTCCGCTCAACAACCTCATCCCCGAGTGGAACGACATGATCTACCGCGGCAGCATGCCCTACGCGCTGTCGAGGCTGCTCAAGACGAACAACTTCCCGGAGTTCACCGGCCGCGTGTGCCCCGCCCCCTGCGAGGCGGCCTGTACCTGCGCCATGCACGGCGACGCGGTCACCATCCACGAAAACGAACTGGCCATCATCGAGTACGCATTCGGAAACGGGCTGATCCAGCCCCGGGTGCCCTCGGTGCGCACCGGCAAAAATGTGGCGGTGATCGGCTCCGGCCCTTCCGGCCTCGCGGTGGCGGATGAGCTCAACCGGCGCGGCCATTCGGTCACCGTGTACGAGCGGGAGGATCGCCCCGGCGGCCTTCTGATGTACGGCATCCCCAACATGAAGCTGGACAAGGCCGTGGTCGAGCGGCGCACGAAGCTCATGGAGGCCGAGGGCGTCGTCTTCAAAACGGGCGCGGACGTGGGCGTGGATGTGGACGCGCAAAAACTCCTGGCGGAGAGCGACGCGGTGGTGCTCTGCTGCGGTGCCGCAAACCCCAGGGACCTGAACGTTCCCGGCCGCGACGCCGAAGGGGTGCACTTCGCGGTGGACTTTTTGAAGGCCACCACGAAATCGCTCATAAACTCGAAGCTGGCCGACGGCCGCTACATCTCCGCCAAGGATAAGCACGTCGTCGTGGTCGGCGGCGGCGATACCGGCAACGACTGCGTGGGTACCTCCATCCGGCACGGCGCGGCCTCGGTCACCCAGATCGAGATGCTGCCCTGCCCGCCCGAAACCCGCGCCGAGAACAACCCCTGGCCGGAGTGGCCCCGGGTCCTGAAGGTGGACTACGGCCAGCAGGAGGCCATCCGCGTGTTCGGCGCGGATCCCCGCGTGTACGAGACCACCATCAAGGAAATCCTGAAAAATGACGAGGGCGCCATCTGCGCCGTGAAACTGGTCAAACTGGCCCGGGACGAGAAGGGCCGCTTCAATGAAGTACCCGGCACCGAGCGGGAGATCAAATGCGATCTGCTCCTCATCGCCGCGGGGTTTCTGGGCAGCCAGCCCTACGTGGCGGAGGCCTTCGGCGCGGCGCTTAATGCCCGCACCAACGTGGAGACTGCGCCCGGCGGCTATAAGACGAGCGTCGAGAAATTGTTCGCCGCGGGCGACATGCGGCGCGGCCAGTCGCTGGTGGTCTGGGCCATCGCCGAAGGGCGCCGGGTGGCGCGGGAAGTGGATGAATTCCTGATGGGCTACTCGAACCTGTAATGCCAAAGAGGGTGGTTTTGCCGCTCTCAGACCATCAACAAAAGCCCCGTAGGGTTTTAATCGTGCGCGGCGGCGTGTACGCCGGGCACGGGATAGCGCCACCAGTACGCAACCTGGTGGCGCTATCCACACCTTTGGTCAGTGAGACGCCCGGAAATCCCGGAGGATTTCAGGCGCACGCAGGGACTTTCCTTTGCATCGGAAAAACCGAAGGGTTTTTCGATGCCTTGAGGGCGTTTATTCGCCCTCTTTTTGTTTATCAATATGGCAGAAGGCATCCGGCAGATGGTTTGAAAGGGGGCGTCCCAGGTGGAGGGCGGAGCGCGAAACCCCAAGGTGGACGCGTTTATTGATCGGGCCGAGAAGTGGCGTGCGGAGTACATTGCGCTGCGGGAAATCCTTCTGAAGGCCGGCCTGACGGAGGAACTGAAGTGGGGTGTGCCCTGCTACGCGCTGAACGGAAAGAATGTGGCGCTGATCCACGGCTTCAAGGATTACTGCGCGGTGCTGTTTGTGAAGGGCGCGCTTTTGAAGGACGCGCGCGGCCTTCTGATCCGGCAGACCGATAACGTGCAGGCGGCGCGGCAGATGCGCTTTACGAGCCTCGGAGAGATCGCCGCGCGGGAGGACGGCCTTGCGGCTTACATCCTCGAGGCGGCGGAGATCGAGCGCGCCGGGCTTTCGGTGGATTTCAAGGAGAGCGCGGATTTCTCGGTTCCCGACGAGTTCCGGGCGCGGCTTGACGAAAGCCCCCAACTGAAAGCGGCCTTTGACGCGCTGACGCCGGGGCGGCAGCGGGCGTACCTGCTCCACTTCTCCGGGGCCAAGCAGAGCGCCACCCGAGCCGCGCGGGTGGAAAAGTGCATCCCCAAAATTCTCGCGGGGAAGGGGCTGGACGATTGAGCGTCGTTTTGGCAGCGGGCGAAAGCAAATTAACGGAGGCGTGAAACGCCTCCGTTAATTTTATTCAAACCCATTGACGACGAAACATTGTTCTGCTACACTGGCGCTAACGAAACAATGTTTTGTTTGACTGCGGAGCGGGAGGCGAACATGGAGGATACCATTTCCAAGCGGGAGCTTTTACAGGCCACCGGCATCTCCTACGGGCAGCTGTACCGGTGGAAGCGGGAGAAGCTGATTCCGGACAGCTGGTTTATCAAGCGGTCGTCCTACACGGGGCAGGAGACGTATCTGCCCCGGCGGGCGATCGAGCGCATCGGGTTCATTCTGGAGAACAAGGACCGCTATTCGCTGACGCAGCTCCAGGGCATGCTGTCGCCGGAGGCGGGGAGCCGCTCCTACCCGGCGGAGGCGGTGGGCTTTCTTCCGGGGGCAGCGCGCCCCGCAGTGATTCTTCGGCGCATGGCCGGGTCTGAATCCTTTGACCATGGGCAGGCGCTGTGCGTGATGATCGCCGCGGACATGCTGACCCTCGGCGTCAAGCTGGACGACGCGGCGCTCACGCAGGTACTGGACGCCCTCGCCGCCTGGCAGAAGGAAGCGGCGCTTCTTGAGAAGGATGACGGGCGGATCGTGCTACTAAAAAGCGGTGAGGCGTACCTGCCGCTCTACCTGCAGCCGGACGCCGCCGTTCGCCCGCCGGAGGGCGTGACCGTCGCGTACAACCTGTCGCTGTCGGACCTGCCGGAAAAATGCAACCGGCCGCTGGCCAGGCTATTGGAGGAGGAATGACCATGGGGGAGAATCTTCGGGATCTGAAGGCGTCCGGCGCGGTGAGCGTGAGCGGCGGGCAGTACCGCGATGTCAGCGTTTCCGGCAGCGCGAGAATTTCGGGCGATGTGACCTGCGAGCGCTTCGACGCCTCCGGCAGCGCCCGGGTGGCGGGCAATGTCGCCTGTGAGAAATACGCGTCTTCGGGCAGCACCCACATCGACGGCAACGTGGCGGCGGGCGAGATGCGCACCAGCGGCGCCGCGTCGGTGGACGGAAGCCTGGAGGCGTCGGGCCTGCAGTCCTCCGGCAGCTTCCGGGTGGATGGGGATGCCGCCGTCACGGGAGAGGTGCGCGTCAGCGGCAGCGCGCGCTTCGGCGGCGCGCTGAAGGCCCGAGCGGTGAACGCCGCGGGCAGCCTGCGGGTGGCGCGGGGGATCGAATGCGAGCAGCTCCTCTTGCAGGGCGCGTTCGACGTGGACGGCCTGATCAACGCGGGCACCGCGGAGATCGAGCTGGCGGGACAGAGTAGCCTGGAGGAGATCGGCGGCGAGCGCGTGACCGTTCGGCGCAGGGGCGGCCTCAGCGTGCTGGGCATACAGATTCCGTTTTTGACCGGATCGCTGACGGCGGGGACGATCGAGGCCACCAGCGTATACCTGGAGGCCACCCGCGCAAAAGTGGTACGCGGCGCGGACGTGACCATTGCTTCCGGGTGCGAAATCGACCGGGTGGAGTATTCCGGGGCACTCAGCGTGGTCGAGGACGCGGTGGTACGGGAAAAGGTCAAGGTGGAGTAGGCGAACAGGCGATCAGCGCGCATGCCGGCGGCGTCATCCGTACATTCCAAATCCATTTTGGCATGGTTTCAGCCCGCTGAATTCTCTGTCAACGGGCTGAGCGAGGGCTTTATGATGCTTTAATCCGCCTGTCTTGCGCGCTGCAGGGCAGGCGGATTGTATGCGCTTTGTCCTGCGCTACGTCGCCTGGCGCGACGGCGGCTCGGCCATGTAAAAGGCGTAGCGTCCCTTTCCCGCGTACTTGGCGGAGTACATGGCCTGGTCGGCCTTTTCGAGCAGCGTCTCGTAGCGGACGCCGTCCTGCGGAAAGCGGGCGATGCCCACCGAGATGGACACCGGCGCGCGTTCCGCGCGAACCTGGAAGCCCTGCCGCACGACGGAGATCAGCCGATCCACGTTGCCGATGACGCCCTCCTCCGAGCGCACCCGGTCAAGGTAGACGATGAACTCGTCTCCCCCGATGCGCCCGGCGATGTCCGTCTCGCGGATGTTCGCGTGTATCGTCTGGCCCATCTTGCGCAGCACATCGTCGCCAAAGCCGTGGCCGCGGGTGTCGTTGATCTCCTTGAAGTTGTCGATATCGACATAGAGCAGCGCGCCGCACACATCCTCGCCTTCCATCAGGCGCTGTTTGATGCAGCGCTCGGTCTCGATGCGGTTGAGAAGGCCGGTGAGCACGTCGCGGGTGGCTTGCTCGCGGAGGCGGCAGGTCTCCCGTACCGCCTGATCGACGTTGGTTAGCTTGCCCAGCGCGCGGACGCATCGGCCGCCGCCCTCGCCGCTCCACAGCGTGCGGATGACCACCTCATACCATTCATACCAGCCGCGCTTGGTGAGCAGCCTCAGTTCCATCTTGATGGTCTGCTTGCCCGCAGAGGCAGAGGATATCGCGGCTTCCAGCGCGCCCCGGTCTCCGGGGTAGAGATACCGGCTCAGCACGTCGTCCACCGGAGCGTTCCGGCGGATTAAATCGCCGTCGAAATGGTCGGAAAACCGACCGGAGAAGGACAGCGCGTCGTTCACCGCGTCGTAATCGATCAGCACCTCGCCCGAAAGCGAAGCGTAGGTCTTGTACTGCTCTCGCTCGTGTTCCAACATCCTGATCGCCCGGGGCGTAAGGCGCTCCGGCGAATCGCCGCTGTCGCTGATGGGCGAATCACCCGTCTCCTGCATCTCGTCCAGCGCCTTTTTCAGCCTGACGGCGACGAGATCGAGCGTGGCCAGCAGCTTCGGGTTGAACGCGCCGCAGTCGCCCTCCTCGATCATGTCCAGCGCCTGTTCGTGGGTAAACGGCGGCTTGTACACGCGCTCGCTTGTCAGCGCCTCGTACACGTCCGCCAGCGCCACCACCTGTGCCCAGAGGGGGATCGCGTCGCCGGAGAGGCCGCCCGGGTAGCCGTTGCCGTCCCAGCGCTCGTGGTGGCAAAGGCAGATGTCCCTGCAGTAGGAGAAAAAGCGCTCGCCGCCCGCCGAAGCGATCCGCTCGATGACCTCGGCGCCGTAGAGCGTATGGCGCTTCATGATTTCGAATTCCTCGTCGCTCAGGCGGCTGGGCTTGTTCAGGATGGTTTCGGGCACGGCGATCATGCCCACATCGTGCAGCGCGGACGCGCATACGATGTCGTCGATCATGGTGTCGGACAGGTTGAATTCCATGTAGTGCTTGGAAAGCGCGTGGCAGAAGATTCTGGTGAAGAGCGAAATACGGCGGGTATGCTGCGCAGTCTCGCCGCTTCTAAATTCGACGATCGTGGAAAGCGCCTCGATGGCGTACCGGTTGACCCGCCGGAATTCCATTGTGCGCGCTTCGACCAGTTCATCCAGGTTGACGCGCGCCCGTTCGCTCTCCACAATGCGCTGCGCGCGGCGCCTGATGATTTCGGCGTTGTAGGGCGTTTCGATAAAATCGGTAACCCCGAGCCGGATGGCGACGGCGGCCTTCTCGGGCGAAATGCCGGGGGCGATCATCATTACAGGGATGCCGGGCAGGATGCCCCGCGAAAACATCTCGTGAAGCATGTGAATCCCGTCATGGCCGGGCAGCTCCAGGGCGAGCACAATCAGGCCGATGCGCGGGAGGCTATGCTCGATCTTCTCGAGCGCCTCGGCTGCGCTTCCGGCTTCCAGCACATCGTACCGGTCGCGAAACATTTCGTGAAGAACTGCCCGGTCCCGCTCAATCCCGTGTACGATGAGCAAGGCAGGCGCGTCGGAGGTCATGTCCGTCTCCTCCTTCACCAAGCCGCAGCGCTTTGCCCAAAACCACCATATGGCGGCAACGGCACACCCTGCGCCAAAAAATTCCTGCTATAACAATATTACCACGCGGATAACAATATGTGTTGATTATTTATAAAAATTTAACCATAAAACACCCTGCGGCATAACGCAAACTTACCATGCGCTGATTTGTTGAACACCGAATGTACGTCTTCAGGCGCGTGGCACCAGGCGCGGCTCGCGCTGGTGGCCGCGATTCGCGGCAGCCGCGCGGGCGCGGGCCTGAAAAGCCATCCGAATTTGATGCACTCAAGGCGGCAAGCGCGATCCTGCCCAAACAGGATCCGCCGGCCGCCGCGCCATATTTATGCAATTATACCACAGGGTGCCGTGGCGCGCAATAGATATCGCGCCGCCACATTCAGTAAATTCTATCAGCGCTTCGCAAAATACGCCATCGCCACCGCGCCGGGGCCGGTGTGCGCGCCGACCACGCTGCCCAGCCACACGCCGGGCCCTTCGATGTCCGCGATCCGCATCATTTCGCCCATCGTCTCGCGGTCGCCCGCGTGGGCATAGGTTACGGGCAGGTCCCTGTCGGCCGGCTCGTTTTTCAGGATCGTACCAAGCCGCTTAAGGGCCGCCTTTGTGCCTCGCGCCTTGTCGATGGAGGTCACCTTTCCGTCCCGGACCGCAATGATGGGCTTGAGGGACAGAATCGTGCCCAACGCGCCCTGCGCGCCGGAGAGCCGCCCGCCCTTGACCAGGTATTTCAGCGTGTCGATCATCGCGTAGACGCGCAGTCGGGGCTTGAGGTTCTCCAGGATGGCCGCGATGCGCTGCGCGCCCATGCCCTCGTCCCGAAGGCGCGCCGCCACCCGGATGAGAAGCGCGTGGCCGATGGAGGCCGAGCCGCTGTCCACCACGAAAATATCGCTTCGCGCGGATTCGGCCTTGGCGATCCAGGCGGACTGGCCTGTGCCGCTCAGCAGCGCGGAGATCGTGATGACGAGGATTTCCTCGTTCGGGTGCCGCTCGAACTCCTCCCGGAAATCCTCCGGCGTCACCATGGAGGTCGTGGGCATGTGGGCGCTCATCTTCAGCCGCTCAAAGAAGGCCTCGTTGGTCAGATCGACCTTGTCGCGGTAGCCCTCGGCGCCAAAGTAAACCTTGAGGAGCAGGACGCTGACGTCCAGCGCGCGCGCCTCCTCGAGCGGCAAGTCGCAGGTGCTGTCGACGATGATGTGCATTCGATTCATCCCTTCGCGTATTGTTCAAAAAAATCCGACAGGAGCGACAGCGCGAGGGTCAGCCGCTTGAGGTCTTCCTCCTCCAGCACCCGCTCCACCTGGTCGAGCATGTCCCGGTGGAACGCCTCGTGCCGGGCGTTGACCGCGCGTCCCGCCGCCGTGGGGTAGACCCTGACCACGCGGCGGTCGTCCGGGTCCGAGCCGCGCTCGAGATAGCCTTTTCGGATCAGCGTGCCCACGGCGGTGGTCAGCGCGCCCACGGAGATGTTCAGCGCGCCGGCGATAAAGCTCATGGTGTTTCGGCCCTGCTTTTCCAGCGCCGCCGCCGCCTCGATTACGTGAACCTCCCGGACGGAAGGCCCCTCCTGCTCCCCCGAAAGCGCCCGCTCTTCCAGCGTCAGGATGTTGTTGAAGGTTCGGACAAAAAAATCATTCAGCTGTGTTCGCTGCGCATCCGTCACGGTCGCCCCTCCAATTCCTTTTAACTTCAAACAATTTTAAATTAAAACCTTATGCGCCGCGATGCACTTTGGGCTATTTTGCGGTTAAGTTCAGATAAGTTTCGGGCCCCCCCCGTTGGGGGGGCG
>JAEYPB010000077.1 GCA_023411175.1 Bacillota bacterium | reverse complement strand
CGATGGCATCCATCCTGATTCAAAACGCGGACGCGATCGTCACCGTTGACGGGGACGATCGCGTGCTCAAAAATGCCAATCTGTACGCGGAGGACGGTGTGATCCGCTCCGTAGGCTCCGAGGCGCCCCGCGCCGATGTCGTTATCGACGGGCGGGGCAGTTTTGTGTATCCTGGGCTGATCAACACCCATCATCACCTCTATCAAACGTTTACGAGAAACCTCCCTGCCGTGCAGCGGATGGAGCTCTTCGACTGGCTGCGGGCGCTGTATGAGATCTGGCGGCATATGGACGAGGAGTGGGTCTACTACGGCGCGCTGACCGGCATGGGCGACCTGGTCAAGTACGGCTGCACCACCGTAATGGATCATCATTATGTGTTCCCCGGGAGCGCACCCGGCTATCTGGACAGGGAATTCGACGCCGCGCAGGCGCTGGGCGTGCGGTTCACCGCCGCCCGGGGCAGCATGTCCCGCGGAAGGAGTCAGGGCGGGCTACCGCCGGACGATCTGGTGGAAAAGGTGGACGACATCCTCTCGGAGAGCCGGCGGCTGGTGGAAAAGCATCACGACGCTTCCGAGTATTCAATGCGGCAGGTGGTGCTCGCGCCCTGCTCGCCCTTCAGCGTGACCACAGACCTATTGAAGGAGACTGCCCTTCTGGCGCGGGAAATGGGCGTCAGGCTTCACACCCACCTGTGCGAGACGGCGGACGAGCAGAACTTCTGTTTTCAATCGGAGGGCATGCGCCCGCTGGAGTACATGCAGTCCTGCGGATGGGTTGGAAGCGACGTCTGGTATGCCCACGGCATTCACTTTGACGATGCGGAAATCGACCTGTTGGCGCGGACGGGGACCGGCGTCGCACATTGCCCCGTCTCCAACATGAAGCTATCTTCCGGCGTGTGCCGCGTGCCGGATCTGATCGGAAAGGGCGTGCCGGTAGGGCTTGCGGTGGATGGCAGCGCATCGAACGATGGCTCAAACCTGATGGCGGAGATTCGCGCCGCCTACCTTCTGCACCGGCTGACCTGGAGCCACAACGCGCCGGACGGGTATGAATTCTTACGGATGGCGACGAGGGGAAGCGCCCGCGTGCTCGGGCGAAGCGACATCGGTTCTCTGGAGACTGGAAAGGCCGCGGACTTCTTTCTGGTCGATGTGGACCGGCTGGAATGCGCCGGCGCGCGGCGGGATCCTGGGGCGTTTCTCGCGACGGTCGGCTGCAACGCGCCCGCAAAGCTCGTCGCGGTGGGTGGCCGCGTCGTGGCGCGAAACGGAAGGCTGGAGGGCGTGGATGAAGAAGCCCTTTCCCGGAAGGCCAGCGCCGCGTCGGAGCGGGTTCTGGGTCGCGCGGGGCTTCAATAGCATCATAGTATAATCGGCGCGCCGGTTGCCCGGCGCGCCGATTAAGACCATCAGCAAAGTCCTACGCTTCCACCATTGTGAGGGGCTCTTACATCACCGTGTTTTCGAGAACGCCGATGCCCTCAATTTCGCAGCGAACCACATCGCCCCGCTTCAAAAAGCGCGGCGGCTGCATGCCCATCCCGACGCCCGCGGGGGTGCCGGTGGAGATGATCGTTCCAGCCTTCAGCGTCATGCCGCTGGAAAGCTCCTCGATGATGTAGGGGATGTCGAAAATGAGCTGGGAGGTATTGCCCATCTGGCGCGGCTCTTCGTTTACATAAGAAGAAATCCCGAGCTTCGGCGGGCGCTCGAATTCGTCCTCCGTGACGATCGCAGGGCCCATCGGCGTGAAGCCGTCCAGGCTCTTGGCAAAGTACCATTGCTTGTGCTTGCCCTGCAGGCTGCGGGCGCTGATGTCGTTGAGGATGGTGTAGCCGAATACGTAGTCGTATGCCGCGCGGGCGGGCACGTTTCGGGCGTCCCGGCCGATGACGACGGCCAGCTCGACCTCGTAATCGAGCTGAGAATCCAGCTCCAGATGCCCGTCAATGCAGCCGTCGGGGCCTACGGCCTGGCTGACCCGCTTCGAGAAGTAGACGGGCGCATCCGGTTTTTCAAAGACCGACGCCTTGAAGCGGGCGGACTCTTCCGCGTGGGCCTCGTAGTTAAGCCCAAGGCAGATGATGTCCTGCCCGGGCTGGGGAATCGGCGCGATCAGATCGACGGAAGTGAGCGGCACCGCGTCGCGTGAGCGAAGCGACTCCGGCTTTGCGCCGGAGCGAATCAGATCCAACATGGAGTTGTAGCCTTCGACGATGCGGATCGCCCGGCCTTCCAACAGCCCTACGCGCTCCTGTCCGTAGCGCAGAAAGGTCACCAGTTTCATGGGCGGTCCTCCTTCGGCCTTTCAGAGCCGATTCTGTCCAGATCATCCGGCGTGAGTACGGCGATGCCGTTTTCTTTGAGAAGCGCGGCCGTCAGACCGTCTCCCGGTACCAGCCGCCCCGAAAAGCTGCCGTCGTATATGAGGCCGCTGCCGCAGGAGGGGCTGCGCGCCTTCAATACGGCGTATTGGCATTTTGTCAGGCGTGCAAATTCCAGCGCGGCCAGCGCGCCGCGCGAATACGGCTCTGTTACATCGCTGCCGGCCTTGTCAAAAACCCTGCCGTCGCGAATTTCCCCCGGCAATCGTGGCGTGGGGAGGCCGCCGTACACCTCCGGGCACACCGGAATCAGCGTATGCTCTTTGGCAAGCCGGATTACGCGTTCATCCCCGATCAGTTGTCCGTCAAAGCGGCAGTACGCGCCCAAAAGGCAGGCGCTGACGAGTATGTTCATCAAAATTCCTCCACATTACTGGCCATTATTTTACAGCATGGTTTCCTAAAACACAAGGATAATCGCCAAATTGACCCCGAATGTGTTATAATGGTTGGGCTTGAACGAAACCTATGGGGGCGACCACATGAACGAGACATTGAACGCGCTGTACGCTCGAAAATCCGTCCGGGTGTTCGAGGACAGGCCCGTGCCTGAAGAGATCAGACGGCAGATACGCCGCGCGGCGTTCGAAGCGCCCACCGCGGGGAACCAGATGCTCTACACCATCCTTGACATCACGGATCCGGCACTCAAGGCACGCCTTGCCGTCACCTGCGACAACCAGCCCTTTATCGCGTGCGCGCCGATGGTCTGGGTTTTTGTTGCGGATTGCAGGCGCTGGCCCCGCATGTTTGAACTGGCGGGCGCCGAACCCCGCGCTGCGGGGCCTGGGGACTTGTTCCTGGCGATGTCGGACGCATGCATCGCCGCGCAGAACGCGGTCGTCGCCGTGGAGAGCCTGGGGCTGGGCAGCTGCTACATCGGTGATATTTTGGAGAACTGCGAACAGCACCGCGAAATGCTGAACCTGCCGCAAGGCGTGGTGCCCGCCTGTATGCTGGTGTTCGGCTATCCCACCGAAGCGCAGAAGGCTCGAAAAAAGCCCGTGCGCTTTGAGGAGCAATACATCGTTCATGAAAACAGGTATCGAGACCTTTCGGACGGCGAACTCCGCGAGATGTGGGCGCGCAACGAGCGCGCTGAAAATGGAGCCGCCCGGCCTTTTGAAGAGGAGCTCCGCGCTTTCTGCGAGCGCAAGTACAACAGCGATTTCAGCCGTGAGATGAGCCGTTCCGTCCGCGTCTACCTGCGGGACTTCGAGGAAGAGGAGCAGCGCTAAGCTTGTGCCCAAATTCTGCCGATTCGCGGCTTTACATCGCGCCCCAAACGGCGTATAATGGTTTCCGCGCGGGCTGAAATGGTGGAATGGCAGACACCGGGGACTTAAAATCCCCTGCCGCGAGGCGTGCGGGTTCGAATCCCGCTTTCAGCACCAACAAAGGAACCCTTGCAATGCAAGGGTTCCTTTGTTGTATAAATGACAGATGAGAAAAACTGCGTCAAGAAGGGTCTTGTCGCAGTTGGTTTTCGATAGTCTCGAAAAACTGGCGATTCGGCCCGCGTTACTTTCTCCAGAAGGTCGTCGTGTCTGCCTTGTCCAGGATGTTGAAGCCGATCATCTTTTCCAGCAGCGAATAATCCACCGGCGAAGCCCAGGGAATGCGCACCAACTCCTTGGTGTGATCATAACCGGACGCCAGAATTGCCTCGGAAAACTGGACGATTCCCGCCCGCTCCGGCGCGATAGCCAGGTGCCTCTTGGCGACGCTGAAGCCGATGATGAAGGTGCCGTGGTCTGTGAACATAGGCTGGTTCCACGCGATTCTGGGTTCGAGGGTGGGAAAGCGCCGGAGCATCCAGGCAAGAACCTCTTCCGTGCGCGCGCGGTTCGCCGGGTTTTCAATCCGGCTTAGAAATTCCTGAAAAACTTCCATGGGCATTCCTCCTTGGCGCGTTGCTCCGGGGAAAATCCGATGCGCCTTTCAACCGCAGGCATGCGGCCGGGGCCGGACTACTTCTTTTTGGCCTTCGCCCATTTGCTGCTGTACTTGGGCTTATTCTTGCCGGGGCGTGTGGGCGCGGCGGCCGGGCCACCCTTGGGTGCGCCCTTTGCGCTTCCCGAACGGCTCCCGAAAATTTTTGCCGTGGCTGCGTCTTGGCGGGCGGCATACGTTCCTTGAAAATCCTGACGGGGAGCCCCCTCCGACGGGCGAACCAGGCAGCCTTTTCCGTAGCCGATCAGGTCCTCCCGACCGCACTTTTTAAGCGCTTCCAGCACCAACTGGCGGTTCTGTGGCTTTTTGTACTGCAACAGCGCGCGTTGCATGGCCTTGTCCCGGGGTGCGCGAGGGACGAAGACGGGTTTGCCGGTGCGCGGGTCAAGCCCCGTATAGAACATGCAGGTGCTGAGCGTACCCGGCGTCGGGTAAAAATCCTGCACCTGCTCCGGCTGATGGCCGGTGTCGCGAAGGTACAGCGCCAGCGCCACCGCGTCGTTCAAATCGCTGCCGGGGTGGCTGCTCATCAGGTAGGGCACCAGATACTGCTTGAGCCCGAGCTGGCGGTTGATGGCCTCGTACTTTTTGACAAAGGCATCGTATACCTCCCGGCCGGGCTTGCCCATCATGGCCAGAACGCCGGGGGATACGTGCTCGGGCGCCACCTTCAGCTGGCCGCTGACGTGGTGCTGGCACAGCTCTTTCAGGAAAGTGCTGTCCCTGTCTAGGAGCATGTAATCGTAGCGAAGCCCGGAGCGAATGAACGCCTTTTTGACGCCCGGCAGCGCGCGGATGCGCCGAAGGATCGACAGCAGCTCACTATGATCGGGTTCGAGCCGGGCGCAGGGCTTGGGGTAGAGGCACTGCCTGTCCTTGCAGGCCCCCAGCGTCGTCTGCTTATTGCAGGCGGGGCGGCGGAAGTTGGCGGTGGGGCCGCCGACGTCGTGGATGTAGCCCTTGAAGCCGGGCAGCGTGGTGAGCAGTTTCGCCTCCCCAACGATGGATTCCGGGCTGCGGGACTGAACGATCCGCCCCTGATGGAAGGTCAGCGCGCAGAAGCTGCATCCGCCGAAGCAGCCGCGGGTGGCGGAGATGGAGAACTCCACCTCCTGCAGCGCGGGCACGCCGCCCAGCGCGTCGTAATCCGGATGCCAGCGGCGGGTGTAGGGCAGCGCGTACACTTCGTCCAGCTCCTCGCGGCCGAGCGGGAAGCAGGGCGGCGTCTGCACCAGGAAGCGTTTGGTGTCCTGCTCCTGAAAGAGCGGCTTGCCGCGGAAGGGGTCCTGCTCGTTGTACTGGGCCATAAAAGCGCGGGCGTAGGCCGCCTTGTCGCGGCAGACATCGCGATGAGATGGGAGTTCCTCGATGCCCTCGGGCTTTTCCTTGTCCAAGTAGCAGATGCCCCGGATGTTTCTCAGCGCCTCTTGATCCGCGCCGTTTTTCAGCCACGCTGCGCAGGCCAGGACTGAGGTCTCGCCCATGCCGTACATCAAAAGGTTCGCGCCGCTGTCTACCAGGATGGAGTGGCGCACCTTGTCCTCCCAATAGTCGTAGTGGGAGAAGCGCCTGAGAGACGCCTCCACGCCGCCGATCAGGATCGGCACGTCGGAATACGCCTGGCGAATGCGGTTGCAGTAGACGATGGTCGCCCGGTCCGGACGGAGCCCCGCCGCGCCGCCGGGGGCGTATACATCCTCGCTCCGGGGCTTTTTGGCGGCGGTGTAGTGGTTGACCATGCTGTCAATGACCCCGGCGGAGACCAGAAATGCCAGCTTCGGTTTTCCGAAGCGCTGGAAAGCGGAAGCGTCCTGATGGGGCGGCAGGCACAGCATGGCGACCTTGTACCCCGCCTTTTCCAGCACGCGGCTGATGATGGCGTGACCAAAGGAGGGATGGTCCACATACGCATCCCCGCAGACATAGACAAAATCCGGCGCATCCCAGCCCCTTTGGCGCATGTCCTCCTGGGTCACCGGCAAAAAATCATCCCGCGTCATAAATTCCTTTCAATCCGGGCGAATGGGCGGAAAGCGAAATGCTTCCCGGCTCATTATAGGGGCAATGCGCGAGGCGTGTCAAGGCGAGGCTCCGCACCTGAGCGAAAGGAAAATTTCAGAAAGCGCCAACATTTTACGCCCAACATACGTCAAATAAACCGTATCCGAGCGCCCAAAACATGGGCGGCTGCCCGAAAGGCGTGAAAAAGGAAGGTTTTACGATTTGAACAGGCGACAGGACGGATCTTTTAGAATCGCTGCGTTCGTACTGGCTGCGGTGATCGCGCTTGGGTGCGCGCCCGCGCTCCCGGCAAGGGCGGAATTGGCCGGGGCGGCGGCCCTTACAGCGGCGCCCACGGCGGCAGCGGCGGTCGATACCTACGATGAGAACAACCCGCAGGATCTGACGGAGGAGGACATCCGGGGCGCGGCCGCCATCGTGATGGACTCGGAAACCGGAGATGTGCTGTTTCAAAAAAACGCCGACGAAATTCTGTACCCGGCCAGCACCACCAAAATCATGACCTGCCTTCTTGCGCTGGAGTACGGCGAGATGGACAAGGCCGTCAAGGTTCCCAAGCAGATCACAAAGCTCCCCAAGGATTCGTCGCTGGTTCCGCTCAAGGCAGGGGAGAAGACGACCCTGCGGGACCTCCTCTACGGCCTGATGCTCCGCTCAGGCAACGACGCGGCGGTCACGATTGCGGTGGCCGTGTCGGGTTCTGTGAGCAAGTTTGTCGACAAGATGAACCGGAGGGCACAGGAGCTTGGCTGTACAAATACCAACTTCAAAAACCCGCACGGATACCACAACAAAGGACACTATTCTACTGCGCGGGATCTTGCCATCATCGCCCGGGAGGCGATGAAGAACGAGGAATTCCGAAAGATCGTTTCCGAAACCAGCTACACGCTTGCGAAAACCAATAAGCATAAAAAGCGCAAGATTACCACCAGCGACGCGATGCTCGTGGAGTCCTCGCCCCACTACTACCCCTACGAGATCGGCATCAAGACGGGCTATCACTCCAAGGCTGGCCAGTGTTTCGTCGGCGCGGCGGAAAAGGATGGCGTGACGCTGATTGCCGTGACGCTGAAGAGCTCGAAAAACGGCCGCTGGACCGATACCCGGAGGCTGATGGAGTACGGTTTCTATCAACTCAGTTCCGGATTGCCGGGCGCGCAGGATGATTTCGGCGGCTTTGATTCCGACGGCTCGCAAGGCGCCGCTGCGGACGGCCTTGACGACGGCGAAACTGCCGGTGAATTGGGCGGCTTCTAGAGACAGGGTACCGATAACCGCCCCTATGCATCTGCCCCGCGGCCGGGAAGAAGTTCCCCTGCCGCAGGGTGCTTCATGAAACGCCCGGGCGCGCGGGCAATGCGCACAGCCGGGGCGCTTCCATGCGCGGCCTTTGGCATGCCTCCGTTTTCAAGGGTGCGCGGTTTGACTGTTCGCAGCGCATCCATCGCAATTAAAACGCCCGATTCTCCGGCGGAACGGGCGTTTTTGCTTGCTCCCTTTACGTTGCCCCTTTATACTGGAAAGGCGCGGCCGTCGGGTCGCGGCGGAAAACAGAAGGGAAATCGTGATGAGCCGCCTTGACGAACTGAACCTGAAAATGCATGCGCTGGTCGTCTTCCGAAATCTTCTGGACGACGAGGTGCTCGGCAAGCTGCCGCCGCTCCTCTCGGGCGAAGGCAAAAGCACCGCGGAGCGTACCTGCGACTATGCGCGCTTTGCCTCCTTGCTGTTCCGGGAGAGGGAGGACCTCGGCGGCATCATTCTTGACCGCGTCCTGTCCGACGAAAACCCCTACGTGACGCGGTTCGCCCGGGGCGAGGAGATTGGCCCGGCGCTGGAAGCCTGCCTTATGAGCGAGCTTCAGACCCTGGAGGAACTCTCCCGGATTTCCGCCAGGGAGGTGCGGGAGGCCATCGGCTACGGCGGATATCTCCCGGAATGGACGAACGGAGCGCAGGACTTTTCCTCGGCGTACCGGAGCATGCTCTACGGGCTGTCGGCCACCGGGTACGGCGCTTTTGCCCGGCACGCCATGTTTTCGGTAAGCGGCGACGAGATTGTCCCGGTCGGCACGCCGGACGCCGTCCGCCTTTCTGACCTCAAGGGATACGACCGGGAGCGGCGGGCCGTCATAGACAACACCGTCGCGCTCCTCGAAGGAAAGCCCGCGGCGAACGCGCTCCTCTACGGGGATGCGGGCACGGGCAAGTCCTCCACCATCAAGGCGGTGGTGAACGAGTATGCGTCCCGTGGCCTCCGGCTGATCGAGATTCGAAAAAATCAGCTGATGGAAATTCCGCGGGTGATCGAAAGCCTCAAGCACAACCCGCTGAAGTTCATCCTGTTCATCGATGACCTGTCCTTTTCGGCGGGCAGCGAGGAGGTCGGCGCGCTGAAAGCGATTCTGGAGGGCACGGTGTCTGCGCGGACGAAGCGTATTGTGATCTACGCCACCAGCAACCGGCGGCACATCGTGAGCGAGCGCTTTTCCGACCGGGGCGACGACGACATCCATATCAACGAGACCATTCAGGAACAGGTGTCGCTTTCGCAGCGGTTCGGGCTGAACGTGGCTTTTTTAAAGCCCGACAGGGCGCGGTATCTTGAAATTGTGCGAGGGCTGGCGCGGGATTACGGCATCTCTGAGCCCCCTGATCTGGAGGCCGCGTCCGAGCGCTACGCCATCGAGCGCGGCGGGCGTTCGCCCAGGGTGGCGAGGCAGTTTGTGGAGAGCTTGAAGCGGATGGAAGCGTGAGCGCGTGCCGCGCACGATAGGTTTTGGAATGAAAGGGAGTAAGAAATGATCAGCGCACAGGGTGTTTCACTTCAATATGGCGGGCGGGAGCTGTTCCGAGACGTCAACGTGCAGTTTACCGCGGGCAACTGCTACGGATTGATCGGCGCCAACGGCACCGGAAAATCGACGTTTTTGAAAATCCTCTCCGGAGAGCTGGAGCCGACGAAGGGCGAGGTGACCGTGAAACCTGGCGAGCGCCTGGCGGTACTCCGGCAGGATCACTTTGCCTTCGACGAGCATACGGCGCTCGAAACCGTGCTGATGGGGCACAAGCGCCTGTACGCGGTGATGATGGAGAAGGAAGTGCTCTATCAGAAGGCCGACTTTTCCGACGAGGACGGCGTGAAGCTGGGCGAGCTGGAGGGCGAATTCGCCGAGCTCGATGGATGGAACGCCGAGCCAAACGCGGAGACGATGTTAAACGGCCTCGGCGTCACCGGCGAACACCATCGGATGCTGATGCGCGAATTGGACGGCCCGATGAAGGTGAAGGTGCTCTTGGCGCAGGCGCTGTTTGCTTCGCCGGACATCCTGCTCATGGACGAGCCCACCAACAACCTGGACTTCCACGCCATCAAGTGGCTGGAGAACTTCCTGATGGACTTTCCCAATACCGTCATCGTCGTCTCTCACGACCGGCACTTTCTGAACAATGTGTGCACCCACATCGTGGACATCGACTTTGGCAAGATCCAGATGTACGTGGGCAACTACGATTTCTGGTACGAATATACGCAGCTCGCAGCCCGGCAGGCGCGGGACCAGCGCAGGCGCAATGAGGAAAAGGCCAAAGAGCTGGAAGAGTTCATCCGCCGCTTCAGCGCCAACGCGTCCAAGTCCCGTCAGGCGACTTCGAGGAAAAAGCTCCTGGACAACCTGCAGATGGAGAACTTTATTCCGTCCTCCCGCCGCTATCCGTTTGTCCACTTTGAGCAGACGCGTCAGGTGGGCAACGACGTGCTTTCCGTCCGCGGCCTTTCGAAGACCGTCGGCGACCGCAAGGTGCTGGACAATGTTACCTTCATCGTGCGTCCGGGGGACAAGATCGCCTTTGCGGGCAAGGACGAGCTGGCCCGCACGACGCTTTTTCAGATCCTGATGGGGGAGATGGAGCCGGACGAGGGCGACTTTACCTGGGGCGTCACCACCACACGGGCCTACTTCCCGGCGGACAACTCGGCGTTTTTTGACGGTGTGGATTATTCGCTGATCGACTGGCTCCGGCAGTTCTCCGAGGATAAGTTGGAGATCACCATCCGCGGCTGGCTGGGCCGGATGCTGTTCTCCGGCGAGGAAGCGACGAAGGCCGCGAAGGTGCTCTCCGGCGGCGAACGCGTGCGCTGCATTTTGGCCAAGATGATGGTCTCCGGCGCAAACGTGCTCCTGATGGACGAGCCCACGAACCACCTGGATCTCGAGGCCATCACCGCGCTGAACGAGGGCATGGTGGAGTTTAAGGGCACGATGCTCTTCACCTCGCGCGACCATCAGGTGATGCAGACGGTGGCGAACCGGGTGATCGAGCTTCTGTCGGGCGGGATCCTCGACCGGCGCGAGAGCTATGACGAATACCTGGACTTCCTGGAGACGCGCGCTGCCGATCAGGCTACCTGAGCCGGGCGTTCAACCGCCCTGGAGCGTAGGCTTATTGTTCGAACAGGTTGATGAATCTGATGCCGGCACACCTTGTCCCGTCGAAGGACAGATGGACGAGCCACGGCATCAGATCGACGATCTCCAGGAACTGTTCATATCCGAAAGCCGGATCGTAATGGTTGACAACCGTCGAAAGCGCGGTGCCGTGAGAGCCTATGGCGATGGACTCCCCGGGGTGCCGCCGCAGGATATCGAGAAGCGCCTCGATGTTACGTGCCTGCACCTCGCGGAGGCTCTCGCCGCCGGGAAGTTTAAAGGAGAAATCCCGCCACTGGCTTTGGGCGTACGCAAGGTAGTCGTCGACCCAGCCGTCCGAAATCTTTCGCTCCGCGAAGGCGTTAAGCGGGATGATGGGAATGCCGAGCAGCGGCGAAAGCCCGCCCAGCGTATCCATGGCACGCTTAAGCGGGCTTGAGTACATCCGGCTGATCCCCTTGTCCATGAGAAAACCGGTTACGAGTTTGCAGTCGCCCGTGCCCTTTTCCGTCAGCGGGCGCAGCAGGTTGTCGTGGACGCGGTTGTCGGACTCGGCGTGGCGCACAAAGTACACGTTTGTCATAAAGCGCTCCTTTATTTGTGTAGTTTTAAAAGTATTATCGCATGCCGCAAGGCGCGGCGCAAGTCCATCGCCTTGCGGATTCGCCTTGACAGGAAGGCGGTGCTCTTGGATAATTGCGCCGGGAGGGAAGAGCATGGAAGGCGATGCGGAAAAGCTGAACCAGGTGGCCCGCGTGGCGGCGCTTGCGGCGCAGCTGATGCTGGGCAATGGCGGCGAAACCTACCGAGCCGAGGAGACGGCGCGGCACATCTGCCGCGCGTTCGGGTATGAATCGGAAGTGATCGCCTTTCCTACCGGCATCATGCTCTCCATCGGCGGTGAAAAATCGCTGATCGCGCGGGTATCCAGGCGGCGTGTGGACTTTTCAAAGATCGACCGCGTCAACGCCATATCCCGCGAGCTGGCATGCGGCGCGCGCCCTCTGGACGCCGCGGAAGCGGAGCTCCAAATGCTTTCCGCGCGGCCGTCGATGGGCTGGCTCCGGCAAAGCGCGATCGCCGCGGGCTCTTCCGCGATGTTTGCCATGATGTTCAGCGGCGCGCCCTTTGACCTCGCCGCTGCCGGTGCCTGCGCATGGCTCGCACAGGCGGTGACGGGGCGGATGAACGATGAGGCGGGCCTTCCGCTGATAAGCCTTGTGGGCGGGTCGCTGACGGCGCTGCTTGCGCTGGTGCTGACCGCCGTTTTTTCTATGGGCGACGTGAACCGGATTATTATTTCGGCGATGATGCCGCTTTTGCCCGGCCTTGCCATGACCAACGCAATCCGAGACGCCATGCGGGGCGATCTGGTGTCCGGCGTGGCGCGAGCGGGCGAAGCGCTGATACGCGCGATCGTGCTGGCGGCTGGGGCCGGCCTTTCGATTTCCGCGTGGATGTTGATCGGAGGCGGCGCATGATGGACATTGCGCTTCAGCTCATCGGCTGTTTTGTCGCGGCGGCGCTGTTCGCGATGCTGTTCCGAACGCCTGCGCGGCTGATCCTTCCGGCTTCGCTGACCGCGGTCATCGGCTACGCGCTGAGCCTTTGGGCTGGCGCGCGGATTGGTGCCGAGTGGGCGGGGATCTTTTGTGGGTCGGTTCTCTCGGCGTTGATTGGCGAATGGCTCGCCATAAGGCTTCGCGCCCCCGCCACGATCTTCCTGACCGTCGCGGTAATCCCGATGGTGCCCGGTGCGGGGCTCTACAACACCATGCTGGCGCTGGTGCAGAACCGGTATGACGACGCCGCCGCGGCTGGCTCCAATACGATGCTCGCCGCAGGAGCCATCGCGCTGGGGCTCTCCATCGCGGCTTCCATTGCCTATGCCTTGCGCAGGAACCGGAACGCCGGGTGCGCGCCAGGCGGCAAGCCCTCCGGCGAGAAATAATCGGCATGCGCATCACGGGTCAACCGCTTGCAAAAACCCCATACCGCTCCGCCCTTTGAGTGCGGCGGGCGAGGGGCTTGAGCGGCGATTCCGTCAAATGGGAAACCCTGTATTCCCTCAGGGCCTCGGTCGTTGTATACTTGCATGGGGGTGACGAAGATGCGGATGCTTTTTAAACAGCGCTTTTTTTCGTGGCTGGACAGCTATGACATCTACGATGAGGACGGCAACACGCTCTATACCGTGAAAGGCGTTCTGGCCTGGGGACATTGCCTGAAGATTTTTGACGCAGACGGTAACTACCAGGGGATGATCAAGGAGAAGGTGCTCTCCTTCATGCCTCGATTCGAAGTGTATATTGGGGAATCATACGTCGGCATGATCCGGAAGGCGTTCACCTTTTTCAGGCCGAAATTTGACATCGACATGA
Organism: Bacillota bacterium; assembly: GCA_023411175.1. Taxonomy (GTDB): domain Bacteria; phylum Bacillota; class Clostridia; order Christensenellales; family Aristaeellaceae; genus JAEZHK01. Next base: position 75,842 of record JAEYPB010000077.1, on the reverse strand, counting down.
ACGGCTGGCGCGTCGAGGGCGACTGGCTGGAGTGGAATTATGAGGTACTGGACGGAAATCGGGTGGCTGCGTCGGTCTCAAAGGAATTGTGGCGGTTCACCGATACCTACCAGATTGATGTGGAGCGCGCCGAGGATGCGCTGATGGCGCTGATGATTGTGCTGGCCATCGACGCCGCCAAGTGTAGCCAGTCTGGTTAATGGGCAAGAGGGGCCGCGCCTAAAGGCGCGGCCCAAATGTAAAAACCCAGTTCGCCTTTTTCGCAACCGCGTCGGAAGCGTTTTGTAGGGCGGGCACATTTATTTGGGGGATGGCCGCATCACTCGGTGCCCGGCTCAATAAACGCGCGCAGACCGTCGGCGCTCACCTTTGCGATGAAGCCGGCGATCTCCTCAGGATCGGCCTTCATACCCTCCTGTACCCATGCTTCGATGACGGACACGCTGCCGCTGGCGATGAAGCGGTACACCATCTCCATGCGCGCGAGGTCGTCCGCCATGCCCGCCGCCTTCCATTCCGCGGTGCTCTGCGTCCGGGCGATGTTCACAATGCGCCGAAGAAACTGTTTGTCGCCGCGCTCTGAAAACAGCACCTTGCATAGGTCTCCGTTCTTGCGGATGGCTTGGCAGATGTCGGTCACCATCGTAAGGATGCTGCCACCCATCCGGGAGAGGTTCAGGGACCGCTGGATTTCTTCATACAGTTCGTCCTCGATGCTCTTGAGCAGCGCCTCGGGGCTGTCGTAATGGGCGTAGAAGGTGTTCCGGTTGACGTCCGCCCGGCGGCAGAGCTCCGTAGGGGTAATCTTGCCGATAGGTTTCTCCTTCATCAGTTCCAAAAGGCTCTCCCGAAGAAACATCTTCGTGTATTGCACGCGGCGGTCTGTTTTCACTCTCTGGCGCTGCATGTTTTCTCCTTTCCGCGCGCTTGACGCGCAGTCAGATAGCGAACGGACTGATCGATAACGACCACGATGTCAGCATACTCCAGCCCGGGCGTCAAGTCAAGACGCGTAAGGCCAAAAGTACTGCCGATTCTTTGCATTGTGCCGTACCCGTGGACATCTTTAAGGGGAATTGAAGGAAGCGGCTCATGAAATGCCCGCTGTTTCCGGGAGACCGGAGGGCGGAGCTGTGTTGACGGCGCCGTCCGGCTGACCGGTTCGCTGCGGGCATCAATCGGGAGACGGCCTGGCAATCAATCTATAAAGGGCCGCGCCGGACACAATCAGTCCGACGCGGCAAAACACATCCGAAAAGCGGGTCCGGCATCAGCCGATGCGCACCCTAACCCTGTGTGTCAGCCCCGCCGAGGAGACGGGCAGCAGGTTGTCGGCAAGCGGCTGGCCATCCAGCGCCACGTGGACGGGGGCTTTTTTGCCGCCGGAGGCGTTTTCCATCTCAATGACGTAGGTTGCCCCCCGGAAATTGCGGCGGATGGTCAGATGGCGGATGTGCGCGGGCAAGCAGGGATCGATCTTGAGCCCGTCATACTGAGGCTTGATGCCTAAAATAGCCTGGGACACGCTGAAAAAGCTCCAGGCGGCGGTGCCGGTGAGCCAACTGTTCTTCGCCTCTCCGTGACGCTGAGCGTAGGGTCCGGCGATCATCTGCGAATACACGTAGGGCTCCGTGCGGTGGAGCTTCTGGTTCTCGATATAGCTCGGGCAGGTTCGGCGGTAGGTGTCAAATGCGCGTTCTCCGTCGCCCAACTCGGTTTCCGCGATGGTGATCCAGGGGTTGTTGTGGCAGAAGATGCCGCCGTTTTCCTTGTACCCCGGCGGGTAGGAACTGATTTCGCCCAGTTCCAAATGGTAACGGGTATAGGGCGGCGTATGGATGGCGATGCCGTAGGGTCCCATCAGCCGTTCGCGCACGGAGTCCAGCGCCTTTTGCGCCAACCCTTCCTTTACGCCGATGCCGGCCATCACGCAGAAGCCCTGCGGCTCGATGTAGATCTGGCCCTCTTCGCAGGCGCTGCTGCCCACCTTATCGCCCAGCGCGTCATAGGCGCGAAGGAACCACTCGCCGTCCCAGCCGTGTTCGAGCACTGTCTTCTCCATGCGCGTTTTTTCGTCAAGAGCAAACTCCGCCTCGTCCGAAAACCCCGCGCGGCCGCAGAGGGTGGCGTAATCGTCTGCCACAGCCACATACATGGCGGCGATGAAGATGGATTCGGCGATGCCGCTGTCGAAATTCTGGCAAGTCTGGAAGCTCTCGCCGGGGTTTTTTGAGAAACAATTGAGGTTCAGGCAGTCGTTCCAGTCGGCCCGGCCGATCAGCGGCAGGCCGTGGGGGCCCAGATGCTCCGAGGTATAGCGGAAGGAGCGCCGAAGGTGCTCAAACAGCGGCTCGGCATCCATCGGGTTGGAGTCGAAGGGGACGTACTCATCCAGAATATCGTAATCTCCGGTCTCCTTGATGTAGGCCGCAACGCCGTAGATCAGCCACAGCGGGTCGTCGTTGAAGCCGCTGCCCACGTCCAGGTTGCCGCGCTTGGTCAGCGGCTGGTATTGGTGGTAGGCGCTGCCGTCCGGGAACTGGGTGGCGGCGATGTCCAAAATGCGTTCTCTCGCGCGCTCCGGGATCAGGTGTACAAAGCCCAGAAGGTCTTGTGTGGAATCGCGGAAGCCCATGCCGCGGCCGATGCCGGATTCAAAATACGATGCCGAGCGCGATATGTTGAAGGTGACCATGCACTGGTACTGGTTCCAGATGTTGACCATGCGGTCCAGCCGTTCGTCTCCGCTCGCCACTTGGTAATTGGAGAGAAGCGCCATCCAATAGCCTTTGAGCTCCGAGTACGCTGCGTCAAACTGCGCGTCGGTTGCGAATGCGCTTAAAAGCGCTTCAGCGGGGGTTTTGTTGACCACGCCGGGGGCGGAAAACTTCGATTCCTCCGGGTTTACACAATAACCCAGCGTAAAGATGAGGCTCGTCTCCTCGCCGGGCGCGAGGGTCAGCGCCAGGCGGTGCGCGCCGATGGGCGCCCAGCCGCTGGCGACACTTTGCGAGGTACTGTCCGCAAAGACGGCCTTCGGCGCGTCAAAGCCGTTGTAAAGCCCGAAGAAGGTTTCGCGGTCGGTGTCGAAGCCGTCCGTCGCCCGGTTGACCGCCCAGACGGCGTAATGATTGCGTCGCTCGCGGTACTCGGTCACGTGGTAGATGGCAGAGGGTTCCACCTCAACTTCCCCGATGGAGTAATTTCGCTGGAAGTTGGTCATGTCGTCCATCGCGTTCCACAGGCAAAACTCGACGACGCCGTAAAGGCTGATTTTTTTCGTATCGCTGGAGAGGTTTGCAAGCTTGAGCCGCGTCACCTGCGCCGGGTAACGGCGCGGAACCAGCGCACATACTTCCGCAAGCAGGCCGCCCTTCTCGCCGAGGATGGTGGAATAGCCGAGGCCATGGCGGCACTCATAACGGTCCAGCTCCGATTTGACCGGCATCCAGCCGGGGTTCCAGACGCTCTCTCCGTCCCGGATGTAAAAATAGGTGCCGCCCGCGTCTGCGGGGAGGTTGTTGTAGCGGTAGCGGGTCAGCCTGAGAAGGCGCGCGTCCCGATAAAAGCTGTAGCCACCACAAGTATTGGAGAGGAGCGAAAAGAATTCTTCGCTGCCGAGGTAATTGATCCAGGGGTAGGGCGTATCGGGCCGGGTGATAACGTATTCGCGACGGGCGTCGTCGAAATAGCCGTAGGTCATGATTAACCCTCCCCTAATAGGTCGAACACTAAACCGTTTTCGAGAAAGCGAAAATAATCGCCGTATGTGTCTATCATAACGTAAATCTCACCGGAAAACAAGGGTTATCGGGAAGGGAACCGCAAAAATTCCAAACAGACAACCAATTGCGCTAAATGCACCGAAAACGTATTCGTTAAGCAGGCGCATGGGCGTGCCATTATGCGCGAAAACCACACTTTTATAAATATATCGAAAAAATGCGTCGTAAAGGGCTTGTGCCGTCCTGCAAAAACGCGTATACTATAATTTCGAAAACGGTTTAGTATGCAAAAGCATACATGCGCCTGGCGTTCAGGCAGCGAAGGGAGAGGTGACCATGGCTGTAACGATCCGGGAATTGTCCCAAAAGTGCGGCCTCTCCGTTTCCACCGTCAGCAAGGCACTCAACGGCTACAGCGACGTCAGCGAGGAGACGCGGGAGCTCGTCAGAACCATTGCCCATGAGATCGGCTACAGGCCCAATTCGCTTGCCCGTGCGTTGAAGACAAACAAGACCTACAACCTGGGCGTTCTGTTTGTGGACGACAACCAGAGCGGCCTGACCCACAACTATTTCGCCGCGGTGCTCGACAGCTTCAAGGTTGAGGCGGAGCGCAGGGGCTATGACATCACGTTCATCAACCACAACATCGGAAAGACCAACATGACCTACCTCGAGCATTGCCGCTACCGGAATGTGGACGGCATTTGCCTCGCCTGTGTCGATTTCCAGGCGCCGGAGGTGGTGGAACTGGTCATGAGCGATCTGCCCGCCGTCACCATCGACCATCTGTTCAACAACCGGACCTGTATTCAGTCGGAAAACCGTCAGGGTATGCAGGCGCTGGTGCGCTACGTATACGAAAAGGGGCATCGCGGCATCGCCTACGTACATGGCGCGAAATCGGCCGTTACCGAAACCCGCGTCACGAGCTTTCTGCGCACGATGTCTGACCTGAGCCTCGATGTTCCGAGCGGCTTTCTGCAGCCCAGCGTATACCACGATCCCGCCGCGACCTATCAGGTGGTCAAGCGCATGCTCTCCGCGCCGCGCCGACCCAGTTGCATCCTGATGCCGGACGATTACGCCGCGCTGGGCGGCATCGAGGCGGCGGGCGAGGCCGGCCTCAGGATTCCGGAGGATCTCTCCATCGCCGGATTTGACGGCATCAAGCTGATCCAGCGCCTGACGCCCCGGCTCACCACCGTCGCCCAGGATACGACCCGCATCGGCCAGGAGGCTGCCCGGCAATTGGTGCACCTGATCGAGCGGCCGCGCACCACCTATCCGGAGATCATCTCCATCCCGACCCAGCTGCTTCCCGGCGACACCGTGCGCGGCCTGGGCGCTCCGGCCGCCCCCTGATCACGGAGGCATATGGGCGCGGCGACACGCCCCTGCGTGAATCCATGGGTTTTCCAAGGATTTCATAGGGGGTGCTGCCGCCTGCTGGACTAAAGACGCTGTTTCCGAGGATGGGAAAGGGCTGAACGTGTGGGACGCATGGGCTGCGTCAATTGTTTTCGCCGAAGGACTTCGCCTTCGGAAGCGAGAAGGTGAAGGTGGCGCCCTCGCCGGGCTTTGTTTTCACGCTGATCTCTCCGCCCATCAGTTCGACCACGAGCTTCGCGATGGAGAGACCTAGACCCGTGCCGGAGGTGCGCATGCGAGATTTGTCCGCCTTGTAGAAGCGCTCCCAGATGTAGGGCAGGTCCACAGGGTCAATGCCGCAGCCAGTATCCGATACCGCGAGCGCCACCCGTTCGCCCTCACGCCGCGCCGACAGCGTGATCTTTCCTCCCGGCGGGGTGAAGCTGAGGGCGTTGTCCAGGAGGATGATCAGTACCTGCAAAATGCGGTCCTCGTTGCCCATGACGGCGAGGCCTTCCTCCGCTTCCACCGAAAGTTCCACTTCGCCCTCAGCGGCACGCGCTTTCATGCGTCGGCCAGCGGCTTCAAGGATGCCCTCCGGCTCCATCGGCTCCAGTTCCAGCTGGATGCGCCCCTCCTGCAAGCGGCTCAGGTCCAGCATTTCTCCGATCAGCTTTTCAAGCCTCAGGGATTCCTGATAGATAATCCTATAGCTTTCCTGCCGCTCGGCCTCGGTTTCGATGTAGCCGTCGAGCAGCGGCTCCGCCATGCCCCGGATGCCGGTGAGCGGCGTGCGGAGCTCATGGGAGATGTTGGCGATATAGTCCCTGCGCATCTGCTCCAGCCGCTCGGCCTCGGATATGTCGCGCAGCAGGCACACCGCGCCGATGGTTGCGCCGCTTTCGGTGTGGATGGGGGAGGCGGCGGCTTCGATGACGCGCCCCTGTATTTTGAAGCGGCGGACGACGCGCTCATCCCCTTCGGAGGCGCTGTGCAGCATCTGTGTCAGCTGCTCTTTGATGCTTAGCGCCATGTCCGACCGGGGTGGCGCGGACAGGAGCTCCAGCGCGGCGCGGTTGTGGTGCACCACGCGGCCGTCGCGGTCCACGGCGATAATGCCCTCGCCGATGGAGGACAGTACCTTTTCCAGCTTGGTCTTTTCCTCGCTCAAGTTGTTGATGACGGTGGAGAGACGGGAGGACAGGAGGTTCAGCGTCGTTCCCAGCTGGCCAATCTCATCGTTCTGGGTGATGGCCACGCGCTCGCCGTAAAAGCCCTCCGACATCCGCCCGGCCGTCCGGTTGAGGGCGGTCAAGGGCTGTGTGATGCGCCGGCTGAACAGATAGGCGATGGCGGAGGCGATGGCGCCCGCGATCAGGAAAGCGATGGCCATCAGTCGGATCAGGTTCCGGTTGGCAACGCTGATCGCGCGCAGCGGTCGGCAAAGAAGCAGCGCGCCCTTGGTCACTCCGGAATTGTTCTTGATGGGCGCGCCTGCAAAGACCATCTGATCCTTCATGAAATCCAGCTTGCGCACGTCCACGGCGGTGTTGCCGTCAAGCAGCGACCGCAAAAGCTCCTGATCGAGGGCGTCGATCACATCCAGCATCTGAAAATCCTCCGGATCGCCCTCTTTATAAAGGTCCGGACGGCGCAAAGACGGCGCGGCCCTGGCCTTCATGTCGCTGTCCACGTAGATCACCTGCGCGTCCGTCAGCGTTTGCATTTCGCCGATGCGCGGTAAATCAAGCACCCGGGAGGTTCCGCCCGGCCGCTTGATCATTCCGGTCAGTGCCTCTGCCTTGCGAAGGAGGTCCGTCTTGTTGGAGCGGATAAGGTACTCCCGGAGCAGCACATAACTGACGACGCCTGTCAGCAGTATGATGACAAGCGTCAACGCCAGGTATCCGGCGAGCAGCTTGATAAAGATGGAGCTGCCGCCCGCGCGCTTATTGAGCAATTTCAAACCGGTATCCGACTCCCCACACAGTTTTAATGTCCCAGGGGTTGCCCGCCTGACAGAGCTTTGCGCGAATGCGCTTGATGTGGCTGTCCACCGCGCGGGTGTCGCCCAGAAAGTCATAGCCCCAAATGCTCTGCAGGAGGTGCTCCCGGCTGAATACCATGCCGGGATTCGAGGCCAGCGTCCAGAGGATTTCAATTTCCTTGGGCGTGCAGGGCACCACCTGACCCCCGAGCTTTACGATGAAAGCCCCCATGTCGATGTCGAGGTTTGAGACCACCAAGTGCTTACTCTTTTCCTCTTCCTTCAGCTCATACATGCGCCGGAGCACCGCCTTCACGCGGGCCAGCACCTCCCGAGGGCTGAAGGGCTTTGTGATGTAGTCGTCCGCGCCCAGCTCGAGCCCCAAGAGTTTATCAAACTCCTCACCCTTGGCCGTCAGCATGATGATGGGCAGCGTGGAGAACTTGCGCACCTCGCGGCAGACCACGAGGCCGTCCATCTTGGGCATCATGATGTCCAGAAGCATCATGTCCGGGCGGGACTGCCGGACCTGCCGGATCGCGTCCTCGCCGTCGTAGGCGGAGAGCGTCTGGTAGCCTTCGCGACGAAAATACGTGGAAAGCGACTGGTGCACATGCACGTCGTCGTCCGCAATCAGAACGCGGTAGCCGCTGCGGGCCTCCTCCATGAAAAGCACCTCCTCTGAAGTCTGACCACATCGTACCGCAAATTATCGGCAAAATTGTGTCATGCGCGGAAATAAAGATGCTCTCCCATGTTGAGTTGCGCGGGTTTACGCGAAAAAAGCGGCGATTATGTGTCTTGCGCCGCTTCGTGGACTTCTTCGGCGGCCACCTCCGGCATGGAATCCGGGTCCATCAGCCGGGCGGGCGGCGCCTCGTACAGGGGGCGGCTGATCCTGCCAGCCTCGGCGTGGGCCTTGGCGATGATCTCGGTGGCACGATTCAGCGCTTTTTTCAGCGTATCATGGGCCTGATCCAGCCGCTGCTGGGAGAGCGCGCGCAGGTTTTCGGCTTCCTCATTGGCGTGGCGCATCATTTCGGCGTACTCCACATCGGCGCGGCTGGCGACGGTGAAGGCGTAGTCCTTGGCGTCCCGCACGATGCGCGCAGCTTCCGTGCGCGCGCCGGACAGGAAGGCGAGTTCGTCGGACTGCTGCCGCTCCAGTTGCTCAATGCGGCTCTTGGCCAACGTCAGCTGGCTCGCGTTCTCGGCCAGGAGGGTGCTCTTCGAACGCTCAATGCTTTTTAGCGCTTCTTCCTTTTCCGCCAGCGCCCTTTGGGCCTTTTCATCGGCTTCGGCGGCGCGCTCCTCCGCCTTGGTGACCTTGCCGGCGGTTTCCTCCAGCGCCTGAACGGCGGATTCGCCGGAACGGTTGGCAAAGCGAAGGCCGATGGCGAGGAGCAAAAGCATCAGAAGCAGTGCCGCGATTACCAGAAGGATCTGCCAGGGCTCCGCAGCGCTTATGACGCCCTGGGCGCCCGCATAAACCTGTGTTAGGAATTCCTGAACCGCCTGCCATGCGCTTTCCATCGCGTTCGCTCCTTTATTTCCCAAGCATTTCTTTCATTGAATTTAGCACGGAGGATAGGGTGTGTCAAGCCGCGGTTTCGACCGCTTTTGTGGCGAAGTCATGAATTATCTGCCGCGTCAGAAGAAACAGTGAATACTTATTCTTGCCAAAAGGCGGTTTGTGGCGTATCATGAAATGCCGGAGGTGGCAACAATGCATTGGTTCAAAAACGATTATTCCGAGGGCGCGCATCCCCGCATCCTCGACTCGCTCATCCGCGATAACACGACCCGCACGCCGGGGTATGGCGACGACGAAATCTGCGAGGAGGCGCGCGGGCTGATCCGGCGCGAAATCGCCCAGCCGGACGCGCTGGTGCGGTTCATTCCCGGCGGAACCCAGACGAATCAGATCATGATCGCCCACGCGCTCAGGCCCCACGAGGCGGTGATCGCGGCCGAGGGTGGCCATATCAGCACCCACGAGACGGGCGCCATCGAGGCCACCGGGCACAAGGTGCTGACGGCGCCCGCCCGGGACGCAAAGCTGACGCCCGAATTGATCGGAAGGGTGCTCGCGGCCCACGGCGGGCCCCACATGGTAAAGCCCGGGATGGTCTACATCTCCGATACGACCGAGTTCGGCACGCATTACACCCGCGCGGAGCTCGAGGCAATCCGCACGCTCTGCCTTGAAAAGGATCTGATCCTCTACCTGGACGGCGCGCGCCTTGCCTCCGCGCTGGCGGCTTCGGCGGGAGACCTCACCATCCGGGACATTGCGCGGCTCACAGACTGCTTCTACATCGGCGGCACGAAAAACGGCGCGCTGTTCGGCGAGGCGCTGGTCGTTACCCGGGACGATCTGAAAAAGGACCTCGACTACACCATCAAGCAGCGGGGCGCGATGACGGCGAAAGGGCGGCTTCTGGGAATCCAGTTCCGAGCGCTGTTTCAGGATGGGCTGTATTACGAGATCGGGCGGTACGAAAACCGCATGGCGGCGCGGCTCCGGGAAGGCCTTGAGCGGGCTGGACGAGCGCTGTACACGGATTCAAAGACCAATCAGCTCTTCGTCTTCCTGCCGGAAGAGGTCATGGAAGGGCTCGCGAAAGGCTTTCATTTTGAGCCCGGCGGGGAGGAAGGCGGGATGAAGATCGCCCGCTTCGTCACCTCGTGGACGACGAATGAGGCGGATGTGGATGCGCTCATTGAGGCGCTTCAGTCATGAGACCGTGACAAATCTCTCAACCTCAATTGATTGTTGCTCAGGATAGAATTCTCTATTGGGAAACGAAACGGCGCCCGGTTCAAAATGAGTTTGAACCGGGCGCCTCGCTTTGCGCTCCCGCTGGCATGCGGCGGATGTCCGGAGCGTTATTCTTGGGTGAATATTACGGCTGGCCGCCTTTGAGTGCTTGACAACGCCCATCACGGCGGATACAATGTATCAAACAGGAAGAAACGTGACTATTATTTACCGTTTCGTATCAATTTTAATTTGACACGTTTGTCAAGGAGGAATCCACATGAAGCGCATCCTCAAGTCGATCGCAGCGGCCGTCTCGATCTGCCTGCTGCTGGCGCCCTCGGCGCTGGCGAGCGATCCGGTGGAGCTGAACGTGTTCGCGGCGGCGAGCCTCACGGAATCGCTGACGGAAATCGCGGAACTGTACAGGGCCGCGCAGCCGGATGTGACGCTGGCCTTCAACTTCGATTCCAGCGGCACGCTGCAAAAGCAGATTGAGTCCGGTGCGACGGCCGACCTTTTCCTCTCCGCTGCCCGGAAGCAGATGGACGCGCTGGCGGAGGGCGGATACGTGCTGGCAGATACGCGGAAGGATATTCTGACGAACAAGGTGGTTCTGATCGTCCCGGAGGGCTCCGAACTTGGGCTGACCGGCTTTGAGGACGTGACTGATGACGCTGTGAAGCTGGTGGCGCTGGGCAATTCGGACGTGCCGGTGGGCCAGTACGCTCAGGAGGTCTTCACCGCGCTGGGGTTGTGGGAGGCCGTTTCCGCAAAGGCGTCGCTGGGCTCGAATGTGAAGGAAGTGCTCGCCCAGGTGGAAAGCGGCGCGGTGGATTGCGGCGTGGTTTACGCTACCGACGCGGCGACCGCCACGGGAATCGAAGTGGTGGCGGAAGCTCCCGAAGACAGCCACAAGCCGGTGGTCTATCCCGGCGCGGTGCTGAAAGGTTCCGCCCATGCCGATGCCGCGAAGGCCTTCCTGTCCTTCCTCGAAACACCCGAAGCTGTGAAGGCGTTTGAAGCCGTGGGCTTTACGATGGCCGAAGCCGTGGCGCCCGCCGCGACCCCGGCGGCCTAAGCGCGAGGGAAAGCGAAGCGTTCCGGGAAAATCCTATACCACACTACATAAAGGCTGCGCAGGCACTTGCGCGGCTTTTGCTTTTTGGAAAGGCATATGGATGTCTTGCCAACAGCTTCAAAATATGTTAGCATCAATTAAATATTTGAGATTTGATTTTCGAATGGAATGGGTGGCATAAAACGTCTCGCCCCGCGCGGCTCGGAGGGTTGAAACATGCGCACAAGGAAGTACGAGTTTTACTGGGATCTTTTGGGGGACACCGAAGACGGGCGGCCCAATCTGGGTGATAAGATCGACATCAAGGTCTACCGGCTGATGCAGTTCACATTCCGGGACGTTCTCGAAAGGGAATTTGGAACCGAGGAAGCGGACAGGTTGTTTTATGAAGCCGGAAAGCTGGCTGGAGTACATTACTTTCACCAACTGATCGACGGGGCGGGAGGTTTCATGGAGACGGTCTCCGCGCTGCAGGACTCGTTTAAAAGATTGGGCGCGGGTGTCATACGGATAGAAAAGGCGGAGCCGCCATTTGATGAAATTCTTTTAACGGTGGCCGAGGATGCCGATTGTTCTGGTCTGCCTGAGCTGGACTATGAAATCTGCAGCTATGACGAGGGTTTTATCGCTGGTGTGCTTGAAGCCACAACAAAAAGGGCCTATCATGTCAAGGAGATCGACTGCTGGTGTACCGGCGACAGGGTATGCCGTTTTAGGGCCCGAGCACAGTGACGAGATGAGGACCAACGAATGAATGGGGATCAGAAGTACGAGATCGCCGTAAAGTACCTGAACGACCTGATCGATGGCAAGAAGCCCTGTGATGTTCCGGAGATTCTCCAGGATGATCCTGCGCTAGGTCAGCTGGCCGGAACCATCCGATCCATCCGGGAAGGCGTTCTGGCGCTGGGGAAGGGCGACCTGAGCAGCGAAATTCCGGGCCGGGGCTTTACCGTCGGGACGCTGAAGGCGCTGCAGGGCGCGCTGAGGCATTTGGTGTGGCAGAGCCGTGCGATTGCCGCGGGCGATTTCAACCAGAAGGTTGATTTCCTCGGAGAACTGTCCGATGCCTTCAATGAGATGGCGCGGGCGCTGGACGAGCGGACGGACGCGCTATGCCGGTCTGAAATCAAGTACCGCCTGCTGTTTGAGAACGCTACAGACGCGATCGCCGTCGTGGTGGGCGGGCGAATCGCGCTCCATAATGCCCGGCTTGAAAGGCTCTCCGGCGCTCCGCTTCAAGGTCTGTGCTTCTTCGAACTGTTCATCGACGCCGACCGTGAGATTGCTCAGGATCTTGTCGCCGAGGTTTCGGACGGAAAAGAGCAGGAAAACCCGGTTACGCTGCGCGCCGCGGCGGGTGGCGGCGTCGCGTGGCTGGAGGTCAGGGGCGTCCAGATCGACTGGTATGGCAAAACGGCGCAGATCTTCTTTCTGACGGATGTGACCACGCACAAGTGTGCCGAGCGCGCGCTCAGCGTCAGCGAAGAAAAGTATCGGCTGATGGCCGAAAATGCACAGGATGTCATTTGGGTTCTGGATCTGAGTTCGGACTGCTACACGTACATCAGCCCCTCGGTGTTTTCGCTGCGCGGTCTCACCGCGGAGGAAGCGCTGCGTGAGCGCGTCGCGGATTCCATGACGCAGGAGTCCTATGCCCGCGTCAGCGCCTACCTTGCGCAGCGGGTGGAAGAATTTGAAAGCGGCGGCGATGTCGCAAACCCCGTGATTGAGATCGACCAGTACGCAAAGGATGGTTCCGTCGTCTGCACGGAGGTATCGATCCGGCTGCGCTTCAACGCTTACGGCGGTCTCGAAGCGGTGGGCATTAGCCGGAATGTTTCCGTCCGGAAATCCAACGAGCGGCAGATTCTCTACCTGAATCAGCACGACCCGCTGACGGACCTGCACAACCGAAGGTTCTACAGCGAGCGGCTGCAAGTGCTGGATACGGCGGAAAACATGCCGCTTTCGATGGTTCTCATCGACGTAAACGGCTTGAAGCTGATCAACGACGCCTTCGGGCACATGGCGGGAGACAAGTTGCTGGTCACCTTTGCGCAGGTGCTCAGGGCGAGCCTGCGCGCCTCGGATGTAGCCGCCCGCATCGGCGGAGATGAGTTCGTGCTGCTTTTGCCGCGCACGCCCTTCGAAGCGGCTAGGCGCATCGTCGAGCGCGTCCGGGAGGCGCTGTTGGCGAGGGCCGTTGAGGATGTGACGATTACCGCATCCTTCGGTATCGCCACAAAGAATGGCGTCGGAGAAGATATTGACGCCATCTACAGGTCGGCGGAAGACAGCATGTACCGGGAAAAGCTGGCGCTGAACCGCCAGGTGAAGTCCGACATGCTGCTGCAGATTCTGTCCAGCCTCGACAAGCAAAGTGACTCGGAACACAGGCATTCCGAGGCTGTCGGCAGGCTGCGCATGGCCCTCGGGCGCGAAAAGCAGCTGGATAGCGATGACGTTGAAAAGCTGCTCTCGACGGGGCTGTACCACGACACCGGAAAAGTGGCGCCGGACGACGCCCTCATCGACGGAGAAGTCGCGCGCCTTTTCATCGACAAAATGCTGAAAACCGAGGCCGAGCCCCGCCCGACATCCATTCCGGACGGCGGCGGAGACTGACAATGGTGTAAAGGCTTAAAAAACGCTGCCACCGGCGAACATCGTCGGTGGCAGCGTTTTATATGGAGTTTTTGCGAATGGAATCAGTTTTCCCGAGGCTCCGGCTTTTCGGGGAGCGTCTGAATCAACCGGGAAACACCGTCCAGCCAGTCGCCCTCGTAGAGCTCGATCATGCCCTTGTCTACCGCGGCGGACAGTTTGCCCTGGATCGGGAGCCGCGCCGCCGCCTGCACCCCGTGGGCCGCGGCGACCTCCTCAAGATGGCTGTCTCCAAAGGGGAAAAAGCGTTTGCCACAGTCGGGGCACTGGGCATAGGACATGTTCTCAACGAGCGCCAGCACGGGCACGTTCATCATGCCCGCCATGCGGATGGCCTTTTCCACCACCATCTGGACCAGTTCCTGCGGCGTGGAGACGACGATTACCCCGTCCACCGGCAGAGACTGGAAGACCGTCAGCGGCACATCACCGGTTCCCGGCGGCATGTCGATAAAGAGAATGTCCAGATCGCCCCAGACGACGTCCGTCCAGAACTGCTTTACCGTCCCGGCGATGACCGGGCCGCGCCAGACCACCGGGTCGTTGTCGTCTTCGATGAGCAGGTTGAGGCTCATGGTGCGGATGCCCGTCTTCGTAAAGACGGGGAATATGCCCATATCGTTGCCGGTGGCCTTATCGGTCAGGCCGAAGGCCTTGGGAATCGAGGGGCCGGTGATGTCCGCGTCCAGTATGCCGACCCTCAGATTCTGCCGCCGTGCGTTGACCGCGAGCAGCGTTGTGACCAGCGATTTGCCGACGCCGCCCTTGCCGCTGACCACGCCGATGACCCGGCGGACGCGGCTGCCGGGGTTCGCCGGCTCCTGAAAGCTTGCCGTGCGCTCGCCGCAGGAAGCTCCGCAGCTGGAACAGTCGTGGGAACAGGATTCACTCATGGTATTACCTCCCGTTGTCCGCCTTCCCGCGGATGCGGGAGACGGCGCTCAAGATTAGTCGGACGACCGCGTAGACCGCGAAGCCTATGGCGGGCCAGATCAGAAAATTTGCGATGTGAACCAGCAATGCGGTCATAAAATCACTCTCCAAGATGATAGTATGCGCGCGTCGGATTGCTATGATGACGCAACCTTTCCTGAAATGATGAATTGGGACGCCGCTCTCAGCGGAACCAGACGAACTGGCAGAACAGCACCAGGCCGACCACCGCCAGGCTCAAGATGGCCGCAACCAGAAGGCCCGCCAGCGTGGCGCTTACGATAAAGCGCCGGGTTTCCGCCTTCGTCATGGGCGGAATATCCGGGCGGGGCGCATCGTCCCGGTCGGAGCCGGAAAGCGGCGCCATGTCGGCGATGACGCGGCCGTCGTCCTCCCGGATGGACTCAGGGCGTTTCATTGCTGTACAGGTGGCAGGCCACCATGTGCCCGCCCACGTCGCGGGGCTCCGGTGAAACCTTGCCGCAAATCTCCATGCAGTTCGGGCAGCGGGTATGGAACTTGCATCCGGAGGGAGGATTCGCCGGCGAGGGGATCGACCCCTTCAGAAGGATCCGCTCCATCTTGGCGGTGGGGTCCGGCATCGGGATGGCGGAGAACAGCGCGCGGGTGTAGGGGTGCAGCGGGTTTTTGAAAAGCTCTTGCTTATTAGCGTATTCCACCATCGTGCCCAGGTACATCACGCCCACGGCGTCTGAGATGTGCTCCACCACCGAAAGATCGTGGGAGATGAACAGGTACGCCATGCCGAACTGCTTTTGAAGATCCGAAAGCAGGTTGATGATCTGTGCCTGAATCGACACGTCCAGCGCCGACACGGGCTCGTCGCAGACGATAAAGTCGGGCTTCAGCGCCAGCGCCCGGGCGATGCAGATGCGCTGTCGCTGGCCGCCCGAGAACTCGTGGGGGTAGCGGTCCTTATGATAGGGCTGCAGGCCGCAGGCGCGCATGATTTCGGTGATGTACCCGTCCAACTCGCGCTCCGGCACGATGCGATGCTCGCGCACGGCTTCGCCGATGATCTCCGAAACCGGAAGCCTCGGTGACAGGCTGGAATATGGGTCCTGAAATATGATCTGGATGCGCGGCCGGATCGCGCGCATCTCGCGGGGGGTGAGGTCGAAAAGCTCGCGGCCGTCAAACATGACGGAACCGCTGGTTCGGTCCGTCAGCCGCAGGATGGTCTTGCCCACGGTGGTCTTGCCACAGCCGGACTCGCCCACAAGGCCCATCGTGCTGCCGCGTGGGATGGAGAAGCTGACGCCGTCCACCGCGCGCACCTTTCCCACCACGCGGCCGAACATGCCGGTCCTTACAGGATAATGCTTGACGAGGTCTCGAACCTCCAGAATGTTCTCGGTCATTTGCCGTCACCCTCCTCCGCGCGCTCGTGCAGCCAGCAGGATACCTTGTGGGTGGCTGTCAGCGCGATTTCTCCGGGATAAGCGCCCGCGCAACGGTCGCACCGCTTGTCGCACCGATCTCGGAAGAAGCAGTAGTCCGGCATATTGATGGGGTTTGGCACGGCGCCGGGGATGGAGAACAGCCGCTCGACCTCGCGGTTGATGACCGGCTTCGACGCCATGAGGCCGACGGTGTACGGATGTGCCGGCGACAGGAAGACCTCCTTCGCGGTGCCGCGCTCCACCACGCGCCCGGCATACATGACCACCACATAGTCCGCCATTTCAGCGATGACGCCCAGATCGTGGGTGATCAGCATGATGGAGGCGTTGATCCGGTCCTTGAGGTTTCCGAGAAGGTCGAGAATCTGCGCCTGGATGGTCACATCCAGAGCCGTGGTCGGATCGTCGGCAATGATAAGCCGGGGATTGCAGCTGAGCGCCATTGCGATCATGACCCGCTGGCGCATGCCGCCGGAGAGTTCGTGGGGGAACATGTCGTAAACCCGCGCCGCATCGGCGATGCCCACCATTTCAAGGGCTTCCAATGCGCGCCTCTTTACGCCCTCCTTGTCCAGATCCGTGTGCAGCGCGATGACCTCGTCCACCTGATCGCCGATTTTGAAGATCGGGTTGAGGCTGGTCATCGGCTCCTGAAAGATCATGGCGACGGAATTGCCGCGGATGCGCTGCATCGCGTAGCCGGGGGTCTTTGCCACGTCGATGGCCCGGTCGCCCAAATTCAGGCGGATTGCGCCGCCGGTGATCTGTCCCTGCGGACGCTGCAGGAGCTGCATCAGCGATAGGCTCGTGACCGACTTTCCGCAGCCGGATTCGCCCACGACGCCCACGGTCTTGCCCTGGGGCACGTCGAAGGATACGCCGTTGACCGCCTTGACCACGCCGATGTCCGTAAAAAAGCTGGTGGAGAGGTTGTCAAACTCGACCACGTTCTTCGGGTCGCGCATCTGGCAGAGATACTCCGCCTCGGGCACGTGCCTTCGGTTCAGCTTTTTTTCCAATTCGCCGGTAATGCGCCGGTTCTCCCGAGATATACGGCGGGATTCCCGGGCGGAGATGTAGTTTGCGCGGCGGCTCTCTTTTTTGGTCATTTAGATCGCCTACCTTTTCATCCTGGGGTCGAAGGCGTCGCGCAGCCCGTCGCCCACAAAATTGAAACCGAGAACGGTCAGAAGGATCAGGATTCCCGCCGGAATCCAGATGAACCAGTAGTTGGTCATCACGTGCAGGTTCGTGGCGGAGTTGATGATCGAGCCCCAGGAAGCCAGCGGGTACTTGATGCCGAGCCCCAGGAAGCTGAGCGTCGCCTCGGTGATGATGATGTTGCCCAGGTTCATCGTCGCATGGACGATCAGAAGGGGCATGACGTTGGGCACCAGGTGCCGGAAGATGCGCCTGGAGGAGCGAATGCCGGTCGCCTCAGTGGCCACCATGAAATCCTGCTCCCGAAGGGACAAAATCTGCCCGCGCACGATGCGCGCCACGTTAGTCCAGCTCATGATGCCGAGAATCAGCATCAGAAGGAAGATGCGCGCGTAGGGGCTGATCTCCATGGAGTCCATCACCGCGCCGGCGATGATCATCATCGGCCAATACGGGATGCAGTTGAAAAGATCGACAAAGCGCATGAGCAGCGTATCGATCACGCCGCCGAAGTAACCGGAAACGCCGCCGATGACGACGCCGATCAAAAGCTCGATCAGAACGACGACGAAGCCGACCATCAGCGATATCCGGCCGCCGTACATCAGCCGCGTCAGGACGTCCATGCCGTTATTGTCGGTGCCCAGCGGATGCTCAGCGGACGGGGGCGCATAGATGTCGATCAGCTGCACGACGGCGCTGGACTTGATGGCGTAGGTATCTTTGACCTTTTCGAGCCGGTATGCGGTGGACTGGCCGTTTTCCTCGACGGAGAAGGTCTTTTCGCCCGAAGCGATGGCGTCGCGCACCAGGACCTTGAAAGATATCGGCAGAAAAGCGCCCGCATCGAGCGGGTTTACGATGATGGTGCTGGCGTCGGCGAACGGCACCCCGCCCTTTGAGATCACATAGGACCCGTCCGCCTCTTGAACTTCATAGGCGTCCCCGGCGTACTCAAAGGATGCGACGTTTCCCGAGATCGAGGAAAGCGCCGCGGCGCGGAAATTGACGGTTCCGACCGCCGCTTCGTCCGCCTGGTCGTAGGCGTCGAACACCAGCATCGAGGCCAGCGCCACATCGGCGGCGCGGGCGAGCATCACGCTCTTTCCGGAGTGCGTGACCGTGTAGCTTACGCCGTCCAGCGTGAAATCGGAAGCGCCGGCGCTGACCGCGTCCTCGAAGGCGGACCGGAGCGCATCCGGCAACCCGGCGCTGCCCTTGGCGTAGTTGAACCTGCCCTTAAGGGCGATGGCGGAGGCCAGCGTCTCCATCCGCCGAATCAGGTGGAAGTTTTCCCCGGAGACGATGGAGTAGCTGTTGGCGCCGTCTGAGAAGGCGGCCTGTCCTTTGTTCCGGGCCAGCACGAAGGCCGCGCGGGCAGAGGCGGGGAAGGATTCGCCCGCCTTCGTCGTATAGCGAAGATCCTGATTGACGGTGGCGCTGGCGTAGTCCTTGTCCATCGAGCCGTAGGTTTTGAACACCTGCGACTGGGAGTAGGGCGCGATTACGCCGCCAAGGAATGAAAACAAGAACATCAGGACCAGAATGACGAGACCGGTGATCGCAAGGCGGTTGCGGATGAACCGCTTCATCACCAGCATCGACGGCGACAGCACCTTTACGCGGCGCTCGTCGCTGAGGGGTTCGGCGCCAAGCTGCGCTTTTTTCTCCTGCTCGCTCATGTCGCCACCTCCTCTAATTGACCCGCACGCGGGGATCGACCACCGCGTACAGGATGTCGGCCATAATCAGGCTGACCTGCGTCAGCAGAATCAAAAACACCAGGTAGAACATCGTAAAGGGGATGTCGCCGGCCACCATCGCCTGATAGGCGATGTAGCCGATGCCCGGAATCTGAAACAGGGTCTCCGTAATCATGGAGCCTGCGAAGAGATCCGGCAGCATGAAGCTCATATAGGAAATGAGCGGGATCAGCGTGTTTCGGAAGGCGTGCCGGTTGATGACCACGCGCTCGCTCAGACCCTTGGCGCGGGCGGTGCGTATGTAATCGGAGGAGAGGACCTCCAGCATGCTGGTGCGGGTGTAGCGCATCAGGCCGCCCACCGAAAGCATGGCAAGCGTCAGAACTGGCAGCACCATGTGGCGCGCCATGTCTGCGATCTTGCCCCAGGTGTTCAGCTGTTCGTAGAAGCGTCCGACGATCCCGTACAGATCAAACCAGCCCAGCCTGATCGAAAAGACGTATTTCAGGATGGTGGCGAGGAAAAAGGTGGGCAGCGACATGCCCATCAAAGAAAAGATTGTGACGAAGTAGTCGGTTCGGCTGTACTGCTTCCGGGCGGCCAGAATGCCCAGCGGAATGCAGATGACGATCTCCAGCGCAAAGGTGATGATGTTGACCACCACGCTGTACCAGATGACGTTCAGGAATTTTACGGTAACCGGCAGGTTGTACAGCCAGGATTCGCCGAATTCGCCCCGGAAGGCATTGCCCAGCCAGTGGACGAAGCCCCGCAGGATGCCCTGATCCAGGCCGTACACCTGGTTGAGCTGCGTGAGCCATTCGGTATAGCTGCGCCCGCCGGGCAGGTTTGCCCGCTGTCGCGCGATGGTCTCCACATAGGAGGACGGCAGGCAGCGGATCACAGTGTATACCACCAAAGACCCCAAAAGCACGATCAGCGCGCCCAGCGCCAATCTCCTCAGTATGAACTTCCGCATCGGTTCCACTTCTCCATCCGCAAGAATGGTGCGCGCATTGAACCCGCGCTCACGGGTTCAATGCGCGCTTCGCTTCTCTTGAGGATTATTTCGCAGCGTTCATCGCGATGTTGTATACTTCCTTCTGCCACATATAGAACGTGGTCACGTCCGGCGTGAAGGTCGCGGAATCGATGCGCTCGGGGGAGTAGATGGTGGAATTCTGGCGCTGATAGACCGGGATTTCAACCGCCCAGTCGAGGATGATGTCCAGGCACTGTTTGTAAACTTCCTTGCGGTAGGCCTGATCCGGAGACTTGCGAGCGTCCACCATCAGCTGGTCCAGCGTCGCGTCGGCGATGTGGTAATGGTTGGAATCCGAGCCGCCTTTGCCGACGATGCCTGTGGAGTGATAGGTCTGGTACATGTCGGGGTCAATGGTGGCCTGCCAAGCGGCGCACCACAGCTGCTGCGCGCCGGCGTCCAGCATGTCCCACATCACGTTGCCGTCGGTGGGGTCGTTGATCTTGAGTTCGATGCCGATCTTCTCCAGCGCCGCCTTGGCGTCTGTCAGGATCGCAAAGGACGGGTGATCGCCCACGCCGTCGCCGCCGATGATGATTTCGTAGCTGAGGCTGGCGCCTTCGGGGGCGGCGGTGAACTTGCCGGCGGCCTCGTCGAAGGTATAGCCCGCGGCCTTGAAGTACTCGGTAGCGGCCTTGAGCGCGGCGTCATACTTGGCATCGGCGGTCATGTCTGAGGTATAGATCGCGTTGCCGTCCGCGCCGACCGAGTAGGCGGCCTGATAGCCCTCGTCGGTGGGCTGCGGCGCGGCCCAGGAGGTGTTGGAGATGGGGTAGTTGATTACGGAAGCCGCGTCGCCGTAGTAGCTGTCTACGGCCATGTCGCGATACACGGACAGCACCGTGGCAAGGCCCTTGCGAAGCGCCTTGGAGGCGTCGGAATCCGGCACGCCGCCGACGTTCACGGTGTCGGCGTTGAGGCCGATGTAGCCGTATCCCAGGTTGTCCACGCGCTCGGTGACGATCTTGTCGCCCGCAAGTTCCTTGTTGGCGTTGTAGCTGCGGATCTCTTCAAAGGTGGCCTTGCTGCCGTTCATGTCGCCCATGTCGACGGTGCCGGTGGCGACGGCGGCGACGACTTCGTTCGTGTTGCTCTCCTTGAACTGCACGTACTTGGTCGCGGGCACGCCGCGGAAGTACAGCTCGTTGGCCTCAAAATAGATTACGCGGTTTTCGTATTTCACGAATTTGTAGGGGCCCGCGCCGATGGGCTGGGTGGTCTTTGCTTCCACGATGGAAAGATCGCCGTAGGGGAAGCCGAACTTGTTGTTCTCGTAATCATACTGCGCCGGGTCGCCGTAGTAGTGCATTGGCGCGACGGAGATGTCGATCACATTGTAGATGGCCGGCGCTTCGAAGCCGTTCATCGTGATGGTGACGGTGTAATTGTCCACCTTCTTGATGCCCTCGATGTTCGGGAAGCCGCCGGAGGAACTCTCGTCCTTCGGGCCCCATTCCTTGATGAAGGCGTCCTTGGTGAGGGTGGAGACCGATGTGGCGTCCGAGTTGGGCGCTTCGGTGGAGAAGAAGGCGTCCGCGTCGCCCGCATAGGCGGCGAAGGTTTCGCCGTAGTAGTCGTCGAGGGTGGGCTTGGCCTCGGCCAGCGTCCAGGTCTTGCCGGACTTGGACGTCAAAACGCCGTCCGCGACCTCGCCGAAGCCCCACATGGCCATGCCGAACGCGACCTGAAGGCCCTCGTCCGCCTTGACCTCATCAGCCGTAAAGCCGACGGTGTCCTGGATGTAGTCGGGGTAGTTCGCCATGCAGTAGTCCACGATCGACTTGACGACGCCGGTCCAGTTGGCTTTGAGCGCCGCCCAGTACCCTTCCTGCTGCTCCTTGGTGAAGGCGTCACCCTCCGCCCAGGCGTGGTCGGGGCCGGCCGCGACGATGGCCGCCACGATGTCCTGATACTTGGCGTAGACGTCCTCGCTGGTCTGCGTCCGGTAATTCTGCAGGCCGACGATGTTGTAGCTGTTGACGGTGGATGAGCCGACGTAGCTCGGGTCGCAGTAGACATAGTAGCTGAAGATGACGTCGTCCGCGGTCAGCGGCGTGCCGTCGGAGAACACGAGGTCCTCGCGCAGTTTGATGGTGTAGACCGTCTTGTCGGCCGCTTCGTCAAAATTAACGGACACGTCCGCGGGCCCTTTGTAGGTATATTCGTTGTCGCCAAGCTTGCGCGCTTCGCCTTCGATGGCGTTGCTCACCACCTCGCCCATGCGGTCATAGGTCAGGAGGCGGAGCTGTACCATGTCGCTGGCGTCGTTGTCCATGACGGTGTCGGCGAAAAAGGGGCTGAACTTCTGGCTGAACTCGTCGAAAGCGACAACCAGCGGGATGTCCGCGCCGACAGCGGCGGGGGTTTCCGTGGCGGCAGCTTCCGCCAGCGCCGACATTGTGCCGCCCAGCATCATAAGGGCGAGCAGCAGAGAGAGGAATACGCGCAAATTCTTGACCATCCTCAATCCCTCCTTGAAAATTTTGGGAAGCATGAAAATGCCCCCAAATATATCAGCAGTATAGCACCTGCATGTTATTCAGTCAATCGCATTTGACAAGAAGATGACGTAAATATGACGCGTTGCGTAAGGGCCGGAACGTGTGCTAATATGATCATATCTAAAGAGGCGGGGGATTGAATGTTGAGGCGGGATTGGACGAAGGACTACCGGGAGACCGTCGGAGCGGACGGCCGAAAGCGCTACGTATATATTGGCAAACGCTATGAGCTTCCGCGGGAAAGCCGGCGGACATATCAAAACCGGGTAATGCCCGTGCTGGTGGCTTTGCTTGCGGCACAGGCGGCGTGGGGACTTATTGATACGCCGGCATCCCGCACTCTCTACGTGGCGCTGACTTGGGCGGCCGTCTTGTTTTCTGCCGCGCTCGCGCTTTTTGATGCGGCGCGCATCCTCCTTGTCAGGCGCGCGCTGACCGCGAGGGATTATACTTCTTCCGCGCTGCGGCTGAAGCGGACGCTTCTTATTACGCTGGCGCTGTCTGCGCTCCAGCTGGCGATGGACCTGGTATACCTGATCCTGAAAGGGTTCCCGGGCGCGGATCACCTGTTTTTTATCATCCACTTGCTGGCGCTGGGGCTTTCAATATTGGCATGGCGGCACGAGAAGCAGGCGATTTGGAATGCCCTGCCGCCCACTGCCTGAAGCGACATTTTACGCGAGACTGCATTCAATCCGTCATCTCCGGCCAGAATATGCATACATTTCTGCCGGAGGTATTTTTGATGAAAGCAATCATCATGGCCGGCGGCGAAGGCTCGCGCCTGAGGCCGCTCACCTGCGCCTGTCCCAAGCCGATGGTTCCGCTGATGGATCGCCCTGTCATGGCCTACGCGCTCGAGCTGCTCAAAAAACACGGAATTACCAGTGTGGGCGTGACGCTGCAGTACCTTCCGGAGCGGGTGACCGAGTTCTTCGGCGACGGGGGCGAGTTTGGCGTCGAGATGAGGTATTTCGTCGAAGAGCACCCGCTGGGAACGGCCGGCAGCGTCAAGCTGGCGGCGGAATTTCTCGACGAGACCTTCGTCATTCTATCGGGCGACGGGCTGACCGACTGCGATCTGACGCAGGCGGTCGCCTTTCATAAATCCTGCGGGGCGCTGGCGACGATGGTTTTGAAGAAAGTTGAAAACCCTCTGGAATACGGCGTGGTCGTAGCGGACGCCGCAGGCCGCGTGCAAAGGTTTTTGGAAAAGCCCGGCTGGGGAGAGGTCTGCTCCGACACGGTGAATACGGGCATTTACATCCTGGAGCCGGAGGCGCTTCAGTTTATCCCCGCCGAAAAGCCCCACGACTTTGGGCGCGAACTCTTCCCGGCGCTGGTGGAAAAAGGGCAAAAGGTATTCGCACACGTGATGCGCGGGTACTGGTGCGACATCGGAGACCTCAGCGCGTACCTGAAGGCGCATTGGGACCTTCTGGACGGCCGTGTGACCGTAGAGCAGCCCGTGAAGCCCGGCGCGGTGACCCGAATGCCGGGCGCGCAGGTGGACAGGAGCGCCATTTTGGAGGGCCCCTGCTTCATCGGAGAGGGTGTGCGCGTGCGCGAGGGCGCACGAATCGGCGCCTACAGCGTTCTTGGAGCAGGCTGCACGGTCGAGAAGCACGCGTCCGTCAAGCGCTCCGTCATCTGGCGCGGCGCGAAAATCGGTGAAGGCGCGCAGGTGCGCGGCGGCGTGGTGCAGACCGCGGCGACGCTGGGCGAGCGAGCCTCCATTTTCGAGGAGGGCGCGCTGGGCGACCATTCGATTCTGGGCGACGGCTGCGTCATCATGCCCGGCGTCAAGGTATGGCCGCACAAGGAGGTAACGAGCGGCGCAAAGGTGGATCAGAACCTGGTTTGGGGCGCGCGAGGGGGGGACGATCTGTTCGCACCGGAAGGGCCGGGGCAGGCCGCGCGGCTCGCGCAGGGGTTTGCCGCGGCGCTGAAGCTGGGCAGCGTAGTCGTAGGGCGCGACAATTCGATGATGTCGCTGGCACAGGCCCGGGCGGTCTCCGCCGGGCTGATTGCCCAGGGCGTACAGGTGTTTGAACTGGGGCCGTCCACGCTGCCCCAGACATCCCAGGCGGTCAGGTCGATGGACGCGGGCGGCGGCGTATACGTGGCCGAGACGCGGCTGACGCTCATGACCGAAGGGGGAACCACGCCCACCACCGGTGAGATGCGCTCTCTTTCCGGCGTACTCGCGCGTGAGGACTATGCGCGGCCCTACTCGGCGCGGCTGTACGCGCCGGTTCTGGCGGGGGGCGGCGAGCGGAGTTACCTGGCGGCAATGACGAAGGACATCGACCTTGAGGGAATCAGGGTACAGCTCTACGCGCCCGGCGAACCGCTGCTCACCACGGCGGAACGGGCGCTGATGCGCGCCGGGTGCCAGGTGCGCGCGGAGTGGGAGGCCGAACTCATGGACCCGAAGCCGGGGGAAACGGCGGTCTGGATCGACGAAACCGGTGAAAACGCGCGCTTTTCCGGCGACGCCGGCGCGCTTTCCGAGGGGGAAAACCAGCAGCTTCTCTGCTGGACGGCCCTTGAAATGGGCTTTGTACGCCTTCCGATGCCGCCGGGCATGACTCGGAGCGTCGTGGGGTACGCGTCGCAGCGCGGCGCGACGGTGGAGCGCGTGCCAAGCGACCGCGCCCGCTGGATGCGCGCGCTTCTAAAAGAGGACGAACGCCTTCTCCGGCTGTACTTTGACGGCGTTTACGCCGCCGTTCAAACCCTTGCCGCGCTGAAAAAGGCCGGGCTTACGGTATCCGGCGTGGTGCGCTCAATGCCCAGGGTATTCCGCAGCGACCGGGTGTTTTCCGTCGAACTGAAGGACCGCGGCGCGCTGATGCGGCGTCTCGCGGAGAACGTGCCCGGCGCCAGCCTGTCGGACGGCGTGACATTTGAGGATGAGCGGGGGTGGGTCTGGGTCAGCGCCCCGGGCGAAAAAAAGGAATGCCGCGTTCTGGCGGAGGCCACGAGCGCGGAATTCGCAAAGGAACTGTGCGATTTTTGCACCGGAAACCTGGAAAAGCTGGTCAAGGACACGCAACCCTGAGCCCGCCGGGGATGATGCGGTAGTGGGCCCGATCGACGGAGAGGAGTTCTCCGTCGAGCTCGATGGTCATGCCGGGAGACTCGATGACGACCTCCTCCGCCCTGAGGTGGTGGGTGATCGACAGCGACAGGAACTTCCCGGTCACAAACATCGGCAGGAGCCTTAAGATGCGCGAGCGGCTGACGGCGTCGACGTATACGATGTCGAACAACCCGTCGGCGGGGTCGGAGAGCGGCGACACCAGCATGCCGCCGCCGAAGTAGCGGCCGTTGGCCACCTCGAAGATGGTCAGCTTTTGGGTGAAGACGCGCCCGTCCGCGGTGATTCGGGCCTCGACGGGCTTAAAGCGGCGGAGCGCCGAAATGAGCCCCAAAAGGTAGGGAAGGAGTCCTTTGAAGCGCGTGCCGAAAAAGCGCATCTGCCGCAGCACCTCAATGTCAAAGCCGGTGCCGGAGACGTTCAGAAACAGCCGGTCGTTGATCAGCCCCGTGTCGACGGAGCGGATGTCGCTGTCCAGCTGAAGGGCGAGGGCCTCGATCGGGTCCTTTGGAAGGTTCAACACTTTGACATAATCGTTTCCCGTGCCGCAGGAAACGAAATACAACACCGCCCGGGTGCCGTGAAGGCCGTTGGCGACTTCGTTGAAGCTGCCGTCTCCGCCCACGACAACCACACGGGGCTCGCTTTCCTCCGAGGCGATTCTTCGGGAAAGCTCCGTCGCGTGGCCGGGGCGCTCGGTCATCACCGTCCGAAACGAAAGACCGCGCTTATGAAGTTCCGCCTCCACTTTTCCGCGCGCTTTCAGCGCGCGCCCGTTTCCGGCGGTGGGGTTGATGATCACATGGTACAAGGCGCGTCCCTCTTTCGTAGCTGGGATACGGGTACTGTATGCGGGTCAAACGTCAAAGGTGCGTCCGGTTTTTTCGGAGACCCAGTTCGCGAAGCGCCTCGCGTCGGCGTTCAGAACCAGCGCCTCCGGAAAATCCACGTCGCGCAGTACATCCAGCGAGGCATCCACCTTGCCGACGAAGGTTGCGAAGTGGGCGTCGGTGGACAGCACCACGGGAACCTCGTATTTTTTGAGAAGCCGTGCGATGGCGCGGCAATTTTCATAACTGCCTTTGCGCACTTTGAAAGAGTGGGAATTGATTTCGACGACCTTGCCGTTTTCCTTGAAGGCGCGGATGGCCGTCTCGTGATCGAAGGGGTAGCGCCCGTCGCCTGCGTGGCCGATGATGTCTACGGAGGGGTTCTTCGCCACCGCCAGCCATGCACGTGTGTGGGTCGCTTCGTCGGAGGGCTGGAAGGTCAGCATATGCATCGACGCGATCACGACATCCAGCCGGTCCAGGATATCGGGCGACAGGTCCAGCGCGCCGTCTCCATCGAGAACGTTGACCTCGCAGCCACGCAGCAGGTAGACGCCCAGCGCCGCTTCAGGCAGCACGTTGCGCATGGAGCGGAAGTAGAGTTCCGTCGGCGCGCCGGGAATCTGGGGCGCGTGATCCGCGATCACCAGAAACTTGTGACCCATGCGGGCGGCCTCTGCGGCGTTTTCCATGACCGTGCTGTGGGCGTGCCCGGAGGCGATGGTGTGGGTATGGGTGTCGGCAATGATGTTCATTTTCGCTCCGCCTAATGTTTTCAATACGAATGTCATCATATTATACCGAATAAATGAGACGTTGGCTCCACGAAAACTGTGTCGATTCGGCGGGGTTTGTGTAAAATAAAAAGAAAGCGTCGCGGGCGCAAGGTGTTCCGATTTTTCCGGCGCACCTTGCGCGCAGGAGGAAAATCATGTAGAATGATGAAGCGGCGGCACGATGAAGGGCCGCGGGAACGGAGGGCTTGCATGGAAGCACTTGAGGCGGTCAAGCGGCCATTGAAGCGCAGGGACCACGATGATAAGGTCTCCGGCCGCACCCTGTATACCGACGACATCCAGTCGCCCGATTATTTGACCGGGAAGATCCTCCGGTCCAGCGTCGCGCGCGGCCGAATCCGTAACATTGCGGTTCCGGAACTCCCCGAAGGGTACTTCGTCGTGGATCACCGCGACGTCTCCGGCACCAACGAAGTGCACATCGTGCTCGACGACACGCCGGTCTTCGCGGAGGAGACGGTGGAGTTTGTCGGTGACCCGATTTTAATGGTCGTCGGTCCGGACGAGCACGTGGTAGAGCGCATTGTAAAAGAGATTCAGGTGGATTATGAGCTGCTGCCGGCAGAGCTCGACCCACTTAAGGCCACCACCCATTTTTTTAAATACAAAATCGAAAAGGGCGACACCGAAACGGCCTTCGCGGAGGCCGACCGGGTGCTGGAGGAGACCTTCACCACCGGGCATCAGGAACACGTTCACCTTGAGACCAACGCCATGATCGGCGAGTGGCACGACGGAAAGGTGACGGTGCGCGGTTCGATGCAGTGTCCCTATTACGTCGTCCGGGCGATCCGCAAGGTGCTGGGCTGCGAGGCGTGCGACATCAACGTCGTTCAGGAGGCAACGGGCGGCGCTTTTGGCGGCAAGGAGGACTATCCGAGCATTCTCGGCTGCCAGGTGGCCGTGGCCGCGGCCAAGGCGAAAAAGCCGGTCAAGGTGGTCTTTACCCGGCAGGAGGACATCGCCTACACCCCGAAGCGCCACCCGTCCGTCTGCCGGTACAGGGTGGCCATCAAGGGCGGCCGGGTGACCGCGATGGACATCGACGTGACTTACGATGCAGGCGCCTACACCACGCTGTCGGCGGTGGTGCTGCAGCGCGGCTCCATCTGTGCAAACGGCGTCTATGACATTCCCAATCTGCGCGTTGAGAGCCGTGCGGCCAAGACCAACTCGGTGCCCAACGGCGCGTTCCGGGGCTTCGGCGGCCCGCAGACCTTCTTCGCCATTGAGATGATGATGGAGCACGCGGCCAAAGCCCTCGGCGAGGAGCCGCTTGATTTCAAGCTCCGCCACGCGTCGAAGCAGGGGGACGAGACGAGCACCCAGGGACTCTACCACTTTCATGTGCCCGTGCCGGAAATCACCCAAAAGCTAAATGAACTGTCGGATTACCGAAACAAGCGCGCCGCCTACGCCGAGCAGGCGAACGAGCGCTATCGCCGGGGCATCGGGCTTTCGCTGGTCTTCCACGGCTGTGCATTCACCGGAAACGGCGAGCGCGACCTCATCAAGGCCGTCGCACGCATCCGCGGCAACGCGGACGGCACCGTGGACGTGTACACCGCCAACACAGAGATGGGGCAGGGGCTCAACACCAGCTTCCCCAAGCTGGTCGCGGCCCGGCTGGGCATTCCCGTTGAGAAGGTCCGGCTGGAGAAGCAGGACACCGACCTCGTGCCGGATTCCGGCCCCACGGTGGCCAGCCGCTCGGTGATGATCGTCGGCGAAATCCTGCGCCGCGCCTCCGACCGGCTGAAGGAATCCTGGAAGACCGGCGAGACAGTCACCATCGAGGAACACTACAAGCACCCGGACTACATGATCCCCTTCAGCCTTGAAAACTTCAAGGGCGACGCCTATCCGGACTACTCCTGGTCAGGCAACGTGGTGGAGGTCGAGGTGGATACGCTGACCGGCGAGGCCAAGACGCTGGGCTGCTGGGGTGTTTACGACATCGGCCTGCCCATCGACGAGGCGGTCTGCCACGGCCAGATGCAGGGCGGCATGCTGCAGGGCCTCGGGTACGCGTCGATGGAGCAGATCGGCTATAACGATCGCGGCATCATTCGAAACGACCACCTGAGCGATTACATCATCCCCACCTCGGTGGACGCGCCGCCCCTCGTCAGCGACTTCGTCATCAACCCCGCGGTGTTCGGCCCGATGGGCGCGAAGGGCGCGGGCGAGCTGCCCCACGTGGGCGTCGCGCCGGCCTATGTGCTGGCGATGGAGCAGGCGGTCGGAACGCCGCTTTTCAAAGCGCCGTACACCACGGAGGATGCGCTGAACGCGCTGGAAGGGGGCGAGGCATAATGGGCGTGGAATTCAAGCTCAACGGAAAGACGGTGGTCAGTACCTCCTCGCCGGCGGCACGGCTTCTGGACGTAGTCCGGAATGAATTTGCGCTTACCGGCGCCAAGTGCGGCTGCAAGGAGGGCGAGTGCGGCGCCTGTTCGGTGCTTCTGGACGGCCTTCTGGTCAACTCCTGCATGGTGGCGATCGGAATGCTGCCGGGGCACGAGGTGACCACCATCGAAGGCTACCGGGAAACCGCCCGCTTCCGGGCGATCGACGAGGCATTCGGCAAGACCGGCGCGGTACAGTGCGGCTTCTGCACGCCGGGCATGGTGCTGGCCGCGGAGAGCCTGCTGAACAAGAACCCGCACCCTACCGAGGACGAAATCCGGGACGGCATCTCCGGAAACCTCTGCCGTTGCACCGGCTACAGTGCGATCATTGAAGGCATCAAGCTTGCGGCGAAGGAGGGTCAGGGCCTATGGTAAGCTACAAGCCCGCGACGCTCAGAGAAGCGCTGGAGATCCGCGCCCGGGGTGGCGTGGTCCCTTATGCCGGCGGCACGGACCTCATGATCGAGGCGGAGCCGGACGCTTCCTATCTCTTTCTATCGGATATACCGGAGCTTCGTTCGATCGAAGTGGTAGACGCAAACCTTGAAATCGGCGCTGCGGTGACCTACACCCAGGCGCTTTCAAGCCCGCTCGTCCCGGAGATTCTGAAGGAGGCCATCCGGTACATCGCCGCGCCCGCAATCCGAAACACCGGGACGATGGGCGGCAACGTGGCCAACGGTTCGCCCAAGGCGGACAGCGCGCTGGTCTTCGCCGTGACGGATTCCACCCTGCGGCTTGAATGCGCGGATGGCGTGCGAGAGATTCCGATCAATGAATTCTACCTGGGGCGCGGCAAGACGTGCCTCGGTGAGAACGAGCTGCTTACGAAGATCGTGATGCCGCTTCGGGAAGTTCGGAATTACTATTACCACAAGGTCGGCGCGCGGGGCGCGCTCGCCATTGCGCGGGTGTCCTTTGCGGGGCTTCTGCGCGTGGAGGGCGGCATTATCCGCCATGCGGCCACTGCCTACGGCGCGGTGGCGGGCACCATCCTCCGCCGCCCGGACATCGACGGCATACTGATTGGGCGCACCATCGAGGAGGCCAGGAAGATCCGCGGCGATTACCTTTCCGCGCAGGATGAGGCCATCGTGCCCATCCGCGGCCGCATTTCGGCGGAGTACAGAAAGCGCGTCGTGATGAACCTTCTGAGCGATTTTCTCACGCAAAACGGAATTACGCCATGATCGGCGTCCGCCGGCCGCACCTTTTTTGAGGGGGCGGCCGGCGTTTTAAAATGTGTGACGACGCGCTTTTTTTTCGGCGGTGCGGGTTGATTTTCCCCCGGTCGTGGGTTATACTATTTGAGGCCCGTTTTCGGGCCAGTTTTTTGGGGAGGCGGTACGAATGGGAAAACTGCATGTGATCGATCATCCGCTGGTGCAGCACAAGCTGTCGCTGATGCGCGACAAGGAAACCGGCACCAAGGATTTCAGGGAACTGCTCCAGGAAGTCGCAACGCTGATGGCTTACGAGGTGACGCGCGATCTGCCCCTCAAGGAGACCATCGTTGAGACGCCGATCGGCCCCTGCCGCACGAAGATCATCGACGGGCGCATGCTGGGCATCATTCCGATCCTCCGGGCGGGCCTGGGCATGGTGGACGGCATCATGCAGCTGGTTCCCGGCGCGAAGGTCGGACACATCGGCCTGTACCGCGACCCGGTCAGCCTCCAACCGGTGGAATATTACTGCAAGCTGCCTTCCGACGCCACCGAGCGCGAATTGATCGTGCTGGATCCGATGCTGGCGACGGGCGGCTCCTCCGCGGCGGCCATCCGCTTCCTGAAGGAGCGCGGTTGCAAGAACATCAAGCTGGTGTGCCTGATCGGTGCGCCGGAGGGCATTGAACGGGTGCAGTCCGAGCATCCCGACGTCGACATCTACATTGCCGCGGTGGACGAAATGCTCAACGACCACGGCTACATCGTGCCGGGTCTCGGCGACGCGGGCGACAGGCTTTTCGGAACCAAATAACGAAATGCGCATTCGCGCCCGGCGGGTACGCCGGGCGCTGTTTATGAAATTTGAGGAGGACGCCATGTCCATCGGCTTGACCGCGCGCCTGGCACTGGAAAAGAACGGCTTTCGCTTCACCCACTCGCTGGGGCAGAACTTCATACTGGACGACCGGTTGATCGAGCGCGTCGTGGACGCGGCGGAGGTCACGGCGGGGGATGGGGTACTTGAAATCGGAGCGGGCGCGGGCGTCATGACGCGGGCGCTCGCGGACCGCGGCGCGAAGGTGCTGGCCATCGAGATCGACCAGACGCTTCAGCCGGTGCTCGTCGAAGTGCTGGCGGGGACCGATGTCCGGGTGGAGTTTGCCGACGCGCTGAAGTGCGACATGGCCGCCCTGACCAGCGACGCCTTTTCCGGCGCGCCCTTCGACGTGGTCGCGAACCTGCCCTATTACATCACGGCGGATGTCTTTCTCCGGCTGGTCAGGTCGCGCCTTCCGATCCGCCGGATGACGGTGATGGTGCAGAAGGAGGCGGCGGAGCGCATCATGGCCGCACCGGGCCAGAAGAGCTGGTGCGCGCTCTCGGCGACGGTGCAGCGCTTCGGAGCCCCCTCTGTCCGCATGCGCGTTCCGCCGGAGGCGTTTACGCCCCGTCCCCATGTGGAGAGCGTGCTGCTCCGCGTGGACATGCACCCAGACAGGCCCGACCCCGAGGACGAGGAGATGTTTTTGAAGGTGGTGACGGCGGCCTTTGCGATGCGCAGAAAGACGCTGTCCAACAACCTGATGAGCGCGTTCTCCATGCCGCGCGAGGCGGCGGAGGCGCTGATCACTTCCCTCGGTTTTGACCCGAAGGTGCGCGGCGAGGCGCTGACAATCCCCGAACTTGAGCAACTGTCCGCCGCGATTCGGAATCGCTAACCCTTCATAAAAAATGAGCCCCGGTTTAGGCCGGGGCTCATTCTATGCCGGATTAGACCGGAAAGACTTCTTCGATCAGGTCGTCCATCATCGCCATCACATGCGGCTGACCCTTGCCGGCCTTCAGCTCGATTTTGACCCATTCGGTGTTGAGCTTCGTGGCCTGACCCTGTTTCTGCAGCGCGATAAAGTCGAAGGGTTCCCGAACCATCAACGCGCCGGAGATTTTCTCGCCGTTGGCGCCGTTTTTGAGGAAGGTGAAGCACTTTACGCCCTTGCCACCCCGCGCCTGCGGATCGAAGTCCACGAGGAGGCTTCGCTTCATGTAGCCCCGGTCGCTGACGAGGAGCACCTCGCCCTCGGCGGATTCGAACAGGAACGTGCAGACCACCCGGTCGCCGGGAGAGAGGGCGATGCCCTTGACCCCCGCGGTCGCGCGGCCGGTTGCGGGGATCTCGGCGGCGTCAAAGAGGATGGACATGGCGCGTTCGGTGACGACGAGCATCTGCCCTTCGCCCGACGTGCGCTCAACGCTCGCCAGCTCGTCGCCCGATTTCAGGTTGAGCGCCGCGAAGCGGGACTTCCTGACCGCGTACTCGGACAGGGCACTTCGCTTGACGAGGCCGCCCTTGGTGGCAAAGACAAGGTCGCCGGTGTAGCCGTCTTCCTTCAGCGGGAACGCGGTGACGAGCGCTTCCTTCGCGTCGTAGCCGGCAAGCAGGCCCGTCAGCGCAAGCCCTCTGTCCTTCGGCCGCGTCTCCGGCACCTGAGAGACCGGAACGGGGTAGCACTGCCCCGAGCCGGAGAAGAAGAGGATGCGCTCGTCGGTCATCGCGCGCAAGAGGAGGCGCGGCCTTTCGGCATCCTCCGCCTGCACCTTTTCCCACGCCTTTGGCGTCAGCCGCTTCACGAAGCCCGCGCGGGTGACCACGACCACCGCTTCCTCGGCGACGGGCTTCTCTTCTTCGAAGACCTGAACCTCCTCGGGTTTTGAGATAAGTTGCGTGCGGCGGGGATCGGCGTGGCGCGACCTGATTTCCTGAAGCTCCTGTTTGATGACGTTCAAAAGCTTTTTTTCGCTGTTCAGGATGCCCGTCATCCGGTCGATCAGTTTTTTGAGCTCTTCGTATTCCTTGCGAAGCGACACGATTTCAAGGTTCGTCAGCCGCTGCAGGCGCATGTCGAGGATCGCCTGCGCCTGGATTTCGGTAAGGCCAAACCGCGACATCAGCTTTTCGCGGGCTTCCTTGGGCGTCGAGCTTGCGCGGATCAGCCGGATTACCTCGTCCAGGTTGTCCACGGCGATGATGAGGCCCTCCAAGATGTGCGCCCGGGCCTTGGCCTGTTCCAGCTCATGCTTTGTGCGCCGGGTGACCACGTCCTTCTGGTGGCGGATGAAGTGACCGATCACTTCCTTCAGGCCCATCTGCACGGGCTTTCCGCCCGCGATCGCCACGATGTTGACACCGAAGGTGGTCTGAAGGTCCGAATACTTGTAGAGCAGCGCCAGCGCCCGCTCCGGGTCCACATCGCGCTTGAGCTCGATGACCGCGCGCATGCCGGTGCGGTCGGACTCGTCCCGGATGTCGTGGATGCCGCCGAAGAGCGACTTCTTTTCTTCGCTGAGCTTTAGAATCTTCTCCAGCATCGACGACTTGCCCACCTGATAGGGCATTTCGGTGACGACCAGGAGGGAGCGCCCCGATGGGCCGGGCTCCACGTGCACCTTCGCCCGCACCTGCAGCTTTCCGCGGCCGGTCTCGTAGGCCTGCCGCAGCTCGTCGTCCACGAGGAGGATGCCGCCGGTGGGGAAGTCTGGTGCGGGGATAAAGCGCATCAGCTCGTCCACCGTGATCGCGGGGTTGTCGATCTGCGCCACCACGCCGTCGATGGCCTCACCCAGGTTGTGGGGCGGGATGTTGGTGGCGAGCCCGACGGCGATGCCCGAGGCGCCGTTGACGAGAAGGTTTGGGAAGCGGCCGGGCAGCATGTCCGGCTCCTTCTGGGTGTCGTCAAAGTTCAGGTGGAAGCCCACGGTGTCCTTTTCGATGTCGCGCAGAAGCTCCATCGCAAGGCTCGTCATCTTTGCTTCGGTGTAGCGCATCGCCGCAGGGCTGTCGCCGTCGATGGAGCCGAAGCTTCCGTGGCCGTCCACCAGCATGCCCCGCATTACGAAGGGCTGCGCCATCCGCGCCAGCGCGTCATAAACCGATGTGTCGCCGTGGGGGTGGTACTTGCCCAGGCAGTCGCCGACGATGCGGGCGCACTTTCTGTGGGGCTTGTCGCTGGACAGGCCCAGTTCGTGCATCGTATACAGGATGCGCCGCTGCACCGGTTTCAGGCCGTCCTCGACCCTGGGGAGCGCGCGCTCCAGGATGACGTACTCGGAGTAGGGGATCATCGACTGGTGCATTACGTCTTCCATCGCGCGCTGGATGATGACGTCGCGGGGCTGTTCGATTTTGCTCACTGCGCCTCACCCCCGATCTCTACGCGGTCGATGAATTTGTCCTCGCGGTTGAAGTTGGCGTGGAGGCTGATGTACTCCCTGCGGGGGTCCACCTTATCGCCCATGAGCACCGTCACAAGGCGCTCGGCTTCCGGCGCGTCCTCCAGCGTAACCTGAACGAGCTTGCGGTTTTCCGGGTTCATGGTGGTCTCCCACAGCTGTTCCGGGTTCATTTCGCCCAGGCCCTTGTAGCGCTGCAGCGTGTAGCCGCGGCCGATCTTCTTGATGGCGGCGTCCAATTCCCGGTCGTCGTAGCAGTAGATGAGGTTCGAGCCCTTCTGGCATTTGTAGAGCGGCGGCATGCCGATAAACACATGCCCCTCGGCCACCAGTTCCCGCATGTAGCGGAAAAAGAAGGTCAGAAGAATCGCGCGGATGTGCGCACCGTCCTGGTCGGCGTCCGACAGGATGATGACGCGGTTGTACTTGAGGGTCTTGAGGTCGAAATCCTCGCCGATGCCGGTGCCCAGCGCCGTGATGACGGAGCGGAACTCCTCGTTGGCGAGCACCTGGTCGATGCGCTTCTTTTCTACGTTCAAAGGTTTTCCGCGAAGCGGCAGGATCGCCTGAAAGCGCCGGTCGCGCCCCTGCTTGGCGCTGCCGCCTGCGGAGTCGCCCTCGACGATGAAGAGCTCGTTTTTGGAGGCGTCCCGCCCGGTGCAGCTGGACAGCTTGCCTACCAGCGGCGCGGCCTCCAGCTGATTTTTCTGGCGCGCCACGTCGCGGGCTTTTCGGGCGGCTTCGCGCACGCGGGCGGCCTGCACCGCCTTTTCGATGATCCGCTGGCCCAGCTCCTGGTTTTTCAAGTCCTCCAGGTACAGCGCCATCTGCTCGGTGACGATGGCCTCCACCAGCGGGCGAACCTCTGTGTTGCCCAGGCGGCCCTTGGTCTGCCCTTCGAACTGGGGCTTCTGCACGCCGCAAGCGATGACGGCGGTCATGCCCTCGCGGAAATCGTCGCCGGACAGGTTCGAGTCCTTTTCCTTCAGCGCGCCGATGCGGCGGGCATAGTCGTTGAACACCTTGGTGATTGCGGCCTTGAAGCCGGTCTCGTGGGTACCGCCCTCGGCGGTGGGGATATTGTTGACAAAGGAAAAGATGTTTTCGGTGTAGGAATCGGTGTACTGAATCGCGACGCGCAGAAGCGTGCCTTCCTTCTTGCCTTCGAACAGGATCGGCTCGCCGATGGGGTTCTTGTCCGCGTTCAGATACCGTACATAGTCCGCGAGGCCGCCGTCGTACCTGTACTCCACGCTCCGTTTTTCGGCGTCCTTGATGCGCTCGTCGATGAAGCGGAAGGAGACGCCGCGGTTGAGGTACGCGAGCTCCCGGATGCGGCGCCTGACCTGGTCGCCGTTGAAGCTGGTTTCCTCAAAGACGCGGGGGTCGGGCTTGAAGCACACGGTGGTGCCGCGCTTTCTGGTGTTTCCCAGCTTTTCAAGCGGCGCGACGGGGTGGCCGGAGATGATTTTTCCGGTTTTTTTGTCCTCCACACTCTCGAAGCGCTGCTGATAGTGGCTGAAATCCTGGTAAACGTCCACGATGACCCATTCGGACAGCGCGTTGACCACCGACGCGCCCACGCCGTGCAGACCGCCGGAATACGCATAGTTTTTGTTGTCAAACTTGCCGCCTGCGTGCAGCTGGGTGTAGACGACCTGTACCGCGGAAACGCCGAGCTGCGGGTGGATGTCCACCGGGATTCCCCGGCCGTTGTCCGACACCTCGCAGCTGTCGTCCTTTTTGAGGGTCACGGTTATTTCGGTGGCGTAGCCGTTCATCGCCTCGTCGATGGCGTTGTCGACGATCTCCCAGATCAGATGGTGAAGCCCGCGCGATCCCGTAGAGCCGATGTACATGCCCGGGCGCATCCGGACCGCGTCGAGTCCCTCGAGGATCTGTATATCGCTGGCCTGATATTTTGCCATGCGCATCCTCCCAAAAATCGTTTTCAGAATATTATACCATATATGGCGCGGCGAATGCAAATGCACGCAAGCCGTTGTATTTTGCGCCCAATCGTGGTATCGTAGACGCGGGTGATGGGTTTGAATCGGATGAAACCTGCGATTCCCAAAGAATTGACGCCCGGAGAATTGCAGGCGGAGGCGCTTCGCGCCGCCGCGTCGGGCGACGAGGTTTCGGGAATGCTCTTTGAAGGCGGCGAGCTTAACGGCCTGACCGAGCGTCGGCTGGAGTTTACCGGCTGCTCGTTTGTTCGCTGCCGTTTCGAAAGTATCAGCGTGCGCTGGCTAAGCTTCAGCGACTGCGCGTTCTACGGCTGCGATTTTTCCAATGCCAGCCTGCGGGGCGCCGCCTTCCGGCGCGTGGAACTGTCGGACTGCCGCGCGGTAGGCGCCGAGATCGCCGAGGCCTGGATCGCCCACGCGCACATTTCCGGCTGCCGGTTCGGCTACGCGGGGTTCGGAAAGGCCAAACTGGAAGCCGTCCATTTTGAGGACTGCGATCTGAAGGAAGCCTCCTTTTCCGGCTGCACGCTGAAGGGCGTATCGTTCGACCGCTGCATCCTCACCGCCACGGAATTCCTCGCGGCGCCGCTGAAGGGCATTGACCTTCGTTCCTGCGCCATAGACGGGATCAAGCTCTCGGGGGGCGAACTCCGGGGCGCGGTGGTCACACCGTCGCAGGCGGTGGAGCTTTCGAAGCTCTTGGGGCTCATCGTCCGGGACGGCTGAAAAGCGCGGTCATTTCCGTGCAGGACAGGCGCATAAGGTTCCCCGAGGGGGGAATCGGATGCGCAAGGCTGTCAATCTTTCCGCGGCGCTATCCGCCGTGGCGGCGATGGTGGGCGCGGGCTTCGCGTCGGGCCGGGAGCTGGTGGTGTTTTTTTCGGGACAGGGGGCGCCTTCCTGGCTCGGAATGTTGATTGCCTGCGCGGGCGCGGGCTTTCTGACCGGGACGGTCGCGGCGCTTGCGAAGCGCACCGGCTGCCGGGATTTGCCCGGCGTTTTTTCAAAGACGATGGGGCGCGGCTCGGGCCTCGCCATGGAGGCGGTCTACGCGGCGCTTCTCGTGCTCTGCGCGGGCGCAATGCTGTCCACCGGCGCGACGCTGGGTGCGCTCACCTTTCCGGTGCACGGGTCGTTTCTCTTGGGCACGGCGATTACGCTTGCCTGCGGGCTGTTGCTGACCATGCGCGGCGCGCTGCCGTCGGCGGGGCTCTTTCTGGTCGTGATGATGGTGGCGTGGTACCTGGCGCTGGGCGCCGGTCAGAACACGGACGGTATTCATGCGGGTGGGTCCATCGTGATTTCGGCCGCTTCGGGGATGATCTACGCGGCGTTTAACGCGACGGTCGCCGCAGGCGTCGTCTGCCTGGGCGTGGGGGAGAAGATCAATCCCAGGCGCGTCGGGCTGTTTACGGCGCTGCTCCTGGCAGCAATGATGATACCGGCCAACTGGGCGCTCCTGCGCGCCGGTGCGGACACGCGGCAGATGATGCTGCCCTCGGTGGCCATGGCCGAGCGCTGGGGCGTTGCGGGCTACTACCTGTCGATCGGCGCGCTGTTCCTCGCGGTCGTGACCACGCTGTCGGCGGCGCTGTCTGCGCTTCGCGCGCAGCTGGGCGCGCTTGGGCTGAAACCCGGTCAGGCGCTGTTTTTCTCCTGCGCCGCCGCGCTGGCGCTGTCGATGGCCGGGCTTTCCGCGCTGGTCGGCGTCGGCTATCCGGCGATGGGCGTCCTGTGCTCGGTAATGCTCCTGATACTGATCTCATACCTTTAGAATCTTCTTATTTGGAGGCGTCGATGCGATACTGGACATGGCCGAAGCGGCTGCGTCTTAAAAGAAAAATGCCGAAAGTCCGTCCCGCCCACCGCAAGCGCCGCGCGCACAAGAGCGCCCGCGACCGGCTCCGGGACTTTGGCCTGAGCCGATTTTGCTACCTGTGGTTCATCCCAGTTCTGGTCATACTGATCATCGTGGTGGCGAATGTTCGCGTGCCGAGGACCGTCACGGTCGTGTTACGGAGCGCCGCGGCGGAGAGCGCGCAAGCTGGGTCGCTGTCTGTTCAGTCGGCAAAATTCAGGACCTACATACCGTCCGGTTACCGCCTTGCGGTTGACGTGGCCTGGCATGGCGAAGCGCCTTCGCAAGAGGTTCTGGTAGAGCTTCTCCTGCGGGACGGCACCGGCAGCGCCGTCGCGAAGGGCGCGACCTCCGTCTGGCCGGGAGCAAGCGGTTATCTGAGCCGCGCAGAGATGGACGTGCCCTATGACCTGAACGGACGGTACGAACTGGGCGTGCGGGTTCTGGGCTCGGACGGGACAGTCTACGTGGAAGAGACGCCGCTGGGGGGCCTTAACGTCTATTAGCGTAAGTCCGTCGCTCCCCGGGTGACACAGTTGGAGTATGATTTATCCAAATTTAATTTTTAAGGGCATTGACATGCCCGGTGTATTTCGGGTATGATAAAACTTGCGTCGATGGGATCACTAGCCCCGAACCCGTCGAATGCGGGCGAAGGCCGCGCTTGACCTCGTGGCGGACGCCAGGCAATGAGTTGGGGAGGAATCACC
This sequence comes from Bacillota bacterium, assembly GCA_023411175.1. Classification (GTDB taxonomy): domain Bacteria; phylum Bacillota; class Clostridia; order Christensenellales; family Aristaeellaceae; genus JAEZHK01. The sequence goes on along the minus strand of JAEYPB010000077.1, from coordinate 36,411 downwards.
TGTGAACACCTTTATGGCCAAGACAGGCGAAGTGGATCGCCAGTGGTATGTCATTGACGCAACCGATCTGGTGCTGGGCAGGCTGGCAACGCAGGTCGCGCTCATGCTGCGCGGCAAGCACAAGCCCATTTTCACGCCGCACGTTGACACCGGCGACAACATCATCGTCGTCAACGCAGAGAAGATTCGGCTGACCGGTAAGAAGCTGGATCAGAAGTTCTACCGTCATCACACCGGGTATCCGGGCGGCCTGAAAGAAACCAGCTATCGCAACCTTATGGCTTCCAAGCCCGAGTTCGCGCTGAAAGAAGCCGTTCGCGGCATGCTGCCCAAGGGTCCCAACGGCTATGCGATGCTCAAGAAGCTGCATGTATACCGCGGCACCGAGCATCCGCACGCCGCTCAGAAGCCCGCGGATTTCATCGTGAAGTAAGGGAGGAGGACGAAAAATGTCTGAGGTTTGCTACAACGCCGTCGGCCGCAGGAAAAAGGCCATCGCCCGCATTCGTCTGATTCCCGGCGAGGGCAACATCACCATCAACCGTCGTTCCATCGACGAATACTTTGGTCTTGAGACGCTGAAGATGGCTGTTCGTCAGCCGCTGACGCTCACCGATACGCTGGCCCGCTTCGACGTGCTGGCCACCGTCAACGGCGGCGGCTACACCGGCCAGGCTGGTGCCATCCGTCACGGCATCGCTCGCGCGCTGGTCAAGGCGGACGAGGAACTCAAGCCCACCATCAAGAAGGCTGGCCTTCTGACCCGCGACCCGCGCATGAAGGAGCGCAAGAAGTACGGCCTCAAGGCCGCACGCCGCGCGCCCCAGTTCTCGAAGCGCTAAGCGATTCGAAAACGTTCAAGCCCCGCTTTTCAGCGGGGCTTTTCGTTTCAAAAAATCAGGCTCTGTACGGCGCTATTTGCCGCTCATGATCTCCGGGCCGCTGTCGTGGCTGAACTGCCAGTGGATGCCGAACCTGTCCGTTACCGCGCCGTACAGAAGGCTCCAGAAGGTTCGCTGCAACGCCATCTCCACCTCGCCGCCGTCGCCCAGCTCGCGGAAGAGACGGCGGATCTCGTCCGTATCCTTCGTAACGATGGTCAGGCTGATGTTGTTGCCAGGAATGAAGGACATGCCCGAGGGGGTGTCGCAGAACATCACCCGGACGCCTGCAATGGCGAGGTCGGTGTACATGACGAGGTCCTTGTCCGCCTCGGTGAGCGGCATGCTCTCGTCGGGCGGCGCGTCCCGGAAGGTCATGAACTCTGGCTCGCCGCTTCCAAACACCTTCGCGTAGTAAGTAACGGCTTCCCGGCAGTTTCCGCCGAAATTGACAAATGGTTCAAGTGCCATCTGATTCCACTCCTTCTATTAATGAAGTCCTGCTGATTTTTACCGCGGAATCAAGGCGTCAAAGCATGCATGCACAAAAATCAAAAAAGAACCGCCAGCGCGCTGGCGGTTCTTGATGAAGTCTGTTGGAAACAGGGAAAACGGCTACCCCTTGTGCCGCATCCTGTACCAGTTCATCCGCACATTGTCGTCGTCCTCGAGGCTGTGGTCTCCGGCCATCGACTCCAGGTGGTGCGTGAGCTCGTGATGGAGCACCTCCCGGAGCGCCTCCCGGAATTCCTCGGGCGACTGCTGGCCGTGGGCGCGCAGGATGGAGCCGTAGTAGATGCGAACCGTCCGCCCCAGCGCGTGGCTGTGTTCGTACTCGCCCAGGGTGTACAGATCGTTCGCCCGGGCTTCCGCGCTCAGCCGTACATCAGGAAGCAGCAATACGCCGCCGTTGAGGCGCGAAAAGATCTCCGGCGGCAGCTCGGCGATGAGTTCGTCCAGCATCTCACGCGCTTCCGCCAACGAGACCGTCAGGCCCACCACATTTCCCCTACGCCTTCAAAGATCATGACGTTTTTCAGCATTTCGATGGCCTTCTGCAGCCCTTCGCTCTGGGACATCAGGCTGTCCTCGTGCTCGATGGAGATGGGTCCGTCGTAGCCCACCATGCGCAGCGCGCTCATCATGTCCTTCCACACCTGATGGTTGTGGCCGTAGCCCACGGAGCGGAAGATCCAGGAGCGGTTGAATTCGTCGCCGTAGTGCTTCGTATCGAGCACGCCCGTGACGGCGGTGTTGTAGGGATCAATCTTGGTATCCTTGGCGTGGAAGAAGTAGATCGCCTTGCCAAGCTTCTTGATGGCCGCCACCGGGTCGATGCCCTGCCAGAACAGGTGGCTGGGGTCGAAGTTGGCGCCGATGATGTCGCCAACGGCCTCGCGGATGCGAAGCAGGGTGTCCGGGTTGTAGACGCAGAAGCCGGGGTGCATCTCAAAGGCGATCTTCTTGACACCATGGGCCTTGACGAATTCCACTTCCTTCTTCCAGTAGGGGATCAGCACCTCGTCCCACTGGTACTTCAGAATCTCGGTAAAATCGTCCGGCCAGGGGCAGGTGACCCAGTTGGGCGTCTTGTCCTCCGCGGAGCCGCCGGGGCATCCGGAGAAGGTGACCACCGTGTCAACGCCCAGCTTTTCGGCCAGCAGCACCGCGTCCTCAAAGTCCTCATGGAAGCGGCGGGCGATCTCCTTGTCCGGGTGCACGGGGTTGCCGTGGGTGGACAGGGCGGCAATCTCTAGGTTGTACTTCTTCAGCGTTTCGGTGAACTTGCGCAGCTTGTCCGCGTCGGCCAAGAGCTCCCTCGGGTTGCAGTGGGCTTTGCCCGGAAAGCCGCCGCAGCCAATCTCAACCGCCTGTACGCCCGATTCGGAAAGGTACCTGCACGCATCCTCAAAGGAGCGATCCTGTAATACGACGGCAAATACGCTCAGCTTCATGGGTGACCTCCTTGTCGTCCATTGTTTTCCTACTGACTATTATATACGATTGAAGCGCCGTGTCAATCGAAACAGGAAACGTTTCCGGTGATTTGGACATGCGCAATCAAAGGGCATGATCAAAGGGAGAAGGGTGATGAAAAGCCCCCGTCCTTTTGTGAACGAGGGCTTTTACTGAAATTGTCTTTACTTGGTCAGCTGCTGCGCGATGTATTCGCCCACCATACGACCCGAAGTGAGGGCCCAGCCCACGTTGGAGCCTGGAGGCGAGTCTTCTCCCTGCACGCCGCCGATCAGCTCGCCCGCGGCGTAGAGGCCGGGGATTGGCGCGCCCTGCTCGTCGACGATCTCAAAGTTGTCGGTGGCGCACACGCCGCCGAGGGTCGTGGCGAAACGGGGTTTCTGCTCGACGATGTAGTAGGGGCCTTCGCCGATCTTCGCCGCGAGGAACTCGGCCGGGCGGCCAAAGTCTTCGTCAGCGCCCGCTTCCACAAACCCGTTGTAGCGCTCGATGGTGGCCTTGAGCTGTTCGGCGTCGATGCCGGCGACGGCGGCCACTTCCTCCACGGTCTCTCCGTGGGCGAAGAGCGGCTTTTCGGAACCGTTGTTTGCGAGCCATGCGGTCACGTTTTCATCGGTGATCCCGGTGTTGGCGAGGCCGGTCTTGAAGGCGTCGAACGAGGCCTGATCCATAAAGAAGTACATGGTCTGGTCGGGCTGCTGCTGCAGAACCTTCAAAAGATCCTTGTTGGTGCCCTTTTCGTTCCAGACGCGGTTGCCGTCCTTGCCGACGATGATGCCGGCGACCTTGGTGGAAGCCATGTTGGCGTAGATGGTGGACTTGCCGATGTTCGGCGCGACCTCGACGCCGTTGGGGTAGATCTTGCCGTATTCCATCATCTGGAACTTCGCGCCGACGCTCTCAGCCATGATGTGGCCGTCGCCGGTGGAGGAGGGCGGGCCGTAGTACAATACCGGCTTCAGGGTGTCGGGCAGCAGATCCTGGTTGGCGCCGAAGCCGCCGGTGGCCAGAAGAACCGCCTTGGCCTTGATTTCATAGGCCGTGCCGTCCGCCGCCTTGGCGGTGACGCCCGCCACGACGCCGTCTTCCACGATCAGCGATTCGGCACGGGTCTCCATCATGACGGTGGCGCCCGACGCACTGGTCTGGTCGGCCAGGGTCTTGGTGAGGCCGGCTGCGCTGCCCTCAAAGTTGGCGACGCGGCTGATCGAGTGCTCCGCCTGGAACATCAGGCCGTCCTCGCGGAAGCCAACGCCCACGACGTCGCGGAGCCAGTCGGTGGTCGCACCCACGTTCTCCGCATACAACTTCAGCTTGGCTTCGTCGTTCAGTTCGCCGCCGTTTTTAAAATTGTCGGCGAAGAGCGCTTCCGGGGTATCGTCCGACACGCCGAAGTCCTTCTGAAGCTGGGAGCCGGTGACGATCATGGAACCGCCGCAGATGGAGGTCGCGCCGCCCAGGAAGCTCATCTTCTCCAGCAGCACCACTTCGATGCCGTTGGCACGCGCGTTGATCGCGGCCGTCATTCCCGCGCCGCCGCCGCCAACGACGACGAGATCGGTGGTGAGGGACACCGTTTCACCAGCTTCGGCGCTCTTGCCGGATGACGCTTTCAGCGCCTCAACATCGCCGCCCGCCTGCTTGACGCAGTCTTCCACCGCGGCCAGAATGGCCTTGGAGGTGTTGGTTGCGCCGGACACGACGTCCACCGAAAGGCTCTGGTTTTCGACGATCGCCGACGGGATCCGCTCGATCGCCGGATCGCTCAGGCCGGGCGTCTCACTGTGCTCGAGCACCTTGACGGACTCAATGACGCCGTCGGCAAAGGTCACTTCCACCGTCATCGCGCCGTTGTTGCCGGAAGCGCTGGCAGTATAAACGCCGGCGGTGTACGCGCTTGCGGGCATGGCAAAGACCATGACCACCAGCGCGAGGAGCAGGGACAACCACTTGGTTTGCTTCACGTATGGCTACCTCCATGTTATTGTATAGCGACGGACATTTATTTCATCCATCACCTATCGATATTATTATACCGAAAAAATGCATTGGGGTCAAACCAAAAAAACAATGCTGATATATCAGCGAATGGCACAATCGGGTTAAAGATGACGCCGAATATGTTCATTCTGGAGGAGGCTAGGCTGGCGTTTTTGCGCTGCGGCCTGCAAGCACTCCGATTGGCGGAAAATCCGTCATTCTTCTATATCTCGCGCTGAAGGGGCTCTCGGGGCGCTGGCTTGCGAAAAGCGCCGCAGGGCAGTATAATAGACAAAGACTCTATTTTGGAGGAACCGCATGGGTTTTGGAATTCTCGCGGCGTTTCTTTTGTCGGGTGTGTTGGCGGCGGAAGGGCTTTTTGGCAACAGTCCCCGCGCAACGCGCCTGTATCTGGGGCTGACGACCGGCCTCGTCCTGATGATGTGGCTGCCGTCCGCTTGGGCGTTTTTGTTCGGCTTTACGGTAAAAGCCCAATGGTGGGCGCTCGGGAGTGCGTTCGCGCTGTCCGGAGCACTGTATGCCTTTGGAAGGGCTGGCCGAAAGGACGCTTCGAAGACCATTGGCCTTCCGCCGAGGCTGTTGCTGCTCATCCTGCCGTTTCTATTGCTCTCCTTTTATCTTCAATACACGCACACGCTCCGGCCGGTGGACGGCGCGCTGCACGTGGGTCAGTCCACCTACGGGGATCTGAGCCTGCATCTGGGCATCGCGACGGGCCTGAGGAATGCGAGCTACCCGCCGGAATACACGCTCCTGCCCGGCACCATGCTGGGGTATCCGTTCCTTGCAGACGCGATGGTGACGACGATGCTGCTCTTCGGCGCCCCGCTCGGGTGGAGCTTCATCGCAACCGGCACCCTCATGATGGGGCTGGTTTTCTGGGGCTTTCTTATCCTGGCGTGGGAGCTTTCGGGCAGCCGCCGGGCGACGGCGATCGCGTTTCTTCTGCTGTTTTTAAACGGCGGCTTCGGGTTCCTCTACACTTTGGACGGTGTGTTCCGGGACAATTCCCGCCTGATGGACGCGCTCTACGGCTTTTACCTTACGCCCACCAACATGCCGGATCTCAACCTGCGCTGGGTCAACGTGATCGCGGACCTGATGATCCCGCAGCGGACGCTCTTGGCCGGGTGGACGGTGGTGATCCCGGCGCTCATCATGCTCGCCCAGGCGATGGGGCGGCGCGAAGCGCTGGTTCACGCGGGGCAATATGGCCCGGTCAGCGTGATTACCCAGTCCGAAGGGACGCTGCGCGAGTATGTGATCCTCGGTGTTTGGGCGGGGCTGATGCCGATGATCCACACCCACTCCTTTCTGGCGCTGGGGCTTATCAGCCTCGGGGCGATGGGGAGCCTCATCGTTAGGCGGCCGACGGAGCGGTTTTTGGTGCTGCGCAATTTTGCGGTTTTCGGCGGTATCGCGCTGGCGCTGGCGCTGCCGCAGCTTCTGACTTGGACGTTCCCGCAGACGGCCGGCGGCGGATCGCTGAAATTCCACCTGAACTGGGTCAACAACGACGGCGGGCTGATCGATGGCTGGCTGTGGTTCTGGGTGAAGAACGTGGGGCTGGTCTTCCTGCTGTTCGTCCCGGCTGCGCTGTCCGCGGACAGACGGGGGAGGGCGTTGGCGGCGGGTGCGCTGACGGTGTTCGTGCTGGCGGAGACGGTTCTCTTCCAGCCAAATCCCTACGACAACAACAAGCTTTTCTACGTCGCCTTCATCCTGATGCTGCCCGCGGCGGCCAGATATGTCGTTATGGTCTACGACCGAATTTCCGGCATTCGGTGGCGGAGCGTTCTTCTGGCGGCATTTCTGGTGGTATCGACGCTCTCGGCTGCGGTGACGCTCGCGCGGGAAGCGATTTCCGACTATGCGCTCTTTAGCGCGGGTGAGGCGAGCGCCGCGCAATTTATCGAAGAGAACGCGCCGGGCGACGCGGTCGTACTGACCGGCGGACAGCATAACAACCCCGTTGCCGCGCTGGCGGGGCGAAAGCTCGTCTGCGGTACGGGAACGTATCTGTACTTTCACGGCGTCAACTACCAGCGGCAGCAGGAGGCGGCCCGCGCGATGTACGAGAACCCGGGAGACAACGCCGTGCTGTTCGACGTGTACCGCGTGGACTACGCCTATTTATCCTCCTACGAGCGGGCTGATTACGCCGTCGACGAAGCTTTCTTCAAGGAGAACTTCCCGGCCGTATTTGAGAATTCAGAAGTAACCGTCTACGCCGTGTCTCCTCGCGCGGTGGCCGCCGCGCAAGCGCCTATGGATTCCGAACCCGAAGGATAGCCCCGAAAAATCCGGTGGCGGTCAGACAAATTTGCCCTTTGAGCGGGCAACTTTCCCCTAGCTCCCTTCGTCCTAATACCGACACAAATGGAAAATTGGAGAATTGAAAAACGATTGACGCGTCACAAGCGGGGAGGATACGATATGCGCACGACAAAGCTGATCAAATGGGCCGCCGCCGGAATGCTCGCAGCATTTCTGGTAGGCTGTTCATCAACGCCCGACAGCGTGGAGGATCCGCTGTCCTTTGACGTCGATGCTCAGCTGCCCTTTGTTACCGCAGCGCCGGAGGCGGTTGCCACCACGCCGACGCCGGAGCCGACCATTCCCTGGGACACCTCGGCACCCACGCAGGACTGGCAGAACGACAACTCCGCGGATCTGGGCGACCAGATCGAAGAGGGTGATGTGGTCAACGACACCACCGTCAGCTACCGCCAGCTCTCCACCGGCGATACCGGCGAAGAGGTCCAGCAGTTGCAGCAGCGGCTCAAGGAGCTCAAATACTACACCGGCTCGGTGGATGGGCGCTATGGCTCCAACATGACCACCGCGGTCAAGCGCTTCCAGTCCACGCTGGGCCTTGACACGACCGGCATTGCCACGGCCAACCTGCAGCGGATGATCTTCTCCTCCGCCGCGCCGACCTATACCGGAAATTCGTTCACCGATACCGACAACACCATCTCCTTCGGGGACACCGACGATCAGGACTATGCGCCCACGCCCACCAAGAAGCCCTCTTCATCGTCGGGTTCGAGTTCCAATGATGACGACAGCGGCACCGGCTACACCTCGCTCAGTTACGGCGATTCCGGAACCCGGGTGCGCAACCTGCAGTCCAGCCTCAAAGCGCTGGGATACTACAGCGGCGCAGTGGATGGCGTGTACGGCTCCGGCACGGTTGCGGCCGTCAAGCGGTTTGAAAAGTCCTACGGCAAGACGCAGACCGGCATCGCGACGGTTGCGCTGCAGACGAAGCTGTTCTCGGGCGACGCCAAGCCCTATTCCGAGCCCACTACGGCGCCCTCGCAGGAAGGCACCTATGTTACGCTCAAGTCGGGCGACAGCGGCACGCGGGTCAAGCAGCTGCAGCAGCGGCTCAAGGAACTGGGCTACTTCACCGCGAACGTCGGCGGCAATTACCAGACCGAAACCACCAGGGCCGTCAAATCCTTCCAGAAAGCACTGGGGTTGGAACAGACGGGCGTCGCCACCGCGTCGCTGCAGCGCAAACTCTTCGCGTCCAGCGCCCCGGCCAACACCGCCAATTCGGACAGCTATGTGAAGCTCGAGAAAAACGACACCGGCGCGTGGGTCACCGCACTCCAATCCCGGCTGAAGAAGCTGGGCTACCTGAACGGCTCGGTGGATGGCGTCTATGGCAACGGCACCGTGAGCGCCGTGCGGCTCTTCGAGCAGGCCTATGGCAAAACGCCCACCGGCGTGGCCACCGTAACGCTGCAGAAGACGCTCTACTCGAAGGACGCCAAGCCCTACAACAAGCCGGCACCCACGCCGGAACCCGAGTATATTGAACTCAAGCAAGGCGATTCGGGCCTTCGCGTGATGGCCATACAGAACCGGCTGAAGGAACTGGGCTACTATTCCGGCGATACCGACGGAAACTACGGCTCTTCTACCGTCAAGGCCGTCAAGCTGTTTGAAAAGGCCTACGGCAAAGACCAGACCGGTGTGGCTACTGTGTCGCTGCAGAAGACGCTGTTCTCAGACTCCGCCAAGCCCTACAAGGGCGCGACGCCCACGCCCGCCCCGGAATACGTAGAGCTCAGGCCTGGGGACACCGGCACTCAGGTCAAGAGGCTGCAGACCAGGCTCAAGGAGCTCGGGTACTTTGACGGCGACATCGGTGGCAACTACCTCGAAAAGACCACCGCGGCCGTGAAGCGGTTCGAGCGCGCCTACGGCAAGGACGAGACCGGCGTCGCCACCGTCGCGCTGCAGAAGACGCTGTTCTCCGATTCCGCCAAACCCTATAAGGGCGCGACGGCCACGCCAGCGCCGGAATACGTAAAGCTCTCGCCCGGCGACAGCGGCACCCGCGTCAAAAAGCTGCAGCAGCGGCTCAAGGATCTGGGATACTTTACCGGCAACGTTGCGGGCAATTATGGCGAGCTGACCACCGCGGCCGTCAAGCGGTTCCAGAAAAAGATCGGCGTGGAACAGACCGGCGTCGCCACCGTGAAACTCCAGCAGTCGCTGTTTGCCGGCGATGCGCCCGCCTATAAGTCCGGCACGACCTACAAGACCCTTAAGGTAGGCTCCACCGGCGACGAGGTGACGATGCTGCAGAACCGGCTGATGGAACTGGGCTACCTGTCCGAGGACGATATCTCGCTGGGCAAGTTCGAAAAATCGACCCGAGACGCGGTGATCGACGCCCAGCTCGCCCGCGGCTATGAGTCCGACGGCACCGCCGACGCCGACTTCCAGACCTACATTTTTTCGGAAGAAGCTTATCTCTACATCGGCGGCGAGGAAGAGGGCGACGCCTGACGACCCGCTGAGCCTGACCCACTTTGAGCTCGGCGCTTTCGCGCCGGGCTCAAAGCATCGAAAAACCCTGCGGCTTTTCCGATGCAGGTGGAAACCCTTACGCTCCTGAATTCCCCTGGAATGGCGGCGCATGACCAAAGGTACGGATAACGCCACCAGTATCGTACTGGTGGCGTTATCCCGTTCCCGGCGTACACGCCGCCGGGAACGATTGAAATCCCACGGGGCTTTTGTTAATTATCGGAACCGCCCGCAGACGCGGGCGGCTTTCCGTTTTGCCCTTCCGGTTGCCGAAATTGGAAATGCATGGTAAAATGTGGGAAGTTGTGGATTAAGGCCACGCGGCCTCCGACACCTCACCTTTGGGCCGCGCGATCCTGAAAGGCAGAAACAATGCTGTATCGACTCATGTTGGTGGACGACGAGCCCGAGATACGCGAGGGCATGAAGGAGATCGTAGACTGGGAAGCCTGCGGTTTTCAGTTGGTTGCCGAGGCGGACAACGGGGTGGACGCACTGATGCTCGCCGAGCAGACGCGGCCGGATCTCGTCATCACCGATGTTCGCATGCGCTTTATGGACGGCTTGGAAATGGTCGAGCGGATGCGTGCTTTCCTGCCGATGACGCAGTACATCGTGGTCAGCGGGTACGACGAATTCGAGTACACCCGAAAGTCTATTCAGATCAGGATATCGGACTACGTGCTCAAGCCGATTTGCGCCTCGGAATTTGTGGAGGTGCTGTCCAGGGCAAAGCGGGCGCTGGACGATGAGCATCAGCGGCACAACAGCGTACAGCTGATGAACCGGATTTTTTCCGATAGTCTGCCCGTTCTGCGGGAACAGCTGTTGTGTTCGCTCATGTCCGGGGGGATGGACGACATCAGCGTGCGCGCCGCCGCCGCGCGCTATGAGTTGGCGCTCGATGCGGAGCGCTACGCGGTGGCGGTGCTGCGCATCGCGCCGGGCGGAGAGGATGGCCTTGCGGGGGACGAGGAGCTCGTGCGCCTGGCCGTCGTGCGGATCGTTCGAGAGGTGCTGGACGAACGTGTCTCATGCCACGCATTCAACTACAACGGGCGCGTGGCGGTGCTGGCGATGCTCCGGGAACCGCAGTCGATGAGCGAACTTCTTGTTTTGATGGAAACGGTATCGACGGTTGTGCGAGAGTACCTTGGCGCTTCGGTGACCGCCGGTGTCGGCGAGATGTGCGCGCACCTGTCGGACATTCCTTCGAGCTGTGCGCAGGCGATCACGGCGCTCAACCACTGGGCGCTGGTGGACGAAAGCCCGGTCATCTACATTCGCGACCTGAAGCCCAGGCTTGGCGTGCCGCTTCAAATGGACAGCCGTGCGCTCTCGATGCTTTCCGCGGTCATCCGGACGCGCCAGAAGGCCGAAATTGCGGAACGGGTTCGCGTACTCATCGACAGACTCAGGGGTGAAAAGATCTCCTTCGGCGAATATCAGACCTATATGTTGGAGGCGTTTGTCGAGGTCATGCGGGTGGCGCGGGATATGCAGGTGGATTTGATCCCCGCAGACAGTTCATCCGGGAGCTTGGTTCGGGATTTTTTGGAGGCCCGCGACCTGGACGGGGCGGAGGAACTGCTTCTTAAGCTGTGCCTGGACGTTGCCGAGGCCATCGGCGCCGGCCGCAGGGAGAACGGCGCGCAGATCGTCCGGCAGGCGCAGGGGCTGATCGACCAGGGTCTGGGCGAGGCCGCGCTATCCATTGAGCGCGTCTGCGAGGCGCTTAACGTCAGTCCCGCCTACCTGAGGGCGCTGTTCAAACGGGAAACCGGGCAGACGTTCCACCAGTATCTGACGGGCCTTCGAATGAACAAAGCGATGGAAATGCTGCGGACCACGACGATGAAAACCGGGGAGATCGCCCAGAGAATCGGCCTGGGCGAGGCCAGCTATTTCAGTTATTCGTTTAAAAAGCACTTCGGCATTTCGCCGTCGCAGGTGCGAAAGGATATCGATTAGCCATGTGGCGCAGATGGCGCGAAGGCAGCCTGCAAACCGCGATCATCAGTTCATCTACGCTGATGGTCGCGGTGGTGCTGATGGTTGTGATGCTGGGCCTTGCCGCGAAAAGCAGTCAGATGGTTCGAGAGAGCGCGGTCATGCAAGCGCGGCAGACCGTCACGCAGGCCAATGCGGCGCTGGGCGGCTTGATATCTGACGCGCTGGACACCGTGGCGCTCATTAAAAGCATCGCCCAAGACGAAGCGGACATTATGGACGCCTCGCTGAATGAACATCTGCTTCTTCTCAAACGGCAAAATGAGGATATTTCCAGCCTTGCGTTGTTCTCCGAAGACGGAACGGTGCTCTTTGCCACCACGCCCGCACAAAGGCAGAGCCCCCTTGACATCCGCGAGTCCGCGTGGTTCAGGCGGGCTCTTGCGACTCGTCCCTCCACCGTTTCCATTTCTCCGCCGCGCCTGCAGAGCGCCTACAGCGGGCATTACGTCTGGGTAGCCACGCTGTCGACCCAAGTGGCTTACAGCCGCCTCGGCCGCGAGGAAACGGGCGTGCTTTCGATGGACATGCACTTCAACGCCATCAGCGACCTGCTGTCACAGATCAAGCTGGGCGAAAGCGGATACGTCTACCTTCTGGGTCCCGAGTCCGAGCTGATTTATCACGATCAGCTTTCGCTGATCAAACTCGGCATCCGGCAGGAGAATATCGACCCGGTCCTTAAAAATGTGTTTGGAGAATTCGAAGATACTTTGAATGGACGGGAACGGTATATCGTCGTTCAGACGGTGAGCTTCACACGCTGGCGCCTGGTGGGCGTATCCTACATGGACGAGGTGATGGCCGCCGGCGGCAGGATGCTCAGGACGATTGTCGCTTTTCTCGCGGCGGGCATCCTCATGGCGCTTTCGGTGGCGATCATCATCGGGCGAACGATCGCCCGGCCGATGAACCGCCTGACGCAGATTGTCCGGTCCGTAGAGGGCGGCGAACTGAACGTGGACATCCCTCAAGAGGGATTTTTGGAAATCGCGAACCTGGCGAGCGCATTCCACCTGATGCTGGGGCGGGTCAAACTGCTGATGCACCAGATCGTGCTGGAACAGGAGCAAAAGCGCCTGTATGAGCTGGATGCGCTGCAGGCGCAGATCAATCCGCATTTTCTATACAATACGCTGGATTCCATTGTCTGGATGCAGGAGCGGGGCCAGAACCGAGAGGCCATCCAGATGGTCACGGCGCTGGCGCGGCTTTTTCGCATTTCTATTTCCAAGGGGCGAAGCATCATCACCGTCGCGGAGGAAATCGAACACGTGCGCAATTACCTGATCATCCAGTCGGTCCGTTTCAAAAACCGATTCACCTATTCGATTGATGCCCGCCCGGAGGCGCTCGCGCTGCAAACCGTCAAACTGGTTCTTCAGCCCATAGTCGAAAACGCCATCGTCCACGGCCTCGCCCACTTTGCCACCTGCGAGGGGCATGTCCAGATCGATGTCCTGGTCGAAGGGAAATTCCTCGTCATGCGCGTCCGGGACAATGGGCTCGGCATGGACCGCCAGCTGGCGGAGAGCCTTCTGAAGCAGCAGTCCGGCAGCGGCGGCATCGGCGTGACCAACGTCCACGAGCGGATCAGGCTGACCTACGGGCCGAACTACGGCCTTGAGATCGAGAGTGAGCCCGACGAAGGGACGCTTGTGACAATCCGCCAGCCATGGCTTCCGAAAGGAGGCGCTGTATGAAGCATCCCATTCGGGTTGCGACCGCCTCGGCGCTGGTGGCGGTAATCCTGTTCGCATGGGGGTACTTCCCGTGGTCTGATGCGACGCCTTCCGAAAGGCCCGCCCTCGCGCTGATTCTGGACACCGGCATCGGCCTGAATTCCGCGGTCATTCGAGAGGGCGCGGAGACGGCTGCGCTCGAGCTCGGCGCGGAGCTCACTTATGCCGTTCCCTCTGAATCCGAGGGTGCAGAGCGGCAGCTGGCGCTCGTCGCACAGCGGATGGACGAGGGCGCGGACGCGATCCTTCTCAAGCCCGTGAGCAAAGACGCGGCGGAAGACGCGGCCCGGCTCTGCGCCTCGCGCGACGTCCGTCTGGTTTTTCTGGACGCCTTTGAAGATAACCGGGGCAGCGCACCCTATGTGGGTACCGACCACCGCGCCTCGGGCGCCATGGCGGCGGATGCGCTGATTGATCTTTCCGGGGCGGGGCAGCTTATGATCCTCTATCCCGAAGGGGAGATTTATTTGGAGCGGCTTGAGGGGGCCATGGCCGCCGCGGAGCGCGATGGCATAGGGGTCGAAGCACAGACGGTCAACGAGGATGACCCGTTTGCCCGGCACGAGCGGGTGCGCGCGCTGATCGCTCGGATGACGGAGCCGGGCGCGGTGCTGTGCCTGGACGGCGCGCTGTCTCAATGCGCTGCGGGGATACTTAGGCAGAGCAACGCGCAAGGCCGGATCGCGCTGGCGGGTTTTGATTGCGATCAAACCTATATCGATTGTCTTGTGGATGAAACCGCCCGCTTTACCGTACTCCGTGCGCCCCTTGCAATCGGGTACAGGGGCGTTGAATGCGCAATGAACCTTGTTTACGGCCGGATCGCGGAGCCTGTGCAATATGTCGATGCGACGATGGTTATGAGCGAGGATGCGCTTGACTCAAAATACGCACACCTGACGTTTCCGCTCATTCACTGAATACAGCATCGGGGAGGGTGAGGTATGCGCCTAAAACTCATTGCGCTGGCACTCGCGGCAGTTTTCGCTGCGGCTCCTGCCGCGGCACAGCCGGTGGTGGGGGTAGAATTCTACCGTCAGGACGACACTTTCCTGTCCATCGTCCGCGAGGCCATGGTGCAAGCGGCGGAGGGCCGCGCCTCGCTCGAAATTACCTTTGGAGAGAACAACCAGTCAGTACAGAACGGCGAGATATCCCGCCACCTCGATCTCGGCGTAGATGTGCTGGCGGTCAATACGGTGGATGCGGCATCCTCACCGCTCATTCTGGAAAAAGCCGGAATCCGAGGCCTTTCCGTGGTTTTCTTCAACAACGAACCCGACGCCGTGGACATGCCTGCCGAAGGTTGGTACTACGTCGGCACGCGCGCCGAGCAGTCGGGCATCATGGCGGGAGAGTTGATGGCGGAGTACTTCAGGGACAATCCCGGTGCGGACAAGGACGGTGACGGCGTCATCCGCTGCGTCATTCTGAAAGGGCGCATCGGTGATCTCGACGCGGAGCTTCGGACAGAATACTGCGTAAAGGCTTTTCGTGAAGCGGGGTTTAACCTCGCCATGATTGCCGCCGAAACCGCCAACTGGCAGCGCGCTGAAGCGCGGGAGGTCATGGCGGAGTGGCTGGCTTCCTACACCGGCATCGAGGCGGTGTTCGCCAACAACGACGACATGGCGCTGGGTGCGATCGATGCGCTGAAGGCCGCCGGATATTTCACGGCAGGGCGGTTCATTCCGGTCGTCGGCGTCGATGCTACCGCGCAGGCCATCGAGGCGATGCGCGAAGGCGTGCTGGTGGGGACAGTGCTCAACGACGCGGTTAATATGGGCCGCGCCACGGTCAATCTTTCACTGGCTTTGGCACACGATCAGCCCCTTACCGAGGAAAACGTCGGCTACCCGGTCACGGATGGGCGGTATGTCTGGATTCCCTACACCAAGATGACGCGTGCATCGCTGCCGCCCGCCGACTGACGGACGCTCCATCAACTCCCTTCAGGCAAGTCGAGGGGTAATGACCAACGCCTATCGGCGTTAAACAGGAGGATACTGCCATGCCGACCACGCTGCTTCTGGAGGACCGGGCGGGGATTTTTGAAAGGCTCCCGGCCTTTTACGCAAACCACATTCTGTCCGACCAGATGGACCGGTTTGAGTGCCACCGGGACGTCAACCTGATCTCCTTCGATTGGTATTTGGTCAAGCGTCCACTGGAGGAGCCGTCCCGGATCGTGATCTACTTTGACGCGGAGGATCTCGTTTTTCTGTTTGAAAGTGCCGAGGCGCAAAACGCTGCCGCCGCGCTGATGCGCGCGCCGTCGGAGACCGCGCCTTCAGGGGTGGAGGACAGCGTCGCTTACGCGCTGCACAGATTCTTTTACGAGATGATCAAGGCCGATACCGACAGCCTGGAGGCGCTGGAGGAGGAGATCATCGCCGTCGAGGACGGCATTCTGACATCGCCCCGACGCCAGGTGGCGAGCGCGCTGGCGCGCTTTCGGCGCACGCTGTTCGTGCTCAAGCGGTATTATGAACAGCTCAACACCATCTTTGAAGGTTTGGTGGAAAATGAAAACCGGTTGATTCCGGACGAGAGCCTGCGCCACTTCATCATTCTGGACGGGCGCCTCGACCGGCTGTACGAAAACGTGCGAAGCCTGCGGGATTACGTGTCGCAGGTGCGAGAGGCTTATCAGGCACAAATCGACATCGAGCAGAACAGCCTGATGAAGACATTTACCGTCATCACCGCCATCTTCCTGCCGCTGACGCTCCTAGTCGGCTGGTACGGAATGAACCTTCAGATGCCGGAATTTGCCTGGGCGCACGGGTACGCTTTTGTGATCGCGCTGAGCGTCGCCATCGTCGTTCTCTCTATCGCGCTGTTCAAAAAGCGAAAATGGCTATAGAAACACGCCGCGAGGCGTTGGCCTGCGGCGTGGACAGAAACGAAACCCTCCCTAAATGAAGCCCAGGCTCCAAAGGTAGGCGGCCAGCGCGGCCCCTGTGACCAGCGCAAGCCCCCACACCCACAAAAGGGCGCGCCCTGCGATCCTTAAGCCCCGCGGTACGCCTGCGTCGTGGAAGGGACGGCGGAACTTTGCCCTTAAAGCAAAGTGCGCGACGCCCGGAATGATCGAAATCAGCACCGCGACCACTCCGCTGATCAACGCGCTATAGCCGAGCGTCAGATTGGGGAACCGCTCGGGGTTCATCGTGAGGATCAGGCCAAAGACGAGGGTCACCAGCGCGAGCGCCGCCAAAATGCCCGCGACGTAGCCTAGGATTCTCGTGGTCTTCATACGCCACCTCCAAGTGTGGGCTCCTGCGGCTCTAGGCCGGAATGCCCAAATCATATTATAATACATAATTTGGACGAATCGTACGCCGATTTGGAGTCGCGGATGTTAAACTTAGGTGATGAATAGATTCAACAAACATGCGCCTGCATCGAGGCGAGTCACCAATCAGGGAGAGGAACCGCCGTGACCAACAAGGCGCGCATACAAAGGTGTGGCCTGCGATTGCGTCGGAAGAGCCGTCAGGCCTTTCCACCATGCGAAGCCTTCAGCCTGCGCCTCTCGAAGAAGCCGATATAACCCATCAGCGCGAGGAATGCCGCGATTGAGACCGCTGTTACGGCGATCACCACCGGATGCGCGCCCGAGAACACGGTGAAATGCTTGACCAGTATGCCGGTGTAGGCCCAGACGAGTACGAGTCCGTAAGTCAGATCCTTGGCGCGGAAGATCCAAGCCGCGCCAATCAAAAGGCCTGCGATCAGAACTACCACCGTCCAGAAGCCCTCCGAAAGCCCCCAGCGGTCCCAGCCCAGCGATACCAGGAGCGTCGTCGCGTTGGCGATGGTTGCAACCGTGATCCAGCCGAAGTATACCGAAAAGGGCAGGAGGACCAGGATCTTTTCCCTTGTCGCCAGCGTTTTCTTCCGAAGCATGACCATGATGAGCGCGAGCGAAGAGAGAATCACCAGCATCATCAACATGGAAAGCGCGATCAGATCGTAGTGCCAGAAGAAGACCCATGCCGCGTTTGCCAGCGAGGAAACCGAGAAAAGTACCGCAACGCGCGCAAGGAGCTTTTCGTCCGCCTCCGCGCGACGGCTGCGGAAGATGCCCAGTTGATAGAGCACGTGCAGCGCGCCCAGCAGATAGATCAGTCCCCATATCGCAAAGGTATACCCAGCGGGCGAGAAGAGGTTGGGATAGCTGTCCGACACCTGCCCGGTGGTACGCCCGCCCAGCGGCAGCGCCTCCGCCAGCACATTGATGACAATCATCAGCAGAAACGAAACGGATAGAACCGTTCTGAGGCCGATGTCCCGCCTTGTATTCATGGATTTTCCTCCTTTGCGCGTTTTACACCACATAGTTTACCCCAAGTTTCAGCCGCGCAAGCAGAAAAAAACAAGAGGGGCGGCATTACGCCGTCCCTCAAAGCATCCAAAAACCAGCGGTTGCGCAGGGAAAACCCTCGCGTTATGATGTGAAGAACGAGAGCGGTTTTCGGCCCATCAAGCGGTTGAGGTCTACGTTGCCGCCGATGCCGTTCACTTTGCCCACGCTTGTGAACTGATGCAGATCGCAGGCATAAGACGGCGTGGAGTTTACTGTGCCGTTGTTGGCGCCGTAATGGGGGATCCAGATGAAATCAAACAGCGCTGTGTTCACCTTGTACTGGCTGTAGCGGTGGTGCGCAATGTAGGCGCCCACCTTTTTCACGCCCAGCTCCCGCAGCCTGTTGCCGAAACCCTCGATGCTGGCCTTGGTCAGCACGGCTTCCTCGGCGTCGTAGACGTAGAACAGCGGGTTGTACTTGTTTGCGAATTCGTAGGCCTTCTCCGCTTCCTGGCGGCCCTGTTCCTCTGTGGAGGCCATGCCGTAGTAATAGACGCCGAATGGTATGCCGTAGGCCAGGCATTTTGACGCGTACTCCCGGAACCGCGCGTCGATATCCATCTGCCCGGCTTTGGAATGATCGGCGGAATAGGTGACGCCGCAGCGCAGAATGACGAGCGACACGTCTTTTTGCAGCGCGCTCCAGTTCGATACGTTGTTCCAGCGGGAGATGTCGATGATCTTTCCCTGTTTGTCAAGAGGCTCCGCGAGCACCGTGACCGCGTAATTACTCACCTTGCCGTTCGAGGTGGTGGCGCGGATGGTGGTGGTGCCCATCTTCTTCCCGGTTACCACGCCGTTTGAAACCGACGCCACGGACGAGTTGGCGCTGGTCCACTTGACCGTCTGACTGGCTTTTTCCGGGAGGACTGCCGCGCTCAGCTTGAGCGTCTCCTTAAGCACCACGGTGCGCACGTCGCCGCTGACTTCAACCGATGTGGCCGGCGGCGCGGAAACCACGACGGCACAGCTCTTCTTCGCGCCGCCCGAGGTTTTGCAGGTGATGGTGGCGGCGCCCACGTCCAGCGCGGTCAACACGCCGTCCTCCACCTTGACGATGTCTGGATTGCTGGAGACCCACACGACGGGATCAAAAATCGCAGAAACAGGCGAAACCGCTGCCTTCAAGGTATACTTCGCGCCATAGGCAAGGGTCAGTTTGGTCTTCGAAAGCGCGATGGACTTTACCGTTGCGTGGGTTTTATAACGGCTGGACAGGAGTGATACGCCGCTTTTGATCCTGGATGCGCTCGCGGAAGACGTGAGCATCTGATAGGGGAGGCTCGAGCCTTTTTTGGGGTATGCCGTGCCGAAGGCGGAAGCCTCGGCATTGTAGCGGGCGGCCGTGACCGATTCGCTTCCGACAAAATACCTGGCCCGACGGCCCTTCGTCTCTCGGACGTCATAATGCTGCATGTCCAGCTTTCCGGATGATGCGGACTGCGTGAAGCCCAGCCGGGTACGGGTGGTGACGCCCTTCGCCACGCCGGTCACCTGAACCCAAAGGCACACTTTATTGGAAGCGTCCGCCCGAAGCGCGAAAGAGGCGGACCGTACACCGGAAAAGGCGTGGGCGTTAAAATCAAAGTCATCGGAAGACATCCTGATCACGGAACCCGACTGAACCTTGTACACGTTCAGTCGGCAGGTGCGGCTTTCTCCCTTGACGGAGGCAAGCTGCACCATCTCCGGCACGCCGTCGCCCTCGAGGTCGATGAAAGCCACCACGCGGCGCGCGCGCGTCTGCGCCTGCTGGCTAGAGATGAAACCCGTATAGAGCATGCGCCAATCCGCCTCGGCTGTTGCGATGGCCGGCACCGCCCACAGAGCGATCAAAACAAACAGTGCCAGAAAAGCGGCTGCTTGCAGGGATCGTCTCATGTCATCACATCCTTGTAACATATTATTCTTCATTGGTAATTCTAATGTAATAAATTGGCGCTGTCAATAGGTGGTTGCAATTTATGCCTGTTTGTGCGATACTTTGAACGCACGATTATTATGAGCTTAACACAAAGTCCGCGTTTTCTGGAGGCGTTGAGATCATGCGAAAGCTTATGGCAGCGGCGGCGCTGTGCGCGCTGGCTGCGCTCGCCCTTCTGTCCGGCTGCGCGGCGAGCGACGAAGCGGCCAAGGAAAGCGGCATCATTCTGGGGTTTTCCCAGCTGGGCAGCGAGAGCGGCTGGCGCATCGGAAACTCCCGCGACATCATGGCCGCCGCAAACCGCGCCGGCGTTCGGCTGATGTTTGAAAACGCGGAGCAGAAGCAGGAGAATCAGATCAAGGCCATCCGCTCCTTCATCGCCTATCAGGTGGACGTCATCGCGTTTGCGCCCATCGTCGAGGATGGCTGGACCAATGTTTTGACCGAAGCCCGTGAAGCGGGCATTCCGGTACTGTGTACGGACCGATTCATCAGCGAAGAGGACGCCAGCCTGATTGTCGGCTTCGTCGGATCGGATTTTTACGAGGAAGGCCGCCGGGCGGGGGAATTTCTGATAAAAAAAGCCGACCGGATGGGCAAGGACCACCTGCGCATCGTCGAAATCACCGGCACGTTGGACTCGACGCCTATGCGCCAGCGGGCGATCGGCTTCCGGGACGCCATCAAGGGCGACCAGCGGTTCGAAATCGTCCAATCCATCTCCGGGGATTTTTTAAAGTCCAAGGGCAAAGAGTGCATGCAGCGCATCCTCAAAGAACAGGGTCGGAGCATTGACGTCGTTTATTCTCACAACGACGCGATGACGCTTGGTGCGATCGAGGCCATCCAGGCCGAGGGCCTCACGCCGGGTCAGGACATCGTCATCATCACCGTGGATGGCGAGCAGGGCGCCATCGACCTATTAAAGCAGGGGAGCATCAACTGCGTGGTGGAGTGCACGCCGAAGATCGGCGACATCATCATGAGTTTGGCCAAGCGCCTGGCCGCGGGAGAGTCCGTGGAGCGCTACACCTATTCGAACGAAACCGTGTTCACAGAATTCGACGAGAACCTTCAGGACATCCCCGCGAGGGGCTATTGATATGCGGCGCGGCATTTTTGATCGCTTGGGGGATTCGATCCGCGGGCGCATCACGCTTTCCATCGTCGTGGTGCTCCTGCTGATGCTCATCCCAGCCATCGCGGCGATCGGGATGATGACCAGCTATTCCCACCAGTACCACGACGTCATCACGCGGATGGACAAGATTTCCTCACTTTCGCCCGTCATCAGTGACCACCTTCTGGGAGAAATGTGGTCGATCGTCGCCGGGCGCGTGACATTTGACGAGGGCGACCAGTACAAGACCCTGGACAAGGTTTGCCAGGAGATGGACGAGCTGATCTCCGCGGACTCCGCCAGCCAGCTGGAGATGACCGTGGCCCGGCGCACGATGGACACGCTGCGCCGCTATATTGAAAACCTCGGCGTTCAGATGCTGGCGGGTTCCACCGTCGATCAGGATGAGCAGACGCTGATTGAGATCCGAAACGTCGGCTCGCTGGTGGTGGACATGTTGGGCGACGCGATCTCCGCCGAAATCGACGCGTCGATGGCCGCCAGCAACCAGCTGCAGCGGGTGGTCAGGCTGACGCTGTTCATCGAGCTTTGCCTCCTCCTGGTGGCGCTCACCTTTGCGTTCATCGCCCAGAAGTCGCTGGGCCGGGCCATCGGGCAGCCGATCGAGCAGCTCCGGGACTTTGCCGGCATGATCGCGGGCGGCCATCTGGACGTGCGCGCGCCGGAACCGGGGGTTTCGGAGCTCAGCAAGCTCACCGGCAGCCTCAATACCATGGCCGCGAAGCTTTCAGAACTGATCGAAGAGAACAAGCGCGAGCAGGAAAACCTGAAAAAGAGCGAGATGCGCGCGCTGCAGGCACAGATCGCGCCGCATTTCCTGTACAATACGCTGGACGCGATCATCTGGCTGGCGGAGGCGCGGAAGACCTCGGAGGTCATTGTCGTCACCCGCGCGCTCTCCAACTTTTTTCGCATTTCGCTGTCCGGCGGGCAGGACTGGATCACCATCCGCCAGGAGGTCGACCATCTGGAGGGGTATCTGACCATCCAGAAGGTGCGTTACCGCGACATTCTGGATTACGACATTCAAGTGGACGAATCGCTCTACAACCTGTACATTCTGAAGTTGGTCATCCAACCGCTGGTGGAGAACGCCATTTACCACGGCATAAAGAACCGGCGCGGCGGTGGCAAGCTCTGGGTGACGGTGGAGCGCAGGGACGAAAACCTCTCCGTCCGCGTTTCGGACAACGGCGCGGGCATGCCCGAGGACCGGCTCCGTATGGTGCGTCAAGCCTTTGACGACACCGGCGCGCCCGATGCCGAATCGGGCTATGGGCTATACAGCGTGGACAAGCGCCTCAAGCTCTACTACAACCAGCCGGAAGGGCTGAAGGTTTCCAGCGCACAGGGGGAGGGCACCTCCATTGAATTCTCGGTGCCGATTCAGTTCAGTCGGAGGGATGGGGATGTATAAGGCTTTTGTGGTGGACGACGAGATCGTCATCCGGGAGGGCATCCGGAACAATTTCCGGTGGGAAGAGAGCGGATTCCTTCTGGCTGGGGAAGCGCCGGACGGTGAAATCGCGCTGTCGATGCTGCAGGACATCAAGCCGGACATCCTGATCACCGACATCAAAATGCCCTTCATGGACGGGCTGACGCTCTGCCGCAAGATCGTGCGTACGATGCCGTGGATTCACATCGTGATCCTTTCGGGCTACGATGATTTCTCCTATGCCAAGGAGGCCATATCGCTGGGCGTCAAGGAATACCTTTTAAAGCCGGTCAGCGCGCAGGAGCTGGGCGAGGTACTCCGGCGCATCGCCGCCAGCATTGACGAGGAGCGCCGCCAGCAGGCCGATTACGAAGCGATGCGGCGTCAGCTGGATTCTTCCAGCCGATACATGCAGGAAAGGCTGATGCTGGAGCTTCTGTCCGGCGCGCCGGGTGAAAACGTGCTGGAAAAGGCCCGAAAGCTACGCATTAACCTCTTGGCCCGGTGGTACCGCGTGATGCTGATCGCGGCGGGCGAACAGGACGACATGCTGCTGGTGCGCGCCCACGCCCAGCGGCTGGCCGAGGGCTCCGGCGGCGCGGTCAACCTGTGCGAGACCGGCGGGCGCATCGCTGTCGTCGTCATGGGCGACAGCGACGAGGACTTGGAAGAACGCGCTTTTGCCTTCGCCCAGGCGGTCAAATACGAGGTGGAGCGCTCGGTGGGCATTTCGCTGCGCGTCGCCATTGGCGCGCCTGCCGAGGGAATCGAGGGCGTTGCGGACTCCTACGCTTCGGCCCAGGAGGTGCTCAAGGGCATGTCGGCGAGCGCCGCGGGCACACGGATCATGGACACCGTCGATCTGGGCATGCAGGTGGGTGCAAAGCTCATGGGCCTCGACGTGGTGCCGCTGTTCGAGAAGCTCCGCTACGCCTCCAGCCAGGAGGCGGAAGAGATCCTTCAGAACCACTTTGACTCCATCGGCACCGTGGCCCGCCAGTCGGTCATCATGGCCAACTACCTGTACGTGGACATCCTGCTTGCCGCCATGCGCGTCATTCGCGAAAACGGCGGCGATCCTTCGGAGATCATCCCGGAGGCGGTGCAGCAGCAGTCCGCGGGCATCCGGAATTTTTCCGGGCAGGAGGACATGGTGGATTCCGCTCGGCAGATTCTTCTCAAGGCCATCCAGTTCCGAGACAACCAGACCATGTCACGCTACGGTTCGGTAATCCGCAGCGCCTGCGCCTACATTGACCAGAACTATATGAACCCGGACATGACCCTGAGCGACGTGGCCAAGCACGTGGCGCTCTCCAACAACCACTTTTGCACCGTTTTTTCGCAGGAGATGGGGAACACCTTCATCGAATACCTGACGGCGCTTCGCATGAAGAAGGCGCGGGATCTTCTCAAGAGTACGGACATGCGTTCCAGCGAGGTGTCCGTCGCCATCGGCTACAACGACCCACACTACTTCAGCTACTTGTTCAAGAAAAACGTCGGTATGAACCCAAGGGATTACAGAAATTCGTGCAAAAGGTAAAAAGAGTAAATTCCATACTTTTTTCGAAAGATAATCAACCAGCAATTCGGACCGACGGCCAACACGAGAAGATTTTTGACCAATGAACGGAAAGCTGTCCGTTTCCTCCATTTGTTAACTGTGTTACGATTCGTACAAGGGCGGATGACCGCTCATAACAGTAATGGAGGGACGACTCTATGAAGAAACTGGTTGCTCTGGTACTGGCAATGGTGCTGGTGCTGGGCGTCGGCGCGAGCGCTTCTGCGCTGACGGTTGCGTTCTCTCAGATTGGCCAGGAATCCGACTGGCGCACCGCCAACACCGACGACCTGATCAACGGCATCAAGGCCGAGGGTTGGGAAATGGTGTACGACGATGGCCAGCAGAAGCAGGAGAATCAGATCAAGGCGCTGCGCAACTTCATATCTCAGGGCGTCGACTACATCCTCTTCACCGGCGTCGTGAGCACCGGCTGGGACGAGGTCCTCAAGGAAGTCAACGAGGCCGAGATCCCGCTGGTCCTGATCGACCGCATACCGGACTGCGCCGACCAGATCGATTACGTGGCCGCCTTCGGCGGTGACTTCGTCGAAGAAGGCCGTCGCATGGGCTTCTGGGCTGGCAACTACCTGAAGAGCGTCGGCCGCGGCGAAGAAGAAATCAACGCGGTCATCCTCGAAGGCACCACCGGCTCCGGCCCGGCCATCGACCGCACCGCGGGCATCAACGAAGCCCTTGTGAACTTCCCGAACATCAAGGTCGTCGCCTCTCAGACGGGCAACTTCACCCGCGCCGAAGGCCAGGCCGTCATGGAGAGCTTTCTGAAGTCTCAGGACAAGATCGACCTCTTGCTCGCCGAGAATGACGACATGGCGCTGGGCGCCATCGCCGCCATCAAGGCCGCCGGCAAGGTCCCGGGCAAGGACATCATCATCGTGGGCTGTGACTCCGTCAAGACCGCGTTCGAAGCCATCGTCGCGGGCGAGATGAACGCCACCATCGAGTGCACGCCGCTGTATTCTCCCTTCGTCATCGAGTGCATCAAGAACATCGAAGCGGGCCAGACCTACGACAAGACGGTCATTCACCCCGAAGAGTTCGTGTATGACGCCGAGGGCGGCATCGCCTACAACGCGGACGGTTCCAAGGTTTCCATCAAGGCAGCGGATGTCATCGCCGAGCGCAAGTACTAATCCAAATTGCCGGCTTATGTAAATGAGCCATGACGGATGAGGGCCGGCGCCCTCATCCGTTCTTACTATAGTGAAGTCGCCGACGCATTGTGATTGAGGGGATGATATTTTGCAGGACGTCATACTGGAAATGAAGGGCATTTCGATCCAGTTTCCGGGCGTCAAGGCACTGGACAATGTGGATTTTTCGCTGATGAAGGGCGAAGTACACGCGCTGCTGGGGGAAAATGGCGCTGGCAAATCCACGCTCATCAAATGCCTGACCGGTGTCCACCACATGGATACGGGCACGATTGTGCTGGATGGCGAAGAGATCAGGCCATCCACCCCGCAGGCTGCCATAGATATGGGCATCTCTACGGTTTTCCAGGAGATCAACCTGTGCCCCAACCTCACGGTGGCGGAGAACATCTTCATCGGGCGCCAGCCGATGAAATACGGGCAGATCAATTGGAAGGTGATCAATCGCCGGGCCGAGGAATTGATGGAGCGCATGGGCATGTCCATCGACGTGACGCGCCCGCTTTCCTACTATTCCATCGCCGTGCAGCAGATGGTCTCCATCGCCCGCGCGGTGGATATCAAGGCCAAGGTGCTGATTCTGGACGAGCCGACCTCCTCGCTGGATGAGCACGAGGTCGAGCGGCTGTTCAAGGTCATGCGGGACCTGAAGGCCGAGGGGCTGGGGATCATCTTCATCACCCACTTTCTGGATCAGGTGTTTGAGATTTCCGACAGGATCACCGTGCTTCGAAACGGCCGCCTGATCGGAAACTATGAGGTCAGCCAGACGACGAAGCTCGATCTGGTCACCCATATGATCGGAAAAGACATGAACGTGATCTTCAACCTCAAGCGCGCGGCACAGAAACCCGGGGCGAACACGGTGCTCGAGGCCGAGCACATCGGCGTCCCCGGCAAGGTGGAGGACATCTCCCTCTCGGTTAAGAAGGGCGAGCTCGTGGGCTTCGCCGGACTCCTCGGCTCCGGTCGCACGGAGACTGCCGAAATGCTCTTCGGCGTGACAAAGCCCCACAAGGGGACGGTCACGCTGGACGGTCAGGCGCTCTCCCTCAAGACGCCGCTGGACGCGATCAACCACAAAATGGCGTTCTGCCCCGAAGACCGGAAGCGGGACGGCATCATTGGGGATTTGTCCGTCCGCGAAAACATCTTCCTCGCGGTTCAGGCCAAGCGCGGCTTTTTGAAGCCCATGCCCCGGCAGGAGCAGGAGGAGCTGGCCAACAGGTACATCAAGCTCCTGGCCATCGCCACCCCCGACGCCGAGAAGAAGGTGGGCGAGCTCTCCGGCGGCAATCAGCAGAAGGTCATCCTGGCGCGCTGGCTGGCCACGGAGCCGGACGTCCTGATCCTGGACGAACCGACCCGCGGCATCGACGTGGGCGCCAAGGCGGAAATCCAGCGGCTGATGCTGGAAATGTGCGAAAAGGACATGGCCGTGATCTTTATCAGTTCTGAACTGGATGAGATCATCCGCTGCTCCAACCGCATCATCGTCATGCGGGACGGGGCAAAGGCCGGAGAACTGAGCGGTGACAGCTGTGAGCAGGCGGACATCCTCGCCATCATCGCCAATGAGACCTCGGAGGTGAGCGCATGAAACGCAAAATCGACTGGGAGGGCATCGTTCGCTCCAAGGTTTTCTGGGCCGTCGTCGCGGAGGCGCTGATCCTTCTGGTCAGCGTGATCCTCCGGCCGGACTTTTTGAAGATCGAGATCAACACGGTCACCGGCATGCTCTACGGCGTGCCGATCGACATCCTCAACCGCTCGGCGGAGATCACGATCATTGCGATGGGCATGACGCTGGTCATCGCGCTGGGCGGCACGGACCTGTCCGTCGGCGCGCTGGTGGCGGTATCCGGCGCGATGGCGCTCAAGTTCCTGCGCTGGGACGTTTTGCAGTACCCCACGCCGGGGGACTACACCATCATGCCCTTCTTCCTCGTGATTCTGGTGCCGCTCTTCGTCTGTACGCTGATGGGCGCGTTCAACGGCCTCCTGATTTCGAAGCTGGGCATGCAGCCGATCATCGCGACGCTGATTCTGATGGTCGCGGGCCGCGGTATCGCGCAGATCACCACCAACGGCAAGCAGTTTACCACCATGTACACGCCGTTTCAGCAACTGGCGCAGGGGTATTTCCTCAAGACGCCGATGCCCATCATCATCATGATCGTGGTGGTGGCCTGCGTCGCGCTGTTTACGCGCAGAACCTCGTTCGGCATGTTCGTGGAATCGGTCGGTGTCAACCCCAGCGCCAGCCGCGTTTCGGGCCTTCAATCCGGCCGCATCATCCTGATCGCCTACGTGCTGACGGGCTTCCTGTCCGGCATTTCAGGCCTGATCTACTCCAGCCGCATCTCCTCCTGCGATTCCAACAACGCCGGCGTCAATTACGAGATGAACGCAATTCTGGCGGTGGTCATCGGCGGTACCTCGATGTCCGGCGGCAAGTTCAGCCTGGCCGGTACGGTGATCGGTTCGCTGATCATTCAGACCATCATCACGCTGGTGTACTTCTTCGGCATCGTTTCAGAGGCCATCCTGGCTTTCGAGGCGATGATTATCGCGGTGGTCATCGTGCTGCAGTCGGAACCCGTGCGCAAGGCCATGGCCCGGCGCAGCGCGAGCCGCAAAAAAGCGATGGGAGGTGCCGCCCGTGCTTAGTGCCCAGAGAAAACGCCAGAGCCTGTCCTCGAGGCTGTTCAACCCCAAATACATCATGGTCTTTGCGACGCTGGGTGTGTTCCTGCTCATCTACCTTTTCGGCGCGATCATGTACGGCGACAAGGGCTTCACAACGCTCAGGACATTGTTTCTGATGTTCTCCGACAACGCCTACGTGGGCATTTCGGCCGTGGGTATGACGATGGTTCTGATCACAGGCGGCATCGATCTTTCGGTGGCCGCGGTGGCGTCGCTTACGGGCATGCTCATCGCCTACGGCACGACGGTGCTGGGTATACACCCGCTCCTCTGCATGCTGTTTTCGATCATCGTGGGCACGGGCCTGGGTCTCATGATGGGCGCGGCGATCCACTACCTGAACGTGCCGCCCTTCATCACCACCCTGACCGGCATGTTCCTGGCGCGGGGCGTGTGTTCGCTTATCAGCCGCGAGTCCATCTCCATCAGCCATCCGATGATCGACGACTGGGCGGGGTGGAAAATCTACCTGATGAAATTCAGCGAAGGCGAATGGGTCAAGATCAAGCCCGTCGCCTACATCACCGTCAGCGTTGTGGTTTTTCTTTTGATGATCATCGTCGGAACGATCGTCCTGCAGCGGACGAAATTCGGCCGCAATGTTTACGCAATCGGCGGCAACGAGCAGTCCGCAAAGCTGATGGGCCTCCCGGTGGGGCGCACGAAGATTCTGGTGTACGGCATCAACGGCTTCTGTTCGGCGCTGGCCGGCATCGCCTACGTACTGTATGTGAAGTCCGGCTGGAACCTGGCGCTGATGGGCGGCGAACTGGATGTCATTTCCTCGGCGGTCATCGGCGGCGTCATGCTGACCGGCGGCGTCGGCTACATGATGGGCACGATGTTCGGCGTGCTTCTGAAGGCGACGATTCCGTCCCTCATCACCTTCGCGGGAAATCTTTCCTCTTGGTGGGGCAAGATCGCGACGGGCGTGCTGCTCCTGATCTTCATCATCATCCAGCGCGCCGTGGTCACCTACACCGCGCGGAAGAAATCCGCCTGAAATTGTTTGTCAATGTGGGCCCGGCATGGTGCGCCGGGCCCATTTATGGTATCATGGGGCGAGGAGGGATGGTATGCGGTACGAATGGCTGGATGCGGAGCTTCTGTCAAAGCCCTGCGCGACGAAGGATTTCAAGGCGGAGTGGCAATGGGTCCGCTACATGGTGGGCGGGAAGATGTTCGCGGCGACCTTGAACGACGGAGAGGGGCGGCCGGTGGTCTCCCTCAAGCTGGACCCGCTCGAGGGAGAGTTTCTTCGAGGTCAGTACCCGGACATCGCGCCCGGCTATTACATGAACAAGAGACACTGGAATTCCATCCGACTGGACGGCGAAGTTCCAGACGACCTCCTGCGCGCGCTGGCCGAAAAATCCTACCGGCTGGTTCTGGGCGGGCTTTCAAAAAAGGAACGGGCTTCCCTCGGCCTCTGAAAGCATCCCGGCCGCACTTGTCGGCGAAAATCCATTATGCTACAATGTTTCGGGTGATGCGTATGAACAGCCAGAAATCAAGGCGGGCTCTGTCCGACGCGGCGCTGTTTCTTTTGACGATGGCGGGGGCCGTGGCGGTTTGCATACCGCTTGGTTACGTGCGCGACGGCGGCGTGTACATGCCCATGATCTTCATGGCGGCGGTGCTCCTGGTGGCGCGCTTTACCACCGGCTACTTCTACAGCGCGGCGGCTTCGGTGGTCAGCATCCTCTGGATCAGCTACGCCTTCCGTCAGCCTTATTATGAATTTGATTTTCTGTACGGCGATCTCGTGACCTTCGCATGCCTGCTGGCGGTGGCTCTTTTAACCTCACGGATGACGCAACAGATCCGCGAGCAGCAGGATGCCTATGCGGAGGCCGAGCGGGAGCGCATGCGGGGGAATCTTCTGCGCGCCGTCTCCCACGACCTGCGGACGCCGCTTACGTCGATCCTTGGCGCAAGCTCCGCGATCCTCGAAAACAGCGTCGCGCTCTCGCCCGAGCGGCGGGAGGAACTGGTGCGCGGCATCAACGAGGACGCCGAATGGCTGATCCGCATGGTGGAGAACCTTCTTCTTATTACCAAGGTGGAGGGCGCGGCGCGCATCGTCAAGCGCAGTGAAGCGGTGGAAGAGGTCGTGGCCGAGGCGGTCGCGAAATTTCAAAAGCACTACCCTTCGAGCGTCATCGAGGTCAGCGCGCCGGAAGAACTGCTCATGGCGCCGATGGATGCGCTTCTGATCGAGCAGGTGCTCTTCAACCTCTTTGAAAACGCGGTGCTGCACGGAAAGGCCGCGGTCATCGCGCTCACGGTTTCAAGATCCGGCGATGAGGCGCTGCTTGAAGTGCGGAACGACGGCCTCGGTATCCAGAAGGCGGATTTTCAGCACCTCTTTGACGGCTACATGGGGCGCGCCGAGCGTGCGTCCAGCGATAACAGCCGCAACATGGGCATCGGGCTTTCGGTATGTTTTTCGATCATACAGGCGCACGGCGGCCGCATGGAGGCGAAAAACATCCGGCCTTGCGGCGCGCTGTTTCGGTTTACCCTTCCACTTGAGGAGGCGGGCGATGGACAATAAGCCATGCGTACTGATCGTCGAAGACGAGCACAATATTCTGGGCTTCATGCGCACGGTGCTGCAGATGAACGGATATCGGGTTCTGGAAGCGTCGGACGCCGCGCAGGCGCTGGCGATGATTCCGTCCCACCTGCCGGACGTGATGATCCTGGACCTGGGCCTTCCCGACATGGACGGCATGAACGTGATAAAGTCCGTCCGCGAATGGTCCAGGATGCCGATTCTTGTGGTGTCCGCCCGGGATCAGGAGCGCGACAAGGTGATGGCGCTGGACCTGGGCGCGGACGATTATGTGACAAAGCCATTCGGCACTTCGGAGCTTCTGGCGCGCATCCGGACGGAGCTTCGGCACGCGCAGACCGCCGTCAATCAGGAGGCTTCCTTTACCACGGGGGAGCTGACGGTGGATTTCTTTCGGCGGCGCGTGCTCGTCGGGGGCAAAGAGGCGCACCTGACGCAGAATGAATTTCGAATCGTGACGATGCTGGCGCGCAACGCCGGGCGGGTGCTGACCTACGACGCGCTGATCACGGAGGTCTGGGGGCCAAACGCGCTGGGCGACAACCAGATCCTTCGGGTAAACATGGCCAACATTCGCCGAAAGCTGGAGAAGAACCCCGCCGCGCCCCAGTTCATCATCACAGAGATCGGGGTAGGCTACCGGATGAACGAAATACAGCTGTCCTCGGTGACGGGATAAATCTTGTCACGGTCTTTATGGCGAAATGCGGACGGATATGGTATAATCTTCACCGTGTGATTCGGAAGGCGGAGGCTCCGAACAAGGTTGGGACGCAATTTGTCCGCGCAAGCGGGCGCGTGGAGGTATGGGGATGAAAGTCAACAAGGGTACGTTTTTCATCGTGCTGGTTTTGACGCTGCTGATCGCCTATGTCGCGTTCTTCGGCGTACACATCCAGGTGGACAAGTACAAGCTGGACATTCCCGGCGCGGGCGACATGCGTTTTGGCATTGACATCCGCGGCGGCGTCGACGCGGTATACGAGCCGGTGGGACTGGACCGTGTGCCCACGGCGGAAGAATTGGAAAGCGCCCGGGCGGTCATTGAGACCCGTCTGGACCAGAAGAACATTCTCGACCGCGACGTGACGGTCGACCGCACCAACGGCGACATCATCGTCCGCTTCCCCTGGAAGTCCGACGAAACCGACTTCGACCCGCAGAAGGCGATCTCCGAGCTGGGCGAAACCGCCAAGCTGACCTTCCGGGATACCGAGGGCAACGTGGTTGTGGACGGCGCGCACGTGACCAAGTCGGTCGTCGCGCAGGATCAGGACAACGGCGGCTACGAGGTCGCGCTGACCTTTGACGACGAGGGCAAAAAGCTCTTCGCCGAGGCAACGGCCAAGATGATTGGAAAGCCCATCTCCATTTACATGGACGAGGTGCTGATCACTTCGCCCACCGTGCAGAGCGCAATTCCCAACGGCCAGGCCCGGATCACCGGCACCGGCACGTTGCTGGAAACCTCCGAGCTCGCCCAGAAGATCGCAGCGGGCGCGCTGCCCTTCTCGATGGAGGCGCGCAACTACTCCACCATCAGCCCGACGCTGGGTGCCGGCGCGCTTAGCGTCATGGTTCTGGCGGGCATTCTGTCCTTTGCGCTCATCTGCCTTTTCCTCATCGTTTACTACAGGATGAGCGGCGTGGTCGCCTGCGTATCGCTTCTGATTCAGGTCAGCGGCGTGCTTCTGGCGCTGTCGCTTCCGCAGATCACGGTGACGCTGCCGGGCATCGCGGGCATTATCCTGTCCATCGGCATGGGCGTTGACGCCAACATCATCATCAGTGAGCGAATCTCCGAGGAAATTCGCGCCGGCCGCAAGACGCAGTCCGCCATCTTGACAGGTTTCAAAAATGCGTTCTCATCGGTGTTTGACGGCAACATAACGGTTATGATCGTGGCGATCATCCTGATGGTGCTGGGTTCCGGCGCAATGCTGTCCTTCGCGTACTCGCTCCTGACCGGCGTGCTGCTCAACTTCCTGGCCGGCGTGACCGCCTCTCAGCTGATGATGCGTTCGTTGGCCCAGTACAAGAAGCTCTCCAGCGAGCCGCTGTATACGAGCCTTTCTAGGAGGATCACGCTATGAAATTTTTCAGCTTCTATCAGCACCGGAGAACCTTCTTTCTGATCTCCGCGATCATCATGGTGATCGGCGTCATCGGCGTGTTCATCAACGGCGTTCACCTGGACATCCAGTTTACCGGCGGCGCGATCCTCAAGTATACCTATGAGGGCGAGCTCACCGGCGAAGAAGTCGCCACCGCGGCGTCTGAAATCCTTGGGCGCCTGGCCACCGGCCAGATCACCAAAGACCTTACGACCGGCGAGAGCCGCGTGGTGCTGAACCTCGCGGGCGAGTACGGCATGTCCTCGGATGAGCAGGCGGATTTCCTGGTCAAGCTCAACGAGAGGTTCCCGAGCGCCAAGTTCGTGAGCGCGGAATCCTCGCTGGTACAGCCCTTCTTCGGCCGTCGCTTCCTCGAGCGCAGCATACTGGCGGTGGTGTTGGCGCTGTTCCTGATCCTGATCTACGAGTGGATCACCTTCCGCAAGATCGGCGGGCTTCTGGCCGGCCTCGCCGCGCTGGTGGCGCTGTTCCATGACCTTTTGGTGGTGTTCTTCACCTGCGTCATCGCGGGCATCCCGATCGGCGATTCCTTCGTGGCGGTGTCGCTATCAATCGTCGGTTATTCGATCAACGCCACCATCGTCATCTTCGACCGCATTCGTGAGAACCGCAGGCTCCATCCGAAGGAATCTTTGGAGACGGTCGCGGATCTGTCCATGAGACAGTCGATGATGCGCTCGATCAACACCAACCTGGCGGTTACCGTCTCGGTGGCGCTGATCTACTTCCTCGCAACGCGTGCCAGCCTTGACTCGGTCATCGCCTTTGCGCTTCCGATGACCTTCGGCTCCATCAGCGGCTGCTATACGTCCACCTGCCTGGCCGGTCCTCTGTGGGTCATCTGGCAGAAGCAGCGCGACAAGCGCCGGGGCGAAGCGGCCAGCGCTAAAAAGGCCGAACCCGCCAAAGCCTGACCCTCGTAATGAAGCGAAAGCCCGCCGTACGGCGGGCTTTCGTCTGCTGAATGGTAGATAATTTGCGCCTAGACGGGCCGGATGCTGACCTCGCCGGCACAGAGCGGGAGAAGGCCGCGCTCCGTTTTAACGATCAAGCGGCAGGCGTCGTCGATCGAAACTGCCTCGGCCGGGAAGCGCTCTTCGCCCAGCGACACCATGACGGGTTTTCCCAGAATCAACGATTTTTCTCGGTATGCGGGCAGAAAGGCTCTCGCCGCCAGATTCCTGTTGGAGAAGAGGTTTCCCAGAATCTCCGCGGCCAGGTGCGCGCGCGCCTCCGGAGGCGCACTTTCCTCATACACCGCGCAGGCGATGGAGGCAATTTCTTCCGGGAATCCACCAGGAGGTGGCGCGACGTTGACGCCGATGCCCAGCGCCGCGTATTGAAGCAGCCCATCCTGCCCGACGGTGCCCTCCGTCAGGATGCCGCAGACTTTGCGCCCATCCAGAAAGATGTCGTTGACCCACTTTATTTTGGCCTCGCGCCCAGAGACGCGCTCGATGGCCTCCGCAACGGAAACGGCAGCCGCCGCAGTCACCAGGACGGAATCCGCCGCATGCACGCCGGGCCTGAGCAAGAGGCTCATATACAGCCCCGTTCCGCCGGGCGAGAAGAAAGGCCGCCGCATTCGCCCGCGTCCCCGGGTCTGCCGGTCGGCGATGACGACCAGTCCTTCCGGCTCTCCGGCGGCCGCGGCGGCCTTGATGTCATCGTTGGTGGAGGGGGATTCGGCCAGCGTCCGAACCCGGTAGAACCCGCGCGAATCGGAGAGCAACCGTTCAAAGGCGCAGGGGTCCAATGTGGAACCGTTATTGGTTTTCATCGGCACACCTCACAGGGCGAAGTTATCGTATACCATCTTACGATTTCAGGCGCATTCCGTCAAGGCGTAAAAAGGAGCATGCATGCAGGCTGTCAGACCATCAAATATTCCCGTAGGATTTCAAACGTCCCAGCGGCGTGAACATCGGGAACGGGAAAGCGCCACCAGTTGCGGCCTGGCGGCGCTTCCCACACATTGCCCTGAGATATGCTTACTCGTAGCGGAGTGCCTCGATGGGCAGGAGCGACGCCGCCTTGTTCGCAGGGTATAGCCCGAAAATAACGCCTACCAGCACCGAGAATACGACCGACAGGGTTGCGACGCCGGAAGACATGACCATCGTGATGTTGATGGCCGGCGAGACCACGTTCACCACAAAGTAGCCCAACCCCAGCCCGATGAGGCCACCCAGCAGCGATATGGAAACCGCCTCGATCAAAAACTGCAGCATGATGTCCAGCTTCTGTGCGCCGATGGCTTTGCGGATGCCGATCTCCCGTGTGCGCTCGGAAACGGATACCAACATGATGTTCATGATGCCGATGCCGCCAACCAGGAGCGATATGCCCGCGATGCCCGCCAGCATCAGCGACAGCGTGTTGGAGATTTCGCTCATCGTCTCCAACAACTGAGACTGGCTGGTGACGGTATAGTAATCCTCGTTCTGGGTCTTTTCAAACATGAACGCTTCGAGGGTTTCCACCGCGCGCTCAATATCCTCGTCGGAATCGCTGTCCGCGCTGGCGTAAAATGTGGAAATCGTTGTGTTCCGGAAGGATCGCTGCGCGATGGAGAAGGGGATGAACACCATCGCATCCAGCGAGCTTCCTTCGCTGCTGCCCATCTCGCTAAAGAGACCGACCACGGTGTACGCGCGTCCGTCGATGCGGATCGATTCGCCGATCACGTTGCGCTGGGCGAACAGCTCGTCGGCGACCTCAACGCCGATCACGCAAACCGAGTTTCGGTTTTCCACGTCGCTGGCGGTGATAAAGCGCCCTGTGGAAAGCTCGTAATTTCGGATCACGTCATAGCCCTCGGTGGTGCCGTAGACGGTGGCTTCGTAGGTATTGATGCCGGCCTTCAGCGTAAGGCTGGAGGAA
Organism: Bacillota bacterium; assembly: GCA_023411175.1. Taxonomy (GTDB): domain Bacteria; phylum Bacillota; class Clostridia; order Christensenellales; family Aristaeellaceae; genus JAEZHK01. The sequence continues at coordinate 1,048 of JAEYPB010000077.1, read as the reverse complement.
ATTACCGGCGCGACCTGGCCGACGCCGCCGACGCCGCGGAGCGACTCGATGTCGTCAAGGTCCAGCTGCACGACGCGCCGTGCGTTGTTGCGAACGGTAATCAGGTTGGTACCGAGGCTGGTGATGCGGCTGGTAATCTCGCTGGTGGATCCCTGACCGATCGCCACCAGCACCGTGACCGACAGTACGCCGATGATAATGCCCAGCATCGTAAGAAATGCGCGCATCTTGTTGGCGAGGATGGCGCTCATGGCCATCTTCAGGCATTGTAGCACTTTCATGATGCGCTTTCCTCCCGTTCGGGCGCTTTGGCCTCATTTTCCGAGGCTTGATGCAAAAGTTTGGTGACGTCGTGGTTGCCCTTGACTTCGGAGATCCTGCCGTCGCGGATCGCCATACGTCGCTCCGCTTCCAGCGAGATCGCGTTGTCGTGGGTGATGAGCATGATGGCGTTGCCCTGCCGGTGCAGTTCATGGAGAATCTGCATGATGTCCTGACCGGACTTCGAGTCCAGGTTTCCGGTGGGTTCATCGGCCAGGATCAACGATGGCCGGGTGGACAGTGCCCTTGCGATGGCGACGCGCTGCTGCTGGCCGCCGGAGAGCTGGTTGGGGCGGTGTTTCATGCGCTCCGCCAGTCCCACGCGCTCCAAAGCCTCGGTGACCCTTTCCTTGCGCTCCGCCGCTGGAAGCCCCTGGTAGATCAGCGGAAGCTCCACGTTTTCATAGGCGCTGAGCTTGCCCAAGAGATTGAACTGCTGAAAAATGAAACCGATTTTTTTGTTTCGGATGACGGCCAGCTCGCGCGGGGAAAATTCCGATACGTCCTCGCCGTCGAGCAGGTATTCACCCTCATCAGGATAGTCAAGGCAGCCGACGATGTTCATCAGCGTGGATTTGCCGCTGCCGGATGGACCGATGATCGCCACAAACTCGTGGTCGGCGATCGTTAGGTCTACCCGGTCAAGCGCGTTGATGACTTCGCCGCCCATCATGTAGCGCTTGACGATCTGTTTAAGCTCGATCAATGAAATCCCTCCTGTCAGGCG
>JAEYPB010000025.1 GCA_023411175.1 Bacillota bacterium | reverse complement strand
CAGACCCACCGGGCCCAGGCCCACCACCAGCACCGCGTCGTTGCCGGAGACGCCCACTTTTTCAATGGCTTCATACACCGTGCCGAAGCCGCAGGCCACCTGCGCGCCGTCGCAGTAGGTCAGCTCGTCCGGAAGCAGAACCAGGTCCCGCTCGTCGCACAGCATGTATTCCGCCATGCCGCCATCCCGCTGCCATCCATAGGCCGCCCGGTGCGGACTGGAGCAGGAGATCTGGTAGCCCATCCGGCAGTCGTGGCACACGCCGCAGCCGTGGATGTGGTACACGATCACGCGGTCGCCCTTCTTGAAGCGCACGAGGCCCGGCCCTTCCTCCACGACCTGCCCGCAGGGCTCATGGCCGGCGATCATCCCGTCGATGTAGCCTTCCGCGCCCTTGCCCGTGTGCTCGCGGTAAATCGCGCGGATGTCCGACCCGCAGATGGTGGAAGCCATCGTCTTCACCAGCACCTGCCCGTGACCCGGCTTTGGAATGTCGAATTCCTTCATCTGCACCGTCGAGTCTCCGGGCAGCATCGCGCCCAGCATCTTCCCGTTCATGGTAACAACCTCCCGTCGTCGTCAGTTGTCTTCATACCCATTCCACCCGGGGATCGTGCCGTCCACGTCCCAGAGATCGAGCCAGTCCCCGGCGCCCTCCCACAGGAATACCTGCCCCTTGATGAGCCGGCAGTTCCGCTCGCAGGCGCGCATCCTGTCCATCTCCGCCGGGCTGAGCCTTTCGCCCGCAACAGCCCGAAGGTTTGAAAGCGCGTTCGCACGCTTCGTCGTAAACGGGATCGGAATCTGCCCCCGCTGTGAAGCCCACTTCAGGCATACCTCCACCGGGTGCAGGCCGCGGGCCGCCGCGATCTCCCGGACCACGGGCATTTCCGTATCCACCAGGTCCTCCGGCGTCCTGTCCCGCTCCGGCCGCCCCGGCGACCCTACCGGGCTGTAGCCGATGGGCTGAATGCCGTGATCGACGCAGAACTGGTACAACTCGCCTTGCTGAAAGGTCGGGTGCAGCTCCATTTCGTTGATCGCCGGCTTGATCCGCGCGTCCCTGAGGATCAGCCTGAGCTTCGGGACCGTCATATTGGAGGTGCCGATGTGACGGACAAGCCCCATGTCCACCAGCTGCTCCATCGCCCGCCACGTCCGCATGAATTCCTCATGGATGTACGGGCGCGAGTCCGGGTTTCGCGCGTCTCCGTCGCAGCCCGGCGCGTGGTAGTTGGGAAACGGCCAGTGCACCAGATAGCCGTCCAGGTAGGAAACGCCCAGGTCTTCAATGGACTTTTTGCAGGATGCGATCACGTCCTCCGGCTCGTGCCGGTCATTCCAGAGCTTGCCGAGGATGAACATCTCCTCCCGTGGAAGGCCGCCGTCCATCGCCGCCTTCAGCGAAAGGCCGACTTCGCGCTCGTTGCCGTAGCACGCCGCGCAGTCGATGTACCGGTAACCCATCTTCAGCGCCTCCAGCACCACGCCGGAAACCAGTTCCGCCGAAGCGTGATCCGATCCGAACGTCCCAAGGCCGATCCCCGGCATCATCGCCCCCGTGTACAGTCTGCGGGACGGTACCGCGCCCGGATCGACGCCGTCAACGGCCTTAACAAATCCAGCCACCCTTCAGCCCCCTTTCGACAAATGCCCCGTGCGGGCCTCAAGCGTAATTATAACATATCCCTCCGGCCGCGCACAACAGCAAACCTTCGGGGCAAAGCGGGCAAAACCTTCTTGACAAAGGGGGCGGACAGGATGTTATCATGAACGCGGGCCGCCCGAGGCGCGGCCGTTCTTTTCTGGGAGGAGCACGCGTGTCCGATTCCAACACAACAAAGCTGGCGCTGGCGAATTCGCTCAAGGCGCTGATGGCCAAAAAGTCCTTTGAAAGAATCAGCGTCGGCGACATCTCCAAAGACTGCCGGCTTACGCGTCAAACGTTTTATTACCACTTTCAGGACAAGTATGACCTGATGAACTGGATCTACTACACCGAAACCGTGCGCTGCATGTCGGGCGACGACGCGCCGGGGCACTGGACGGAGCGCTTGACCCGGCTCTGCCGCTACATGCGCGAAAATAAAACCTTCTACCGGAATGCCCTCGCCACCACCGGCGCAAACGCCTTCCCCGAGTACCTGTTCGGCTACATCCGAAGCATGGCGCAGGCGGCGGTGGAGGGGATGACCGGCGAAGAATACGACCCGGCCCGGTGGGATTTCTTTACGCAGTTCTTTGCCACGGCTTTCGTCAGCTACATCGTGCGCTGGGCGGGAGCGGGCATGAAGGAGGATCCGGCAGCGTTTATCGAAAAAATCCGCGAGCTCTACGACGGCAGCGCGCTTGCGGAACTCGAAAGAATAAAGACGGAATAAAGGGGTTCGCCTCAAATCATAGCGCGACCAGTACGAATGCTGGTCGCGCTATCCCGTTCCCGACATACCGCCATTGGAAACGATTGATTCCTTACGGGGCCATGGTCTGCCGGGAGTGCGTTTCAAACGGCCCGACGCGCCCTCAGGTCGGGCAGCCCTGCCCCCGGCGGAAAAGCTCCGCCAGCGCCCCCGCCGGGTTCGCCACATCCCGGTACAGCGCGAAGGCTTTTTCGGTGAGGTTTACGTCCATCAGCCCCCCCACGCCCATCCGCCTGCCGGTCTCGAGGATGTCCCGGGGCCAGTCGAGTGCGACCAGGGGCTGGCCGTGCTCACCGCGCGCCCTGCGGACGAAGGCGCCCACCGCCTCCCGTGCGCGCTGGGAGGCATCCTGCGCCGCCTGATACGCGCCGAAAAGGCAGCCCTCCCCGATCTCCCACCGGAGGAACTGCGGCGATGTGACGCGCCCCACGTCCGCGTCGCCATAGGGCACGCGCACACCGTACAGGCAACCTTCGTCCCGGAGGCGCCGAAGCGCCCCGTCTTCCGGCAGGTCCACCACCACGGCGGCATTGCGGACGCGGGCCAGCGCCGCGGCGGCGCGGGCGTCTACCGCTTCTCCGGGGAGCCGCAGCGCAAAAAAACAGTCCGCGTTCTCTTCCAGCACATCGGCCAGCGCCGGGAGCCCATCTGCGCCCGAAATGTTCAGCGCGTAGCTGTAGATGCCCATTTCCTGCCCTTCCCGAAGGCAGCAGGCAAGGCGCTCCTCGCCCCCGCCGCCGCTCGGATAGTCAACAGAGAGCGCCCAAGGGATCGAAACGCCCAGCGCCTCCTGCCTGACGCGCAGTTTTTTCGCGCCGTAGACCAGCGAGTTGTAGCCAAGGTTTAGCCCCACCCGCCGGATCGCTTCAGGAGAGACGTCCCGCATCAAGCGGCCCACCAGCGCGCCGTAGGGATTTTTCGGGTTTTCCACCACCTGCCGGGCTGTCCCAAAGAACCACTTCTGGTTTTCGCTCCTCGAAAAGAGAAGGCCGAGGTCGACGAGGTTCCGGACGCCGCGCCGGACGTCGGCCTTCACGTCCTCCAGCGCCTTGTTGACCGCGATGGCGACAGCCTGTCGTGCCAGCCTCGCCTCAATGTCGAGCATAGCCTTCCTCCCTCGCGCCGCCATGTTGCAGGCGTAAAAATGACTTTCCACGCATATTGTACAATGAAACCACCTCGCGCTCCACTGACAGATGGCCCGTTCTGTCAGTTTTTATGACAAAGGCGCAATCTGTCCGGTTGAAACCGGGGGATTGCGTGCTATACTATATCCTGGAAAAATCGGGCGGAGCGCCCGCGCGAAAGCGCTTCGGCCGCTTGAGCGCCGCCGCACCCCGAGCCCACAACGACGCGCAAGAGGGTAGCAACATGGTCAAAATCACCGCCGACAGCACCTGTGACCTCGCGCCGGAAATCCTTGAAAGGCTGAACGTCACGCTCGCGCCGCTCTACACGCTGGCGGACGACGAAACCTATCATGACGGCGTGGATGTCACCCCTGCCGACGTGTTCAACTTCGTCGCGTCAGGGCGCAGGGTGCGCACCGCCGCGGTCAATCAATTCGACTACGAGCGGCTGTTTGAACGATACGCGAAGGATTACGACGCCATCGTCCACGTCGCCATCGGCGCCTCCTTTTCCGCCTGCTGCAACAATGCGCGTCTGGCCGCGGAAGGGTTTGACAACGTGTACGTCGTCGATTCCGAAAACCTCTCCAGCGGCAGCGGCCATCTGGTGATGGACGCGGCGGAGATGGCCAGGGACGGCAAAACGGCGGAGGAAATCACCCGCGCGCTCCGCGAAACGATCCCGCGCGTCGACGCCAGCTTCGTCATCGAGAGCCTGGACTACCTCCGGCGCGGCGGGCGCTGCTCCGGCCTGGAGGCGGTGGGAGCGCGCCTTTTGCAGATCAAGCCCTGCATCGAGGTGGTTCGGGGAGAAATGAAAGTGGGCAAAAAGTACCGAGGGAGCTTTGAGCGCTGCCTTGAAAAGTATGTGCGCGACAGGCTGACCGGCCGGGAGGATATCGACCCCGACCGCGTGTTCATCACGCACCCGGCCTGCTCCCCCGAGGCCGTTCAGGCGGTGCGTTCACTCGTCCAAAGCATCGTGCCCTTTCACGAGATCATCGAGACCCGCGCCGGCTGCACGGTGGCATGCCACTGCGGCCCCGCGACGCTGGGCATTCTGTATAAGCGCACCGGCGCCAAGACGGCCATCGAGGTGCATTGACGCTTAAACCCAATTCGCGCAGCAACGCCGGACGGGCAAAAGCCCATCCGGGTCGCCGCGCTCAGACCATCAACAAAAGCCCCGTAGGGTTTCAATCGTGCCCGGCGGCGTGTACGCCGGGCACGGGATAGCGCCACCATTACGCATACTGGTGGCGCTATCCACACCTTTGGTCAGTGCGACGCCCGGAAATCCCGGAGGATTTCAGGCGCACGCAGGCTCTTTCCTTTGCATCGGAAAAACCGAAGGTTTTTTCAATGCCTTGCGCGCAGCAGCCCGGGCGGGCGGAAGCTCATCCGGGTTGCTGCGCTATTTCAATCTATTTCATGTGACGACAAGTCCCTGGGCGCCTATCTCCGGCAGGCAAGTGTGTTCATAGATCTGGAACAGCGTCAGGTGCCCGTTGCACCCGACCACGAACGCGCTGATAGAGCCCTGCGCGCCATTGAGCACATAGAAATACCGGTCGTCGGGAGCGACGGCGCTGTCGATCGGCGCGCCATCCGCCGACGGCGTTGAGGGCACGCTTTCCACCAGCGTCAGGCCGCCGTCGCATGCGACGCGGTAAAGCGATATCGTCCCGGTTCCGGTGTTGGACGTATAAGCGAAGCGCCCGTCCGGTGTGACCGAAACCCAGCATGTGGCAAGCTGATTGCTCTTTACGGAGCCGCTGATGACCTGGAGCGCGCCGTCATGCTTGATCCAGTAGCTGGAAAGCGCGTTCGCCCCCGCCTCCGACACCAGCAGCACGTCCCGCCTCGCGAAAGCCATCCCAAACGGCGCTTCCCCGTTCGAGGGCGTGTACACCGGGTTTGTCAGCATCCCGTTCGGGCTTACGCGGAATGTGACCAGAATGTTCACGCCGCGGAGGCTCACGACGAGAAAATCTCCATCAGGGCTGAATACCACGCAGGCGGGCTGGACGGCGCTTGCGAGCACTCCCTCGCCCGGCAGCGCAACCGAGCAGCTTCCGATCGGCGCGAGCGAACCGTCCTTTTCCAGCCGGAATCCCGCAAGGGTGGCCGCCGCCGATTCATCGCCTGCGTTCAGCACATAGACGAGGTTCCCGTACACCGCGATGCTGATTGGCATGACGCCGCCCGAGGGCACGACGCTCCGGAGCGTCATGCACCCTTGTTCCACGCGAAAGACCGAAACCGTGTTGTCTCCGGCGTTGACCGCGAGCAACAAGCGCCCCCCGCAGGCCGATGCCAGCGATCCCTGGGAGGCCAGGGGATCCACAACAGGTTCGCCGGTACCTTCTCCCCCGGTCTTCTCTTTTTCAGAAAAACTCAGCGCGCCGCACGGATCGCGCGTGAAGGCGCTCACGCTGTTTGTCCTTTGATTCGACATGGCGAACGCCATGCCCATCCATTTTTCATAATCACAATGCATAGACGCATCCCCCGCATAATAATGACGTACCCAACGTCATACTATTCGACACTTTCTTCGGTGATACAGACCACCGCAAAAAAAGCCCTCGGCAAGAAGGGCTTTTTCAAAAGATGTCGGTTTGGGGCAAATCTGAGGCGCTTGGATATCTTGAAAATATCAGGAAATGCCTTTTTTCTTAGACCCGCACCGGTTCCGGCCGCGCCTTCATCGTCGCGCCGGCAGCGGGGTTGCGCGCGATTTCGGTGTTGTCCGACGCTCGGTCGGAGAGCGCCGGCACCGGGTTGGGCTGCGATTCCGACCGGTAGTCTACCTGGAAGCGGTCGATGTGCGCCTGAACCGCCGCGTGGCTGGCCACCCGGTTCACATCCTTGTTGACGCGGTTCTGGAAGGCGAAGAAGTCGAAGGTGGGCGGCAGATCCTGCACGTTCCGGTAGTTCTCCCGATCGGCGGTGAGCAGGATTTGCTCCGCGAGCACCTGACGAACGTACGGGCGCGTGTCATGGAACTGGAGGAGCCGCGGGAAGTTCCCTCCCGGAATCACCTGGTTCCAGTCCTTGCGCTCGTAGCGCTTGAGAAGTTCCGCCGCCTTGTGGAGGTGGGCGACCTCCATCTGGAAATGCGCGTCCCAGATAGCCTTCACGTTCTGATCCCGCTCGTCCTGAAGGAATGAATAGTACAGGTAGCAGGCCATGTACTCGTGCATGAGCAGGTTCTCAAGCCAGGTGGCGTTCGGGTCCAGCAGGGAACCGTAATGGGATACGTGCTGCTCCTCGATCATCGCGATCTCAAGGTACAACTGCCGCCCGAGGTCATTATAGTAGGTGTTGCCCAGATTCATGTAGAAGTTCATGGTCTGCTGTTCGCCGGAGGTTATGATCAGCGCGTTCAGCTTCGTGCGAATGTCGGCCTTTTTAAAGTCCAGCGCGTTCTTGACCGAATCGAAGGGATGGCGGTGTTCGGCGATGGTTGGCCGCCCCGGCGTGATGTCCACGTAGCTTTTAACGATCTGCTGGGCCGGAATCTGCGAGTCCAAGTCCAAAAGGTTGGAATAGCGGTACAGGTGGTCGAAATCCTCGAGGAGCGCGAAATCCAGCGCCTTTTTGACGTAGGTATCCGGCTCGTTCTGCGCAAGCCACGCGGTCAAATCCACCGCCACGTGCTCGTAGCCGATGGTGGTCTCAAGCTGCGTCTCATCGAGCGGCTTGAGCCAGTTGATGCGCTTTTGCTGCTGCTGCTCGACGCGGCGGGAGAGCGCCAGTTCCCGCCGGATGTCGTTGTCTGCGCAATTCCTGTGGAACTGGTGTTTGAAAAACACCTCCTCCGCCTCGATGCCGTTCATGAGTATGATTCGAATGCGGGTATAGGGGTCCACTGAATTCTTGTCATAGGGCTTGGGGTAAATGCCGGCCCAGTCCTGAAGACCGTCTTCCACCTTTGCGGGCTTGAGTTCAAAGGGGTTCAAGAAACCATCTCCTTCCCTTTCGTATCCGGTAGGGTTTGCCACTTTTGCCGGAATTATGCGCCGTCAAAGCTTCATAATCCGCCGTCCGGCGCGTCCCACGGGAAGAATACTTCTCTGCCTGGAAACCAAAACTATCCTCGTAATTCGCCACATGCGGGAGCACGGGCATTCGGCGTTTTTCCGCCGCGCCATATGTCGGTTGATGCGGTTTATGTAGATTTAACGAGCATCTGATCTTGCCTTGATGAATGGTATGGTATAATCAATTGGATTTGACAAACGGGGGATTGGTTGGCATATGCAGCTTACGCTTCCAGACTTCCTCGGGCAGCTCGCAGGTTCGCCCGCCTTGGTCATTACGACGCTCCTGACCCTGGCGGTCATCCTGGTCAACGGCTGGACCGACGCCCCCAACGCCATCGCGACCTGCGTTTCCACGCGCGCGATGCGTCCGGGACCGTCCATCATCATGGCGGCGGTCTTTAACCTCCTGGGCGTTCTGGTTATGACCCTTATCAATCAAAAAGTCGCCGAAACAATTTTTAAAATGGTGGATTTCCACGGCAATACCCATGAAGCGCTGTACGCGCTGTGCGCGGCGCTGGTTGCGATCGTCGTGTGGGCGGTGACGGCGTGGCGCTTCGGCATCCCCACCAGCGAAAGCCACGCGCTGATCGCGGGCCTGTCGGGCGCGGCCATCGCGCTGCAGGGCGGCCTGGGCGGCATCAACGGCGGCGAATGGGTCAAGGTGCTCTACGGCCTGCTGCTCTCGTCTGTGCTGGGCTTCGCGATGGGCTGGGTGACGGTCAAGCTGGTTGAGCTGGTCTGCCGCTTCATGGACAAACGCAAGACGGACAAGTTCTTTAAGCAGGCGCAGATCGGCGGCGCGGCGGCGATGGCCTTCATGCACGGCGCGCAGGACGGCCAGAAGTTTATCAGCGTTTTCCTGCTGGGCATGTTCCTGACCAAGGGCGTGTCTTCGACGGAAGCCGTCGTCATCCCGATCTGGCTGATGGTGGTGTGCGCGCTGGTGATGGGCCTCGGCACATCCATCGGCGGCTACAGGATCATCAAGGCCGTGGGCATGGACATGGTCAAGCTCTCGAAATATCAGGGCTTTTCGGCGGATCTGGCCGCCGCGGGCTGCCTTCTGATCTCGTCGATCACCGGCATCCCGGTCTCTACCACCCACACCAAGACCACGTCGATCATGGGCGTGGGCGCCGCGAAGAACCTGAAGCAGGTCAACTGGAGCATCGTGCGCGAAATGGTGCTGACTTGGTTTTTGACATTCCCCGGCTGTGGCCTGCTGGGCTTTCTCATGGCCAAGCTGTTTATGATGCTATTTTAAGCTAAGAGGTGTGTGCAAGTGGGCAAGCGCGGAGGATTTGACTATTTTAGGTTCTTTATCGAAATGATGGAGTGCGCCCGCGACGGCGCGAAGCTGCTGGAGCAGACGCTGGAGGACTTTAACCCCGACCGCCTGAAGACTGTGATGGAGCAGATGCACGCCATCGAGCACAGTGGCGACATGAAAAAGCACGAGATGACCGAGCACCTGGTCGCGGAGTTCCTACCGCCCATCGACCGGGAGGACATCAATCGGCTGGCCGCCATCCTGGACGACCTGATCGACTCCATTGAAGATGTCCTGGTATCCATGTACATGTATGGCGTCACTTCCTGCCGGGAAGATGTCGCGGGCCTTACCAACATCATCACCACCTGCACCAAGGAACTGGTGGCGCTGCTGAAGGACTTCCACCACCTGCGCAAGGCCAACGACATGAAAAAGCGCATCATCGAGGTCAACCGCTTGGAAGAGGTCGGCGACAAACTGCACCTGGAGGCGATGCGGAACCTGTACCTGACGGAAAAGGACGCCGTTTCCATCGGCGTATGGAAGGACATCTACAACTTCCTCGAAAAGTGCTGCGACGAGTGCGAACACGTCGCCGACGCGGTGGAAGAGATCGTGATGAAGAATACCTAAATCAGCGCTTCGCGCTTGCGATGAAAATTCCTTCGGACTATTCATCGCGTGAAGACGGTGGTTCTGCGGAAGCTTGCTTCCCTGCGGGGTTCGGGCGGCTTCCTGACGGAAAGGAATTGTTTCCTCTGCCACTGTGCGCACCGGCTATGGAATCCGTTCCCGCCGTACACGCCGCCGGGAACGATTTGAGGGTACGACCGAGGTTCTCTCGCGTTGCCGGGGACGGTTGCGGAACGGCGGGGGGTACAGATGGTCTGGCGGGCCGCTTCGGCAGCCCGCTTTTCCACGTTTTTTCGAGCCTTAACAACATACCCTCCCGGTTTCGTGGTATAATCATCCTACTATTATGATGAGGGGTGCCGGAATGGATTTTCGCACAAGCATCGCCGGACGCATTGAGTCGGGCCTTGAAAAGGAATTCGGTAGCGCCGTACTGGACGTGGACGCGATTGCGTCCATCATGGAGGTGCCGCCGGACGCATCGATGGGCGACTACGCCTTCCCCTGCTTCAGGCTGGCGAAGGCGCTGCACATGGCGCCGCCCATGATCGCAGGCAAGCTGGCGGCGGCGGTGGCCGCGCCATACCTTGAAAGGGTTGAATCCGTCAAGGGATACCTGAATTTCTACATCGACCGCTCGGTCTACGCGCGGGAGGTGCTTCAGAAGGCCGAAAGCGAAGGCGAGGGCTACGGTGGCGGCAGCGAGGGAACCGGAAAGACCGTCTGCATCGACTATTCCTCCATCAACATCGCCAAGCGTTTCCACATCGGCCACCTGTCCACCACGATGATCGGCAATTCCCTCGCCCGCCTCTACCGCTTCCGGGGCTACAGGGCCGAAGGCATCAACCACCTGGGCGACTGGGGCACCCAGTTCGGCAAGATGGTCTGCGCCTACAAGAAGTGGGGCGACCGGGCGGCTGTCGAGACCGGCGGCGTGGACGAGATGGTCAAGCTCTACGTGCGCTTCGACCGGGAGAGCGAGAACGACCCCGCCCTTCAGGACGAAGGCCGGGCCTGGTTCAAAAAGATTGAGGACGGCGACCCGGAGGCCCTCGAAATCTTCAACTGGTTCAAGGAAGTCACGCTGAAGGACGCGCAGAAGGTGTACGAACTCCTGGGCGTCACCTTTGATTCCTACGCCGGCGAGAGCTTCTACAACGACAAGATGGACCGGGTGATCGAGGAACTGCGCGCGAAAAACCTTCTCACGGAGTCGGACGGCGCGTGGATCGTGAACCTCGAAGCGTACAACATGCCGCCCTGCCTGATCCTGAAAAAAGACGGCGCGACGCTCTACGCCACGCGAGATCTCGCCGCCGCCCTCTACCGCAAGGATACCTACGACTTCGACCGCAGCCTCTACGTGGTCGCCTACCAGCAGGACCTGCATTTCCGCCAGCTGTTCAAAGTGCTGGAGATGATGGGTTATGACTGGGCGAAGAACATGGAGCACGTCTCCTTCGGCATGGTTTCCTACGAGGGGCAGACGCTGTCCACCCGCAAGGGCCACGTGGTGTACCTGGAGGATCTGCTCTCTACCGCCATCCAGAAGGCGCGCGCCATCATCGACGAAAAGAGCCCGAACCTTAACGACAAGGACACCGTTGCGCGGCAGGTGGGCGTCGGTGCGGTGGTGTTCTTTGACCTGTACAATAATCGCATCAAGGACATTGATTTTTGGTGGGACCGCGCCCTCAACTTCGACGGCGAAACCGGCCCCTATGTGCAGTACACCCACGCCCGCTGCTGCTCGGTGCTCCGGAAGGCCGATGAAGCCGGCCTCTCCCCCGCCGAACCGGACTTCCACGCCCTCGCCGACGCTGAGGCGCAGGAGGTCGTGCGGCTGATCGAGCAGTTCCCGTCCGTGGTTTCCGGCGCCATCGAGCGGAGCGAGCCGTCCCAGGTGACGCGCTTCGCCGTGGACCTCGCCCAGTCCTACAATAAGTTCTACTTTGAGCGCAGAATCCTGGACGACGACCCCGGTGCCCGCGCCGCGCGGCTGCTCCTGACCCACGCCACGCGCACCGTCATCAAAACCGCGCTCTACCTCATCGGCATCGAATCGCCGGAGAGAATGTAACGCCTACCCTCCGCCGCCCGGCTCGACCGGGCGGCGGAATTTTTCGCTCCGCACGCTGTGGACGGCTCCGTCAACCGGTTATTGCATGACGGATCATATTCATTTTCCATCAGATTTGATCACGCATCCTGCAATTTCGCCTTCTGTGCGCTTCTTTTTATGGCCAGATGAAGATAATACTTCTGCGCATTATGCAGTTTTATGTCCCCATAACTTCATTTGCCTTGACAGACGCCAAATGCTTTCGTATAATAATTCACAGAATTTTTGTGCTTCTGCACAATTCAATGGGCTTCATTTTGCGGGAGAGGGTGTTTTTATGTACGTCAGGGAAGTGCTGGACGATTTGATCCGCCGGAATCCGGGCGAAAAGGAATTCCACCAGGCGGCGACGGAAGTGCTGGAGGCGCTGGCACCGGTGGTGGAGTCCGACCCCAGGTATCGCGAAAATGGGATTCTGGAGCGCATCACCGAGCCCGACCGGGTGATCTCCTTCCGCGTCGCGTGGCGCGACGACGCCGGTCGCGTCCGCGTCAACAAAGCCTACCGCGTGCAGTTCTGCAACGCCATCGGCCCCTACAAGGGCGGACTGCGTCTGCACCCCTCCGTCAACCTGGGGATTTTGAAATTTCTCGGGTTTGAGCAGATCTTCAAAAATTCGCTGACCGGCCTCCCCATCGGCGGCGGCAAGGGCGGCAGCGACTTCGACCCCAAGGGCAAGAGCGACAACGAGGTCATGAGCTTCTGCCAGAGCTTCATGACCGAGCTTTCCAAATACATCGGCAAGGACATCGACGTGCCCGCCGGCGACATCGGCGTGGGCGCGCGGGAAATCGGCTACCTCTACGGCCAGTACAAGCGCATTACCGGCCTGTACGAGGGCGTGCTGACCGGCAAGGGCCTCGTCTACGGCGGTTCGCTGGCCCGCAAAGAGGCCACCGGCTACGGCCTCGTATACCTGATGGACGAAATGCTGCGCGCCCACGGCAAGGGTCTTGACGGCGCGACGGTGGTGATCTCCGGCGCGGGCAACGTGGCCATTTACGCCTGTGAGAAGGCCGCGCAGCTGGGCGCGAAGGTGGTCACGCTATCCGATTCCACCGGCTGGGTGTACGACCCCGAAGGCATCAAGCTGGACGTGGTCAAGCGCCTGAAGGAAGTGGAGCGCAAGCGCTTGAGCGAATACGTAAAGCTCGTCCCCGGCGCGAGCTACCGCGAGGACGGCAGCGTATGGGACGTGCCCTGCGACATCGCGCTGCCCTGCGCCACCCAGAACGAGCTGAACCTTGAAAACGCGCTGGCGCTGATCAAAAACGGCTGTGCCGCGGTCGGCGAGGGTGCGAACATGCCCACCACCCCCGACGCCGCCCACGCCTTCCAGAAGGCGGGCGTTCTGTTCGCGCCGGGCAAGGCGGCCAACGCCGGCGGCGTGGCCACCTCCGCGCTGGAGATGACCCAGAACAGCATGCGCCTCTCCTGGACCTTTGATGAAGTCGATCAGAGACTGAACCGCGTGATGAGCGGCATCTACCGCCAGATGGACGACGCCGCCAAGGCCTACGGCCATGTTGACGACTACATCACCGGTGCCAACATCGCGGGCTTTATCAAGGTGGCGGACGCAATGATCGCCCAGGGCATCGGCTGATCTACGGCACCCTCACAGCCTTAACGAGACAACGCTCCCGGCGCCAGGCGCGCCGGGAGCGTTTTGCACCCTGGAAATGCAAAAAGCCGCCCAAAGGCAGCTAAAATCAACCCATGCCAGAATGCCTGTCTCCGCGGGGCTGAAAAGAAGCGGTCAGCCCTCGTCGTTCAAAACCGGCGGCTTGCACTCCTTACAGCGCTTAAACCCTGCGGTGACCGCCTGTTCAAGCGTGGCCTTCGGGGTGGTGTCCTTCGTGTAGCGGCACTTCTTGGTGTGGTAGTACTGGCCGCCGTCGTTGCAGTAGACGTAGACGGGCACCGGCGTCGGCGTCGGTTGCACGAACAGGGTGGCCTCCGGCTGGTAGACCGGCACGTACACGTCGTACTGGGGCGCTCCTTCGTCCAGCTGCGGGCCCTGCAGCTCCAGCGCGGGCGAAAGGCCTACGATCTCCACGCCGCCTTTCACGCGCTCCGGCGGCCGCGTCTGCGGCAGCAGCACTATCATCAGAACCGCGGCGAAGCCCAGGGAGATGACCATCTTCGCGTAGCGCGGCCACTTGCATCGGTCGCTCCACATCATCAAAAGGCCCGCGGGGAAGCAAAAAATGAGCCACCGCACAACCGCGCTGTTCGCTCGGCTTCCGCGGGGCTTCTGTTTCAGGCTTCTACGATCGGGGGCCCTCATTTCGGTGCTACACGCCCTTCGTAAAAAAACAGTTCGGCATGAGGTGCCGATTCAATACATATATTGTATTCGAGGCTGCGTAAAATAGCAAGAGAATACCACATGTTGTGGTATTACGTTTTCGCGCACATTCGAAACTCTTTTGTAATATTTCAGGGCCGGCCGCTTTGCGGGCTGCCGGGGGCTGGACAAGGGAACATCCTGCTGGTATAATACCCGTGTCCGATTGAGCATGAGGGAGGGAAACGCTGTGGCCGACTGCTACGAAGTGCTGGGCATCGCCCGCAGCGCATCGTCCGCCGACGTGCGGCGCGCCTACCGGGAGCTTGCGCGCCGTTGGCATCCTGACCGTTTTGCCGACGGCCCGGAGCGACTGTGGGCGGAGTCGAAAATGATCCAGATCAACCTGGCCTATGAAGAGGCGCTCAGCCAGTGCGCGTCCCGCGGGAAGCTGGATCAGATGTCCCCCGAGACAGAGCAGCTGGAGGATGTGCGAAAGCTGTTGGGCCTCGGGCAGCTGTCCGCCGCGCGGCAGGCGCTGATGCGCGTGGCCACCCGCAGCGCGGAGTGGAATTACCTGTTCGGCGCGGTGCTTTTCCGGCTGGGCGAGGTTGAAAAGGCGGTACTCTATTTCGGCATCGCAACCCGTCAGCAGCCGGGCAACGCGCAGTACCAGACGGCCTATGAAAGCGCCGAGGCGCTCCGGTCAAAAAACCGCCGCCCCCGCTTCTTCTGGCGGAGCGCGCGCTGAAAAGTCAAGCCCTGTACACAGCCCCGCCGGGGCGTTTTTTTATTGCCGCAGTATGCCCAGCCCCTTGGTGGTTCTTGAGCCCTTCCGAAATCCTTCCGAACCCCGGCAATTGGCCGCGCCTGGAGACGCGCTTTGGCCGTAGTATTCCGCATCATACGCCGGGCAACTCGCACCCGCGCTCCGAACGCCTCGCCGTTTCATCTCCGCCAGCCATTCTGCAGAACTCATCCGCCGCGCCGTTTTATCCGGGCTGGTATATCACACCCCGGGCAAATATGGTATAATGCGCCGGGAGGGATTTACAATGAGGCGAAAAATTCTCTGCTTCGGAGATTCGAACACCTACGGCTACGACTTTGAATCTGGCCGCTTTGACGACGATACCCGCTGGACGATGCGCCTTCAGGCCCTGCTTGGCGAAGGCTACCGGATCATCGAGGAGGGGCTCAACGGCCGCACCTTCATCTTTGACGACCCCACCGAGGGCGGCCACAAAAACGGCATGAAGTACCTTCCGCCCTGCCTGATGAGCCACAACCCGCTGGATCTGGTTGTCATCATGCTGGGTACCAATGACACCAAGGCGCGCTTCAGCATGAACGCCTTTACCATCGCGCAGTGCGCCCAGCAAATGGTGCTGACCGCGAAGCAGTACGCCGCCGCGCCCGGCGGAAAACCCGCGAAGGTGCTGCTCGTCTCCCCCATCCTCGTGGCGGACGACGTGGAAAAGCGCATGTTCGGCGCGGCCTTCGGGCCGAAGGCCGCGGAGGTTTCCCGCAACTTTGCCCGCGAGTACCACCGGGTGGCGACATTGACGGGGGCGGAATTTCTGGACGCCGCGAAGGTCACCGAGCCATGGCCGCAGGACGGCATCCATATCACCCGGGAGGGACAGGAGGCGTTCGCCCGGGCGCTGGCGGAAAAAATCCAAACGATCTTCGAAAAGGGAGGCTGACGATGGACAATTTTTCCTTTTACATTCCCACCCGCTTTGAATTTGGCCGAGGCGCGGAGGAGAAGGCCGGACAGATGATCGCCTCCCTCGGCGGCAGGCGCGCGCTGGTGCATTACGGCGGCGGCTCGGTCGTAAAGAGCGGGCTTCTTCCGAGGGTTCTTCGCTCGCTGGACGAAGCGGGCATCGCCCATGCGGAGCTGGGCGGCGCGCTGCCGAACCCGCGGGACGACAAGGTCTACGAGGGCATCGCCCTCGGCCGCGAGTTTCAGGCTGACTTTATTCTGGCGGTGGGCGGCGGCAGCGCCATCGACTCCGCCAAGGCCATCGCGTCGGGCATCCCCTACGCGGGCGACTTCTGGGATTTCTTTTCGGGCAAGGCGCTGCCGGAAAAGGCGGTACCGCTGGGCGCGGTGCTCACGCTGGCGGCCGCCGGCAGCGAAAGCTCGAGCAGCTGCGTCATCATGCAGAAGTCCACCCTCACCAAGCGCGGCCTGGGCACCGAGCTCAACCGACCGCAGTTCGCGCTGATGAACCCGGATCTGACCTTCACGCTCCCGCCCTATCAGACCGCATGCGGTGCCACCGACATCATGGCGCACATTCTGGAGCGCTACTTCACGAACACGCCGGACGTGGACGTGACCGACCGGCTGTGCGAGGCGCTGCTTAACACCGTGATCCCGGCGGTGAAGCGGGCACTTGAAAACCCGGAGGACTACGACGCCCGTTCGCAGCTGATGTGGGCGGGCACTCAGGCCCACAACAATTCCTGCGGCGTGGGCCGCATGGGCGACTGGGCCAGCCACCAGATCGAGCACGAGCTGAGCGGCCTGTACGATGTGGCGCACGGCGCGGGGCTGGCGGTTGTGCTGCCTGCGTGGATGCGTTTCACCATGTCCCACGATGTGGGCCGGTTCGCGCAGATCGCCGTGCGGGTGTGGGGCGCGGAGATGGACTTTCAGCATCCGGAGCGCACCGCCCTCGAAGGCATCGAACGCTTCGAGCAGTTCCTCCGGGACATCGGCATGCCGGTGACGCTGAAAGAACTGGGCGCGGACCCCAAGGACATCCCCTTCATGGCCCAGAAGACGCGGCGCGGGCCCGACGGCAAGACCGGCAATTTCGTCAAGCTGGACACGCCGGAAATCGAGGCCATCCTGCGCATCGCGGACCGGTGATGCAATCGCCGCGGGCAGCGAAAAGCGGAGGCCCGGCAGGCCTCCGCTTTTCGGTTATGAAGCAAGCGGACGAGGGGGAAGGAGAATGGG
>JAEYPB010000087.1 GCA_023411175.1 Bacillota bacterium | reverse complement strand
ACGAGCACCCGCCGGGCGCGCTTTTCCCGCGCAAGTTCCAGTGCGTTTCGCGTGCCCTCCAGAATGCCGGTCAGCGTCCCCGCGGGATCGGCTGAAAAAGCCGCGGGCGAGGCGTTTGAGGCCGCGTGGACGATGTAGTCAAACTCATCCTGGCCGGGAAACGGTTGGGTCACGTCGTATTGGACGAGTTCAAAGTTCGGGTTTTCGGCGTAACGCGCGAAGCGCGCACGCCCGGCCTCCAGGCCGCGCACGCAGGCGGCGACCGCGATCTGGCCATCGAAGCGCGCGTTGCGCGCCATCAGTAGGTCGGTCAGAAAGGAGCCGATCAGCCCCGACGCGCCGGTGATCATCACCCGTGCGCCGCGAAGCCGCCCCCACGCGATGTCCGCCGCCGCGGTCTCGTCAAGAAGTTTTTCATACAGCGCACCGTAACGCATGTCAATCTCCCTCTTTCATGGGCGCCGCGCCCAGGTGTTCGAGGATGGCCGAAACCGCCTGCTCCGTCGCGCTTCCGGTTTCGTAAGCGCCGAAGAAGCGGAGGATCTCCCGGTCGTTCTCCGCAGCGTCCTCTGGCGATAGCCCGCGAAGCCGCGCTTCCAGCGCCGCCTGATCCCGCGCGACCCAGAAGGGCGAGGCGTCGATGTCAAAGTAGAAGGTTCTGTCGCCCGAAAAGCGCTCCCGGTCGGGCTGGAACAGGACAACCGGCCGACCGGTCAGCGCGAAGTCGCCCACCGAAGAGGAGTAGTCGGAGATGAGGATGTCGGCCACAAGCAGAAGCTCCGCCATGTCCTCCCATCCGCTGGCCTCCAGAATGCGCGCGTCCACGCCCGCCGCCTGTAGCCCGCGCACCTTCGTATGCCCGCGCATAAGGCACACCCAACGCTCGCCGCGCTCCTCCAGCGCGTTCAGCGCGCTGACCACGTCCATCTCCGTCGCCTGCGCCGCGTGGCTTAGGGCGGCGCCCCGGCGGTAGGTCGGCGCGTACAGGAGCACCTTCGCCCCTTCCGGGATGCTCAGCGCGGCGCGAACCCGCGCTACCCGGTCCGGGTCGGCCCGAAAGAGCAGGTCATTCCTCGGGGAGCCGCAGCGCAGGAATGCGCCCCGGTAGTTGAACGCGCCCCGGTAGACGCGCTCGGCGTGGGCGGAGCCCGTCGTGATCAGGTCGCAATCCGCTTCCACCATGCGCCTGCCCTTTTGGTAGTTCGGGGAGTCCATCAGCATCGTCTTGAAGCCGCGGTCGCCGTGCCAGGTCTGAAGGTAGAACTGCCTCGGGGACTTGTACGCGTAGGGTGGCTTGGTGGTGTTGTCCACCCAGACCCTCGCCGTCGCCAGCTCGAAGAGCGCCCGCGCGGAGCCAAATCGAACACACCGCACGTAGGGAGGCGCCGCGCCGCGCTTTGTCTCCGGCTCCTCAAAGAGCCAGACAAGATCGAGTCCCGGCCGCGCCGCGTTGAGCGCTTCGGAGATCGCCCGCGGGTTGTCGGAATAGGCGCTGCCGTTAAAGCTGGCCAGCACCACCTTGTTCGGTTTCTCTCCCAGCGCAGCGTTCAATAGGCGCATCCAGCCGTACCGGGCGCGCTGTGTGACGCGTGAAACCATTTGACGGGCGTTCAAGCGCATCCCTCCATTTGCCTTCATTATACCATAAAGAGGTGGAAAAATCAGCCCGGAGGCTGCCCAGGGCAGGGCTTACGCATGATTAAGAATTCATGCGTTGACCTTGCTGCATAGAGGTGCGCGCGCATTCGTCCCACGCCCCCGGCTGGCACCAGCTGCCTCAGGCGCAAATTCTCCGCCTTCGCGCCCGCGAAGTCCGCGGCGGCTTCGATTCCTTAAGCCTGCCGACAACGTCGGCGCAAAATCCCCTGCGGGAGATTAGGAAATCCCCAGCGCATCTCGTAGCATTCTACACGCAATATCTAAAAAAATATTTGTCAATCTATTGCAATCGCCCGCCGTGTGTATTATAATGCATTTAGTCAAACGAACGAACTAATAACATCGTATTACCAATCAAATGGATGAATCCTCACGGCGAATGGTTGTCCGGCGGCGCCCCCGTCCGGTTGCCAAATATGAAGGAGGCCTTGCTCATGAAAAAGACCCTCGGTTTGCTTCTGGCCGCAGTGCTTCTGCTGTCCCTGATGCCCGCTGCATTCGCGGCGGACGACAGTCTCAGCGGAACGGTCAAATTCTGGTACACGGCGGACGAATCCAACCCCAACGACTTTGCGGCCGTGTGGCACCGCACGAACATCGAGCTCTTCCAGGCAGCCCACCCCGGCGTGAAGATTGAGGCGACGGTCGTCGCCGACGGCAACGACTACCTGACCAAGATCACCACCGAAATGGCCGCCGGCAACGCGCCGGACGTGTTCCGCACCTGGCTGACCGGCCGCCTCGAGCCCTTCGTCACCGCGGGCCGCGTGATGCCGCTGAACGACCTGGTGGCCGCGACCCCGGCGCTTCAGGAAGTCATCAGCAGCGACGCCATCTCCCTCTCCACCTTCGGCGACAGCTTCTACGCCTTCCCGCTGCTCAGCTCCGGCGAAATGGTTTTCTACAACAAGAAGATCTTTGCGGACAACGGCATCGAAGTGCCCGCGAGCTATGACGAGTTCATCGCCGCCTGCACCACGCTGAAGAACAACGGCGTCCTGCCCGTTGCCATGGGCGGCAAGGACGTGTGGCCCTGCTCCATCCCCTACATGATGATCTTCGACCGCCTGAACGGCCCCGAGCTCTACGAAGAAGTCGTCGTGGGCAAGACCGCCAAGTTTGACGACCCGGCCTTCATCGCCGCGGGCGAGAAGTTCCAGGAAATGGTCAACGCCGGCGTGTTCTCCCCGGAATGCAACGCCATTTCCTACTCCGACGCGACGACCTCCTTCGCCCAGGGCAAGGCCGCGATGATCTTCGACGGCTCCTGGCAGACCTCCTACTACGGCACCCAGCTGGGCGAGGACGTCGGCTTCTTCAACTTCCCGATGATCGAGGGCGGCAAGGGCAGCGCCAACAACTGGCTGAAGAACTATGACGACGCCTACGCCATCTCCTCCAACACCCGGAACAAGGAAGCGGCCGGCGCCTTCCTGGCCTTCATGTTCTCCAAGGAACGCCAGAAGGAATTCGGTGAATACGGCAACATCCTGGCCGTCAAGGGCGTGGAGCTCGACACCACGAAGATCATGCCGCTGATGCTCGACATCTCCGAAGCCTTCGCCGGCTCCGATTACTTCGAGATCCCGTGGGACAACCCGCTGGGCACCAACATCGGCACCGAGGTCAACGTGGTCTGCCAGGGCATCATCGCAGGCCAGAACGTGACCGACCTATTCACCAAGCTGCAGAAGCTCGCGCAGCTCGAGTGGGCGTAAGAACCGCAACACCACCGGCGCGGGGCGGGGGTCGGCCCCGTCCCGCGCCATCGTCCGCAGATAGACGGACAGATTAAGCCGAAGGGTGTGATATTGTGGAGCAAATGCTGAGGGACAAGAAGGTTATCGCCCTGTTCGTGCTTCCGGCGGTTCTGCTCTTTTCGCTGTTTACCCTGGCCCCCCTGGCAGCATCCTTGGGATTGTCCTTTTTCAAGTGGGATCTTTTGAGCCCCATGAAGTACATCGGCCTTCTCAACTTTGAAAACCTCCTGACGCTGGACGACACGTTTCTCCAGTCCATCGGCAACACCGTTCAATACCTCTTTCTCTCCATCCTGTTCCAGATTCCAATGGCGTACCTGCTGGCGGTTCTCCTGACCCAGGGGCGCCGGTTTGACAAGGGCTTTCGCAACATCATATTCGTACCGGTCGCCCTTTCGGGCACCGCGGTCGCGCTGATGTTTTACTTCATATACCACCCGGAGGTCGGCCTTCTGAACAACGTCATCCGCCTTTTCGCGGGTTCATCCTTTACCCGGGGCTGGCTGGCGGACCCGAATTCGGCGATGATCTGCGTGTGCGCCGCCGTTGCGTGGCAGTTTGTCGGCTACCACATGGTCATCTACATCACCGGGATGACCTCCATCTCCCACGACGTGCTGGAAGCCGCGCAGATTGACGGCGCGAACCGCTGGACGACCGTCTGGCACATCATCACACCGCTGATGAAGCCGGTCATCAAGGTCAGCCTGGTGCTGATTACCACCAGCTCGCTGAAGGTGTTCGACTCCGTGTTCGTATTGACGGGCGGCGGGCCGGTGCACGCCACCGAGGTGATGGCCTCCCACATGTACAACAAATCCTTCTTCCAGCTGCGCTACGGCTACGGTTCGGCCATCGGCTTTCTGCTGTTCCTTTTGTGCGTGGTGTGCTCCTGGATAATTACGGGCTGTTTTAAGGAAAAGGAGGAGTCGTGATGGTAAGCGCCAAGCATAGAAAAAACATCCGCAAGTCCGACATCGTGCGCTACGCCTTTCTGGGGCTGTACGTCGTCCTGATCGTATACCCGCTTCTCTTCACGCTGATGTCCTCCTTCAAAAGCAATGAAGAGATTTTCGGCTCTCCCTGGAGCCTGCCCCAGGCCTTCAGCATGACCTTCTACAAAAGGCTGTTTACCGAGTTCAGCATGCATACCTACTTCCTGAACAGCCTCTTCTATTCCGCGGTGGTGTGCCTTGTGGGGCTCGCCATCACCACCACCGCCGCCTACGCCATCGGCCGGATGCGCTGGAAGCTTTCCAAAGCGGTGTTGGGGCTTCTCCTGACCGGCCTGATGGTGCCGATGCACGCGATCATCGTGCCGCTGTACATCCTGACCACCCGCGTGGGCATCACCAACCGAGCGGCGCTGATGCTGATCTTCATCGCAAACACCATCCCCACCTCCACGTTCATGATCATCGGCTTTTTGAAGGGCATTCCCCGGGAGATCGAGGAATCCGCCGTCATCGACGGGTGCAGCATCCCCAAAGCCTTCGCCCGGATCGTGTGCCCGATGCTCAAGCCCACGCTGGCCACCGTGACGATCTTCAACTTCCTGGGCGTGTGGAACGACCTGCTGCTCTCGCTGATCTTCCTGAACCAGGAGACGCAAAAGACGCTGCAGCTGGGCATCGTCCGCTTCAAAAACGCGTTCTACACCGACTACAACATTCTTTTGTCCGGCATCATCGTGGGCGTTCTGCCCAGCATCCTCGTGTACCTGTTCATGTCCGAGAAGATCATCAGCGGCATTTCCGCCGGTGCGGTCAAGGGTTAGATCGGACGCAAAATCCTGGAAAGAGGGATACGATTGTCTTTTTACGATATCGGCTTTGACATTGGCGGCACAAAATGCGCGGTGGTGCTCGGCGACGGCGGCGGAAAAATCCTGGACCGCGCCGCGTTTCCCACCGCCGCCACGGGAGACTGGCGCGCCGTACTGACCAAAATGTGCGACGAGGCGGAGCGCCTTTTGAAAGGCAAAACCCTGCGCGCCGTCGGCATCAGCTGCGGCGGGCCACTGGACCACCGGCGGGGCGTGATCTACTCGCCGCCCAACCTGCCCGGCTGGGACGAGGTGCCCGCGACGCAATTCGTTAAAGCGCGGCTGAACACGCCCACCTTTCTCCAAAACGACGCCAACGCCTGCGCGCTGGCGGAATGGCGCTACGGTGCTGCAAAAGGCACCCGGGACGCGATCTTCCTCACCTTCGGCACGGGCCTCGGGGCGGGGCTGATCCTGGGCGGCCGGTTGTACGAGGGCGCGAGCGGCCTCGCCGGCGAAGTGGGGCACATCCGCCTGACGGAGGACGGCCCCATGGGCTACGGCAAAAGCGGCTCCTTTGAGGGCTACTGTTCCGGCGGGGGGCTGAGCCGCCTCGCAGCCATGCGCATGGGCCGGGAGATGAGCGCCCAGGAGCTCGCGGAGCGCGCCGACATGGGCGACGAGGCGGCGCGGGGCGTCTACCAGGAAAGCGCCCGGATGCTGGGGCGCGGCCTTGCGATCCTGATTGACGTTTTGAACCCGGAAACGATTGTCATCGGCAGCGTGTTCGCCCGGGCGGAGAAGTATTTCCGCGAGGAAATGGAGCGGGTGCTGAAGGACGAGGCGCTGCCCACGGCGGTGGAACAATGCCGCATCGTGCCGAGCGCGTTGGGTGACAGGCTGGGCGACGTCGCCGCGCTGGCGGTGGCGGCGAACGGCATGGCGGAATAATTCGGGCGGCACGAAAACGACGCAAGCAAACCGAAAGGAACGGATCGATCATGAAGAAGTTCTCCCTGAACGGCGCCTACACACTCTATTACGCAGACGAGCAGACAAACCCCTGCGGCCTGGAGGGCATGCAGTCTGTTCCGGCCGTCGTCCCCGGAAACGTGGAGATCGACCTGATGCACGCCGGCGTTCTTCCGGACATCTTTTTCGGCAACAACGTAAAGCTATTGCGCCCCTTTGAATTTTACCGCTGGCGCTACGAGCGAACCTTCGACGCCCCCTCTCTCGAAGCGGGCGAGAAGGCCTTTTTACACTTTCAGGGCGTGGACTGCGTCGCGGCCTACTACCTGAACGGCGAAAAGTTCGCGGAGAGCGAAAATGCGCTGATCGACCACCGCTTCGAGGTGACGAATCTTTTGAAGCCGGGCGAAAACAGCCTGGCGGTCGAGATCCGCTCGCCCATCCTCTATTCCGCCACGAAAAATGTGGACGCCTACTGCAGCCACCTGCCGGACAACTATGATTCGCTGCAAGTGCGCAAGGCGCCCTCCGCCTACGGCTGGGACATCATGCCCCGCACCGTGTCCGCCGGGATTTGGCGCGACGTGGACCTTGAAATCGACAGCCCGAACGAGTTCGAAGCGCTGTACCTTGCCACCCGCTCGCTGGAAAAGGAAGGCGCCCTCGTCACCTGCGCCTTCCGCTTCAAGACGGATGTGCCCTACTACGCCGGGCTGTCCCTCCGGCTGACGGGCACCGTGGACGGCGAGGCAGGCTTCCTCGTGGAACAGTCGGTGCGCTTCGTGGGCGGCCGGTTCGATTTCACGGTCAAAAATCCGAAGCTCTGGTGGCCGAACGGCTACGGCGCGGCGAACGTCTACGACGTGCGGGCGGAACTCCTCCAGGACGGCCGCGTGATCGCCGTCCGCGAGACGACAATGGGCATCCGCACCGTGAAGCTGGACCGGACCGATGTGACCGACCAGTACCAGGGCGAATTCTGCTTCGTGGTCAACGGGGAGAAGATCCTCTGCAAGGGGTCCAACTGGGTGCCCGCCGACGCGATGCACAGCCGCGACGCCGCCCGCTACGAGCGCATGCTGGAGATGTGGGTGGATACCGGCTGCAACATCCTGCGCTGCTGGGGCGGCAACGTGTACGAAGACCACCCCTTCTACGACTACTGCGACCGCCACGGCATCATGATCTGGAATGACTTCACCATGGCCTGCGGCATGTACCCGCTGGACGAGGCGTTCCTCGACGCCATGCGAAAAGAAGCCGAAGTCGTGGTGGAAAAGCTGCGCAACCACCCCTCCATCATCCTCTGGAGCGGCGACAACGAGTGCGACGCGCTGATGCTGGCGCTCTCCGGCCAGAACCCGGAGTGGAACCGCATCACCCGCGAAGTGCTGCCCCAGGTGGTGAACCGGATGGATCCCTACCGCGAATTCCTGCCCTCCTCTCCCTACATCGCCCCGGCGATTTCGAAGATCAGCCGCGACTACAGGCAGATCGAAAACTTGCTGCCCGAGTCCCACCTGTGGGGCCCCCGCGACTACTTCAAGAGCCCCTTCTATGCCAACACGCAGGCCCATTTCGCCAGCGAGACCGGCTACCACGGCTGCAACAACCTGTCCTCGATCAAGGGCTTCATCAGCCCCGAAAAGCTCTGGCCGTGGCAGGACAACGACGAATGGCTGACCCACGCCGCCGAGATGAACGGCCCTACCGGCCCCTATGCCTACCGCATCAAGCTGATGGCCGATCAGATCCACGAGATGTTCGGCATCGACCCGGACAACCTCGAGGACTTCATCCTCGCCTCCCAGATCTCCCAGGCGGAGGCCAAGAAGTTCTTTATCGAGGTCACCCGCACGAAGAAATGGCGGCGCACCGGCGTGATCTGGTGGAACATCATCGACGGCTGGCCGCAGTTCTCGGACGCGGTGGTGAGCTATGACTTCATCAAGAAGCTGGCCTACTACTACATCAAGCGCGCCCAGGCGCCGCTGTGCCTGATGATGACGGAGCCCGAGAGCTGGCACATCCGACTGATGGCCGGCAACGACACCCTGACGGACAAGACCGGCACCTGCAGGGTTTGGGACGGCGATACAGGAGAAATCCTCTACGACGGCGAATTCTTTGCCAAAGCCAACCAGACCACGGAGATCGCGCCCATCCGCATCTCCCACGGCGACCAGAGGCTCTTCCTGATGCGCTGGACGGCGGACGGGGAGACCGGCTGCAACCACTACATGCTGGGCAAGCCGCCGTTTTCCTTCGAACGCTACAAGGGTTGGCTAAAAAAGATCGCCGAATTGGACGATCTATTTGATGCGGCCCAAATAGGAAAATAGCAGGTGATCGTATGACCCGGAAGGAAGGAAAGAACCAGGACGACCTCCAGCGCCTCAACCGCTCGCTGGTGATGCGACTGATCCACAAAATGGAGGTCTGCTCCCGCGCGGAGCTTGCGAAGCAGAGCGGCCTCACCAAGGCGAGCATCACCGTGATCACGCAGCAGCTGATCGATGCCGGTGTGGTCAAGGAGGTCGGCCTGATCTCCGGCGAGAAGGGGCGGCGCTCCATCGGCCTGACCCTCGAATTGGACCGGTATTTGTGCATCGGCATCCGCCTGACGCGCCAGAACATCCACGCGGGTCTGTTTGACATCGCGGGGGAGATCTACGCGGAGGAGGAGCGCGCAATCTCCGAGCACGCCACGCCCGAGGACGCCATGAACCTCGTCAAGGAACTGGTTCGCAACCTGATCCTTCGCTCGGATTCCCGGGCCATCCTGGGCATCGGCCTTGCGCTTCCGGGGCCGATCATCTACGAGGAGAATTCCATCGCCTTCATGAGCGCCTTCCCCGGCTGGGAAGATGTCAACGTCAAGGAAATCCTCTACGAGGAATTCCGCATGCCGATCCTCCTTGAGCACGACGCGCTGTGCTTCGCCCAGTCCGAATGGCGCAAATGCGATCAGGACGACTACCGGCTGCTCCTTTGCGTGCTGGCCGGGCAGGGCGTCGGTGCGGGCATCATCGACGGCGGCCGCCCCGTGCGCGGCGCGCTGGGCTGCGCCGGTGAGATCGGTCACATGAGCCTGAACCCCAGCGGCCCCCGCTGCGACTGCGGCAACTATGGCTGCATGGAAAAATACGCATCCACGCTGGCGCTGGAGCGGGAGATGGCGCTGGCCCTCAAAAGCCGCCCGGAACACCCGCTCCACGGCACGAAACCCCATTTTCAGGACATCGTTCGGGCGGTAAAGGCCGGGGACGAGCTGGCCGTGCGCCTGTTCACCCGGGCGGGCGAGTATCTGGGCTACGGGCTGGTCAACCTGATCAACCTCTTGAACCCGGACATCGTGATCGTCACCGACAGCCTGGCTGAGTGCACGGAGCTGCTGCAAACGGTGCTGCAGGACACGCTGGCTCAGCGCCTGTCGCCGAAGATCCTCGCCCGGACCAAGCTGGTGGTCAAGCCCTCCGACCAATGCCAGGCCATCAAGGCCGCCACCTCGCTGATCGTAGACCTGTTCCTCGAGCAGCCGATCCGCGCGGCGGACGAGGCGTAAGACCGGACAATACCCGACGGGGAGTGATATTATATGGAAGAAAAACTGAATGCGGTGGTTGAAGCCGTGCTCAAAAGCTTCCGCGGCGGCGGCAGGCTGCTGCTCTGCGGCAACGGCGGCAGCGCGGCGGACTGCGCCCACATCGCGGGCGAATTCATCAAGGGCTTTATGAAAAAGCGGCCGCTCGGCGAAAAGCTGATTCAGGACATCGGCGAGTCCTGGGCCAAAGGGCTTCAGATGGGGCTTCCAGCCATCGACCTCACCTGCCACAGCGCGCTGATCGCCGCGGTGGCCAACGACATCGACGGCGCGTCCGTCTACGCCCAGCAGGTGCTGGCCTTTGGACGCCCGGGGGATGTGATCATCGGCATCTCCACCTCTGGCAACGCCGAAAACGTCTGCCGCGCGCTGACCGTCGGGAACGCGCTGGGGCTCGTTACTGTAGGGCTGACCGGCAGAAGCGGCGGGCGGATGAAACCGCTCTGCCAGCACCTTCTGAACGTGGATGCCGAGGAAACCTACAAGGTGCAGGAGCTGCACCTGCCGCTGTACCACCGGCTCTGCGCCCGGGTGGAGGAAGCCCTTTTCCAGGAATAATGGAGAGCGGAGAGATCGCATGGAATTTCGCTTCATAAATGCCGGCGGCGAGCGCATGACGCCCGAAAAGCATGTGCCCGCGCCCTACTTCCGGCGCACCTTTACGGCCTCGGCGGGCGAGGCGGCGGAGCTTCTGATCACCGGCCTCGGCTTTTACGAGGTTTACATGAACGGCGCTCGGATCACCAAGGGCTTCCTCGCGCCCTACATCAGCGCGCCGTCGGACCTCGTTTACTACGACCGCTACGATATTTCGCCCTACCTGCGCGACGGCGAAAACGTGCTGGGCGTGTGGCTGGGCAATGGCCTTCAGAACAACCCCGGCGGCTACGTGTGGGATTTTGACCGCGCCCCCTGGGTGGCCGCACCCTGCCTGGGCTGCCGCCTGACCGTCGGCGAAGCGATGATTGAGAGCGACGACGCTTTTTTGACCGCGCCCTCTCCCCTCCTCATGGACGACTACCGCTGGGGCGAGGTGTACGACGCGAACCTCGAAATCCCCGGCTGGAATGAGCCGGGCTTTGACGACCACGCCTGGCGGCCCGCCTCGCCCTGCCCGCGTCCGACGGGGCACATCCGCCCCTGCGACTGCGAACCCATCAGGGCCGTCCGGGAGATTAAGCCGGTTTCGATAACGCGGGAGCGGGAGGGCTGGCGGTACGATTTTGGCATCAACACCTCCGGCGTCTGCCGCCTTGAAATTCGCGGCAAAAAAGGGCAGCGGATCGAGCTGCGCCACAGCGAGCTTCTGACCGGCGGCCTGTTTGACGACGGCAACCTGAACTTCCATAAAAGCGACCTGGACGTGAACGTACAGCGAAACGAGTACGTCTGCCGCGGCGGCGCGAAGGAAAGCTACCAGCCCACCTTCAGCTACCAGGCCTTCCGCTACGTGCTGGTCAAGGGGCTTGAGGACGAACAGGCGACGCCCGACCTCCTGACGCTTGTCGAGTTCCACTCCGACCTCATGACGCGAGGGCGGTTTGAATGCTCCGACCCCGTCGCAAGCAAGATCCAGGAGATCACCCGCCGCTCCGACCTCACCAACTTCCACTACTTCCCCAACGACTGCCCCCACCGGGAGAAGAACGGCTGGACGGCGGACGCGGCGCTCTCCTGCGAGCAGATGCTGCTGAACTTCGCGCCGGAGCGGAGCCTTCGGCAATGGCTTGAGAGCATCCGCCGGGCGCAGGACGAAAAGGGCGCGCTGCCAGGCATCGTGCCCACGGGGGGCTGGGGCTTCGCGTGGGGCAACGGCCCGGCCTGGGACAACGTACTCTTCTACCTGCCCTACTTTATCTACAAGTACCGCTGGGACGACGCCGTCATTAAGGAAAACGCCCACGCGATGCTGCGCTATCTCCAGTACATCGGCACCCGCAAGGGCGCCGACGGCCTATACGAAGTGGGGCTCGGTGACTGGTGCCCCGTGGGGCGGAAAGAGGATGATTACCGCGCCCCGCTGCGGGTGACCGACACCATTCTGGTGGCGGATCTGGCCCAAAAAGCCGCCGAAATGTTCGCCGTCGTCGGCCTGTCCCGCGAGGAAGCCTTCGCCCGGAGCCTGTACGAAGAAACCCGCGCGGCCTTCCGAAGCCGCCTGATCGACCGCGCCACGCTGCTCTCTGCGGGCGCGTGCCAGACGTCCCAGGCTATGGCGCTCCATTACGGCATGTTCGAGCCGGAGGAGACCGAAGGGGCGTTCCGTCAGCTGATGGCGCTGATCCGCGCCGCGGACGGGCACTTCGACGTGGGCGTGCTGGGCGGCCGGGTGCTCTTCCACGTGCTGACCGATTTCGGCCAGAGCGAGCTGGCCTACCACATGATCGCCCGGCCGGATTACCCCTCCTACGGCAACTGGGTGGCGCGGGGCGCGACCACGCTGTGGGAGGCCTTCCACCCGGAGGGCAGCGGCGCGTTCTACAGCCGCAACCACCACTTCTGGGGCGACGTAAGCGGCTGGTTCTACCGGACGGCGGGCGGCATCCGCATATCGCCGCGGCGAGCGGACGTACGCCCAAGCTTCATCCCACAGCTGGACGAGGTGCGCTGCGAACACGAAACCCCCGCGGGATGGGTGCGCGTCCATTGGAAGCGGGAGGATGGCGCGGTGCGCCTTAACGTCTCCGCCCCGGAAAATCTGGACGGCCGCATTCAACTGGAATCTACATGGCGCTTTGAAGACGGAGCTGGCAGCCGGCCGCTGTCCAGCGGCGGCTGGACGTGCGTCCGGGCGGAGTAGACTGCGTCACACCAAAGTCTTCCTGTGCCGCCTTCTGTATTCGGCGGGCGACGCGCCGTACCTTCTCTTGAAACAAACGGAAAAATAGCTGGCGTCCTGAAAACCTGCTTCGAGCCCCACGGCCGTCACGGTACGGTCGGTGGTCAGGAGCAGGTTTTCCGCGTATTGCAGCCGAAGGTCGTTGATGTACTCCGTGGGCGAGACGCCCAAGTACCTTCGGAAGGAGCGCGTGGTATGCTCCGGCGTCCGGGGCGACAGGTGGTAGAGGCGCTTCAGCCCCTCGGCGATGTTCTCCCGCGTGTTCATCGCGGCCAGCAGCGCCTCCAGCCAGTCCGGGTAATCGCTCCGCTTTCCGCGAAGCTGAAAGAGCGAAAACAGCCGAACGAGCACCAGCTTCAGCTTGAGCGCGGTCTCCTCTTTGGAAAGCCCGCCTGCCATGACCTCCCGGATGCCGCCCAGCGCCTGGGCCGCGTCCCCCTCGGTGACACAGGCGTTCGGGCATGGGCCCACTTGTATAAGCGCGTCGATCCGCTCGAACAGCTCCGCCGTGAAGGCGATGTTGAGCAGGCTCCCCCGAACGCGGTGGTAAAAGTGTTCGTCGCCGGGGCGGATCAGCGCGATGCTGTGCCGTTCCAGGCGCTCCGCGCGCCCGTTGAGCACGTGGTCCATATCTCCGTCGATCACGAGAAAGACCTCGTAGAAGTCGTGCCCGTGGGGATAGGTGGCGACCCGCGCCTGACTGGTGATCTGATAATGGACGCCGACGTCCCCGTCGATGATGTCTTTTGCCCGCAAGATCAAAATGCTCATCCCATTCATCAAAATAGTCAATGATTTTTTGCCGATTATATCGTACTATATCAGTAAAGTCAACACTACGTGCCTTGTGCGCGCTTGGAGGGAACAGCCATGCCGACCTGCGAACAACACGCGGCCTATGTGCTTGAATTCATCGATACCTACCGCGCCCATTCGGATTCTCCGGCGGCGTGTGAACTTGCGTGCCAGCGGGTGCGCCTTCGGTACGCGCTGGGGGACCTCCGCGAGGGCGACGTGTTCGCGGGGCGCCACATAAACCTCGCGGTCGGCTTTTCGCCCCAGGAGGCGGGCATGCTGGACTATTTCCTCGACCGGGCGCTTTTTGACGACCTGTGCGAAGCGGTGGACGGCGGCACCCGTCAGCATCTCGAGGAAGCCCTCTCCTTCTGGGAAAACGAGATTACCATCAAAAAAGTTCAAGCCGCCTACCCGAAGGAAGTGGCCCGTTGGCTGGACGCGGACGACTGCTTCACCAGCGCCGGGGTCGGCTTTCCGCTGTACCGGGTGGGCAGCCTGCAGCCGGACTACGATAAACTCGTGCGCCTGGGCCTGACGGGGCTGCGCGCGCTGGTCTCTGAGCACCTTGCCGTCGCAGGGGATGAGGCGCAGGCATTTTATAAAGGCCTTCTCGGCGCGCTGGACCTCGTCGAATGGGCGCTCCGCTTTTACGCGGAACAGGCGGCGGCGCTCGGGATGTCCGAGCTTTCGGAAGCCCTCGGCAGCCTGATCCACGCCGCGCCGAAGAACCTTCGGGAAGGCCTGCAACTGGTGCACCTGTACGCGATCCTGTCCGGCGCGATCAACTACGCCCGGCTGGACATAACCCTCGGCGACCTTGTGGGCGACGACGAAGAGGATGCGCTGCGCCTGATTCAGGAATTCTACCGCGCAACCAACGAGCGGCGCTGCACCACCGACGCCCGCATCATCGTGGGCGGCAAGGGGCGGCGGAACGAGGCCGCGGCGGATCGCTTCGCGCGCCTCGCCATTCGCGCATCTCGCCTTTTCCGGGAGCCGCTGCCCCAGCTGACGCTGCGCTTTTACGACGGGCAGGATGCGTCCCTCCTTGAAATGGCCTATGATAACTTCGCGGACGGCTGGATCTACCCGATGCTCTACCGGGACGAGGTCAACATCCCCGCCGTGATGAACGCCTTCCATCTTGACGAAGAAACCGCCGCGCAGTACGTGCCCTTCGGCTGCGGCGAATACGTGATTGCCAACAAGAGCCTCGGCACCCCCAGCGGCGTCATCAACCTTTTAAAGGCTCTGGAGGTCACGCTGTTTGACGGGTACGACCTGATCGATGGCAGGCGGATGGGCCATCCGGCATCCTTCGACACCTTCGAGGAACTGTTTGACACCTACCGGCGCAACGTGGAAACCTACGTGGACGCCCTCGCGCTGCAGGAAAAAATCGAATACGACGTGGCCGGGGAAACCGCGCCGCACCTTCTCCTCTCGCTCCTCTACGACGATTGCATCGCGCGCGGAAAGCCGCTGCTCACAGGCGGCGTTCGAATCCTTGGCGGCACGCTGGAGACCTACGGCAACACCAACGCCGCGGACAGCCTGACCGCCATCCAAAAGACCGTCTACGAGGATAAGCGCTTCACCATTGACCATCTCCGCGCGATGCTAAAGGCCAATTTCTCCGGCTACGAGCGCGAGCGGAAGGCGCTTCTGAACTGCCCCAAGTACGGAAACGATCAGGACGAGGCGGACCGCATGGCCGTGCGCGTCCACGAGCACGTGTGCGCCTACACGCGAAGCCGCGCTGAGGCTGCGGGGCTTGACAGCTATCTGGTCGTCATCATCAACAACAGCGCCAACACAGCCTTCGGCCGCTACACCGGCGCGTCGGCGGACGGACGGCTGTCCGGCGAACCGATGTCGAACGCCAACAACCCCGTCGGCGGCATGGATAAAAGCGGCATCACCGCATTTTTGAACTCCCTCGTCAAGCTGGACAACACCATCCACGCCGGCGCGGTGCAGAACATGAAGTTCTCGCGGGAGATGTTCGGCCGCTACCGCCGCGAGACGGCGGCGCTCCTCTCCGTCTTCTTTCAGAAGGGGCAGCAGGCGATGCTGAACATCCTCGACCGCGGCGCCCTCGAGGACGCGATGGTGCACCCGGAGCGCTACCCGAACCTGATCGTCCGGGTGGGCGGCTTCTCCGCCCGGTTCGTGGAACTGGAGCGAAAGATTCAAGAGGAAATCGTTTCGAGGACGCTGTATGGGCACGATCTTTGACATCCAGCGCTGCTCCATGAACGACGGGCCCGGCATCCGCACGACGGTATTTTTGAAGGGCTGCCCGCTGCGCTGTCTGTGGTGCCACAACCCGGAGTCGCTCCTAAGCCGGCCGGAGCTCTCCTTTGACGCGGACAAATGCACCCTCTGCCGCCGCTGTCTCGCCTGCCCGGAGGGCGTTCACGTCTTCGAGGGCGAAACCCACCGGGTC
Organism: Bacillota bacterium; assembly: GCA_023411175.1. Taxonomy (GTDB): domain Bacteria; phylum Bacillota; class Clostridia; order Christensenellales; family Aristaeellaceae; genus JAEZHK01. The sequence goes on along the minus strand of JAEYPB010000087.1, from coordinate 32,784 downwards.
GATTTCGCCCGCTGCAAAGCATGCGGGCGCTGCGCGTCCGCGTGCGATGCCGGGGCGCTCAAGGTTTACGGCTACGAGATGGGCGCAAGCGAGATCGTGGACATCGCGGAGCGTGACCGGGCATATTACGAAGCCACCGGCGGGGGGATCACCCTCTCCGGCGGCGAGCCGATGTTCCAGCCGCTGTTCGCGCTGGGCATCCTGCAAGAGGCGAAACGGCGGGGCATCGGCACCGCCGTCGAGACCAGCGGCTTCGCGGCCACGGAGCACTTCTCCCGCGTCCTCCCCTATGTGGACTGGTTTCTCTACGACTACAAGGCAGAATCCTCCCGGCACGCGGCGCTGACCGGCGCGGGGGATGCGCTGATCCTAAAAAACCTCGCCTTCCTGTGCGACCACGGCGCGCGGGTGATTCTGCGCTGCCCAATCATCCCGGGACTCAACGAGGACGAGGCGGCGCTCGAAGCCCACGCCGCGCGCTTCCCAAAGCTTCAGGAAATCGAGCGGCTGCCCTACCATCCCATGGGGGTTCACAAGGCCCGAAACATCGGCCGCTCTCAGGTTCGCTATGACGCCCCGCGCTGAGGCGCACCATTTTCCAAAGCACACCGAACCGGCGGCGCAGTACCACAAAGTGACCGCCTTTGTTAATAATTCCCTTGACAATTAATGCTTCCAAGCACTATACTTTCCTTTGGTGTTGTTTAATCTCCCCTATTTATTTATTGCACATCGGATTTCATATGTAAGGGGATTCTCAAGATGCGGAACAGGTTTTTCGCCAGATCCTTCGCCATCCTGATCGCGCTGTTCATCATGACGCTGGGCTCGCTGTCCGCGCACGCCGCTTCCGCCACCGTCACCTTTTCCACTGCTGATAATGCCTACATGTCTGACACAACTGGCGATGCAACCCCTGATCTCCTGGTAAAAAGCGTCACCGCCGGGCAAACCGCCTCCATCAGCTTCTCCGCCGTGCCGCCGCAGGGCGCGTCAGGCATTATGGCGCAGCTTCAGGCATATAGCGCTGGAATCGACGCCTGGGCCGGATTAGATGGTGAAACGCGGCTCTGCATTTCCGCCCCGGCAGGTCATGTCTTCGACCTGTCCGGCTTCAAGTACGCTACAGGGAACTTGGTCTCCAACATATATATTGGAACCGAAACGAACGACGGATATTATGCGACTGTAGCAAACCAGTTCGCCGGAGAGAGCACCCTCGTTGCCGTGGATGCTTCTGGATACGGAATCACCGGCGTCAACAAGGTGTATCTGTCTGCATCGGAAGATATTGTTCTGTTTCAGGATATCGTAATATCGAACATCAAAATAAAGCTCTCCACCCCCGGCTCCCTCGCATGGGATGGCACCGTACCCGGTAAAGCCGTCTGGGACCCGGTCGTCAACGCGTCCAGCTACACCGTTCAATTGTACAAAGATGGCGTTATCTATGGCACTGCCACCAGCACTAGCGCCAACTATTACGATTTTACCGGCGTGATTGCCACTACCGGCAGCGGCAGCTATACCTATACGGTAACCCCGATCGGCGACGGCACCACTTATGCCGACAGCGACCAGTCCGCCGCGTCCCCCGCCTACAGCTATACCCCCTTCGTTGCGGTGACGGGCATCTCCGGCGTGCCCACCTCTGCCACGGCAGGTGATAATCTGACCCTTTCCGGCACCGTCGCCCCTGCGGAAGCCACCAACAAGACCATCACCTGGAGCGTGGTCAGCGCGGGCACGACCGGCGCTTCCATCTCCGACAACACCCTCTCCACGACGGCCGCGGGCACCGCCACCATCCGGGCGACCATCACAAACGGTCTGAGCGCCTCTTCCGATTACACACAGGACTTCACGATCACCGTCAACGCCGCTTTCGTCCCGGTGACGGACATCACCGGCCTGCCCACTTCAGCCACCGCGGGAACTTCGCTGACCCTCTCCGGCACCGTCGAACCCGCGAGCGCCACCAACAAGACCATCACCTGGAGCGTATTAGACCAGGGCTTCACCGGCGCAACCCTCTCTGGAAACACCCTCTCCATCCCCAGCCCGGGCACCATCCTTCTCGAGGCAACCGTGGTTAACGGCCTGACCGCATCTACCCACTATCATAAGTACATCTATATTGACGTCTTTTCCCCCGTCCCGGTGACGGGCATCACCGGTGTGCCCACTTCCGCCACCGCTGGGACGCCGCTGACCCTCTCCGGTACCGTCGAGCCTGCGAACGCCACCAACAAGACCATCACCTGGAGCGTAGCCAGCGCGGGCACGACCGGCGCGTCCATCTCCGGCAACATCCTCTCCACGACGGCCGCGGGCACCGCCACCATCCGTGCGACCATCGCAAACGGCCTCGCCGCCTCTTCCGATTACACAGAGGACTTCACGGTCACCGTCAACCCCGCCTTCGTCCCAGTAACAAGCATCACCGGCCTGCCCACTTCCGCAACGGCAGGGGAAGCCCTCACCCTCTCCGGCACCGTCGCCCCCGCGAACGCCACCAATAAGACCATCACCTGGAGCGTGATCGGCGTAAGCACAACCGGCGCTACGATTTCCGGGAACACCTTATCCACCACCGGCGAAGGTGTCGCCCTCATCCGGGCAACCGTGGTGAACGGATTTACCGCTTCTTCCGACTACACAAGGGACTTCATGATTACTGTCAACCCCGCTGTCATCCCGGTGACGGACATTACTGGCGTGCCCACTTCCGCCATCGCAGGGACGTCGCTGACCCTTTCCGGCACCGTCGAGCCCGCGAGCGCCACCAACAAGACCATCACCTGGAATGTATTAAACCCGGGCACGACCGGCGCAACCCTCTCTGGCAACACCCTCTCCATCCCCAACCCGGGCACCATCCTTCTCGAGGCAACTGTGGTTAACGGCCTGACCACATCTACCCACTATCATAAGTACATCTATATTGAAGTCATTTCCCACGTCCCGGTGACGGGCCTCTCCGATGTGCCCACTTCCGCCACCGCAGGGACGCCGCTGACCCTTTCCGGCACCGTCGAACCCGCGAACGCCACAAACAAGACCATCACCTGGAGCGTAGCCAGCGCAGGCACGACCGGCGCGTCCATCTCCGGCAACATCCTCTCCACGACGGCCGCGGGCACCGCCACCATCCGCGCGACCATCACAAACGGCCTGACCGCCTCTTCCGACTATACACAGGACTTCACAGTCACCGTCAACCCCGCCTTCGTCCCGGTGACGGGCATCTCCGGCGTGCCCACTTCCGCCACCGCAGGGACGCCGCTGACCCTTTCCGGCACCGTCGAACCTGCGGACGCCACCAACAAAACCATCACCTGGAACGTTGCCAGCGCAGGCACGACCGGTGCAAGCGTCTCCGGCAACACCCTCTCCACGACGGCCGCGGGCACCGTCATAATCCGCGCCACCATCGCCAACGGCGCGGGTCCCTCTTCCAGCTACAATAAGGACTTCTCGATCACCGTCAACGCCGCTTTCGTCCCGGTGACGGGCATCTCCGGCGTGCCCACTTCCGCCACCGCAGGGACGCCGCTGACCCTTTCCGGCACCGTCGAACCTGCGGACGCCACCAACAAAACCATCACCTGGAACGTAGCCAGCGCAGGCACGACCGGCGCGTCCATCTCCGGGGACACCCTCTCCACCACCGCCGCGGGTACCGCCACCATCCGCGCGACCATCACAAATGGCCTGACAGCCTCTTCCGATTACACCCAGGACTTCACGGTCACCGTCAATCCCGCTTTCATCCCGGTGACGGGCATCTCCGGTGTGCCCACTTCCGCTACCGCAGGGACGCCGCTTACCCTCTCCGGCACCGTCGAACCCGCGAACGCCACCAACAAAACCATCACCTGGAGCGTGGTCGGCGTGGCCCCGACTGGCCCGTCCATTTCCGGGAACACCCTCTCCACGACGGCCTCGGGCACCGTCATAATTCGCGCCACCATCGCCAACGGCGCGGGCCCCTCTTCCAACTACAATGAGGACTTCTCGATCACCGTCAACCCCGCCTTCGTCCCGGTGACGGGCATCTCCGGCGTGCCCACTTCCGCCACCGCAGGGACGCCGCTTACCCTCTCCGGCACCGTCGAACCCGCGAACGCCACAAACAAGACCATCACCTGGAGGGTAGCCAGCGCAGGCACGACCGGCGCGTCTGTCTCCGGCAATACTCTCTCCACCACCGGCGCAGGCACCGCCACCATCCGGGCGACCATCACAAACGGCCTGACCGCCTCTTCTGACTACACGCAGGACTTCACAGTCACCGTCAACCCCGCCATGTCCGAGGACACGCTGACCGAGGCGGTCGGCTCCACCACCATCAGCGCCCAGGGTGTCTTCGCGCCCGGCGCGGCGCTGGTAGTCACAGTGCTTCCGTCCGGCGAGGATGACCGTGAGGAATTGGAAACGCTGATGGGGGACAAGCAGATTCTCGGCGCGTATGAGGCGCGCATCACGCCCGCTGGGGCCTACACGCCGCCGCTGACCCTCACCTTCGAGGTGGGCGAGGAACACAATGGCAGTACGGTGTATGTGCTGCACAAACTTGGAAGCGGCGGCACCGAGCAGTTCACGTCGACCGTGACGAACGGCGCCGTGAGCATCATCGTCAACGAACTCTCCCCCTTCCTGCTCGCGAAGGGCTTATCGCTCACGATTACATCGCAGCCGCAGGATGTTCGCGCCGTGGCCGGGCAGACGGTTTCGTTCTCCGTGTGGGCTACCGGAGAAGCACCCCTTACTTACCAGTGGCAGCGAAAAATCTCCAGCGGTTCTTCGGAAAAGCGGCAGAGCAAAACCCCCTCCTCTTGGAAAAGAATTGACGGCGCCACCGCGCCGGATTACACCATCGACCGGATAGACCTCAGCCAAAACGGAAGCCAGTACCGCGTGATTGTCACCGATGGACTGGACAACAGCATTGCCTCCAGCGCCGCGACCCTGACGGTCACCAAAGCTTCCTCCCCCGACACCGGAGACCACGCACAGCCCGCGCTGTACGCGCTGCTTGCGGCCCTCTTCGCCGCGGCGCTCGTCCTGCTTCTTAAAAAACGCAGGGCCTCGTAACATGTGCGCTGCCCCGCGTTCATACCGAAGGAAAAAGGGTGTCCGGCAGTACCGAGGTACTGCCAGGCGCCTTTTTCCGCGCCGCCATTATTCCCATATAGGGAGTCGGGGTAGGCACACCTACGCTTCGCGCCGCCAGAGAATCGGCCGGATACGAAGCGCTCTTGCGCTCCTTTGCCTTGCCGGGCTTCTGACCTCCGGCATCCTGCTCTTTCGCTATACCTCCGAATCCCTCGAGGCCCAGGCGACCAATGAATCCATTGCGGCGCTGTATCACGAAGCATCCGTCGCGGAAGTTTCCGCCATCAAAGCACCTGCCATCCCAGCCGTTACCGGCGTGCCGTTGGAGGTCCCGTCGCCCACGAAAAAGCCCAAGGCCGCCCGGTTTCAAAAGACTTCCGGGGACGTGCTGCCCAAATTCGCTTCGCTCCGGCGCGTGAACAAAGACATCGCCGGATGGCTGACCATCGGCGGGGTTCTCGACCTGCCGGTGGTCTACCGTGACAACAGCTTCTACCTGAGGCGGGACATCCACAAAAAGAAAAGCGCCGCGGGCACCCTGTTTCTGGACGAGAACCACCCGCCCAAGGCCACCACCCAACACCTCGTGATCCACGGGCACGACATGAATGACGGATCGATGTTTGGCAAGCTGAGCCGGTACCTCCGGCTCAACTTCCTGCAGAAGCACTGCGTTTTTCAGTTTGATACGCTGTATCAGGAGAACACCTACGTGGTAATCGCGGTGCTTACGCTGCCGGAGGACGTGCGCGACCCGGCGTACTTCAACTATCTGGGATATCCGTCCTTCCGCACCGGCACGGAATTTCAGCAGTACGTGGGCACCCTGACCGAGCGTTCCGCGTTTGAGATCCCCATCGAGACAATCGAAAGCGATGCGCTTCTGACCCTCAACACCTGCTATGGCGATGACCGGCTGCTGGTGGTGGCCCGCCGGGTGAGGCCCGGGGAATCCGTCGCCGCGCTCCGGGAGCAGGTGATGGCGGCGCGGGCGCGGTAAAAGCCGCGCCGAAACCGCCGGAGATTCTCCGTGAAAGGCTCCGCGCCCATACGTGTTTTGATTGCCGGCAACAACTGCCGCGCCCACGCCTCCCTCGCGCCACGTCCCCGTCGAAACGAAAAAGGCGGGCGGCAAAGAGCCTCCCGTCAGACCCAGCAGGCGTTCTCGATGCCCCAATGGCCTCCGGCCGCGCTTTGCGGGCGGAGGCCCATCTTGTCGCCTGTCTTTGTAAGGTCTTAATGCGAACCCAGCGGCTACGGCCATTTTGAACCGAGCCCGCGCACTCGTCTATAAGCGCCAAAATGCGCCAGATGATGCGCCGTTCTTGTGGAGGAGCGCTTTTCGTCACGCGATCTCCGCCAGCGGCCTGACCTCGATCATGCCCAGACGCGGATGATCCAGCATGCAGGCCGCTTCACCGTCCTGATCCCAGACCTGAGCCACCTCGCAGAACGCATTTTCATGCCACATCCGGGCGCCGCCGCCCGCCAGCCACGCGACCCTCACGTTCAGCACCGCCGCGATCTCTGCCAGAATGTCCGGCTTCACCTTGTGGTATCCGCCTTCCCAATTGTTCACCTTTGCCGGGGACACGCCCAGCTTCGCGGCAAGTTCCGCCTGTGTAAAGCCCCTGTAGGCCCGCGCGCGCGCAATTCTCATACCCATAAATTCCACCTCGGTAATGGATATGCGCCCCGGTGCGAAATAGCGTATATTCCGCATTAATTCCGTTTTATGTTTCACGCACGACGCGCTCCGTAGGGTTTCCGGCGTGGCGTACCCGCGCACAAAAGGGCGGCCCTGCCTTTCTCGGCAGGACCGCCAGATATTCACCGATGAAAAACGCCACGCGAAGCCGCGGGGACTTCTCCACCTAAAGCGGTTCGCCCAACACCGCCTTGTAGGTGGCGACCAGGTTTTCCGGCGGCACGTCGGGCATCACGTTGTGCTCGGTGTTGAATACGAAACCGCCGCCGGGCGCGAAGATGTCGATCATGCGCCGCGCGTAATCGTACACTTCCCGCTGGGTGCCGTGGTTGAGCACACTGCGGGTGTTCATGCCGCCGCCCCAGAACACGATGTCGTTTCCAAACTCCCGCTTCAGCCGCTCCGGCTCCATATCCTGCGTGACGGTCTGCACGGGGTTTATAATGTCGTAGCCCGCCTCGATCAGATCCGGCATCAGTTTGTAAATCGAGCCGCAGGAGTGCAGGAAGGTCTTCATGCCGCTGTGCTTGTGCACGTATTCGCACAAAAGCGCGTGGCGCGGCTTGAAGAGCTTGCGGTACAGCGCCGGGGACATGAACGGGCCGCCGTTGGTGCCCAGGTCGTCGCCGAAGCGCAGGATGTCGCACACGTCGCCCACCGCCTCGCAGACCTTGGAGAGGGTTTCGAGGTGCCGGACCATCAATTCGTCGAGCAAACCTTCCACCTGCTCCGGCTCGGCCAAAAGATCCATCAAAAAGTTGTCGATACGGCGCAGGAAGGTTCCCCACTCGAACAGGTTGCAGCCGCACACGATCATCAGCGCCTTGTCGGTGGTCTCTCGGAGCATCAGCGCCTTTTCCCGGAGCGCGCGGTAAAAGTCCGCCTCGCCCGCGTGATCCCAGGGGCTGTGCACCAGCGCCGACCAGATCACCTTGCCCATCGCCTCGTCGAGCCCGCTGTAGTCGTCCGGGTAGTCGTCGAGGTAGGGAAACGAGGTCTGGTCAAAAAACGTCGCGCCCTCGGGCATCGTGCCCACCAGCGTGCCAGACCTGTCATAGGCCTCGAGTCTTGAGCCATTCTCCCGCGGGCGGAACCAGCTGGGCCAGTACACCTCCTGGCCGGAGCGCAGCCTGACCGGGTACCAATCCTCCTCGCGGGTGTTGAAGGCCCGGCCGATGTCCAAAACGTCCGCGCCGAAGCGTTCGATGACCGCCATCTCAGGCTGCGCCACCTGCTGCACCACGTCGTAGACCAGCGTCTTCGAGCCGGGGATCGCCAGGTGGTCGGTCAGGTTTTTATAGGCGATGGCGGAAATGCCCGAACTGGGCGTAGCGCCGATGTCATGGGCCACGCGGTCCGGCTCCCGGTGGTTAATCGCCGCGAGCACGCGCTCTCTGGAAGTCATCACGGTCGTCCTCCCCTTGCGTAATCAGCCGAAGAACTCGTCCACCGTCTCCCGCGCCGCCCTCGCCCAGGCGTGGAGCCGTTCGGGTTTAAAGCGGAGCGTTGAAATGTCCTTCATGACCAGTTCGATCGCGCAGCCCCTGGTGGCGCTCAGGATGTGCCGGATGGCGCGCCGTGCCTCCCCCTCGTCGAAAGAGTCCCCCGCGAACACCGCGGGCGAGGGCTTGCAGCTCATCACGTATTTGCCGCGGCAGCGCTCGGCAGCGGCCTCGAAGTTGTTCCAGGGGCTCATGGAAACCTTGCGCAGGTTGGGGATCTCGTCCATCAAATCCATCTTGCCGGACAGCGGCTCGCAGCAGCCGTAGTAGGTGAGGCCGAAGCGCTTCAGCCAGTCCATTTCATACTGGAGTGAAAACTGCCGGTGCATTGCCGGGCTGACCGATGAAAATATCTGCGCGTTGCCGCAGCCCCACATCTGATCGGTCGGGCAGCTTACCGGGTGCGCTTCTTGCGCGTCCAGCGCGGTGGTCAGCCCGTAGCCGCCGGAACCCACCCGGACGGGCGCGTTGTTGCTGGCCCAGATGCCGAGGGCATCGTATTTTTTCATGCGCTTCATCGCCATGTCCACATACCTCGACACCACGGCCTCGACGAACTCCGGCTCGTCGTAGAGGTTGATGAAGGTCTGATCGACGCCCATCACACGGATGAGATAATCCCATGGCGTGAACCACAGCCCCCGCGCGCCCACCGTGACCACCGGCAGGATGCCGCGGAAGATTTCCGAGAGCACCTCGCCGTACTGAACCGTGCGCTCCATGTCGAGGAGCACCTCCGGCTCCCGGATCTTATCGATGTCGTCCATCCCGGCGATCAGCACGTGGAAATGGCGGGATACGATTTCGCTGTTGAACCCGGTAGAGCGGGTATCCACCATCTCGTCAATGCCGAAGCCGCTGTCATAGACCACCAGCGGGTTTTCGATAAAAGGCTCCGCGACCTGATCGTACAGCGCGTGGTCGAGGCAGTACAGTTCCTTGAGGAACAGGTCCTCCAGCTCCCGGGCGAAGGGGTGCGCGCATTGAACCTTCAGCGCGGGGTCGTCAATCTCCGTCCAGCAGATCTCATCCACAAAGACGGGGGGCCGCCCCGGCTTCAGGTCGTTCGCGTCGGTCCACAGTTTGCGGCGCGCGTCCATGACGGGGCTTTCCGCGTACTCTCGCTTGCGCCGCCCCAGCGCGCGCAGGCGCTCCACGTCTTCCTTCGGAAGCGCGAGCTCCGAATCGTTCAGGCGGCCCGGGGTCAATTCTGCCGGGAAATCCAGGCCGAACCGATCCCGGAGGTTCAGATAGCGGCTCATGCTCTCCCTCCTTTGGGGGACGTTCTTCAGGCGAGAAGGGCGTCCAGCCGGGCGATCTCCGCCGTAATACGGGGGATGTCCAGCGGGTATACGCCGTACTCGCGCACCACTTCAAGCATGTAGGCATAGCTCTCCGGCGCCACGCCGGAGGAGACGGAGTGGTCGCTCTGGGCGATCCAGCGGCCCTCCACCGCGCCCGTGAGCTTGTGCAGCACTTCGCGCTTGATGCGGTTACGGTCGCCGGATTCCATCTCGCGCACGTCGATGTTGCCTACGAAGCCCAGCCGATAGCCGAACCGCTCCCTCAGCTCCACCATGTCGAGGTGACTCTTGCACTCGAGGGGGTTGTAGGCGTCGAGGCCCATTTCGATGAAGTCCTCGTAGATGGCGGTGGCGTTGCCGCAGCCGTGGTAGACCACCATCAGCCCCGCCTCGTGGCAGATGTCGATCAGCCGCTTTGTGATGGGCTTGAAGTAGGTGCGCCAGAGATTCGGGCTAAAGAGCATGCCGTTGACGTAGGCCACGTCGCCCCAGATGAACATGCCCTTGAGCTTACCCCCGCCGTACTCGATCTGCGCGCGGGTGAAATCGCACAGAAAATCGCCGATGCGGCCCACAAAATCGCCGAACATCTCCGGCTCATCGAGGGGCCAGGTTAATGAATTAACGGTGCCGATGCAGCGCCACAGGTATTCGTAGGCCTCGCAGACCGAGCCGAAGAGCACCGTGTCGTTCTCGTACTTTTTGAGCCGCTCCGTCCACGCGGGGGTGTTGCGGCCGATGGCATCGCCGACGCCGTTGATCTGATCGTCGTGGGCCTCGGTGAAGCGGCGCGGGTCGCGGGGATCGTCGAAGCCGAAATCCTGCATCTCCTCCGGCTCGTTGACCGAAAAGCTGTCGAAATGGGGCATGGGCGCGGTGCCGCTTCTGCGGATGGTGGCGCCAAAGCCGGTTCTCAGGCGGATGTTGACGCCGTCGTCCTCCAGCACCTCAAAGTCCCGGATTCTTGGGTCCATGTTGGGGGTGACGATCACGTAGTCCAGATCGTGGAACAGATAAGGGTCAAAGGACTCGCCCCGCTTTTCGCGCTCGCGCAGCAGGTACCCGGTCCAGAAATTGTCGCCCACGGGCACCCTGTCGGGCAGCCCGGTGCCCCGGACGGCCTTCTGAAGCCGGTCAAGCTTGGCGGCAACTTTTTCATTCATGGTCGTTCCTCCCATTTTCAATCATCGGTATTGTCATTATAAACGGGCGGCAGAGCCGCCCGTCAGACAAAATTCTTAACAAATGCTTGGTTTTTTTATGGTGATCTTCGCGGCTATACGCCCGACGCCGGCAACCGCACGACCGCCGCCGTGCCCAGCCCCTCGCGGCTGACAAAGCTCAGGCCGTATCCGCCGGGGCAATACAGCTGGATCCGCTCGTTGATGTTCTTCACGCCGACGCCGCCCAGCGCCTTTTCGGAGGCGCGCTCCGCCGTCAGAATCCGGCCCAGCTCCTGAGGGTTCATGCCCGCGCCGTCGTCCATCACCAGAAGCACCAGCTCGTCGCCATCCAGAAACCCTTCGACCCTGAGCAGGCACTTTTTGTGGGTGGGCTTGACGCCGTGGTAGATGGCGTTCTCCACCAGCGGCTGCAGGATCAGCTTGGGCACGCGGATGTCCCGGCAAGCCTCGTCCAGGCGGATTTCGTACTCAAACCGGGAATCGTAGCGCATCTTCTGGATTTTCAGGTACTGGGTCACATGCTCGAACTCCTGGCGGAGCGGCACGATGTCCTCGCCGCCGCCCAGCATCAGCCGGAAGAGCTTGGCCAGCGCGTCGGCCATCGCGGCGGCGACCTGCGGCTTGTAGTGGCTCATCCAGACGATGGAATCCAGCGTGTTGTACAGAAAATGGGGGGTAATCTGGGACTGCAGCGCGTCCAGCTCCGCCTTGCGTTTTCCCTTCTCGGTCTCGATGATCCGCTGCATCAGCCGTTGGTTGTGGCCGATCATCGCGTTGAAGCCCGCCGCCAGCTCGCCGATCTCGTTTGGGGGCGTGTCGTCGGCGCGCACGCCGAAGTCGCCCTTCTGCACGCGCCCCATGTGCCCTCTGAGCGCGTCCAGCGGGCGGAACACGCGCCGGGACAAAAGGAAGGACAGCACCAGCGCGATGACCGCCGACGCGAGGGCGCCGAAGAGAATCTGCAGGTTGCGCTCCCGGTCGGCCGCGCCGGTGATCTGCGACCGGGGAATCGCGTAGACCACGCGGTAGCCGGGGCTTTCGATGGCGGCGCTCAGGACCAGCCGGTCGCCGTGGGAGAAGATGGACTGCCCGGACAGCGCGAGGCGCTTGATTTCGTCGTCGGGCAGCGGGGTGGGAATCAGCGCCGCGCCCCGGTAGGATGGGTCCGGATGGTAGATGTAGTTGCCCGCCTCGTCAACAATAAAGATATAGCCGCCGCCCGCGCCACCGCCTACGCCGCCGCAGATGCCGGCCAGCGTATCTGTGGAAAGATTGATGACGATCGCCCCAAGGGGCGCCGCGCCGCGGAAGATGACGATGGGCCGGGTCAGCGAGATCACGCTCTGGGCGCGCCCGTAGATGTCCAGGATTTCGTGAGGCGGCAGGTACACGCTGCCGCCGCTGCCCTCCATCGCGGCGGCGTACCAGCCCAGCGCGTCGGGCGCCGCCTGCGCCGTGGAGAAGAGGTTTGAGGCGGTGTCCGCCAGCGAGCCGTTCCGCCCGGCGATGACGATGGAGGCGATCTCCGGACGAAGGCGCGAGAGATCCGTCAGGATCGCGCGCACCTGCTGGGTGTTTTCATAGTATTGGGACTGGCTGCCCGCGATGTCGCCGTCGTTGACCAGCATCCTGAGCACCGAGGACTGAACATTGGAAAGCGCGGCCAGCTTTTCCATGTCGCCCAGATAGTATTCGATGTTCTGGATTACCTGGTCAAGCATCGCACCCGCGTCCTCCTCCGCCCGCTCCACCAGCGCCCGCTTGGTCGCCTCACCCGCCATCAGCGCGATCAGAAAGCAGATGAGAAAAACGCCCGCGAAGACGAGCGCGGTCATCTGGTTCCGAAGCAGCGTCAGCTTCTTACGCATGGCTTCTCCTTTTTACAGGCGCAGGCCTCTCCTCTGTGCCTTCGGTGCTTAGCTCCGATGCAAATCTTCTTCGCCCCTCCCGGGGGTCCGGGGGCCGAAGCCCCCGAATAAAGGCAGCCGGAGGGCGGCATGCACGGCCGCAGGCTGCATTCCTCTTTGCATGCAAGCCCGGCCGTGAATCGTAGATTCACAGGGCTTGCATCTGGCGTCGAAATATCCGAAGGAGATTTTGCCGCCCACTTTAACGGTGTTGCGCCCTGTATTCGGTGGGCGTAAGTCCCGTGTACTTTTTGAAGCAGACCGAGAAGTACTGGGGGTCGCCGTAGCCGGTCTCCGCGGCAATTTCGTAGGTGCGCTTGGCGGTGTCCCGGAGGAGCACCTTCGCCTTTTCCAGCCGCAGGTTGATGAGGTAGTCGATAAAGGTCACGCCCAGCTTTTTTTTGAAGAGGATGCTCAGGTAGGTGGGGCTGACGAACACGTGGGCCGCCGCGGCGTTCAGCGACATGTCCGCGTCGGCGTAGTGGCCCTCGATGTAGGCGCAGGCTCCCTCGATCAGCTGGTTGCCGGAGGAAAGCCGCGCCTCCTCCAGCTGACGGTGCGCGCTAAGCAGGTTTTCCGTGACGATCTCCCGACAGTCGCCCAGAGACTGCGCCGTGAGCGCCCGGCGGTAGGCCTCATCGAGGCGCGCGGGGTCCGCCCGCCCCGAACCCGCCATCAGCTTGAACGCGCCGTTCAATAGATCGATGGTCAGCACCCGGAGGTTCTCCTCCGACAGCCCGCCCGCCGCGCTCAGCTTCGCAAAGTACGCGCGAACACCCTCCTCCATCTCCGCCCGGGAGCCCTGTTTTAGTTTCTCCAGCAGCGTGCCCGCGTCGTCAAAGGGGTAGAGCCGGGTCTCGGTCAGCCGCTCGTAGGCGTCGTAGGTGTTGTAGCGCCCCAGCATCACGCGGCTCTGAAGCGCCTGGCGCGCGCTTAAATAGGAGCGGGGCAATTCGCAGAGGCGGTCCACCGGCTCCCCGATGGCAGCGGTGGTGGCCAGATCCAGCTGCTCGTACAGCTCGGCGCGGATCGCCTCGATCAATTGCACCACAAAGGCGCGCTCCTTTTCCTTGAACACCGTGCGCGCGCAGTAGATGAGCGCCGCGCCGCCCCGGTTGAGCTCAAAGGCGGCGGCGTCGGTCTTGGCCTCCGCCCGGATGATGTCCAGCGCCACGTACTCCATCAGCGCCCAGTCCCGCGCCGCGCCGCTGTCGGACTCAAAGTCGATCAGGCAGACGGTGAAGGATTCGCCGGACAGCGGCAGCCCCACGAAGCGCAGCATGTCGTCGATCTCCGCCTCGCCCATCTCCCGCTTGAGCAGTTGGTTCAGAAATTTCTGGCGCATCAGCGGCATCGCCTGGTCCAGTTGTTTTCGCATGCGGTTCATCTGGTGCTCGCGCACGCGGGCGGCGTCCACCTGCCGCTCGAGCCGCTTGACCGCGGCGACCAGCTCCGCCGGCGGCACCGGCTTTTGCAGATACTCCCGAACGCCCAGTTTCAGCGCCTCCTGGGCGTAGGCGAACTCGTCGTGCCCGCTCAGGATCGCCACCATTGCGCCGGGCAGCGCCTCCCGCAGCCTTGCCGACAGCTTCAGCCCGTCCATAAACGGCATGCGAATGTCGGTCAGCACGATGTCGGGTTGAAAGGATAGCGCGATCTTGAGCGCCTGCTCGCCATCCTCCGCACCCTTTGCTTCGTAGCCCAGCCCCGTCCAATCCACGCTGCCCAGGAGCGCCTCCCGCAGCATGTCCTCATCTTCGACGATCAGCAGTTTGTACATGGCATTTCCCTCCCGGAATTCGATGTCATCATATCAGATTTCCGCCCGTTTCGCAAACCAAACCGAACCAGCATGACACCAAGCATTAAAAAATTCAGCATAGATGCATAGAAAAATCAACTGTCTCCGGCGCGTTTAGGCTCTATAATGGTAAAGGATTCGTAATCCCAGGAGGGAGGAATGCGCGATGAGCCGGACGACGCCCTGCGATGAGGCGCTGCGCATGGAAGGGGTTTCCAAGTCATTTCCCGGCACACTGGCGGTGGATTCGGTGGATTTTGACGTTCGCGCCGGCGAGGTACACGCGCTGGTAGGCGAAAACGGCGCAGGCAAATCCACCTTGATGAAGCTTCTGGCCGGGTCGTTTTCGGACTACACCGGAAAGGTCATCATCCGCGGCAACGAAGTGACGCTGCACACCCCAGCCCAATCCAAGGCGCGCGGGGTCGGGATGATCTATCAGGAGCTCTCGCTGGCGCGGCCGATTTCCATCGCCGAAAACCTGCTGGTGGGCAAGCTGCCGAAGAAGGGCCTTTTCATCGACCACGCGCAGGTAAAAAAACGCGCGGCGGAACTGTTGGAGCAGGTGGGGCTTTCGTACCTGGATCCGTCCATGCCGGTTTCCGACATCAGCCAGTGCGAAGCGCAGCTGGTCGAAATCGCAAAGACATTGGGCGACAGCCCACGCATTCTGGTGATGGACGAGCCCACCTCGGCGCTTTCCAGCGAAGAGGTCAAGCGCCTGTTTTCCATCATCCACAGGCTCAAGGCCCAGGGCATCGCGATCATCTACATCTCCCACCACCTGCAGGAGGTGTTCGAGATCGCAGACCGAATCACCGTGATGCGGGACGGCAAAAAGCGCGGCACCTACGAAAAGCAGGAAACCTCCCGCGCCGAGATTGTGGATTTGATGGTTGGCCGCTCGGTCAGCGAGTTCTACACCCGCAGGAATCCCGCCATCGGCGCAGAGCTGCTCCGTGTCGAACACTTCAGCCGCTGGGGCTTCTTCCACGACATCAACTTCTCGGTGCGCGCGGGCGAGACGCTGGCCATCTCGGGCCTGGCGGGCGCCGGGCGCACGGAGCTGGCCCGCGCCATCGTGGGCGTGGATCGGTTTGACGAGGGCAAGGTCTTCCTGCGTGGAAAGGAAGTCCACTTCAAGAACATGTTCGAGGCCATCTCCGCTGGCGTGGTGTACCTGACGGAGAGCCGGAAAATCGACGGCTTGGCCGTGCGCCTCACCGCGGGCGAGAACGCGCTGTCCGCCAACATCCCGAGGCTTTCGAAGGGTTTTCTCTTCAACCAGTCGATGGGCGCGAAGGACGTGAAGGAACTGATGGAGGCCCTCGCCGTCTATCCGATGGAGCCGGGCCGCCCCGTCACAAACTTTTCCGGCGGCAACCAGCAGAAGATCCTGATGGCCAAGTGGCTGATGACGCGGCCCTCCGTGCTGATCCTGGACGAGCCTACCCGCGGCGTGGACATCGGCGCCAAGGAGATCATCCACAAGGCGGTCGAGAACCTGGCCGCCAGCGGCAGCGCGGTGATCCTCATCACGAGCGACCTGCCGGAGATGGTGGGCCTGAGCGACCGCGCGGTGGTGCTGCGAAACGGCCACCTGATCGGCGAGATCGACCGGGAAGAAATCAGCGAAAGCGCGCTGCTCCTGGCCGCAAACGGGGAGGGAAAGCATGTCCATTAAAGCGATGCCGGCGGACGGCCGCAGGCGCAGCGTCAACCGGCTTACCCTCGTCGTAAACCGCCTGGGCGTCTATGTGATCGTACTCCTTCTGGCGCTACTCGGCATCCTGCTGGCGCCCGGCAAATTCCTGACCACCCGGAACCTGATGGCGGTGGTGCAGGCGGTGTCCCTGCTGGGCATCACCTCGGTGGGCATGAGCTTCGTGGTATTCAGCGCAAACTTCTCCGACATGTCCGCGCCGATGACCATCGCCTTCTCCGGCATGATCTCGGTCACCTGCATCGGCCTCGGCTTCTGGCCCAGCCTAACTCTGGGAACCCTCGCGGGCACGCTCTTGGGCATCGTCAACGGTCTCGTGATCGGCAAGCTCCGGGCGCACCCGGTCATCTGGTCGATGGCCTTCAACTTCGTTCTCTCCGGCATCGTGCGCTGGCTCTACGGCGGCAATCAGATCTATCCGGACGTGATCGCCGGCGACAGCCCGGCGGTGGAAGCGTTCTTCGCGCTGTCCCGCTCCGACATCCTCGGCGTTCCGGTGATGGTTCTCGTGATGGCGGCGATGTTCATCCTCGGCCAGTGGGTGCTGACCCGCACCGCCTTCGGCAATCAGCTGAAGGTGGTGGGCTCCAACTACGAGGCGGCGCGGCTCTCGGGCATCAACATCGTGAAGGTCATCGTCATCGTGTTTCTGATCTCGTCCTTCTGCGCGTCGATCACGGGGCTTTTCCTGGCCTCGATCTCGAAGACCGGCGCCTACTACAACGGCGAGGGCTACGACTTCCGCGCGATGACGGCCGTGCTCCTGGGCGGCATGACGCTGGCGGGCGGCAAGGGCGACCTCGTCGGCACCTTCGGCGGCGTTCTGACGATGGGCCTGCTCTCCAACATCATGAACCTGGTGGGCGTCTCCACCTTTGAGCAATACCTGGTGCTGGGCGTAATGTTCCTCGTCATCGTGTGGATCAATACCACTTCCGACAGAAAGCTGGGGCGAAGCTGATGGCCGGACAAAAGCGCAAATCCCTTCCCAAGCGGATCAACGAAAACCGCGCGTACCTTCTGGTAATGCTGATGCTGGTGCTCGGCATCTTCGCAAAGAACTTCTTTACGCTCTACAACATGAAGTCGATCCTGGATTCGACCATCCTGTACTCGCTGATCGGCATCGGCTTTACGATCTGCATGATCTCCGGGCACATGGACCTTTCCGTCGGCTACATGGCGAACCTGGGCGCGGTCTTGGTGATGGGCATCCACACGCTGCAGAAGATGCCGTGGACGGTGGCGCTGCCGGTGGCGCTCGCCGCAGGCACGCTGTTCGGCACGCTGAACGGCCTGCTCGTCTCCAAGGGCAAGATCCACTCGTTCATCGTGACGCTGGGCATGCAGTTTGTCCTAAAGGGCATCATGTCCATCTACTGCAACGGCGCGGAGATCGGCGACAAGGGCGATTACGCGTTCGCGGATTTCCTGAACAGGTTTCTAAAGCCCCTGCCGCTGACGCCCAAGGTCATCATCGCGCTTACGGCGGTGATCGCGCTGGCGGTGATCCTGAAGAACACCCGCTTCGGCCGCAACGTCTACATCGTGGGCGGCAACCTGGAGACCGCTTGGCTTGGCGGCGTAAACGCCACCGCCACCACGGTTGGGGTGTTCGCGATCTCCGGCTTCGTGTCGGCGCTGGGCGGCGCGCTGTTTGCCATCGCACAGTCCTCCGCCGCGCCCAACATGGGCGAGAAGGGCATCTCCCCGCTGATGGTGGCGCTGGCCGCGACAATCATCGGCGGTACCTCGACGGACGGCGGCCGCGGCAGCGTCTGGAAGACCTTCGTCGCGGTCACGGGCCTCATGGCGATGTTCAACGTGCTGACGGCGCTGGTCGGAAAGTACGAAATTCAGATCCTCTCGAACGGCCTGGTGCTTGCGTCGGTGGTGCTTTACGAGACCATCACCAACTTCTACGCCAAGCGAAAGATCGGCATTCGCGCCCAGCTGGTTCTGGAGCGGGAGCGCATGGTGGCCGATATAAAGTAAGAAGGGTTTCCCCGCAAGGGTGAAAAATATCAGTGGAGGGAATGCAATGAAGAAAATCCTGTTACTGGCTCTGGCGCTTCTGATGGCACTCGCCCCGGTCTCGATGGCTGCTGTCGAGCTCCCCGACCCCACGAGCGTACTGTCCACCGACGGACAGGTCCTCATGCCCGCGCTGACCGTGAAGGAATTCCCCGCCCGGCCCGAAGACCCGTCCATGCTGCCGGAAGACGATGCCGGCCGCTACTATGACATGGAGTACGCCGGCTGGGACGCCAACGACAAGGTCAACATTCCCGCCTCCCCCGCCGACGGCCCGAGCGGCAAGAAGGTCATCCTGATCGTCCACGGCGATCACCCCTGGACCACCGCTTACATCAACGGCGCCAAGAAGGCCTGCGAGTTCTTCGGCATGGAGCTTGAGGCCTGGAGCCCGAACTGGGACGTCAACGTGCAGAATCAGCTGATCGACCAGGCCATCAACGCCCGTCCGGACGCCATCGGCCTGATCCCGCTGAACGCCGAGTCCGCCGTGCAGCAGTTCCGCAAGATCAACGAAGCGGGCATCCCCGTGTTCGGCACCAACACGCTGCCCACCTCCGACGCCATGAAGTACATGGTCTCCTGGACCGGTCCCGACGACTGGGGCCAGATGCGCCTCCTGGCCGGCAAGCTGGCCGAAGCGCTGGGCAACAAGGGCGGCGTCTGCTACGTAACCCACAACGCCGGGACCTCCCCCTACTTCGCCCGTACCTACGGCCCGATCACCGAGTTCAAGAAGGTCGCGCCGGAAATCAAGACCCTCGACATCCAGACCCCGGGCTTTGACGCCGTGCAGTGCAAGCAGGTCGTGTCCGACTGGATCACCCGCTTCGGCGACGATCTGAAGGCCATCTTCCTGGCGGACGACTCCGCCCAGGCCATCGGCACCATCGACGCCATCAAGGAAGCCGGCCGCAGCGACATCCTGGTGGTGGCCGCGGGCAACTCCAAGCAGGGCATGGACCTCGTCAAGAGCGGCGACCTGCTCGCCATCAACTACCAGACCGCCGAGGGCGACGGCGCGGCCGTGTGCTACTCGATGGCCAAGTGGTTCGCCGGTGAAGAAGTCCCCGCCATCGGCTACCTGGCGCAGGACATCATCACCAAGGACAACGTGGACGGGTTCTACCCGCCGCAGTGGTAATTGGCAATAAAAATCTGCTTCGCAGCTTTTCATTGCGGGAGAGAACAGCGCGGGCCTGAAATTCTCACGAATTTCAGGGCGGCCCGCTGACTTCAGGAAATGTTTCATCCCCCGGTGTGCGCACTGGGGGATGAAACCATTCCCGGCGCACAAGCCGCCGGGAATGATCCGAAGGCGCGGTCGGCGTTTGTCCGCCTGCTCTCCGTAGAAATCAAATGCGC
Source organism: Bacillota bacterium (assembly GCA_023411175.1). Taxonomy (GTDB): domain Bacteria; phylum Bacillota; class Clostridia; order Christensenellales; family Aristaeellaceae; genus JAEZHK01. Next base: position 13,138 of record JAEYPB010000087.1, on the reverse strand, counting down.
CCAAGGAGGAATTATGGGAAAGGTTCAGAGGTACGGATCGGTGATCGGGCTGAGGCCGGAAAAGCTGGAGTACTACAAGTCCCTCCACGCCGCGCCGTGGCCGGAGATCAACCGGATGATCAAGGCATGCAACATCCAGAACTACTCGATCTACTACAAGGACGGCCTTCTGTTCAGCTATTACGAGTACGTCGGCGACGACTACGAGGCGGACATGGCCAAAATGGCCGCCGACCCCAAGACCCAGGAATGGTGGGCCGAATGCAAGCCGTGCCAGCAACCGCTCGAGACCCGCGCCCCCGGCGAATGGTGGGCCGACATGCCGGAATTCTACCACCTGGACTAGCGGCGCGGTGCCCTTGCCCCTCCCCCGTGATACCAAAGCAATCCAAAGGTATGAAGCCCTCGCCTTGCGCGGGGGCTTCTGTCTCAGAAGCCGAAACAAAAAAATCCATCCAAATCAGTTAATACTGTCGAAATTGCGCTTCTTTCTCCCAAGTAAATTGATAAATACGAATCGATATGGTATGATATGAATGGAAGTATTGTTCCATCAAGACCCATGAAGAAAGGGGAATTCCATGCGTAAACTCTTTGCCTTTCTCCTGAGCCTGACCCTCCTCGTCACCGCGCTGCCCGCACTGGCGTACACCGCCGGCACCTACACCGCCTCCGCCCAGGGCAACAACGGCCCCGTTGAGGTTTCGGTCACCTTTGACGGTGAGAAGATCACCGGCGTCGCCGTCACGGCCCATTCGGAAACGGCGGGCATCGCCGAAGCCCCCATTGAAAAGATTCCCGCCGCCATCGTGGCTGGCCAGACGCTGAAGGTGGACGCCATCTCCGGCGCAACCATGACCTCGAGCGCCATCCTGGCCGCGGTTGCGGACTGCGTCCAGCAGGCCGACGGCGATGTTGAAGCGCTCAAGGCCGCCGAGGCCAGCGCAGCCGTCGCGGAAGACGAAGTGATCACCTATGACGTCGTCGTGTTGGGCGGCGGCGCGGCCGGTCTGGCTGCCGCTGCGGAAGCCGCCGACGCCGGCGCCTCCGTGGTGCTGCTGGAAAAGCTGTCCCGCCTGGGCGGCAACACGCTGATTTCCGGCGGACTCGTCTACGCCACCGGCACCGGCTTCCAGAAGGAAGCGGGCGTGGAAGACAGCGCCGAAGCCCTGGTCGATTACTGGCAGACCCGCGCCGAAGGCAACGCCGACCCGGCGTTCCTCACGCTCGTTGCCGAGAAGTCCGGCGAGACCATCGACTGGCTGACCGAGAACGGCGTGGCGCTCACCGGGCCCACGACCTCCGGCACCAGCACCGTGCCGCGCATGCAGTCCGCGGGCGGCGGCTCCGGCCTCGTGCTGCCGCTGACCAAAGCCGTTGAGGACCGCGGCGTGAAGATCTACACCGACACCGCCGCCCAGACCCTCATCACCGACGAAACCGGCGCGGTAACCGGCGTCGAGGCGCTGGCCGCCGACGGCCACAAGGTCACCGCCTACGCCACCCGCGGCGTCATCATCGCCACCGGCGGCTTCGACGTCAGCGAGGAGATGAAGGCCAAGTATGCGCCCTCCATCGCTGGCAGCTACTCCTACTCCAGCCCCGGCAACGTGGGCGACGGCATCAACATGGCGATCGCCGTGGGTGCCGACACCGTGTTCAAGGATGGCGCCATCGGCTTCCGCGGCATCCGCGAGGTGTTCTCCTTCGCCAGCCCGCTGGACGGCCAGATTTGGAGTCCCTACCTGTACGTGGACGCCAAGGGTTCCCGGTTCGTCAACGAGGTGACCGACTACCCGATCTTCCACAGCGCCATGCTGGCCAACGGCTCCGACCACTTCTTCCTGATCTATGACGCCGCCACGGCCAACGCCGAGGTGCTCGATCCCGCCATCACGGAAGGCTACGCGTTCAAGGCCGACTCGATCGAAGCGCTGGCCGAGGCCGCCGGAATGGACAAAGCCACCTTCTCCGCCACCGTCAGCCGCTACAACGAGCTGACCGGCAAGGATGACGCCGACTTCGGCAAGCCCGCCGCGCTGATGACCGGCATCGGCGACGGCCCCTACTACGCGCTGAAGGTCGTTCCGGCCACCATCGGCTCGATGGGCGGCGTCAAGGCCGACCTCTCCGCCCAGGTGCTGAACGCCGAGGGCGCCGCCATCCCCGGCCTGTACGCCGCGGGCGCCGTGGCCAACGGCGACTTCTTCTACAAGGAATACCCCGCTTCCGGCACCTCCATCCAGATGTGCCTGACGATGGGTCGCATCGCCGGTGCCAGCGCCGCCGCCCGCGCGAAGTAATCCCACCCCGTGCAAAAAAGGCCCCGCTCAACGCGGGGCCTTTAGGCTGTCAAAATGCAACGTCTTGGAATAGCGAAATGCAAGCCCTCTTTTTTTACATGGCCGCCTCGTGCGCAGCCTACGTCCGGCCCCGTCGCCGAAGCCTAGAGGGCGTCTTCCCAGTTGCTCAGAACCACCTCGCACGCCGCGATCATGGCCTGATGGGCGATTGCCTTCGCTTCGCTCAGGCCCCAGTTGTTATCCTGCGCTACGTAAAAGGTGTCCAGCAGCTGCTTTAAATCATCCTTTGAGAATTCCGGGTCCGTCTCTTTTCGCAGGGACATGAAGTCGTAGTACATTTCAAAGTTCCGCTCGTAGATCTCATCCAGATAATTTTGCATGCGACACCTCTATTGTTGGATAGCGCGGAGGCGGGCATAACCCCGCTTAGGCGCGCTTGGCTTTTTAGGTTTATACCCGCGCCGCCGCGTTTTTACGCGTCGAGCCCGCATTTTTACGGGGTTCCCTGCGGACTTACGCACGGTGCGCGCGCGGAGGCTTTTCAGGCGACCTCCGTCGAAAGCACCGCGAATCCGGCCTGCTCCGCCGGGCACACCGGCGCAGTAAGGCCCGCCGCGAACGCGGCGGGCCTTAAGTACCTATTCGGTTTTCAGGTTCCACCTTGACGGTTGGGTTGCCGCTTCGCCCGGAAACAATCAACATCCCTCCATCGGGGGATGAACCGCCTGGGTCGAACGAATGGTGTTTCCTGATATACTGTCGGTTCGGGCCTGATCCATCTTCGCCTTGCCAGTGGATGGGTTCCGTCGTCAATTGTTATCGCTTATACAAAAACGGGCGAAGCAGGCAACAACGGGTTTCGAAAACTCCTCGGTGTTCAGTCAATCGCCCCCTTCCGAGCCGTTATACCCGGGGTTCCTCGGCTCGATTTCATTATAATACGGAATCCAGGCCCTGTCAAGCATTCTTAGCGATCTTCGCCAAGGGGCGGACGGCGGATGGTCCGCAAGCGACAGGCAGGAGCGATGCACCTCATCAGGGTTCTCCTCCTTGTGTTTCTTGCGGCGCTAACGCGTCGGCCATATCACCGATCGTGTCAAAGATGAAGGGCAGCACCTGCCCCGGTTCAATGCTGAGCACATGGGCAAATTCGTCGTACAGGCGCTTCTCAGCATCCTTCATCAGCCGTTCGTCCGCCGACGCCATCTTCCGGCGGCTCTCTTTCATCACCCGATCGCGCTGGTAAAGCGTTTTGATGACGCGCACAATCTCCCGCCGGTCTCCCCCGTCGATGATCTCGCCATACAGGACGCGGCGACGCGCCTCGTCCTCGATCCAGATGGTCTCCTCGTCGGGGATCGACCGGATCAGCGCCAGCACCTCGTCCAGCGACAAGAGGCGCTGCATTCGCCCCACCAACGCCGGATTGTCCGCCGGCACAAAAATCGTGCTGCTCTCCAGGGAAACCGGCTTGAGCACATAGTACTTCTGCGGCCTGCCGCCCAGCGTCCGCGTGGTCATGCCGGTAACATGGCAGATGCCATCCACACCGTAAAGCACCACGTCGTTTACGCGGATCATCTCTTTCCCTCCTTCCGGATCAGTTCGCCCACGAGGGGCCACTACTCTTAGTATACCAGATTTTCTGTAAAAATGTCATAGTGATAATCCCTAAAAATTTAGCGCTGTGCTGTCGTGCGAAAGCCGGTGTCAACCCAAGCGCTCCGCGCGGGCAAAAACGGCTGTTGGGCGTGCGTCCCGCGGCCCAAAACGTCTGCCATGGCGAACTGTTCTCTTAATTGCAGAGCAGTTTACCCGATGCCCGGTTTTTCCTTCCTTCACCCCGCGGGTATATCCACGGCTACGTCTTTGTGGTATAATGGCTCAATGCCGCTTGTCAACCCATGCCCCCAATGAAGGAGGTTCCCCATGAATACCCTGTCACGCCTTCGCCGAACCTTTGTCGGCGACCGCGCCTTCTACAAGATCGTACTGTCGATCGCCGTGCCGGTCATCATCCAGAACAGCGTCTCAAACGTCGTAAACCTCCTGGACAACGTGATGGTGGGGCAGGTGGGCACAGCCGAGATGTCGGGTGTCGCCATCGCAAACCAACTCCTGTTCGTCTTCAACCTGTGCGTGTTCGGCGGGCTCTCCGGCCCCAGCATTTTCGGCGCGCAGTTCTACGGTGCGGGAGACATGGAGGGTCTGAAGAACACCTTTCGCATCAAGCTGTGGATCGCGCTGTCGATCCTCGTTCTTGCGCTCGCCATTTTCCTCGGCTGGGGCGACCAGCTGATCTCGACATACCTGACCGGCAGCGGCGAAGCGGCCGACGCGGCGCTGATGTTTGCAACCGCAAAGGAATACCTTTTCATCATGCTCATCGGCCTTCTGCCATTCTCGCTGGCGCAGGCCTACTCGGGCACCCTCCGGGAGACCGGCGAAACGGTGCTGCCGATGCAGGCCAGCATCGCGGCGGTTCTGACAAACCTCGTGGGCAACTGGATTCTGATCTACGGTCACTTCGGCGCTCCGGCGCTGGGCGTTGCCGGCGCGGCGATCGCGACGGTATTCTCCCGCTTCGTGGAACTCGCCATCATCTTCTACGGCATCCGCAAGAACCCGAAATTCTCTTTCCTGCGCGGCGCGTACAGCACGCTGAAAGTTCCGGCGGCGCTGTTCAAATCCGTCATGCGCAAGGGCATGCCGCTGCTCGTCAACGAAGCGCTGTGGTCGGTGGGCATGGCGACCTTGATGCAGATCTACTCCGTTCGGGGGCTGATGGTCCTGGCGGGGCTCAACATCGCCAGCACCGTGACCAACCTCTTCAACGTGGTGTTCATCTCGATGGGGAACGCCGTGGCGGTGATCGTGGGCCAGTCTCTGGGCGCCAACGACATGCAGAAAGCCCGCGGCGACGCGTGGAAACTGCTGGCGTTCAGCTCCGGCGTGTGCATCGTCGTCGGCGGGATCCTGGCGGCACTTTCCCCGGTGATGCCCCTGATCTACCCTGCGGAGGCAGATGTGCACGCGCTGGCCACCGTGTTCATCCTGACAGGCGCGTGCTTCATGCCGATTCACGCCATCACCCACTGTACCTATTTTACGCTTCGCGCGGGCGGTTCCACCGTCGTCACATTCCTGTTTGACAGCGCGTTTACCTGGGGCGTCAGCATCCCCTTCGCCCTCCTCATGGTTTACAAGACGGACCTGCACATGATGGCGCTGTACCCGGTGTGTCAGTCCATAGACCTTCTCAAGTGCGGCGTAGGGGTATTCCTGGTCGGGAAAGGCGTGTGGATCCGCAATATCGTCACCGCCCCCGAGGCCGGAGTCGCGTAGGACATCATCTTTTGCACGTGTGAAGGCCCTGTTCCCGCTTGGGAACAGGGCCTTTGAGCGTTGAATCCGGATTTACCGCGCCGCGATCTCGTCATTTCCCGGCACGTGGTCGGTCATCGCGCCGTCGAAGTAGCTGGCATAGGCGGTCATGTCGAAGTAGCCGGTGCCGGTCAGGCCGAAGAGGATGACTTTCTCCTCTCCCGATTCGCGGCAGCGGACGGCCTCGTCCATCGCGCAGCGGATGGCGTGGGCGGACTCCGGCGCGGGCAGGATCGTCTCGAGCCGCGCGAACTCCACCGCCGAGTCGAACACCTGGGTCTGCTCGTAGGCGACCGCTTCCATGTAGCCGTCGTGGTAGAGCTTGGAGATCATGGGCGACATGCCGTGGTAGCGGAGGCCGCCCGCGTGGTTCGGGGAGGGGATGAACCCCGAGCCCAGCGTGTACATCTTGGCCATTGGGGTGATCTTGCCGGTGTCGCAGAAGTCGTACTCGAACCGGCCCCGGGTCAGGGACGGGCAGGAGGCGGGCTCCACCGCCACAAAGCGGGTATCCGGCCTTTCGCCGGTCAGCTTGTCGCGCATGAAGGGTCCGATCAGGCCGCCCAGGTTGCTGCCGCCGCCGGCGCAGCCGATCACGACATCCGGGTATTCGCCAAAATCCTTCAGCGCCGCGTAGCTCTCAAGGCCGATCACCGACTGGTGCAGGAGCACCTGGTTCAGGACCGAGCCCAGCACGTAGCGGCAGTCCTCGCTGGTCACGGCCTTTTCCACCGCCTCCGAGATGGCGCAGCCCAGGCTGCCGGTGGTGTCCGGGTCCTTTTCGAGGATGGCGCGCCCGGCGTTCGTGGTGTCGCTGGGGCTGGCGATGACTTTCGCGCCGAAGGTGCGCATGACGTCCTTGCGGTAGGGTTTCTGGTTGTAGGAGCCCTTGACCATATACACGGTCAGGTCCAGCCCGAAGGCCGCACAGGCTTCGGCCAGCGCCGTGCCCCACTGGCCCGCGCCGGTTTCGGTGGTGAGGCGCTTCATACCCTGCGCCTTGGCGTAGTAGGCCTGCGCCAGCGCGGAATTGAGCTTGTGGCTGCCGGAGGTGTTGTTGCCCTCGAACTTGTAGTAGATGCGGGCGGGCGTCTTCAGCGCCTCCTCCAGGCGGTAGGCGCGGACGATGGGCGACGGGCGGTAGATGCGGTACATATCCAGGATGGGCTGGGGAATCGGGAACTCGGCGGTGTCGTCGTCCAGTTCCTGACGGACGAGCTCGTCGCAGAAGACGGGGCGCAGGTCGTCCGCGGTCACGGGTTTTCCTGTGCCGGGGTTGACGAGGGGCTCCGGCTTTTCCTTCATGTCGGCGCGCAGGTTGTACCAGGACTTGGGCAGCTTCTCTTCCGGCAGGTAGTAGCGGTAGGGGATGTTCTTCATGGCGGGAACCCTCCTTTTTTCTATTGTGCCGGTTGCGGGCAATAAAAAAAGTCTGTCCCAATCATGGGACAGACTTTCGTCTGCGGTGCCACCCGTGTAGCCGGAAAACCCGGCCGCTCGCTTTCGCATACCAGCATATGCGCTTCGCGGATAACGGGTGAAGCCCCCGTCGGATACTAGCGGCATGGCCGTTCGCTCCGCCCTCAGCGGTCCATTCGGCGCGCATCCTCATACCGCACTCGCACCATCGGCGGCTCTCTGAGAATCGGATACAGCGCGTACTACTCCGCATCACAGGTTTATGGGTATTATACCATCGCGCCGGGCGATGTCAACCACAAAACGCGGAATTAACAAAAGCAAGCCCCAAAGGGAGGAATTCCCCTCCCTGTACAGGATCAGTCGTCGGACATCAACGCCTCCTGGTCGCCGTCTGCGGCCTGGTGTATCTCCTTTCTGTACTGGCTGGGCGAGGTACTGTAGCGCTCCCGGAATACGACGTTGAGCCGCCCGGCAGACGAAAAACCGGAAGACAGCGCAATCTGTTCCAACGAAAGATCGGTCGCCCTGAGGAGCTTCGCCGCTCGCTCAACGCGCAGCACGTTCAGGTACTCCTTCGGAGACAGCCCCGACGCCCGCCGGAACACCCGAAAAAGCTGCGATCGGCTGAGGCCCACGAAGGCCGCCACGTCGGTGATGCGCACATCCCGCTGGTAGTTGCCCTCGAGGTACCACACCGCCTTTTTGTAGTAGCGGGTGTCGAGCTCCTCGTGGGCGCTGGTGCGCCCCTGGCCGATCTCGGACAGGAGCTGATAGAGCCCGCCCAGCATCGCCATATCGCCCAACCGCATTTCGGACGCGGCGCGCATCATCCGGCGGACGCGCTCGAAGGGATCCACCTCCGAATCCAGGTGGAAGACCGGCTCGTCCTTCGTCAGCCCGATGGTCTCCGTCAGGATCGCGGCGGTGCGCCCGTCATACCCCACCCAGCAGTACACCCAGGGGTCGTAATCATCCGCCCGGTAGGTGGTCACCTGGCCGGGGAAGATGGTGAAACCCTGCTTCGGCCCCACCGGATACTCGTGCCCCTCCACATAGAATACGCCCTTTCCGGACGCCACGTAGTGAATCAGGTAGTGGTCCCGCACGGCGGGGCCGTACTGATGGCCCTTCGCGCACGCCTCGCTGCCGCACTGCAAAACATAGACATCCTTGTCCGCAGCCTTGTCGCTCCAGTAGATTTCCATGGTCATCCGCTCCGCATGCAACATTTTGAATCTATTGTGCAACAAAATGATCTGTTCGTCAAGTAAAACAGGCTGTTATAATCTAAGTAAATTGAGGTATCCCGGATGGTTGAAACGCCCGAAAAACCGCAAATTCAGTAAAGGCTTCGCGAACTCCCCAAGCGCAAAAAACTGCTCGGAGGACGCCGCCGCCGGCCATCCGGCCCAAAATGCGCACCCGAAACGGCGGGGCCGCCCAAAGGCGCGGCACACCCACAAAACCCGGCCGGGGCACTTGGAGCCAAAAAGCCCGCCTCGCAAGATTTAAAAGAAAAAATCCCGAAATGATCCAGAGGCAGGCCATCCGCGCAGCGCCCATATTAGGCCAGTCCAATTTGTTCAATAGAGCGAATTGCGAAGAATATATCAATACGCAATCGGCAAGAACGTCCGCCGGAACGGTTTTAATGGTTCTCAACGGCGGGAGAAGGTGAGCGGGTACACGCGTCGGCGCGTGCTCGAGCGATCAACGCGCTGGGCTGCCGACGCAATCCTTACGCGCAATTGCCGAGGCAGCACCGCTCGTACAACATTGGCTTCACCGTTACCGACCTGTCCGCCCCCTTCATCGGGCACGGTCGCGCTGATCAAGGCGCATTTCCCGCACCCGGAGCTGGGCGAGAGCCGCCAGCTGCTCCGGCGGGACGGGCGGTCGTGACCGGGAACCCGGGCAATCCCCAGAAGAGCATTTACCACACGGGGCGCGCTGCGGAGGCGATCCGGCGGCTGGACGCGCTCACGGAAAGGGCATAGCATGGGCAAGCTGACCGGCTTCATCATCACGGCGGGACACCTGGACATCGAGTGGTATCAACCCCTCCGGAGCTACCGCTTCTGGACGACGGAGGCGCTGGAAGACCTCAAAAAGGCCGCGGCGCGGGCAGATTTTGCCTGCTACGTGCTGGACGGCCAGGTTTTCCCGCTCTTGGAGTACTTGGACGTCGCGCCGGAGGAAGAGGGCGCGATGCGCTCGCTGATCGCCGAGGGCAAGCTCAAAATCGGCCCCTTCTACACCCAGTTTGACGAATGGCTGCCCAGCGCGGAGAACATGATCCGCAACTGCCTGTACGGGCGGCGCGAGGCGCTTCGCTTCGGCGGAATCATGCGCGCCGGATACCTGCCGGACAACTTCGGCCACCCGCCGCAGATGCCGCAGATCCTGAACGGCTTCGGCATCGACAGCCTTCTGTTCATGCGCGGCATGCCGGAGGTCGCGGGCGGGCACCCGGACGAGTTCCTCTATGAGGGACTGGACGGCTCCCGCGTGCTGGCGAGCCACTTCCGCGAAAGCTACACCGGCGCGTTCGACATCTTCGATAAGCCCATCGACCCGATCCAACCCCGAGAGGTACCCTACTACCCGGACTACCTGTCCTTCGAGTACCACAAGGCGCTGGCCGTGCACGACGACCCCAGGCGCATCGCCAAAAACCTTGTGGAAAACGTTATGCGCATCAAGGACCGCTACCCCAGCGGCATCATCCCGCTGATCGCGGGCTACGACCACCTGCCCCCCCAGATCAACGTGGGGGACTCGGTGGCCGAAGCCAACCGCATGCAGGACGAGATCGATTTTGTGATGGGCGACGTCGAGGAATACGTGCGCCATGTGCGCTCGAACATCCACACCCCCGCCGTGTACGATATGGAACTCACCGGTTCCAAGTACCAGTACGTGCTCCTCGGCGCGCTGTCCACCCGAAGCTACCTCAAGCGCCAGAACTTCGCCTGTGAGGCGCTGCTCGAACGCTACGCCGAGCCCCTCGCCGCGATGGCGGAGCGCATGGGCTACAAGTCTCGCCCCGCGCTCTTCGACGAGGCATGGAAGTTCCTGCTCGTCAACAGCGCCCACGACTCCATCCACGGCTCCTCGGTGGACGAGGTGCACGTGGAGATGGAGGCCAGAAACGCCGGTGTGCGCCAGATCGCTTCGGGGATCATCCACGAGGCGATGGCCCACATGGCCGGGCGCATGAAGCCGGCAGACGGCCGCGGCTGCCTCGTGTACGCGCCGGTCGCCGCCCGCGCGCCGCAGCTCGCCGAGGCATGGCTGGCGGTGGGCAACGAACCCGTCCAGATGCGCACCCGGGACGGACGGAAGCTGCCCACCCAGGTGCTGCCGAGAGAGGCCATCGAATCAAACGGCCTCGGCCAGCCCCGAAACGACGCCTTCCCCGCGCCGGTCTTTAGAAAGGTCCTGTTCATGGCACCGCCGACGGACGGAATCGAGGCCTACGAGGCAGCTCCCACAGGCGCCTCGGAGCCGGACGGCGCGCTCAAAGGCGGCGACGGCTTCATTGAAAACGAATTCCTCCGCGTGACCGCCCGCGGCGCGCTGATCGAGCTCTTCGACAAGGAGACCGGCCGCCTCTGGCCGAACCTGAACCTCCTCGAGGAGGAGGCCGACGCCGGTGACGCGTGGGATTTCGCGCCGCCCTGGACGCCGGGTTCCGTGATCCGCTCCACCGCCTTCAATTTTGAAAGCCGCCTTACGGAAATGGGCGGCGTGCGGGCGACGCTTCGAATCAAGGGCGACCTCATCGTGCCCGAGGCGCTTCACGGCGACGAGCGCAGCCGAACAGACGCGCGCGTTCCCGTCGTCTTCGACATCTCGCTCACCCGGGGAACCCGCCGTGCGGACGTAAAGATGACCCTCGTCAACACCGCCCGCGACCACCGCATCCGGCTCAGGATTCCCACCGGCGTCAAGGCGGAGACCGTGCTGTCCCAGGGCCATCTGGCAATCCTTGACCGCCCGGTGGCGCGGCAAAAGGAGATCGAACCCTGGCTGCAGCCGCCGACGCAGCTGCTCCCCTGCCGGGAATGGCTCGCCGTTCGGGACGGGGAGAAGGGCCTGGCGGTGGCACTGAAGGGGCTCTACGATTACGAAGCCCTCCCCGATCCGCTTGGCGGCGGAATCGACCTGGGCATTACCCTCCTGCGAGGCTTTCAGAAGATGGGCCGCCGAAACACCCGCATGCGCGCGGGCGCGGCCTCGGAGGCCTTCGACACCCCCGGCGCCCAGTGCCTGGGCGAGCAGGTGATCGAATGGGCCTACCTGCCCTACCGGCCAGACGAAGGCGACAAAGCCCCCTTCCTGCCGCTGGCACAGTCCTTCCTCTACCCAACCGTCGCCCACGCGATGAGGACGCCCGGCGATCCTTTCGGCCCGGAGCGCCTTGACCTCCCCTTCCGGTGGGACGCGCCCAACGTCCAATTCTCCGCCTTCAAGCGCTCGATGGACGGGGAGGCGTTCATCCTCCGGTTCTACGAAAACCAGGGCCGGGAGACGGCGCTCGACATCGACCTTCCCGGCTTTTCCGAGGCCGCGCTCGCAACCCTCGCCGAGGAACCCGAAGTGCCGCTTGCCGTTGAAAACGGCTGCGTGCGCGTCACCCTCGGCCGCTACAAGGCCGTAACCTTGCGGCTGAAGTAACCCCACCAAGTTCCCCTGTGGTCCTGTGACCATGAAATAAATAAGGAGGAAATCTATCATGAAGAAGCTTCTGTCCCTCGCTCTCACCCTGATGCTGATCCTCGCGGCCGTGCCGTTCGCGTCCGCCGAGGCGCCGGTGACGCTCACCTTTGCATTCTGGGATACCAACCAGGAACCCGGCATGCGCGCCATCGCCGACGCCTACACCGCCAAGCACCCGGGCGTGACCATCGAAACTCAGGTGACCCCCTGGGCCGAGTACTGGACCAAGCTCGAAGCCGGCGCGATGGGCGGCGAAATGCCCGACGTGATGTGGATGCACGCCAACCAGATCACGAAGTACGCCGAGGCGGGCACGCTGCTCGACCTCAACGACCTGAACTACGACTACACCCCCTATCCGGAGGGCGTCACCAGCCTGTACGTCATGAACGACGTCCACTACGCGATCCCGAAGGATTATGACACGATCGCGCTGGCCTACAACAAGGAAATCTTCGACGCCGCCGGCGTGGCCTACCCGGACGACACCTGGGATTGGGCGAAGTTCCGCGAAGTCGCCATCCAGCTGACCGACAAGGAAAAGGGCATCTTCGGCTATGGCGTGGCCAACACCGACCAGTCCGGCTACCACAACTTCATCTATCAGAACGAAGGCTTCGTCATCAAGGACGGCGTGGCCGGCTACGACCAGGCCGCGACCCAGGAAGCCGTCCAGTTCTACGCCGACCTGCTCCTCGTGGACGGCGTCTCCCCCACCCCCGAGTCCTTCACCGACATGAGCGCCGACGACCAGTTCTGCGCCGGCAAGCTGGCGATGCTGACCGTGGGCAGCTGGATGATGAGCTCCTACACCCAGAACGAGCTGATCAACGGCAAGTTTGACCTGGCCGTCCTGCCCCAGGGCAAGGTTCGCGCCTCCATCTACAACGGCCTGGGCTATGCCGGCGCCGCCACCACCAAGAATCCCGAAGTCGTGAAGGACTTCCTGGCCTTCTGCGGCACCGAGGAAGCCAACATCCTGCAGGCCAAGGCGAAGGCCGCCATCCCCGCCTACAAGGGCACCGAGAAGTACTTCACCGAGCAGTTCGACTTCAACATTCAGTGCTACGCCGACATGATCGCCTACGGCGTGCAGTCCCCCTTCTCCGCCCGCAAGTCGCTGTGGTATGACGCCCAGACCGAGATGATGACCTCTGTGCTCAGCGGCCAGGCCACCGTGGCCGACGCCTGCAACGCGCTCCAGGCCACCATCACCGAGGCCGAAGCGGGCTGATCCATTAGGCAAACCGGCAGGTAATGAACTGTCGCGCCAGGACGCCGGGGGGTTCCTCCGGCGTTCTGGCGAG
>JAEYPB010000061.1 GCA_023411175.1 Bacillota bacterium | reverse complement strand
GGCCCACGCCGCCCGCGCTTTTGTCATAGAACTCGAGGGGCTGCTCGCCGATGTCCTTGAGCTTCTGGCACAAGTCGAGGAAGCCCTGGTAATCGGTTGAGGGCGTCAGGCCGTGCTTGGCGAAGATGTCCTTGTTGTAGAACACGCCGTAGGAGCTCATCGCCAGCGGCAGCGCGTACTGCTTTCCGTTGTAGGCGCTCAGCTTCTGGGTGGATTCCGGCACGGTCTTGAACATGTCGTTGCCGGTCAGATCCACGAAGAGCCCATCGTCCATCATCTTGCGGTAGACGACCTCGGCCGGGTAGGTGTTCATGATGTCCGGAACGTCGTTGGCCGCGATGCGCGCGAACAGCGCCGTCTCCGCGTCGGGGGTGGCGACAAAGCGAATGGTGACGTTGGGGTACTCTTCCTTAAACTTGGCGGCGATCTGCTCCTCCACGTCGAGCGCCTCCACCTTGATCAGGAAGCACTCCAGCTCCACCGGCGCCGCCTCCGCCCTTGCTACGCCCGCGTAGCCCGCAAGCATCATCAGCGCCAGGATCAGACTGAGAAACCGAATCTTCATCCCATAACCTCCCACGTCTTTTTGTTGCATTTGCGCGTTCGACCTGATACTATTCTAGCATTGAGCAATACATTGTATAATATCATAACATCATATTAAGTGCCATTTCTTAAGATTGTTGGAGGGCGCGTGGCGATGCTGGCAAAGCTCAAGGCGGTCAAGCTGAAGCACAAACTGTATCTGCTGATTCTTTTGCAACTGGTGGTGCTGACGCTGATCTTCGGCTATATGCGCACGGTGGTGGAAAAGGGGCTATTGCAGCGGCTCACCGAGCTCAACAGCCGTATCAATTTCCAGAATGTGACCGATGCCCGCGACATGATCCTGGAAATGCAGAACATCTGCTCCTCGACGCTGAACCTGGGTAGTCCGGAGGCAAGCCTGAAGCTGGAGCAGCTGGTCAGACAGATGGGGCGGTATGAGGACATCAACGTCAGCTTCCGCGCCACCCGTGCCCAGTGGATGGGGTATATGCGCGGCACTTCCCGCGTCCGCCGCATCGCGCTTTGTGCAAAGGGCGGCCAAATGGTCTATATGGAACAGAAGAAGGACACCTTTTTTATCACGCTGGCCGATCCGGACGCCCAGTGGATGACCGAGACGATGAAGCGGCGCGGCGGATACTACATGGCCATGAACGACGGCCTCTTTTCGCTGTACCGGGCAGTCATCGTGCCGTCCAAGTATGAAAAGCTGGGCGTGATGGAGGTGGACGCGGACCTGTCCTTTTTGACGGAGAACTTTGAGCGGAACAAACAGTTTGCCAACCAGCGATACGGCCTGATGGTGGACGGCGTGCAGGTGACAGGCGATTCCGCGCTGGACTATGGCCGGGTCAGCGAGATCGTCGCTGCCCCGACGCCGTACCAGTCGATCCTGGTGGATCAGACCAACGGCATGATCTACCTGTATTACCGGCTGAGCGGGTCCGAGGAGATCGTAAGCTATACCGAGATCCCCTATGACGCGATTTACGGGCAGGTCTTCTCGCAGAACCGCGGCGTGATTCTGGCGATCGCCCTCTACGTGGCGCTTTCCTTCCTGATCGTCGCCTGGACGGTGCGCGACATCCTGCGATCCCTGCGCGTCTTTGAGCGCGCGTTCCATGAGATCGAGCAGGGGCAGTTCGGCCAAACCATCAACGCGCCGGTGGCGGGCGAGCTGACCGGCTTCCTAAACGCTTACAACCACATGTCCGTCCGGCTCAAGCAGCTGATCGACGAGATTTATGAAAAAAACCTGGCCCAGCATCAGCTGGAATTGCAGATGCTCCGCAGCCAGATCAACCCGCATTTCTTTTACAACACGCTGGAAGCGGTGCGCATGAACTGCATGCTGGGCCGCGAACAGCAGAACATCCGGATGATCGAGTACCTGAGTGCGATTCTGCGCTATGGCGTGTCCTCGGGGTCCGAGCCGGTCAGACTGCGCGATGAGATCAAGCAGCTGGAGGACTATGCGTCGCTGCACAACCTGCGCAGCGACGCAAAGGTGGAACTGCGCGTCTTCATTCCGCCGGAGCTACAGGATCAGGAGATCATCCGGCTGCTCTTCCAGCCGCTGGTGGAAAATTCCATTCAACACGGCTCGATGCAGGGCGGCCAGGCGCTGACCGTCTGCGTGATGGGCTACCGGGATGGGGGCGAGATCGTGTTCTCTGTCTCGGACGATGGCGCAGGGCTGAGCGACGAGCAGGCGGAAGCGATCAACCGGTGCCTCGCGGGCGAGGAGACCGGCGCAAAGATCGGCATCGGGCTTCGGAACGTGCACCGCCGCATCCAGCTCTATTACGGCGAGAAGTACGGTCTTTCGATCAAGTCCCGGCCGGGCCGGGGCACCGAGGTCACGGTGATAATTCCATTTGGAGGGCCGACTGAATGAGGGTCATACATGTTCTGATCGTCGAGGATGAAAAGCCTATTCGAACCGGCATCCGGCGCATGCTGGAGGAGTTCTTCACGGAAAACCCCCATTTGCATTATGAAATCGCCGAATCCTCCAGCGGCAGAGATGCCTACCGGAAGTGCGCCTCCGGCGCTGTGGATATTCTGATTACCGACATCAAGATGCCGGCGATGTCCGGTATGTCGCTGGCGAAGAAACTGGTGCGGGAACAGCAGCCCATGCACATGCTGGCGGTCAGCGGATACCAGGACTACGAGTACGTGCGCGAAATGATGAAGCTGGGCGTGTACGACTACCTGATCAAACCCATCGATCGGCGGCAACTATACGAGGCGATGGAGTATTTCGTCACGCACCTTTACGCACGGAAGAGCCGGGAGCGGGATTCTCTGCTTGCCGAACAGCGGATGGTGGAGCACATCCTGCTGGGTGCCAGCGACAGCCGCAGCGAGCTGGATCAGTACCTTTCGCAGCGGGGCCTTCATCTGGGAAGCCTCTGCGAGGTGCTGCTGGTCCGTGAGAATCCCACGCAACAGGAGCAGCCCTTCGGACTTTACTTCGCGCTCTGCGCGCGGTTTGGAGAGGATCCGAATTTTGCGCTGATCCAGGGCGAACTGGAGAGCACGTGGGTGGTCATTGCGGCGGGGAACGGTCCGCTGGAGGGATACGGGAATGCGCTGGCCGACCAGATCGCCCGCACCGGGCACAACGTCACGGCGCGCCTCGGCCCAGTCGCACTGCGCGACGCCAAGGCGCTGAACGCGCAGCATCGGCTGTCCTTTTACGACCTGCGCACTGCTCAGCCGCCGGAGGCGCAGGGGGCGCAGGTTGCGCTGGAACGGATCGCCGAGATCATGGCGGGCGCGGAACCGTCCGCCCGGCTGGAGGAAGCGGTCAACCGCCTGTTTGCCGTCTATCAGGCGCAGAAGACGCCGGCCGATGCCATTAAAAAGGACACCTCCAGCCTCATGTACCAACTGATGTCCAAGTGCTCGGATTATATTGAGTTCATCGGGAAGACCCGCTTTACACGGTATGATCTGATGGAGCGCTTTGAGGACGCGCCTTGCCTGTCCGAACTGAGAAAAGGCGTGCTGGAGGCGCTGACGTACCTGCTGGAGCGGTTCCGCTCCCGGTGCGAGAGCAACGCCGACACCCTCTTTGCAGCCGCTAAGTCCTACATACAGGCTCACTACGCCGACTCGCTGCAACTGGGTGATGTGGCGGAAGTCGTACACCTTCACCCCAATTATTTCAGCACGCTCTTCCGTCAAAAACTGGGGCTGACCTTTCGGGAGTACCTGCGCCGCGTGCGCATCGAGGCGGCCATCGGGTTGATTCAAAAGGACGGATTGCTGGTTGACGACATCGCCGCCAAAGTGGGATACAGCGATACGGCGCATTTTCTTCGAGCTTTTAAATGCGTGACCGGAACAACGCCCAAGACCTATAAAGGCGCATAAGGCATCAGGGCGTTATCCCCGGGGAAATGCATAGGAGGAGGATCTGCGTGCGCCTGGCGCTTGTCGATCCGGGCGGATCAGCGCGCGAGCGCGCCGTCGGGCATCAAGGGTCCGTCCCCGTAGTCGATTCCGCCGGTGCGAAGCTTCCGGTAAAACTCGTGAATACGCCGTCCGCGGCCTCCGGCGGAAGCGCGCTGATCCGCGCGGCCAGCTCGACGGCGGCCTGCCGCAGCAGTGCCCGAAGCGCCGCGTCCGCGCCCCAGAACCCGGAAAGGCCGTCCGCCGCCCCGGTGAGCCGGGCCGTCCGCTCGCCCTCCGGCAGATCCTGCAACACATCGAAGATCCGCGCGGCGCCGTCCGGCGGCACGTCGAGTGTCTCCAGGTCCGCGCCTAGCAGCCGAAGCCCCAGCGCGTTAACGGCGACAGGATCGAACAGGTTGACCACCTGCTCCCGCGCGTCGGCGAGGTGCGCGTCCAGAAGCCGGGTGATCCGTCCGAAGTCGAAGGCTCGGAGGAATCCGTTTTCGGTCAGCCACTCCGCGAGATACGCCTCGATGAAGTCGACGCCCAGGCCGTCCGCCGGGCGGAACAGCGGGTAGTCGATCATGCAGGGGATGTCGTGGGCGAAGAGTCCCGGCTGGTAGGCGGCGAAGAAGCCGCCGATGTTCCTCAGCGTATCCCGGTAGGCCAGGTTTTCAAAGGGCAGCGCGGAGGCGAGCGCGCGGTCGTAACTTACCCGCGCGCGTTTGACGCGTTCCTCGATCCGCCGCGCGCCCTCCCGATACAGCGTCCGAAGCGGCTTTTTCACGAGCAACGACCCGGCCTCGCCGGGGTTCGCGGCGTCCAGCGCCAGTGAGACCGTGTAGCAGATCGAACGGAACAGCTCCTCCGCCTGCTCCTCGCGGATCGACGAATCGCCCAGCGACAACACGTCCGCCTTCAGCGCCAGCAGTTCCCACAGTTCGAAGCGGACGCGGGCGGCGTCCTCCGGCCGCATCAGACCGGAAGCCTCCGCGCGTTCGATCCACGGCGTGAGTTCGTTCGACATTGAGCGCCTCCTTTCTCGGTGCACACAAACTCGCGTCAGAACGGCCGCAAGCGGTCCCGGTCCACGCGCTCGCCGTAGCGGGAGTTTCTGATCAGTTCGGGCAGCGTTGTACCGTTCAGGTAATCCAGCGAGCCCTGACAAACCGAATCGAAGTGCGTCCGCATGCACGCGATCAGGTCCTCGTCGGGGATCATGCCGTCGGACTCGTTGCGGAAATAGTAGAAGGAATCGATCAGCTCCGACACGATTTCCTCGTAGTCCTCCCGGTTCACGTAGGGTGAATCGCAGAATGCCTCGATCAGATCCCGGACGACGCCGCGTCCGAACTCCACCCGGCCCGCGTCGCGTAGTGCCGAAAAACGCTTTTCGACGATGCGCCCGATCTGCGCGGCGCTCAGTGTCAGGCCGTAGCGCTCGGTCAGCGCGTTGGCCGCGGTCAGCTCGTGAGCCGTCTGCGCCCGCATCAGATCGACGGGCGAAAGCTCGAATCCCTTCATGATAATCCCCCCTCACAGCCTTGTCCGTCCATTATAGCCGTGGCCGCAAACGGTTCAAGCCTTGACTTTTCGCCGGTTTTGTGGTATGATACACATCGTTTAAGGGGCGCTTATCCGAAGTTTAACTTAAAGCGTTTTGCCAAGAATCCCCGCCGGGCGGCGGGGATTCTTCGACTTATATGCCCAATATTTCCGTGGGAAAACTATGCATTGCGACGGGCTGGCGCGGCCTCCCGGCCGTGTGTTCCGCGGCGGGGCGTATCGGATCCCGCCCGCCAAAACTGAAGGATCGACCGCCCGGGGATTGCAATTGTTCGGATCGGCCGTTATAATGTATCTGTTACTCCAAAAATATCGTTACTTCAGGGAGGAGAATCGCGATGAAAAGAACCCTGTCCCTCGCTCTCGCAATCGCGTTGGTTCTTTCGCTGGGCGCCATCAGCCCCGCGCTGGCCGACAAGGCGAACGACACGCTGATCTACGGCATCGAAGGTGATCCGGGCAACGACATCAACACCATCACCACCTCGGGCCGCTATGACCTGATGACGGAGCGCATGCTCTACTCCACCCTGTACAACTACTACGGGCCGGACGACATCACCTACAACCTGGCCGAGAGCGTCGAGGCCTCCGAGGACAAGATGACCTATACGGTCAAGCTGCGCCAGGGCGTCAAGTGGTCGGACGGCGAGCCCTTCACCGCCGACGACGTGCTGTTTACCTACGCGAAGATCATTGAGTTCGACTATGCCAATGGCCACGACGCGTTCGTGTACGACGGCACGCCGGTCGAGATCACCAAGGTGGACGATTACACCGTCCAGTTCAAGCTGCCGGTCATGGTGGCCAACTTCCTGGAGGCGCTGAGCGCCGAGCATTACATCATGCCCAAGCACATCTACGACGGCGACGCGACGCTGGACAACAACCCCAAGAACCAGACGCCCGTCGGCACCGGCCCCTACACCCTCGAAGAGTACCAGGCGGGCCAGTACGTCAAGTTCAAGGCCAACCCGGACTACTTCGGCGGCGCGCCGAAGGTCGGAACCGTCATCTTCCAGATCATCTCCGACATGTCCTCCGCGCAGTTGGCGCTCAAGAAGGGCGAAATCAACATGCTGGTCATCCCCAACTCCGCCGCCGGGGATTATGAGGGCACCGATGTCACGATCAACGCCTACCCCGAGGATCGCGTCGGCTATCTGTCTTTCCACATGGCCTCGCCCCGCGTCGCCGACATCAACCTGCGCAAGGCCTGCTTCTTCGCGCTCAGCCGCGAGCAGATGAACGTGGGCGCGTACCTTTCGAAGGACTACTACGTGGACGCGGTGTCGTTCCTGCCTTACAAGGCCGCCTTCTATAGCGACGACGTGGAGAGCTACGCCCAGAACGTCGAAACCGCCAAGGAGTACCTGTCGAAGGTGACCGACATTCCCGCGCTGCGCCTGGCGTACACCTCCAACAACGTGCAGCAGGAGACCCAGGCGATGGTCATCCAGCAGAACCTGAAGGCCATCGGCGTTTCCTGCGAGCTGGTCGCGATGGATTCCACCGCGCTCTACGACAAGCTTGAAAAGGGAACCGACGAGTTCGAGATGTTCCTGGGCGGCTACATCATGGGCGTCGACCCGAACAACTACGCGACGCTGTTCGTGACCGGCTCGTCCTCGAACTACTCGCACATGTCCGATACGGATCTGGACGAGCTGTTCCGTCAGGGCTCCGTCGAGGCCGACGATGCGAAGCGCGCCGAGATCTATAAAAAGGCGCAGCAGAAGCTGGCCGACGACGCCATCTTCTACCCGATCGTCACCAACAGCCGCCTGCTGGCCGTCACGAGCGATGTCGGCGGCGTCGAGGACGCGCGCCTCGTCCCGATCTACACCTTCGAAGACATGTCCAAGCTGTTCTTCAAATAGGCGCCTGATGTCCGCTTCGCGGCTTTCAGTTGCCTCGGAGACGGGTTTTCCGGGCGCAATCGGATCGTGTGCGCTTTTTCCTCCGCGCGCTCGGAAAGAGCCAATTCCGCCGTATATACCGCCGGATTTGATTTGCATCAGAGAGGGCTTCGGCCCTCTCTGATCGCTCTCCCGGGGTCTTTGCAGTGATTCTACGAATGCCACAAGGAGAGTCCCATGCTCAAATACATCGTTAAGCGCGTCGCGCAGGCGATTCCCCTGCTCCTGGTCATCTCGGTCATCTGCTTTGCGCTGATCCAGATGGCGCCCTTCGACGCGATCGATACCTTTGTGACGCCCGACATGCCCCAGGAAGTCGTATCGGCGCTCAAGGCGCGCTACGGGCTCGATCAGCCCGCTTACGTGCAGTACTGGCGCTGGCTTCTGAGCACGCTGCAGGGCAATTTCGGCTATTCGCTGGTCAACCACCAGTCGGTGGCGTCGGACATCGCGGCGCGGCTGCCCAACACGGTGATCCTGGTGCTGCCCAGCTACGTGCTGGCGGTGATCCTCGCGATCGTGCTGGGGCTCGTCGCCGGCTCCAACCGGGGCGGCCCGGTCGACCGGTTCATCGACGGCCTGTGCTCGATCGGTCTCGCGACGCCCACGTTCTGGATCGCGATGATCCTCTTGTACCTGTTCGCCTACAAGCTTAATCTGTTGCCCGTCCTGGGCATGCACACGATGGGGCAGGAAAAGAATTTCCGGGATCTCCTCGCCCACATGGTCCTGCCCTGCACGGTGCTGACCATCTCCTTCCTCCCCGAAACCATCCGCTACGTGCGCTCCTCCACCATCAGCCAGTACAAGGAGGACTACGTAATGGTTCAGAAGGCGTTCGGCGCAAGCCGCGTCCATATCCTGTTCAAACATGTGATGAAAAACGTGCTGTTCCCGGTAATCACGCTGGTGGCGATCGCGCTGCCGACGCTGGTGACCGGCGCGTTCATCACGGAATCGATCTTCTCGTGGCCGGGCGTGGGCACCTACTTCCTGACGGCCATCAAGGGCTTCGACTACCCGGTCATCATGACGGTATTGCTGCTCTCCAGCGCGATGGTGATCTTGGGAAATCTGCTGGGCGACATCCTATACTGCCTGGTGGACCCCAGAATCAAGGCAATGAGGTGATCCCATGGCTCTGTCGAAACGGCGCGTCAACCAACTGCGGCGCGAACTGAAATACAACAAAGGCATCCTGATCGCGATTTCGGCGCTGGTCATTATCACGCTGATTTCGGTCTTCGCGTTCCTGTCCCCCTACGACCCGGACGCGCTGGACATGACGGCGCGGCTCAACGGCCCCAGCGCTGAGCATTGGTTCGGCACCGACGACCTGGGCCGCGACTACCTGACCCGCGTGCTCTACGGCGGGCGCATCTCGCTGCTGGTCGGCGTGGTAGCGATGCTGATTTCGACGGTGATCGGCGTGACGGTCGGAACCATCAGCGGCTATTTCGGCGGCCTCGTGGACAACATCCTGATGCGCGTCGTCGACGTGCTCTTGTCGATTCCGTGGATGATCCTGGTCACGGTGATCTCGATTTTCATGCGGCCGTGGATCCAGACGATCATTCTGGTGATTGGACTCTTCCGCTGGATGGACATTGCGCGGCTGGTGCGCGCGGAGACTCTGTCGGTCAAGGAGCGGGAATACGTCCTGTACGCGGACGCGATCAACCAGTCGCACCCTTTCATCATCCTCCGGCACGTGATCCCGTCGGTGCTGCCGACGATCATCGTCGCGGCGACCACCGGCATCTCCAGCGCCATCATGATCGAATCGTCCCTGAGCTTTCTGGGCCTGGGCGTGCAGCAGCCAATGTCGTCCTGGGGTTCGATGCTCAGCCGCGCGCAGGAGGTACTGGGCAAGGCGCCCTACATGGCGATCCTGCCCGGTCTCATGATCCTCATCACCGTATTTTCCTTTAACAAGCTGGGCGACCTGATCCGCGTGTTCGCCGAGCCCAAAGCTACCGAGCGATAGGAGGAGCGCATGCAGAACACCGAAAAGCTGCTCGACGTGCGCGGCCTTCGCACGTCCTTCCGCATTCAGGGACAGACCGTCGAGGCAGTGCGCGGCGTCGATCTGGCGCTTGCGCCGGGCGAGATCGTCGGCATCGTCGGCGAGAGCGGCAGCGGCAAAAGCGTTACGATGAAGTCGATCATCAAAATGCTGCCCGAAAGCGCGACGGTTTCCGCCGACGCGATTGCCTTCAATGGCCGCGATCTTCTGAAACTGACCGAAAAGGAAATGTACGCCGTGCGCGGCAACGACATCTCGATGATCTTCCAGGACCCGATGACCTCGCTCAACCCGCTCCGGCGCGTGGGCGACCACATCGTGGAGGTGCTGCGCCGCCACAGCGCCATGAGCGCGGGCGAAGCCTTCCGCCAGGCCGTCGAAATGCTGCGCATGGTGGGCGTACCCTCCCCCGAGGAGCGGATGCGGCAGTATCCGCACG
>JAEYPB010000008.1 GCA_023411175.1 Bacillota bacterium | reverse complement strand
CGACAGGAACAGCGTCTCGATGGCGTCGTCCCGGTGGTGGCCCAGCGCCAGCTTGTTAAAGCCGCTCTCGGCGCACAGGTCGTTCAGCGCGCCGCGCCGCATCTTGGCGCACAGCGCGCAGGGGTTTTTCTCGCGGCGCTCCTCAAAGACGATCTTGCCGATTTCGGTCTTCTTGACCGTGTAGTTTACGCCCAGCGCCTCGCACAGCGCGGCCACGCCGGCGGTATCGAAGGGTTCGAGGCCCATCGTAAGCGTGAACGCGGCGAGCTCAAAGGGCGCTTTCGAGAATTTTCTGTACAGCGACAGCGCATAGAGCAGAAGCAGGCTGTCCTTCCCGCCGGAAACGCCCACCGCCACCCGGTCGCCCGGCTCGATCATGAGAAAATCCTGATCCGCCCTTCGCAGGCAGCCGAGCACCTGTTTCATGTGAGCATAGCCAGCTGAACCGCAACCAGCGAGAAGAGGACGAGGAGCGACACGGAGTCCACCAGCGTGGTGAGCACCGGGCTCGCCACCAGCGCCGGGTCAATTTTCAATTTTTTGGCCAGCATCGGCAGAAGGCAGCCCAGCGTC
This sequence comes from Bacillota bacterium, assembly GCA_023411175.1. Lineage (GTDB taxonomy): Bacteria > Bacillota > Clostridia > Christensenellales > Aristaeellaceae > JAEZHK01. The sequence continues at coordinate 14,880 of JAEYPB010000008.1, read as the reverse complement.
GAGGACAGCATGACCGTCACCACCATGCTCAGCGAGATCAGGAGCGACACATTATGGTCGGTGCGGTTGATCAGCACCATGCGCAGGTAGTTGGCCAGCGCCAGCGCGCCGCCCACCAGCACCGCCACGCGAATCTCCTTCCACAGCGCGCGCAGAATGTCAGGAAATTCGATTTCGCCCAGCGCGAGGCCGCGGATGATCAGCGTGGAGGATTGGGCGCCGCAGTTGCCGCTGGTGTTCATGAGCACCGGGAAGGACGCCGTCAGCGCCAGCCAGAAGGCCTCGGAGACCGGCAGCGTCTCGCCGTAATGGGTAATGATGAAGCTGGAGATTGTGCTGGAGAACAGAAGGATTAGAAGCCAGAGGATGCGGTTTTTGGCCAGATCGAACACGCCGGTGCGCAGGTACTCCACGTCCGACGGCAGAAGGGCGGCCATTTTTTCAAAGTCCTCGGTGTTTTTTTCCTCGATGACGTCCACCACGTCGTCGACGGTGATGATGCCCACCAGCCGGTCTTCCTTGTCGACCACCGGGATGGTCATCAGGTCGTATTTGCGCACGGCTTCCGCGGCTGCGTCGCGGTTATCCAGCGTGTGCACGCTGATGACGTTCGTCTCCATCAGTTTTTCGATGGGCGTCTCGTCGTCGGCGATGATGAGCTTGCGCAGCGCCACCGTACCCACCAGATGCCTGGCCTTGTCGATGACGTAGATGGTGTAGATGGTTTCCTTGTCGATGCCGGTGCGCTTGATCTCCTCCATCGCCTTTTGCACCGTGACGCCCATGTGGAATTCGCAGTACTCGATGGTCATGATCGAGCCCGCGGAGTCCTCCGGGTAGTGCAGGAACTGGTTGATGGTGTCGCGCCGGGCGCGGTCGGTGTACTGCAGGATGCGCTTGACGATGTTGGCGGGCAGTTCCTCCAGGAAATCCACCGCGTCGTCGATGAACATTTCGTCCACCAGCGCGCTGAGTTCGCTGTCGCCGATCATTTCGATCAGCGACTCGCGCTGCTCGCTGTCCATGTAGGCGAACACGTCCGACGCGATGTCCTTGGGCAGAATGCGGAATACCACCAGAAACCGCTCGCGGTCCAGCGTCTGCATGTATTCGGCGATATCGACTTCGTTGAGCATGCGCAGCGCGCCGCGCAGCTCGCCGTGGCGGCCCGCGGCCAGAAGCTCATCGAGACGGAGCTTGATTTTGTCAAAATCCAAGTGCTTCCCTCCTCTTCTATATGCCGGCGGGCGGGGATGCGCCGCGCCGGGGCACGAAAAAACAGACACCTTTGCGCTTGGGGCCAAAAGAGTGCCTGAACTTCGGGCGATGCGTAGACCAGAGGAAGGGCGCCTGATCAGATGCTAACGGGTCTAAAGCATGATCGAGGCACTCCTTCAGTGGACGTGCATCGTTCTCCGTCGTCCATTCGGGGCCACCTCCTCATGCGTTATGATGATTCCGGCAAGCCGGACAAATCCATGATAACCGCCTTTTTTCCATTCGTCAAGTTATTTTCGTGACGCGCAGAAGTGGCAGAGGACTGCTGAGGACCGATCGCGACGCTGGAGGCACGCGCGGTCGCGTGACGCGGCACATGGAAAAGGCCGCTCCCGCGAGGGGCGGCCTTTATGGACTAACGCGGCTTAAACGGTCAGCCTTCAGTAGGCATAATGTACCGGGCGGTCAGCCTCGGGCAGTAGACGTCGCTATAGAAGTAATTGCCGTTGCCAGCCACATCCGCGTAGGCTTTGTAGGTGACGCCGACGGAAGGCGCGGCCAACGAGGAGGCGTTGTCCAGAATCACGTACTGGGGCTCCGCCTCGGTGCCGACATCCATGACCAGAAGCGGCGTTTCGTCCTGAATGATTTCCACGATCGGCCCGCGGCACAGGAACACCTTGCCAAACCACTGGCGGTAGGTGAGCAGCAGGTTCTTGTAGTCCATCTTCCAGGCCTTGCGGGAATAGTCGTTGAGCGACGGCACATAGTTGACATGTACCGAAACCACCGAGTCCGTGAGGCCGGGCTTCTGGGCGCGGAAGGTGACGGTGTTGTCGCCGATGGTGGTGAACTTCGCCTTGAAGGAGAAGCTGCCGTCCTGGCTGATCTTGATGGAATCCTGCACATACTCGGTATCCACCACCAGCGTCGCGGAGGGATCGATCGTGCCGGAGATGGACATGGTGTCCTTCGAGGAAGTCTTCGCGATGTTCAGGCTGGGCTCCAGCGGAATGTCCTGCGGCTCTCGGTAGAGCACGATGTCCCTGCGGGTCTGCCGGTGGTTCGCCGTCTCCACGAGGATGGAGATGCTGTTGTCGCCGTAGCCGACGCTTATGTTGGCGGACAGAAGCCCGGCGTAGTCCACGACGTCGGTCACGTCCTCGCCGTTAACCAGAATTCTTGACCCCGGCACAACCTGCAATTGCAAGGAGTAGATTGAATTTACTACCTCCTGGAAGTCGCTGGTTGGGCTGAGCAAGGTCAGCGGCGATTCGGGCACCTTGACGGTGAGTTCGAGGGGCGGGAGTTCCGCGGCGTCGCCGTTTTCACTCTCAAGCACCGGGGTCATCGTAATCACGGCGGCTTCGGCGTCCTCCGGCTTTTCGGTGAACCAACTGCTGTCGGCTACCTCGATGCGGGCAAGGCCCCCCGTCAGCAGAAACGACTGGTCCAATTCTTTGATGAATACGGAGTGCCCGTCGTCGCCGTAGAAGGTGATCGCATGGCCGATGCGGCCGTCCTCCAGCGTGATTTCCTCGACATCCGGCGCCATCCTGCCGCCCACCTCGTACATGCGGCCGAGGCGCCAGGCGTCAAACCAGAAGTACAGCCGGTAGGTCGCGAGGCATAAAAAGACCACCGAGACCAGCGCAAAAAACGTCCACATGAAGCCTGTGGCGACGCGCATGGCGCGGGTGGGGCCCTTTCGGGCGGAAGAGGAGGCGAAAGCGTCAATCACCTGGTTGCAGCGGGCGCAGTGCGTGCGCCCCGCAGCGACGCTCGCGCCGCAGTTCGGGCATTTCAATTGGTTACCTCCAACCGATTGCGGTTAGCCATGCGTTCTGGTTCAAATCATTTATACGTTTGATCATTATATCTGTTTTGACGGACGTTGTCAAAATCCTTTCCCGCGGGCGCATTTCACGTGGAATGCAAAGTTTTGTCACAAAATTTGATCGACAAGCCGCTCCGGCATGGTATAATGGTATAATAGAAGCATGAACTGTTCGGGAGGGATGGATTTTTGGACAATTTCCGCGAAGAGGTGGCCGTCCGCCACAACGCCGGGCTCTACGGATTTCTCTACATGCTCGCCTGGGTGGCGCTGGTGGTGTTCGCGCTGACGGCGATGATCGGGCTTTCGGGCGTCATGGCAATGCTGTCTTCCGGCTTCAGCTTCGGCCCCATCATTCTGCTGGTGGTGAACGGTGGCCTGGCCTTTCTGATCTACCGCTATAAGGACGAGCTCAAGAGCGAGTACGAATACGCCTTCACAAACGGCGATCTCGACGTGAGCAAGGTGCTCAACAACACCCGCCGCCGCTACCTGACCAGCCTTCCGATGAAGACGGTCGAAGCCGCCGGCCCGGTGAACCATCCCTCGTTTCAGCGGTATGTGACCATGCAGGGCGTCAAAAAGCACAATTGGTTTTTGAACCGTGCCGCGAAGCTGTACTACTTCTACTTCGTCAAGGCCGGCGTCAAGCACCTGATGATCGTGGAACTGTCGGATGAAATGGTGGGTTTGGTCAAGCGGCCGAACTACATGAATTACGGCATCTGGCAGGCATGAGGGCGTACCTGGACAACAGCGCCACCACCCGTCCTTCAGACGGCGTGACGGCGGCCATGATGGAATCGATGCGGGACGGATATTTCAATCCGTCCTCGCTCTACGCTCCGGCGATGGATGCGGAACGCGCGATGCGCGCCTGCCGCGAGGAGATCGCCCGGGCGCTTACCGCGCGGCCGGAGGACGTCGTTTTCACCTCCGGCGGCACCGAAGCCAACAATTTGGCGATTCTGGGCGCGATAGCCGCCGGAAGAGGCCCGGCCCGCGTGCTCGTCTCCTCGACGGAGCATCCGTCGGTGCTCGCGGCCTACGACGAACTGCGCGCCCAGGGGCACGAGGTCGTCGTTCTCCCGGTCGATCGGGAAGGCCAGCTGGACTGGATGGCGCTGGAGTCGGCGCTCTCAGGCGGGGCGGCGCTCGTCAGCGCGATGCAGGTCAACAACGAAACTGGCGCGGTGCTGGATGCGAGGAAGCTGACCGAAACGGTGCGCGCCCTGTCTCCGGGGGCGATGATCCACGTGGACGGCGTGCAGGGCTTTCTGCGCATGCCCTTCGACGTCCGGGGCGTGGACTTCTACACGCTGTCGGCCCACAAGCTGCACGGCCCCAAGGGCGTGGGCGCGCTGGTGCTGGCCTCGAAGGCGAGGGTCAAGCCCCGTCAGGTGGGCGGGGGGCAGGAAAAGAGCCTGCGGTCTGGTACCGAGAACACACCGGGCATCGCGGGGCTCATGCAGGCCATTCGTGAGCTGGGCGGGATGGGGGATATTGACGCGCCGCTCCGGGTGAAGAAGCTCCGGCTCTGGAACGCGATCCGGCAGGCGGTGCCCCGGGCGGAGGTCTTCGGCCCCGCGCCGGAGGCGGGCGCGCCCCACATTTTGAACGTGGGCTTTCCGGGGGTGCGCGGCGAGGTCATGCTGCACGCGCTGGAGGGCGACGGGGTTTACGTATCCACCGGCTCGGCCTGCTCCTCAAAGAAGCGCAAGGTCAGCCCGGTGCTGATTGCGATGGGCATCCCGGCGGAGCGCGCGGAGTGCGCGATCCGCTTCAGCCTGTCCCCTCACACCACGGAGGAAGAAATCGACTATGCCGCGGAGCGCGCCGGCGCGCAGTACGCGGTGCTGTCAAAGTTTTGGAGGCGATGAACGTGCGGGAAGTCTTGCTCGTGCGCTTTGGGGAAGTTCATTTGAAGGGCCTCAACCGCCCTTATTTTCTGCGCAAGCTGGTGGACAACATCAAGTTTGCGGTGAAGCCGCTGGGCGGGCGCGTGTGGATGAGCGACGCGCGCATCTACGTGTCGGACGTGAGCGACATGGCGCTGGCGATGGATAAGGTCTGCCGCGTGTTCGGCGTGTACTCGGTCAGCGTGGCGATGGAGTTGGAGAAGGATTACGAAGCCATCGCCCAGGCGGTGGTGGAAATCGCAAAGCCGCTCTCCGGCACCTTCAAAATCGACGCCCGGCGCAGCGACAAGCGCTTTCAGCCCGATTCGATGGTGATGGGCCGTGAACTGGGTGGGAAGGTTCTGGATGCCAATCCCGCCCTCAGGGTGGACGTGCACAAGCCCGAGCACAGAATCTCGGTGGAGATCCGCGACATGGCCTACGTCTACTCCGGCGAAAAAATCGCCGTGGGCGGCATGCCGCTGGGCACCGGCGGCCGGGCGGCGCTGCTCCTCTCGGGCGGCATCGACAGCCCCGTGGCGGGCTACCAGATCATGCGCCGGGGTGTGACGATCCGGGGCATCCACTTCTTCAGCTTTCCCTACACCAGCGAGCGCGCCAAGCAGAAGGTGATCGATCTCGCGGCCATTCTGGGCGCGTACGGCGGCGGCATGCCGGTGGACGTGGTGCCCTTTACAAAAATCCAGATGGAGATCCACGAAAAGTGCCCGGATGAGTTCGGCACCCTCATCATGCGGCGGTTCATGATGCGCATCGCGGAAAAGCTTGCGAGGCGCCGCGGCTGTCTCGCCCTCGTCACCGGGGAGAACCTGGGCCAGGTGGCCAGCCAGACGCTGGAGGCGATCGCCGTCACCGACCGGGTGGTGGAGATGCCGGTATTCAGGCCGCTGATCGGCCTCGACAAGCTGGAAATCACCCAGATGGCGACCCGGATCGGCACCTACGAAACATCGATCCTGCCATACGAGGACTGCTGCACGGTGTTCACGCCACGCCACCCGGCCACGAAGCCCCGTCTGGAGGACATCGAAAAGGCCGAGGCGCTGCTCGATTGCGACACGCTCATTGACGAGGCCGTGGAGAATACCGAGGAAGTCAAGTATTGGCATAATTAATGGGATTGCAATTGCCCCGCACAGGGGCTTTTGCAATATACGGTATTTGGTTTTAGTTTATTGTGGATAGATGGTGGAGGTATGACCCAATAAAAAAGCTCTTCCTCAGCCGGAAGGGCTTTTTCTGTGTTTTGCATCGGCAGACCGCTTTCGAGGTTCTTATCCCTGGGGGTTCGGGGGCCGAAGCCCCCGATGGAACAGAGGCAACCGGAGGGAGACATGTGCGGCCGAAGGCTGCTATTCCGCTTCTTGCAAGGGCCCGCCGTGAATCCCTGGATTCACAGGGCCTGCGCCGTTTGACGCGCAAAAGAAAGCCGCGAAGCGGTTTCAAAGCATCAAAAACCTGCCGGTTTTTTGATGCGAAGTGAAGACACTGCGTGCGCCTGAAATTCTTCTGGAATTTTCGGGCGGCGTACTGACCAAAGGTGTGGATAGCGCCACCAGTATACGTACTGGTGGCGCTATCCCGTGCCCGGCGTACATGCCGCCGGGCACGTTTGATACCCGCGGGGACTTTGTTGATGGTCTGAAGCCGCGAAGCGGTTTTTTGCCTTTAGAAGAACTTATGGAAGATGAACTGGTCCAGAAGGATCAGGATGCCCAGGATGCCGGTGTACACGCCGAACCAGGTCAGCCGCACGCGGCGCACGATGGACAGCATGAACTTGATCGCCAGGAAGCCAAAGGCCGCGCTGGTGATGATCCCGGTCACAAGCGGCAGCGCGCCGCCCATCTCCGTGATCAGCGTACCGTCGAAGGCCCTGCTGCCGTTTTTCATGAACTCCAGAACGATGGCGCCGAGAATCGCCGGTACAGACATGAGAAACGCGAAGTCCGCCGCCCGCTTTCTCGAAAGACCGCTGGCAATGCCGCCGGAGATGGTCGATCCGGAACGGGAGATACCCGGCAGGATCGCCAGCAACTGCATGAGGCCCATGACCACCGCGTTGTACCACTTGACGCTCTTGGTTTCAAACGAAACGCCGCTGATGAGGTCGGCGAGCCAGATGATCAGCGTGGTCATCAGAAACGCGAAGCCGATGAACTCGTTCGAAAACGCATCGTCAAAATCAAAGATGAGCGCGCCGATTACCGTCGGCACGGTCGCGATGATGAGCATCCAGATTTCGCTCTTCATCGGGTCTTTGAATAGGTCGACGATCATCTTCCACAGCCGCTTCCAGTACACCGCGACGACCGCCACCAGCGTGCCTACGTGGAGCAAAATGTCCAGCGTCAGGAAATTTTCAGCGGAAAAACCGAAGAGTTTTTGCACCAGGGTCAGATGACCCGAGGAACTGATGGGCAAGAATTCCGTCAGGCCCTGAACGAGCCCCAGCCAAAAAGCCTGCATGATGGACATACAAGCGCCTCCTTCTACTTCGCCGGATAGCGTGCTCCTATTTTACGACAAAACTTGCGCATACACAAGTGGAATATGCTTATTTTCAAAGCGCTAGCCGGAGATACTGCGTGAAATTGCCTTTTTCAGGGCCTTCGCCGCCAGCGGTGCGGCGACATCGCCGCCCGCGCCGCCCTTTTCGACCACCACCGCGATGGCGTAGGGGTGGCCGGGGTCGTCCACGTAGCCGACGAACCAGGCGTCGGTGGGGACGGACTTGTCGTCGCTCGTCTCGGCGGAGCCGGTCTTGCCGCAGACGGTGTACCCCTTGATGGCCGCTTTTTTCGCGGTGCCGACTTTTACCACCTGCGCCATGTACTTACCCACGGTCCCGGCCACGTCTTCCGTCATCACGCGGGCGTAGGTGCCGGAGGCGGTTCGAAGGCGGGGAAGGCCGCCGACGCCCGTCACCTGCTTCACGAGCTGGGGCGTGGGCATTGCGCCGCCGTTTGCGACGGCGGAGGTGATCATCGCCATGTGCAGCGGCGTTACGAGGAGCTTTCCCTGCCCGACACCCGTCCACGCAAGCTCGCCCGCGTCCGTGATCGACTCTGGGATCGAGGATTCGTAGAGCACCAGGTCCCGGAAGCTGAAGTTGTCGTCAAAGCCCATCTTGCGGGCGGTGGCGATCAGCCTGTCGGCGCCAAGCTCCGCGGCCAGCGAAGCGAAGGTGATGTTGCAGCTCTTCTCAAAGGCTTCGAGCAGCGACATCTTTCCGTGCACCGCGCCGCCGTAGCAGGTCACCTTGCCCCGTCCGAACTCCTTCAGCCCCTCGCACACGTAGGTGCGGTTGACCGCGCCGGGCAGGTTCTCCAACGTGGAGGCCAGGGTGACGATCTTGAAGGTGGACCCCGGCGGGTACTGCCCCTGCAACACGCGGTTCAGGTAGCCGGAGCCGGACTCGTCCGCGCCGGACTGGCGGGTGGACAGCGCCGCGGGGTCGTAATCGGGCTTCGAAACCATCGCAAGGATCTCGCCGGTCACGTAGTTCATCACCACCACCGCGCCCTGCTTCTTTGACGGGAACTGCTGCGCGATGTAGGCGCATAGCTCCGCGTCGATGGTGAGGCGGATGTCGTCGCCCCGGGCCTGGTTGCCGCTCAGCACCTGCCAGGTGCGGTCGATGATCGATCCGGAGATGCCCAGGAGCGTCCCGGCATGAAAGGTTTCGACCCCGGTGCCGGACATGCCCATCGCGTCGCCCACGGTCTGCGACACCGCGCGGCGGATGGTCTTGTTCGCGCTGTACTTGCGCGTCCGGTCTTCGCCGGTGGTGGCGAGCAGAAGTCCGTTGCGGTCGGTGACGTCGCCCATCGCGTTGGTCTTCTTGGCCACGTTCAGCCGGCTGTTCAGCTGGCTGGTCGTCCAGCGGGAGCCCTGGGAATAGACCGTGTAGCCCAGCCAGCCGCCAAGGCCCAGAAACGCCACCACGAGGATGGCCGAGACGGCCTGAATGGCCCTTCGCATCTGCTTCATGGCGTGCCCTCCCGCCACTCGAGCCGGCGAAGGTCGTCGGCCTCATCGTTGGCGTTGAGAGAGGATACGCCCAGCAGCATCCCCATCGCGCCCATCATGCTGACCATCGAGCTGCCGCCCGCGCTGACGAAAGGCAGCGTGACGCCGGTCAGCGGAATCAGTTTGATGTTGCCGCCCACGATCACGAAGGTCTGCGCCGCGATCAGCGCCACCACGCCGAAGGCGACCAGCGCGTGGAAGCTGGTGCGCGCGTTCATCGCCACCGACGCGCCGCGCATCAGGATCAGCACGTAAATGCCCAGCATCGCCAGCGCGAAGATCAGCCCGAATTCCTCGCTGATCGCCGCAAAGATGAAGTCGGAATGGTACAGCGGGATGTTCCGGGGGTAGCCCAGCCCGAGTCCCATGCCGAACATGCCCCCGGAGCCGATGGCGATCAGCGCCTGGATGATCTGCCAGCCGGAGTCCAGGGGGTCGCTCCAGGGGTTCTGGAACATCTCAAACCGCTTGGCGACATAGGGGAACAGGTTGTAGGCCGCCACCGCGCCGCCAACGCCCAAGCCCAGCCCGCCCAGCGTGATGGGGAGGTTCGAGGTCGCGGCGTAGAACATCATGACCGTCGTCAGGAAGTAGAGAAGCAGCGCGCCCAGATCCCGCTCGACCAGGAGCAGGCCGCAAAGCGCCGCCGCGTAGGCGATCGACGGCAGGCACTTTCGAAAGCGCGGGCGGTTCGAGAGCTGCGCGGCGAGGATGAAGATCAGCGAGAGCTTTCCAAACTCCGACGGCTGCACCGAAAGGCCGCCTGACCCGAAGCGAATCCAGTTTTTCGCGCCGTTCTGCCAGTCCCCGATCACGAGCGGCGCGGCCACCGCCAGGAAGGTGACGATGGCCAGCGGCAGCGTCCACCTGTCCCAGCCGCGCATGTGCCGTATCATTCCTATGCCAATGCCCATCGCGACAATGCCTGCGAGCATGTAATAGGCCTGGGCCAGCGGCGTTTCCGACGAGCGGGCGATGTCCTTGAGGCTTACGAGGCTGATGGAACACAGCAGGAGCGTCAGGATGAGCAGCGCCCGGTCGATTGGCCAGAGTTTTGAAAACAGCTTGACTACAAAGAACGTGACGGCGGGCATCAGGGCGGCGAAGACGAGCGCCTGCAGGTCCAAGGAGTCGGATTTTATGGCGAGCAAAAGCATGCCGGTGAACTGGAAGAGCATCACACCGGTCAGGAGCAGGTGGGTATTCGCGCGCAGCACCGCGCGGCGCAGCGCGCCGGATTCTATAGGTCTGGCCATATCGTATCCTCATTGAAAGCGTCGTCGTCTGGCGCGGCCTTCGCGCGCCGTCCGCCCCGGGCTTTCCGCCCGGCGGGCGCAAAGTCCGGATCAAAAAAGATGTCCGCGCCATCCGGGGTTCGCCGGGAGCGCTGTGCCGCCCGGGGAGTTCCGGACGGTTTTTGCCTGCGCGTTGCGACCGGCGCATCGCCGGGCAGGATCGTCTCCCCGGCTCGGGCAGCGCGCTTTGCGCGCCGCGGCGCGGCCGGGCCATGTCCCGCGGCGGGTGTGGGCCGGGCGTATGGGGAGACAGGCGGTTCATCATACCAGTCCTCTGCCTCGGCGTCGCCCGGGATTTCGCCGGGTGTGACCTCGAACCACTCGTCGGCTTCCTCTTCCTCGGCAGGCGCGTCGAACAGCACCAGCATCAGTTGCAGCCGCCCGATGGTCAGGACGTCGCCATCCTGCAAAAACACCGTCCCGCCGGTGTGGCCCCCGCCCACGGAAAGCTGGGCGCGACCCAGCGGCCGAACGAGCACGCCGCCCTCCCGCAGCTCAAAATGGGCGTGGGCGCGCCGCATGTCGCGGTGGCGTATGCGAACGTCGGCGCTGCGGGCGCTGCCCAGAACGCCTTCCCGCGGGATCGGGTAGCTGACGCGCTTTTTGGAGCCGGGGTTCAGAATCCACTCGCCCACGCAACCGGTCTGCCCCATCCAGGCGCGCAATAGTTTTGCGCGGCGGTTGTCGGCCACTGTCATCCGCCAGGCGCGAAACAGCACCATGACGATCAGCGCCACAAACCAGTATCGCGCGGCCAGCGCGACGAGCGCGTACAGGTCTGAACTCAAGGCCGCGCCTCCTTCGTAGAAATCAGGTCTTTTCCAGCCGGTCTTTCAGCCCTTCGAGGAGTTGCTCACGAAGCGCGTCGCACTCCGTGAGGTTGATCAGGTCAATCATCCGGCGCTTCGTGAATGCGCGCCGCGTCAGGATGCCGCCCAGCCGGCGGTCGATCCGCGTCAGCAGCCGATCTTTTCCGGAGAGCGCGTACAGCGCATCCTCCAGCGCCTTCTCCGCCCGGCGAGCGAAGGCCTTTTCCACGAAGCCGGGGGAGAGGATCTCCTCGGAGCGGGCGTAAAAGCCGGAGAGAATAACATCCGCCTCGTCGCCCTTCGCCATCAGCGCGCGGTGGCCCTGATGCACCACCGGCAGGTATTGGACGTGCACACCCCCATCGAAAGTTGCCTGCACGACGAGCGCCGTGCGCCAATACTCGTCGTTTCTGCGGTCAAAGAGCAAATTTCCCTGTCCGTAGACGATGGTTCCGCCCTCGTATTCCTCATAGCACCCCACCGCGTGGGTGTGCTGACAGACGACCAGATCGGCGCCCTTTTCCACGAGCTTTCTCAGCGTCTTGCGCAGCCCCGGCGACGGATAGCGGTAGCATTCGATGCCGCCGTGGTAGAGGACCACCACGTGGTCGCAGACTTCCTTCAGGCGCCGCACCTGGTCGGGGGTCTCCAGCGGGTCGAAGGGATTCGCGCCGGGAGAGCTTTCCCCCGCCACCGAAAACTCCCGCTCGCAGCAGGCGATAAGGCCGATCTTCAGCCCGTCTTTTTTATAGATGTAGGGTTTGGCCGCCAGCGAGCGGTTCGCGCCCGCGCCGAAGGCGGGGATGCCCCCGGCGTCCAGCGCGCCGAGGGTCGAATCCAGACCCTCCGGGCCGTGGTCCAGAATGTGGTTGTTGGCCAGCGCCAGAATTGGGGACAACTGGCCGAGTCCATTTGCACAGCCCGTGGGCGCGGACAGCGCTGGGCCGGCCTTCTTGATCGGCGCGCTTCCGTCAAAGAGCGGCGCTTCGAGGTTGATGACCCGCGCGTCGGCGGTCATCAGCAGAAATAGAAGCCTTTCGTCCAGCGCGCCGGAAACCTCGCCCCGCTCAAAAAACGAGGCGTTTGAGCGCGTGGGAACCAGATCGCCGCATATCGCCATCGTAACCAAGGGCGTTGCCTCCATTAAAATCAGCATAGATATACAGGATAATTGTACAACATGCGTTTCAGCCTGTCAAACCCGCGCGCATCCGCCGCGGCGCGCATAGTATGCCGCGGGAGGGCTGAGCATGATTGTGCGGGGAGAACTCTACACCGCCGACCTGGATCCGGTCGTCGGTTCCGAACAGGGCGGGATGCGGCCGGTGCTGGTGGTGCAGAACGACGTGGGCAACCGCTTCAGCCCCACCGTGGTCGTGCTGGCGCTGACCAGCCAGATCGACAAGGCGCGCCTTCCAACCCATGTGCTGGTCTCGGGTTCCGGCCTCGCCCGGCCATCGGTGGTGCTGGCGGAGCAGATGCGCACGCTGGATAAGCGAAGGCTTCGGGAGCGCATCGGCATTCTGCCGCCGGAGACGATGGAAAAAGTCAATCAGGCAATCCGGGTATCGCTGGCGGTCGAAGAATGATCTTCGGCCGCTTTCTTCATTAAATGAATACAATCGCACAGAATGCTTCAATGGTTTTCGCCCCGAGCCTTCTTTAAGGGATGGGAAGATCCCGCCCGGGGCTGCGGCATATCCCGCTTCTGTTTTGGCAGAATATGTGTTATAATGCCGATATTCGGGCGGGGAAAGGGAGATTGTCCATTGGCTAAGCGGATGCGCGCGGAGATGGTGAACTGGGGCAAGATTTTGGTGGGGCTCTTCGTCAGCGCGATGGCTTACAGGCTGTTCCTGATCCCCAACGAGGTCGCGCCGGGCGGGTTTACCGGCATCGGCCAGATTCTCAATACGCTCATAGGCTGGAACGTCGGTACCGTGGCGCTGATCCTCAACATACCGCTGTTCGCGCTTTCAATGCGGTCGATGGGGCTGAAGTTCGGCGTCCGATCGCTGGTTGCCTCGGTAGGGCTGTCTCTTCTGATCGACTACCTGCCGGTTGGCGCGCTGACAACGGACAGGCTGCTCGCCTCCGTTTTCGGCGGTGTGCTCGGCGGCGCGGGCTTCGGTCTGATCATGCTGGGCCAGGCGACCACCGGCGGCAGCGACATGCTGGGCATGCTGATCCACAAAAAGCTCAAGGTGGTCAAGGTGAGCGCCGCCGTCTTCATGGTGGACGGGCTGGTCATCCTGGCCGCGGGGATCGTGTACGACGTCACCGGCGCGATGCTGGCGCTGATCTCCACCTACATCATGGCCCGGGTACTCGACCGCGTGCTGGAAGGCCCCAACATGGCCAAGGCGTATTTCATCATCTCCACAAAATCAGAAGAGATTTCTAAAGCCGTGCTTGAAGAGATGGATCGGGGTGTGACCAGCCTCGCCGGGCGCGGCATGTACACCGGTGAGGACCGCGCGGTGCTTTTGTGTGTGATCAACCGGCGGGAGACGCTCAGGCTCCGGACGCTCGTCAGCGGCATCGACCCCTGCGCGTTCATGATCGCCACCGACGTGCGCGAGGCGCTTGGCGAAGGGTTCCAGCCGCATTAGCGCGGGAAACCGGGCTATTTGATTCGATACTTACATACCAAAGGGGGATGCCTATGCCCATCGCGGTCGTTACCGGCGCTTCTTCGGGCCTGGGGCGCGCCTATGCGCTGGCCGCCATGAAGATCTTTCCGGAGATTGAGGAATACTGGCTGGTCGCCCGCCGCCTGGACAGGCTTGAGAAGCTGAAGGCGGAGATGCCCGGGAAGACCGTCCGATGCGTCCCGCTGGACTTGTCCGGCGCGGAAGGGCTGGACGAATTCGAGCGGCTGCTGGCGGAGCGCGGCGAAAAAATCGCGCTTCTCGTCAACAACGCGGGGCTCGGCTGGATGGGCGACTTTGCGGAGGGTTCCTGGCGCAGCCAGACCGTGATGGTGGACGTCAACGTGCGGGCGATGACCGCCGTAGCCAACATTTCGCTCAGGCGCATGGAGCGGGGGAGCGTCATGGTCAACGTCAGTTCCATCGCCGCCTTCGCGCCAACGCCCCGCATGGCAGTCTATTGCTCGACAAAGGCCTACGTTTCCAGCCTTTCAAAGGCGATCCGCTTTGAAAACCGTAAAAAGGGAATCAAGGTGCTTGCCGCGTGTCCCTGCCCGATGGAGACGGAATTTCTGGATATCGCGAACATCAAGAGCAAGACCTTCGACATGCTGCCGCGGGTGAAGCCTGAATATATGGCGGAAAAGTCGCTGGTCGCTGCGAAAAAGGGGCGGGCGGTATACACCGCGCTGGCGCTGATGAAAATCTACCGGGTGCTGGCGAAGCTGATTCCGTCGAATCTGATGATGCACATTTCAAAGGTATAGCCTATTGCCTATAGACATATGCGGCCGGGCGAAGAAATGTCTCCGCCCGGCCGCAAGGCATCGAAAACCCCTGCGGTTTTTTCGATGCAAAGGAAAGAGCCTGCGTGCGCCTGAAATCCTGCGGGATTTCCGGGCGTCGTACTGACCAAAGGTGTGGATAGCGCCACCAGTATGCGTACTGGTGGCGCTATCCCGTGCCCGGCGTACACGCCGCCGGGCACGATTGAAACCCTACGGGGCCTTTGTTGATGGTCTGGGCCGGGCGGTGAAATATCTCCGCCCGGCCGCTGTTTTCTGGAGCTTTATAAATGCGGTTCCGGCGCTTCGAGAGGGCGCTCGGGCAACTGACCGC
>JAEYPB010000005.1 GCA_023411175.1 Bacillota bacterium | reverse complement strand
CCCCCCAAAAAACGGTCTACATTGTTACCCCCGACGCGGGGGGGCGGGGCAGCGCCCCGCCCCGCAGCGTTTTTCCCGAAAAATTATCGCTTAAGCTGCACATCCGCCTCGTACTTCTTGACCTCGTCCAGCCACGCGGTACCCACAGGTACGTTCTGCGCCTCGCAGTAGGCGTCCCAGACCGCCGAGAAGGGCAATGTCTTTGCCTCCTCGTGGAGGGCAAGGCGCGCGGTGTAGTCCCCCGCCTCCTCGGCACTTACGACCGCCGCCTTCGGCGTGAGCAGCGCCCTGAGCAGCGCCTTCTGGGCGTTGCGCATGCCGATGACCCACGCTGCGACGCGGTTGATCGACGCGTCGAAGTAGTCCAGCGCAATGCGTACGCGCTTCGTATAGCCATTCATAACGATCTCATTCATGATGTTCTGCAGCTCGTCGTCCAGCGTGATCACGTGGTCGCTGTCCCAGCGAATGCCGCGGGACACGTGGAGCAGCAGGTTCGGCATGAACTGCAGAATCGCGCTGATCTTGGCGGAGATGACCTCGGTCGGGTGGAAGTGCCCCGCGTCCAGCGTGTACAGGATGCCGCGGGTCAGCGCGTAGGACAGCATGAACTCGTGCGAGCCCACCGTGTAACTCTCGACGCCCAGGCCGAAGAGCTTGGATTCCACCGCGTCCTCCTCCATGTCCATCTTGCCTGCGGCAAAGATCGCGTCCAGCGACTCCAGCATCCGCGCCCGGGGCGCGGCGGTGTCGGCGGGCACGTCCTTATAGCCGTCGGGCATCCAGAAGTTGACGACGGAAGGCTGGCCCAGCGCCTTTCCGAACTCCGCGGCGATCTCGCGGCAGCGCTTGCCGTGCTCGATCCAGAAGTCCCGAACGCCCTTGTCCGCGCTGGACAGCGTGAAGCCGCTCTCGGCCTTCGGATGGGAGAAGTAGGTTGGGTTGAAGTCGAGGCCCAGGCCCTTTTCCTTGGCCCAGCCGAGCCAGTTTTGGAACAGCTCGACGGTGTAGGCATCCCGATCCACAGCGCGGCCGCCTTTTTCGGCATAATTGGCGTGCAGGTTCAGTTTTTTGCCGCCGGGGATGAGCTTCAGCGCCTGACCGATGTCAGTGCGAAGCTCGTCGCCATTTCTGGCGCGGCCTGGGTAATTCCCCGTGGTGGCGATGCCACCGGAGGCGCCGCCCGTGGCGCTTTCGCAGCCGAATATATCGTCGCCCTGCCAGCAGTGCATCGAAACGGGAATCTCCGCGCACAGCTTCATCGCATTTTCGACATTCACACCCTGATCCTGATAAACCTTGCTCGCGTATTCAAAGCCCTGGGATACCAGTTTACTGTTCATCGGCGCGACCTCCGCAGTATATTTCCATTATATTATACCCAACGATTGGGCCAAAGTAAAGCCTTTATACGGGCGTTGATCGCCCGAATTGACCTTGCCACGCGCCCTCCGCGCCTGCCCCCACCCTTTCCGCACCGCCTTTTTAAACAAAAGACCGGGGCCGTCGGCCCCGGAGTGATGCAAATGGAGCGCGCCTCTCATCGTGCGGACACGCTTCCGAGGAGCTATTTCAAGCGGACGCTTTGGATGACTGATCCGAAAATTCCGAATCATCCGGGTTCTCCTGATCGAACGCTTCCTCGCCGTCCTCCTCCGGGAGGTCGGCCATGTCGTCGTAATTGCGCTTTTTCTTGCCCTTCGGCGGCTGCGCGCTGGGGAAAGTAATCAAGAATTCGGTGCCCTCACCGAACTTCGAATGCACCTCAATCATCGCGCCCATGCTGCTGGCGATGTGCTTGACGATGGCAAGCCCGAGTCCGGTGCCGCCCATCGAACGTGAGCGGCCCTTGTCCACCCGGTAAAAGCGCTCAAACAGCCTGGGCAGGTGCTCTTCCGGTATGCCGATGCCGGTATCCGAGATCAGGAGGTTCACGGTCTTTTCGTTGTTGAACACCGAAACGCTGACCTTGCCGCCGCGCTTGTTGTACTTGATGCCGTTTTCGATGAGGTTGATCAGCATCTGCTCCATCTGATCGGCGTTGCCGTAGACGTAGCTTGGCTCGACATTTTCGCGGGAGGCGATGGTCACGTCCTTCTCCGACGCCAGGATCGACAGCATCTCGGAAATCTCGTGGGCCATCTTATCGAGGCGGATGTACTCCTTGGGCGGGCTGTCCGAGCCGGACTCGAGCCGCGAAATCGACAGGATGTCGTTGATGAGCCGGGTCAGCCGGTCGGCCTCCAGCATGATGATTTTCAGGAACTTCTGCGCGGTTTCGGGGTTCGCGATCGCGCCGTTCTGCAGCGTTTCGACGAAGCCCTTGATGCTGGTCAGCGGCGTCTTGAGCTCATGGGAGACGTTGGCCGCGAAATCCGTGCGCACCTGTTCAAGCCTGCGAAGCTCGGTGATGTCCTCGACGAGCGCCACCGCGCCCACCACTGCGCCGTCCTTGGTCATGGGCGTCAGATACAGCCTGACGGGCATCAGCGCGCGGCCCATGCCGGTGCGCACTGCCACCTCCGTGGTGTAGACGCCGTCCTGTCCCATCGCCTCTTTGAAGGCGGCGTCCAGCTTGACATCCCGCGATACCTGGCTCAACGGAACGGGGTCGTCGATGGCGCCGGTGATGCCCAGCAGCTTCTTGGCCGACGGGGTGACCAGAATCAGGTTGAGGTTCTCGTCCACCGCCAGAATGCCGTTTTGCATGTAATTCATGACGGTCGACAGCGCTTGGTTGCGGGCTTTGTTCTTGTAGACGCTGTCCTGAATTCGGGAGAGCACCTCGTTAAAGTGGCCGGTCTGCTCAACGGAATCCCCCGCGACGTTGGGGATGCGCGCGTCGAAACGGCCTTCCGAAAAACTGGTCAGCGCAGACAGCACCTTGCGCACAAAGGAGTCCGTGCGGTCGATGCCGATCTGGAAGGCGACAAAGCCGACGCCGGCAACGATGACCGCCAGGATCACAAGCAGCCACGGCTTTCCGGCCGTCGCCTGACCCATCGTCGCGGCTGCGCGCGTGACGGTGAGCAGGCTCCCGTCCTCAAGGCGCGTCACCGCGTACAGGCGCGCGCCGTCGCCCGGGTTACTCAAACGTAATGTGACGACCTCCCCCGTTTTCGCCACGTTGGCGGCCGCCTTAGCTACATCCGCGCCGCCGATGGTCCCGGCCAGGAGCGTCTTCCCGTCTTGAAAATAAACGGCAAAACCCGCGCCCGTATCACTCGAAAGCGCGTAAAGCAAATCGGAGGTCTTGCCCGACGCCACCGCTTCCTCCGCCTGACCGGCGGAAGAGCGGCAGATTCTGGTCAATTCCCCCAATGTGGCCTCGTCCATCGCGCTGCGCGCCGAAGTGGCGCTTACGAGCAGGTAAGCGATGCATAGGATGAGATTGAGTAAGGTCGCCGCAAATGCAACCTTTTGCTTCATGCGTTGCCTCCAGCGACCGCAGCGAACCTACAGTCGGTTCTCCTGACGATCGTTGAACTTGTAGCCCACCCCGCGGATGGTCTCGATGTAATGGGCATCGTCGCCCAGCTTCTGGCGGATGTGGCGGATGTGCACGTCCACCGTTCGCGTTTCGCCGTAGAACTCGTAACCCCAGATGCGATCGAGCAGGAAATCCCGCGTCAGCACCTTGCCCCGGCTGATAACGAGAAGCTTCAGAAGCTCGAACTCCTTGAGGGTCAGCGACAGCTTCTCGCCGTTGCGGAAGGCCTCGTAGTTGCCCACGTCGATGGTGAGCCCGCCCACGTGCAGGATGCCCTCCTCCTCGTTCTGCGGCGCGGCGCGGCGCAAAAGCGCCTTGACGCGGGCGATCAGCTCGCGAACGCTGAAGGGTTTCGTGATGTAATCATCCGCGCCCAACTCAAGGCCGAGGATCTTGTCCACCTCGTCGCCCTTCGCGGTGAGCATGATGATCGGGATGTCTGCGGTGGTCGGCGCGCCCTTGAGCCGGCGGCAGACCTCCATGCCGTCGATGCCGGGCAGCATGATGTCCAGAAGGACCAGTGCCGGGCGTTCGTGCGCGCACACGACCAGCGCGTCCTCGCCGGTAGCGGCGGTCACAACGCGATAGCCCGACGCTTCAAGGTTGAATGAAAGCAGTTCCAGGATATGCGCCTCGTCGTCGACTGCGAGAATCAATTCGTTTGCCATATGCGTCTCTCCTTACTAGAATAGTGGATCGTATCCCATCCGGCTGCGGGCCGGGGCTTATCCGAAATCTTTATCGGAAAGCAGTTTGTTGAGCTCGTCCATGAATGTTTGGATGTCCTTGAACTGGCGATAGACCGAGGCAAAGCGCACATAGGCGACCTCGTCCATTTTTTTCAGGCCATCCATCACCATCTCGCCGAGCGCCTGGCTGGTGATCTCTTGATCGTAGCTGTTGTACGCCTTCATTTCAATTTCGCGCACCAGCTTGTCAATCTCGGCAAGGGACACGGGCCGCTTCTCGCACGATTTAATGATACCTGCCCGCAATTTGGAGGAATCAAAGGGTTGGCGGCTCTTGTCTTTTTTAATGACCATCAACGGAACCGTATCGATCTTTTCATAGGTGGTGAACCGCCGCCCGCAGCCCTCGCACTCACGTCTTCTGCGGATGGCGGAGTTGTCGTCGGTCTGGCGAGAATCGATAACGCGGCTCTCCGTGCAGTTGCAGTAAATGCACTTCAGCTGTAAACACCCCCCTATGGTTTCGACATCTCTATTATACACAACATATAGCGCTTAGTCTAGGGGGTGGGCGATTTTTTCTTAACATTTCAGTCTTTCAGCAGCCGATCGCACACTTTTCGTCCAGTTCGACGAGAATCACGTCGTCCCCGATGCGCCGGATCTTGTTCCAGGGGATGACCAGGCCGTCCCGGTCGGGCCGTATGAATCCCCAGAAGCCGCAGTTGTCGGGCACCACAATGGCCTCCACGCAGGCGCGGTCGTTCAGGATTAAGTCTATGGGCCGCCCCATCCTGCGCCCGTCGCACACGTTGATGACGTCCTTCTGCTTTAATTCCGAAAAGCTCATGGCAATCCCTCCCATTCATCCTATGCGGATGCGAATGAAACCTTCCAGAACTTGACAGCCGAAAAACCTCCGCCTATAATCAGGTTAACGTGGTTCCTCCGCTTTTTTGCGCACACTATGACGGCCAGTCCGGCGCAAAGAGCTTTCAGTCATGCGAGGGTGATGTTCATGTGGATTGTTCCCGCGGCGTTTGCCGTGTGTTTTCCGGCGTTTGTATCGCTGTATTTTTTCCGGATGGCCGTCGTCCGCACGCGGAAGACCTCTTTTCCCGGTCTGATGCCGGACAACGATGTCTTCCGTGAGCACATGGAGAACATGGCGCTTGACCGGGAGTGGCTGCTAAGCCAGCCCCTTGAAAACGTATCCATCGCGAGCTTTGACGGCCTGACACTGCGCGCAAGGCTTTTGTCCGGCAACGGAGACAAGCGGCTGGTGCTTTTGTCGCACGGTTACCGTTCGAAGGGGCTGTGGGACTTTCCGTCGGTGACGCGCTTCTACAGGAGCCTCGGCTGCGGCGTCCTCCTGATCGATCAGCGCGCCTGCGGGGAGAGCGAAGGGCGATACATCGGCTTTGGCGCGCTGGAGCGGCGAGATATCGCCGCCTGGGTCGATTACCTCTACCAGCGCTTTCCGAGCACCTCCATCTATCTGGATGGCGTTTCGATGGGCTCCACCGCGGTTCTCCTCTCGCTGGCGCTCCCGCTTCCGCCCACCGTGCGAGGTGCCATTGCGGACTGCGGCTTTACGTCCCCTCTGGAAATCATGGCTCATGTGCAGAAGACCGCCTACCCCTTCAGCGGCCGCTGGATTCTTGGAGGCATCCGGCTGATGCTGAAGGTCTTCGCCCGGTACGATCCCGATCTTTCCACGCTGGATGCGCTGAAAAACACCACGGTGCCGGTGCTTTTCCTGCACGGAGACGCGGACAAGTTCGTGCCGGTGGAGATGACTCGTGCCAACTTCGAAGCCTGCGCCTCCGAAAAGCGGCTTCTGATCGTGCCCGGCGCCGGCCACGGAGAGAGCTATGTGCTCGACAGGGCTGGCTGCGAGCAGGCGATCCGGGAGTTCTTTGACACCTACGGCTGACAGCCCTTTCGGACAAAACCGGCGCGGGCAAATGCCTGCGCCGGTTTTGCTGCAACGCTAAATATACTTTTTCATCTGCTGCAGCGCCGCTTTCTCAAGCCGGGACACCTGCGCCTGGGAGATGCCGATTTCCTCAGCCACCTCCATCTGCGTGCGCCCGCCGAAGAAGCGCTGGGAGATGATGCTCCGCTCCCGCTCGCCCAGGTGCTCCAGCGCCTGGCGTATGGACAGCGAGCGCACCCAGTCGTTTTCGCTCACGCGGTCGTCGCGCACCTGATCCATGATGTAGATGGCGTCGCCGCCATCCTGATACACCGGCTCGTGCAGCGAGACCGGGTCCTGGATGGCCTCCAGCGCAAACACCACGTCCTCCTCGCGGGCCTCCATCTCCTTTGCGATCTGCTCGATGGTCGGGTCCCGCCCCAGCCGCGCGGCCAGCGCATCGCGGGCCTTCAGCGCCTTGTAGGCGGTGTCCCGGAGCGACCGGCTGACGCGTATCGGGTTGTTGTCGCGCAGGTACCGCCGGATTTCACCGATAATCATCGGCACCGCATAGGTTGAAAACCGCACCGGCTGCCTGGTATCGAAGTTGTCCATCGCCTTGATAAGGCCGATACAGCCAACCTGAAACAGGTCGTCCACGCTCTCGCCCCGATTGTGAAAGCGCTGGATCACGCTGAGCACCAGCCTCAGATTCCCCTGTATGAATTCGTGGCGGGCCTCGATGTTGCCGGAGTGCACCTGCGGGAAGAGCTCCCGCATCCGCTCGTTCTTTAAAACCGGCAACGCTTTCGTATCAACTCCGCAGATTTCGACTTTGTTGATCGCCATTTCGCCACCTCCACAGCAACCACAAGTATTGCCGGTGAGGTTTCGTTTCATGCCCAGTTAAGCAAAAAACGACCGCCTTCCACCGAAGGCGGCCGAAACGCGCCGCAGGGCGCGATTTGTCACAAAAGAGAAAACATCCTGACGCGGCGCATGTTCGCCGTCCAGTCTTCGCCTATGCCCTTTCGCATTCCGCGAGGAATGCTAAAACCGTCTCGTATACCGTGCTCCGCCCCGGCTCGTTCATGATCTCATGGCGCATGCCATCGAAAACTACTGTCTTGATGTGGGGATAGCCGACGTTGCGCATCAGGTTGGCCGCGGCGCCAAGCTTCTCCCTGCTGCTCATGCAGGGATCCTCGCTCCCTGAGATGAACAGAACCGGAATGTTCTTTTCCGGCTTCGCCCAGCCCTTGCCGCTGTATACGTCGATCAGAAGCCCCCTGAGCGCTTTGAACCCGTTCAGCGTGAAAATAAAACCGCAAAGCGGGTCCTGATCGTAAGCATCTACGGCGGAGACATCGGTGTTTAGCCAGGCAAAAGCTGACGCGGGGTTTTTGATGCCCCGGTTGAAGCGGCCGAAGAAAAGCTTGTTGACGAATTCGCTGCGATGCCGTTCGCCGCGCAGCCTGATGATGCCATCCATTAATAATCCTGCCGGCACCACGGCGGCCTGGTAGGAGGGCGTTCCGGAAAGGATCAGCCCGTCCGGCTCGGGATGCCGCTTGATATACGCGCGGGCAATCAGAGAGCCCATGCTGTGCCCCATCAGGTACAGGGGAATGTCCGGCCACCGCCCCCTCGCGCGGGCCGCCACCTGCGCAAGATCGTCAACCAGCGCAAGTACGCCGTTTTCACCGAAATACCCCAGGTCTTCAGGATTCTGGGCGCTCTCGCCGTGACCGCGCATGTCGTGGACGACGCAAGCATAACCCTTTCCGGCAAGATACTCCATCAGCGGCAGGTAGCGCTCCTTGTGTTCGGCCATGCCGTGGGAAATCTGCACAATGCCCCGCGGGGCTTCAGGCGCCGCCAAAATCAGGCTGAGACTGGACCCGTCGCGCTCTGTCCTAAGCGCTTCCCGTTCGATCAGCATGCCACTCTTCCTCTCTTTCGTACTCGGCGCGTTGCCGGATGCGACTTCCACCGGCCCTGATAGACAACGGGGACGCGGTTATCCGCGCCCCCGTGATGATCCGAAGGTTATTCGACTCCCGCAAGGTCAATGCCCGCCTGGACGATGTCCTCCGGCAGACTCGAGAACATGGCGTTGATGGACTGGCTGTTGTAGAAACGGATGATCGTCTCCGCGAACATCGGCGCCACCGAAACCGTTCGGAACTTCGGATGTCCCTGAACGTGGGGGTTGATGACGGTGTCCGTAGAAAGTACCTCATCAATGGGGCTGTCGTTGATGAGCTTGACGCCCTGAGCCGACACGATGTTGTGGCTGAGCATCGCGCGGATGCGCTTCGCGCCATTGGCCTTCAGGGCATACGCCAAGTTGACCAGCGTTCCGCCGGAGGTGGTGAAGTCGTCGACGATCAACGCGTTCTTCCCATCGACGTCGCCGAGGATGTCCAGCACCTGCGGGTTCTCGGAATGGTCGGTGCGCTGCTTGTCGCCGATGGCGACCGGCAGGTTCAGAATCGCGCCGAACTTGCGCGCCTGCTTGGCAAAGCCCGCGTCCGGGGACACCACCACGGTGTTGGACAAGTCCTCCCGCTTCATCGTCTCGCACAGCATCGGCATGGCGTACAGATGGTCCATCGGGCGTTTAAAGAAGCCCTGCACCTGCGGAGAGTGAAGATCCATCGTGATGAAGCGGTCGCAGCCGGCCAGTTCCATCGACTCGGCGCACACTCTGGCGCGAATGGACACGCGCGGTTCGTCCTTCTTGTCGCCCTTCGCGTAGCCGAAGTAGGGCATCACCAGCGTGACCGAAAGCGCGTTGGAGCGCTTGAGCGCATCGACGAAAAACAGGATCTCGACAAACTCGTCGTTAGGGTTCACACCGATGGGTTGAACAAAGTAGACGTTGCGGTCTCGCACCGACTCGTTGACCCGAACGAACGTGTTTCCGTCGGAAAACCGAACCACCTGCGAGGCGCCCACCCTGCGCCCCATGTAACGACACATCCGCTCCGCGAACGCGTGGCCGCCACTGCCCGCGAAGACGGCAATATTTGAATCGGCAAACACCTTGAATTACGCCCCTTTCACTCTGCGGGAACCCAGGATCGCATCTTTTGTTGTGCGCATCACAGCTTGGTGGCGGCGATGACCTCGATCTCGATCAGCGCGCCCAGCGGCAGCGCCGCAACCTGCACGCAAGAGCGGGCGGGATAAGGCATTTCGAGAAACTCACTGTAAACCGCGTTTACCTCGGAAAAGTTGGCAAGGTCCGTCAAAAAAATGCTGACTTTTAAAAGGTTCGACAAGGAGAGCCCCATCTCCTCCAGCACGGTCTTGATGTTGGAAAGCGCCTGGCGCGCCTGTGCGCCGATGCCCTCCACCAGCTTGCCCGTCGCAGGGTCCACCGGCAGCATCCCCGAAAGATAGGCGGTCTCTCCCTGAATAACCGCCGTCGAATAGGGCCCTACCGCCTTGGGGCCGCGCTCCGTCAGAAAAACCTTCTTCACCCATATCCCCCCGTATGTAATATTGCCAATCCACCATTGGATATTCTAGGGTATTATCTCCTCGTCGCGCTCGTGGATGCCAACCCAGTAGACCGAAGCGGACGGGGCATAATAATCTGCGTGCAGCTCAACCCGCTTTTCGCCGGCCAATTCACCGGTGGCGCGGTCATAGTAGCAGATGAACGCGCGGGATTTGACGCCCGGCTTGCCTTCGCTGTAGAGCACCTTCTCGTCGGTGTAGTAAACGTATTTCCCGGTGGTGTCCTTTTTCGTCTTGTAGTTTTTGGAGGCGATGTTGTCCTGAAGGATCTCGCTCTCCAGCTTGATCTCGTACTCGGTGGGTTGACCGTAGATCTTCACCTGCGCGTTTTCAGAATCGACGCTGGTGTAGATGTAGATTGCGCTGTCCCGGTTGTTGGTAAACACGAGATCCTTTCCGTTGTCGCTGACGGTGGCGTCAAGGCTGGGGGGAATGTAAGAAACGGTCATCGTATGCTGGTAGCGCTGTTCCACCGTCATTCCGGCGCGCAGAAGCGCGTTGTACAGCGTGGTCGATGCCTGACACACGCCCCCGCCAATGCCCATCTGCACGTTGGTACCGGCGAATTCCGGCGCTTCCTTGAACTTATTCTCCACGGTGCGCTTGCCGACCACTTTATTGAAGGAAACGGTCTCCCCCGGATGCACCACGAAGCCGTTGAACTTGCCAAGCGCACGTTTGATGTTGTGCGTTCGGTTGCTGGAGGAGGAACCGGTGGATGTGGTGCAGCGGGCGATCAACTGCGTGCCATTGATCAGCTCGTCAGAAGAGATCGAGGGCTTGACGACCTGAGACACCAGCTCAATCCGGGGCGTGGAGCCCTCGACGATCACCTTGACGAGCGCTTCCTTGAGCGCGGCTCCGTCCAGCGCCTTCCCGTCCGAAGACTGGGAGACCGTCAACTTTTCATCTCTCTCAACGGTAACCGTCGCGTTGACGGGCGCTACATCGATCTCGCTCTTGATCTTTGCGACAAACTCGTCCAGCGCGGCCTCGTCGTACTTGAGCTCACTATTAAAGACCACCGTATGATCCTTCAGATAGTCCGACTGGGACTTCCTCTGAAAGAAGTTGCCGGTATGGCCGAAGTTCCAGGCCAGCGCCAACTGCGAATTGACATCCATCGACGCGCCCAGCATCGAGGGCGTAAGCGTCCAGGTCTTGTCCCCATAGGTGAGGGTTATGGCGTTCTGGTTCAGCCGCTGCTCGGCCATCTCGTTGACCAGCCTGTACCCCTCTTCATAGGAATAGCCGCCCATGGAAATCCCGTTGACATACACCCCGTGCAGAAAACCGTTGGGCTTGGATGTAAAGCGTATGATGCCGATAATGGCAAACACGATTGCGGCCACAACAAGCGCCATCGCGACGAGGCTGCGTATCGCCCGCGTCGATGCCGCCCTGCGCCTTGACATACTCCTTCGCCGTTCGCTCTGCGTCATCCGTCCTGTCCCTTTCATGGAGATGGTTTACAGTATACCACAAAGATGGCGACTGTTTCATGGTTAAGTAAGTAAAATCGAGCACACGAACATGCCGGTGGCGCCGCAGAAGCTCTTGCGGCCGGGAAAGCCAGCGCCCGCCGCCACCTTCCCGGCCGTAGAGAAAGCCGCAAATCGCTTTGCGGCTTGTGCCTGTTAAAACGCTGGGGCTGCATCCGGTGCGATGTCCGCGCCTCCGCGCACATCGTCCGGCGAAGCGCCGACGATCCTCAAGAATTCCTCACGGTCGATCTTTTCCTTCTGGATCAGCGCTTCCGCCAGCCTGTCCAGCTTCTCGCGGTGCGCCTTCAGGATGATCAGCGCGCGCTCATAGCTGGAATCGAGAAGCCTGCGCACCTCGCTGTCGATCTGCGCGTTGACGTCCTCGGAGAAGGTGGAGCGTGACTGCGAGAAATCCCTGCCCAGGAAGACCTCATGGTCGCCGCCCAGGAAGATCGGGCCGAGCTTGTCGCTCATGCCGTATTCGGTGACCATGCTGCGCGCGATCTGGGTGGCGCGCTTCAAGTCACTGGTGGAACCGGTGGAAACATCGCCCAGCACCAGCCGCTCCGCGCAGTGGCCGCCCATCATGCCGCTCATCTGCGCCAGAAGCCGCGCGCTCGAGATGTAGTTGACCTCCTTGTCCGGCAGGAACATGGTGTACCCACCCGCCCCTTTACCGCGCGGGATGATGGAGATCTCGTGCACATTGTCGCACTCGGGGATGTTGTGCATGACGATCGCATGGCCCGCCTCATGGTAGGCGACCAGCTTCTTGTCGTCTTCGGTAACCTTATGGCTCTTCTTTTCTGGGCCCGCGCTGACCTTCGTGATGGCCTCTTCCAGGATGTCCATCGTGATGGTGCGCTTGCCCGCTCGGGCGGTCAGGATCGCGCCCTCGTTCATGACGTTTTCAAGATCCGCGCCGGTAAAGTAGGGCGTCCGCTTTGCGAGAATCTCCAGGTTGACGTTCGGATCCATCGGCTTTCCGCGGGAATGGATCTTCAGGATCTCCTCGCGGCCCTTGACGTCCGGGTAGTTAACCGTCACCTGCCGGTCAAACCGGCCGGGGCGAAGGAGCGCGGGGTCAAGGATGTCCGCGCGGTTGGTGGCCGCCATGACGATGACACCCTCGTTGTGGGAGAAGCCGTCCATTTCGACCAGCAGCTGGTTGAGCGTCTGCTCGCGCTCGTCGTGCCCGCCGCCGAGTCCGGCGCCGCGCTGACGGCCCACCGCGTCGATCTCGTCGATGAAGACGATGGCCGGCGCGGCCTTCTTGGCCTGGTCAAACAGGTCGCGTACGCGGCTGGCGCCGACGCCCACGAACATCTCCACAAAGTCGGAACCGGAAATGGTGAAGAACGGCACGCCCGCCTCGCCGGAAACCGCCCTGGCGAGCAGCGTCTTGCCGGTGCCCGGAGGGCCGACGAGCAGCACACCCTTGGGAATGCGCGCGCCGACGTCGGTAAAGCGCTTGGGGTCCTTCAGGAATTCGACGATCTCGCGCAGCTCTTCCTTTTCTTCATCTGCGCCGGCCACGTCACCAAAGGTGACCTTGTTCTTCGAAGGATCGGTCAGCCTCGCCCGGCTCTTGCCGAAGCTCATCACGCCGCCCTTGCCGGAACCGGTCTGCTGGCGCATCATGAAATACCAGAACAGGCCGAAGAGTCCCATCGTGACCAGAAGCGGTACCCAATCCATCCACCAGGGGGTGGTGGCGGGTTCCTCGTTGTCAAACGAGAAGCTGTAATCCGTCGGATTGACCTCGTCGGCAGGCTTACTCAGGCGCTTTGCGTAAATTGCCTTGACGTCCGACGCGAACAGATCCGCGCTCTTGATGATGGAAACGACGTCATACCGCCGGGGAAACTCCGTCTCCGGGATATTGCTGTCGGTTCTGCGCGCGATAAGAAGGTTCGTGTTGGTCACCATTGCGTTGGAAATGCCGTCTTCCTCAATCAGCCTGAGCAGATCCGTATAGTTGAGCCGCGTAACCGTGTCGCGCGAGCCGGACCCGAACATGTTGACCATGAGAAGTATGACTACCAACAAAACAAGGTACATCAACGGCCCTTGCAGATAGCGCATGAATTTATTTTGATTCAAGGTAGAGAATCCCTCGCTTTCCAAAGCGCACAGTCTATGTGTATTATATCAGCACGGCATTCCGAATTCAAACGCCGCCATTAGTCTTTTGTGTAAATTTCAGGCTTCAGCACGCCGATCACCGGCAGGTTCCGGTACATTTCGGCATAGTCGAGACCGTAGCCCACGACAAATTCATCGGGGATTTCAAACCCACGGTAGTCTACGTCCACATGGGTACGACGGCGGTCGGGCTTGTCGAGCAGCACACACACCTTCATCGACGCCGCGCCGCGGGCATAGAGCGTCTGCTTAAGGAAGGCCAGCGACATGCCGCTGTCGATGATGTCTTCGACGATGATGACGTGGCGCCCGTCGATGGGCTTGTCAAGATCCTTCAGAATTCGCACGACGCCGGTAGAGTGGGTAGCGCTTCCGTAGCTCGAAATGGCCATGAAGTCCATGCTGAGCGGAATGTCGATGGCGCGAATCAGGTCGGAAAAGAACACGACCGCGCCCTTCAGGATGCCCACCAGCAATAGATCCTTGCCCGCGTAATCCCGGGCGATCTGCCTGCCCAGCTTCGTAACGCATTCGCGGATTGCTGCTTCGTCGTACAGGATTTCCTTCAAGTCTTGCATCATGGTTCGAAAGTCCCTCCGTCGTTCTTTGGTATATAGGTCAGTTCCACCGCTTCCGAATTATCGCCGAGCGCCGCCCGGCCCGATATGCCCACGCCCACAACCCACATGACTTCGCTGCCGCATGCGAGAATTGGCAGTCGGTCGCGCAAGGGGCGGTCAATCTTCCGGTCCGTCAAATAATCCGACAGACTTTTCCTGCCTTTTGTTCCGAGTGGGCTGATCCAGTCCCCCGGTTTTCGAAGCCTGAGCGACGCATCCGCTACGGCAGCCCGATCGAGAATTTGCCGAAATCCGTTTTGATACACCGGTCTGTTTTCAGCGGGCCTGACGCGCAGACAACCCAAGAAACTCTCAGGAGGAAGGCTTTCATCGATCAGATAGAGCTTGCCCCCCGCGCGCTCCGCGCTGATGCCCGCTGCGTGAAATCGACCTGTAGGAGCAAAGAACAACTCTGTAAGCGATTCTAGTGTACCAAAGTCTGTTTCAGGCCGAAGTTTGCGAAGCGCCCGCCGGACCAGCGCTCTGTTCGCATCAACCGCATTCAGGGCGTACAGACCGGCGTCAATCCGGCACCCGTTGCCGGAAAGAAACTCCTCCGCCAACTCGTCCAGAAGGTCGGATTCCTCCCCCGCCAACTTCGCAAAGCGGCCCAGCGCCTCTGACGCGCCAGGGTAGAGTGCAAGAACCGACGGCAGGACTTCCGACCGGAGTGCGTTTCTCGGCGTGTCCGGAATGGCGTTGGTCTCGTCCGTACACCAGTCCTGTCCCAGCGCCACCAAAAACCGAAGCAGGTCTTCTTTTCTCGTTTTAAGCAACGGGCGTACCCAGACGCCACGCCGGGGCCTGATGCCCGCCGCGCCAGAAAGCCCCGCGCCGCGAAAAAGATGCATTAAAACCGTCTCGGCCTGATCGTCCGCGTGGTGCGCGGTGGCAATCACATCCGCGCCGGTCTCGCGCCGCGCGCTTTCAAGAAAATCCCTCCGCGCGTTCCGCGCCGCGGTCTCCATGCCCACGCCGTCCCGACGGGCAAGCGCCGGAACGTCCGAATGACCTTCGATCAGCCCTACGCCGATCCTCTCGCACAGCGCGCGCACAAACCGCGCATCCTCGGAGGAGGCGGCGCGGATGCCGTGGTCAAAATGTGCTGCGGTCAAACGGATTTGGCCCCGATCGGCCATATCTTTAAGCAGCAAAAGGAGCGCAACCGAGTCCGCGCCGCCGGATACCGCGCAAAGCACGTGCTCGCCCGGTTTCAGGATTGGCAACAGCGCAACGACCGGCATGCTCCCTCCCATGCGCCCACATAATGGGACGCATTCTATTGTACCCAAAAACTCCCTATAATGCAAGGTGTATTATGTGATTTTGAACCGCCAGTTTCCGATCACCCTTCGAGCCACATCCCAGTAGTTCTGCGCGCCGACTGTCTCCGCCGCCGCCACAGACACCTGACCGACGACGCGGCCATCCTTGACGACGTCCACGCTGCCAACCCGCTGCCCCGCCTTGACCGGTGCGCGCACGCTTTCGGGGAGTTTTGGCGTCAGCGTAATGTCGCCCTCCTCGCCCTTTTCGATCAGGAGCGTCAGGTTGTCGTCCAGCTGAAGCTTAACCCCAGCCTTCTCACCCGCCACCACCGGCAGTTCGCCGCGCACCTTCGCGCCCTTCTGCGCCACCGGGTAGGTTCGGTAGTTCGCAAAGCCGTGGTCCATCATGCGGCCCGCGATGTCAAAACGGGACTTTCCGCTCTTCGCCCCCAGCACCACCGCCACCAGCCGCATGTCGCCTCGCTTTGCCGTTGCGCTCATGCAGTAGCCCGCTTCCTGGGTAGAGCCGGTCTTCAAGCCGTCGCAGCCGTCGTACAGCCGCATCAGGCGGTTGGTATTGGTCAACTGCGTGACGCGCCCATCACCGTGATCCAGTTCGTCCAACCAGACGGTGCTGTATTTGAAGTAAGTGTCATGATTGATCAGCGCCCGTGACATCAGCGCCACATCCCGCGCGGTGGTGTACTGTCCGCTGGCGGGGAGGCCGGTGCAATTGACAAAATGTGTGTTGACCGCACCCAACGCCTGGGCGCGCTCGTTCATCTTCTGCACAAAGAGCTGCTCCGAGCCATACAAATGCTCCGCCAGCGCTACAGAGGCGTCGTTGGCGGAGGCGATGATGACACACTTGAGCAGCGTCGACACAGTCTGCTGTTCACCGATGTCCAGGAGTACCTGCGAACCACCCATTCCCTCCGCATTCGGGGACACGGTGACCACGTCGTCCAGCGCCGCGCGGCCGTCCTCCACCGCCTCGCAGATGAGGAGGATCGTCATCACCTTGGTGACGCTGGCCACAGCCCTTGTGTCGTCGGCATTCATCTCAAAGATCACCTGGCCGCTGTCGGGCTCCATCAAAAGCGCCGCTTCGCAGTCGATTTCGATGGGTGCCTCCGCTTCCAATGGCGCGGCCAGCGCAATGGCCGGAACGAGGCACAAGACAAGCGCGCAGGCCAACATTTTCAGGAACAAACAAAACACCCCCCGGCGATATTTCCATATCGTAGCGTATCCGCCGGGGGGCATTTTTATGTTGCTTTTTATGAAAGAAGCTCGATGAGCCGCTCGATGAACGCGCGGTAGGGCACCTGCACGCGGCGCATGGTGTCCAGTACCTCCTGATGGCTGAGCGGCTGATCCAGGACACCCGCCGCCATGTTGGTCATACAGGACAGCGCCAGCACGCGCATGCCGCCGTGGCGGGCGGCGATCACTTCCGGTACGGTGGACATGCCCACCGCGTCGGCGCCCAGGATCCTCGCCATCCGGATTTCTGCCGGTGTTTCAAAGGTCGGCCCGGTCAGCCACATGTACACGCCATCGCGTAGCGTAAGCCCCTGCGCCTCGGCGATGGACTTGGCGACCGCGCGCATCTCAGGGTCATAGGCCTTGCTCATGTCGGGAAAGCGCGTGCCAAGCGCGTCCTCGTTGGCGCCGATCAGCGGGTTTGCTGCGGTCATGTTGATGTGGTCGGTGATGATCATCATATCGCCCGGCTCAAAGCCCTTGTTGACCGCGCCAGCCGCGTTGGTCAAGACCACCTTTTCGATGCCCAGCGCCTTCATGATGCGCATCGGCAGCGTCACGTCCTTCAGCGAATGCCCTTCGTAGTAGTGAACGCGGCCCGCCATCACGCAGACTTCATGCCCGCCGATTTTGCCGAACACCCACTCGCCCGCGTGCCCGGGCACCGTGGATTGGACCATCCCTGGAACCTCGCCATAAGGGATGCGCACCGCGCCCTTGATGTCCTCCAGGATCATATTCCAGCCGGAGCCCAGCACGAGGCCGAGCTTTGGGGAAATGGAAATCCGCTCCCGGATATAGGCGGCCGCCCGGTCGATCTTCTGCAAATACTCGCTCATACGTTCCTCCTATGCCTTGATGTCCGGCCAGAACGATGTGCCGCCCAGCGTATTTTTGATGCCCAGCGCATCCAGAATGGTGGCGGAAACATCCGCGAAACTGGTGCGCAGCCCAAGATCGATGCCCTCCTCGGCCGAAAGGCCCCAGCAGAGGATCGGAACGTGTTCGCGGGTGTGGTCGGTGCCCGGGAAACCCGGATCGACGCCGTGATCGGCGGTAATCATGATGAGCGTATCCTCGCCCGCCAGCCGCATGATCTCCGGCAACGCTTCGTCAAAGGCCTCGAGCGCCCGGGCATAGCCGGGGATGTCGTTTCGATGCCCGTAGACCGAGTCGGTGTCTACGAGGTTTGCAAACATCAGACCCTTCCAGGAATCCTTCCGCAGGGTATCAAGGACCGCCTCAATGCAGGCAGGATTGCCCGCCGCGTGGTTGGAGCTTGTCAGCCCCCGGTGGTTGAAGATGTCCTCAATCTTGCCGATGCCGATCACGTCGCGCCCGGCGTCCTTGATGACGTCCAGCATCGTCCTGCCCGTCGGATCCAGGGAGAAATCGCGTCGGTTGCCGGTGCGGGTAAACTCGCCGGGGTTCCCGAGGAACGGGCGAGCGATCACGCGCCCAACCGCCCAGGGACCGGCGAGCATCTTGCGCGCAAGGCGGCAGATGTGCCAAAGCTCCGTCGGCGGAATGATCGCTTCGTGGGCCGCGATCTGAAAAACACTATCCGCGGAGGTATAGACAATGGGGTTGCCGGTGCGCAGGTGCTCACTACCCAGCTCCTCGATGATCTCGGTGCCGGAGGCAACCTTGTTGCCCAGCGTTTTCATGCCGATCTCTTCTTCAAACTTTTCGATCAGCTCTGGGGGGAACCCCTGCGGGAAGGTCGGAAACGGCTCCTTGAGCGTCAGTCCCGCCATCTCCCAATGGCCGCTGGTTGTGTCTTTTCCGGCGGACTTTTCTGCCATCGCGCCGAAGCAGCCCAGCGGATCATCAATCGCGCCGGGAAGTCCGGCGGCATTCAGAAGGCCCAGATCGGTGAGGTTGGGGATGTCGGGCTTTCCTTTTTCCACGACGGATTTGAGCGTGTTGGCGCCCACATCGCCGTAGGCGGCGGCATCTTGAGCGCCGCCGATCCCGAGGCCGTCGATCACAATGAGCGCAACCCGTTTAATTCTCATATTCACAACTCCTTTACCCGTGCGAGCTCGGCAAGCCGGCCGATCATTTCCCCAGCGGTGGGCTTGCCGCGCCGCGCGTCTATGGTATTTCCAAACAACTCGTGCTGCCGTTCCATCGCGCTGCCCGACCAAGCCGACTCAATGGCCCGACGCATCGCGTGCTCTACGTTGAGCGAGCTCACTTGATAGCGCTGGGCGACCATCGGATAGAGCCTGCCCGTCAGCGAATGCATCAGCCCCGCGTCGAGTGCCATCAGCATCGCGGCGGCGGCCAGATAGACCGTTCCGGGCAGCTTGGCCGAAAAGCCCAATGACCAAAGGCAGTTCAGCATTCTGTCTTCGGTAAGGTCGGTTCTGGGCAGACGGTTGACGACGGTCAGCCCGTCGATCAGCGCAGACAGCACGGCGGGATCCAGCGGTTTCCTGATGACCCCCGCCGCGCCCCGGCAGAACGCTTCCCTTTCAAAGGCTCCCATGTCCGCAGGCGAGAGCGCGATCACGTAGGGCATCGTAAACAGCGGCAGCAGACCGACCCTGCGCATTGTCTCCAGCGCGTCCCAGCGGGGCAAAACCATGTCGATCATAAGAATGTCCGGCATGGTCTGCCCGACGAGCTGAACCGCGTTCGGCCCGTCCCACGAAACCCCTTCAATGGAAAGCCCCGCCGCCTGCCCCGCCGCGACACATGCCGAAGCGGATAGTTTGTCGGACAGCGCGAGCACCGTTCGCTTTGACAATTCCTTCATCGGCATCACTTCCGTAAGGTTATTCGCCGGACCTTCTGTAAAATCCTCTCATTACATCATAAGTACACGCATTATTCACATTCCTTCAGCATCCATTCGGCATAAACCGCATAGCCCAGGATGGTGTCGTCGATATACACATGGGTGACGACGCCCGCCAGCTTTCCGTTTTGGATGATCGGCGATCCGCTCATGCCCTGCACGATGCCGCCGGTTCGCTCCAATAGTTCGGGGTCGGTAATCCGGATGACCATACTGCGCTGCCCCGGCTCGTTCTGCGAGAAAAGCTTGGAAATTTCACAGTCATAAGCCTTGACGCCCGCGTCATCCAACGTGGTCAACAGCGTCGCGGGCCCCGTGACCAATTCCGACCTCGCGGCAACCGGAACGCCCTCGGGATAGAGCGCGTTCGACAGCGGCCGGTTGAGTTTTCCGTAAACGCCGCGCGGCGTGTTCTTGGTAAGCGTTCCAAGCTCCTTCGCGTCATTCATGAAGTCTCCCATCAGTTCGCCGGGGCGGCCGTCCGAGGACTTTAAGATGTCCACGACTCGGCTCTCATAAATCTCCCCTTCGCCTACCGACAGCATTGCGCCGGTGTCCACGTCGGTGATCGCATGCCCCAACGCGCCGTACATGCCGGATTGGGGATCATAAAATGAAAGGGTTCCGACGCCCGCGGTGCTGTCCCTGACCCAGATGCCCAAGCGGTATGCGCCGTCCTCCCCATCCTTTACCGGCGTGACCGGTACGTCGAGACTGTCCTCTCCTCGCTTCACCGTCAGCTGCGCCTCGTCGCCCTTTTTGATAAGGTCGGACAGGTGCTCTGCGCTGGTGATCGCCTTGCCGTTGACAGAGACAATCCTGTCGCCCGCCCGGATTCCGGCTTTTCTAGCGGGGCTCACCGTATGGCCAACGTCCGACGCGCCCACCACCAGAACGCCCGCCATTTCGAGCGCCACGCCAATGGCTTGCCCGCCAGGCACGACGAGCCGAGACGATTTGACGCTGACGTTCACCCGCTTCACAGGCATGCCCATGAACCGGACGACAAACTGCGCGTCGCCTTCCTGCTCGCCGGTCAGGGTCACTCGCTCGCCGCCTACATCCTCAATGCGCTCGTCTGTCGAGGACAATACCTGCGCGCCGTCTGATTCGATCGAAAAGCCCATCGGCTCGATCAACTCGAACTGGGCCGATTCTCCCTTTGTCAGGCGGACCGAGTCCGGCAGCGCTTCGAGCCGGCGCGCCGGCGGAGACATCGCCCCAGCCAGCACCAAAATTGACAACAGCCAGCCAAAGGAGCGCCGGGCCGCCTGCTTTTTCCATCCATCCATGCGTTTGACCTCCTTCAAAGCATCCCGGCATAAATTCTCCGTCCGGCGCAAAGGCTATGCTGGTAATAATATTGCCCGGAAAATTTCTCCATCTCCTGTTTTTCTTGTTAGAATAAGCATCCGCCGAGGCCGCGAACTTTATGCCGCGGCGCAAGATTCGAGTTTCCACGGCTCGCGTCTTCGCCCGGCAAACTGCCACCACCAAAATTTTCAAGTTAACGTCTGCCGCCTACATTTTTATATTGACAAGTGGTCGGGTTCATGCTAATATATACAACGTTGCGACTGGCTTGTGTTGCGACTGGGTGTGGCGCAGCTTGGTAGCGTGCTTGAATGGGGTTCAAGAGGCCGGAGGTTCGAATCCTCTCACCCAGACCATGCGCAAGGCCCCGGAAACATTGAGTTTCCGGGGCTTTTGCTATGCGCCAGTACCCACTTTGGTACCCACTTTTCTATTTATTGATGTGGCGGCTGAACACCTGGTCGATGATGTCTGCGGTGCGCTGCATCTCCCCGTCGACCGTGTGTCCGTAGACGCCAAGGGTATTCATCTTCACGGAGTGCCCGACCACACCCTTCAGGAGCGACTCCGGCATGTCCTCTTTCACGATACTAATGAACGTATGGCGTAGCTCATGGAGGCTGACCGGGTTCTTTAGCTGCTTTCCGTACTGCGCCCAGCGCTTGTAGAAATGGTTGGAGTCGAGGCGCTCCCCGTTCTCGTCCGGGAACAGCCACGGAGATACGATGCCCAGCGACTTGAGCATGTCCATCTGATCTGCGATGATCGACTGAGCCAGTTTGGGCAGCTTGACGGTGCGACGGGCGTTCCTATTCTTTCCGCGGGTCTCTATGTTCAGATTGTTGACGGCGCGGTTGATGGTCAGCACGTTATCCTTTATATCGCTTCGCATCAAACCGCAAATCTCGCCGCGCCGGAAGCCCAGCACCACGGCCAGCCGGAATGCATGGATGAAGAACGCGGGGCGGTCCTTTCCATAGTACGGCTCTGTGTCCACTTCAAATAGAAACTTGAGTGTTTCTGGCTGGAGGATGCTCTTCTCCCCTTCTGGCGCATAGGTCGGGATCGTGAGGCCGAACGGCTGCTCGATGGGCCAGCGGCACGTCCTGCCATACTTGCAGAATGCCGTGATCGCTGAACGGACATTGATACACTGGCGCCTGGAGTTCCCTGCTTTCGCCGCTGCGTTGATGCACCGCTGCATGTCGTTTTGCGTGATCACGCTCAGTCGCTTGTGTTTGAGCGAAGGAAGCAGCCAATTCCGGCCGAGCGAGTCGCGGTTTCGCACGTTGGCTTCACCAGTCGTTTCGCGCAGATTGTTCATGAACTCTTCCCATGCAGCGTCGAAGCGCAGGTCATGGCCGGTCCGGAGTTCCAGCCATTCGTCGGCTTTCTTCTCCGCTTCGGTCTTTCCGCGTCGCCCCGGCGTACTGCTGGTGAACGCGCGACGCTCGCCGTCCATCTGTACCTTGACCTGCCATCGCTGGCGGTCTTCAATCCAGAGGGCTTGTGCGGTGCGAAGCTTCTTGGGCATACCCTTCTCTCCTTATTGCTTTTCTCGGGCGTTGCTGATAAAATGGGTATAGCAATGCCCGGTCTAGTCGCTGTGGTGGTTGCTGTGGTTCCCCGTCTGGCGCTGCAACGCCGGGCGGGGATTCTTTATATTGTGCTAAACCATTCTGGAATCACATTGTATTTAATAATCGTTCTCGTCTCGACTCCTAGATTAAGCCTTGCGAGAATTTCTGCAAGTCTTTCGCCATCAACTAAATCTATCTGAAAGGTCCCCTCTCTTGTCGCCTCTCGAATCGCTTCTCTCGTGAAACTACTCGTGGTTATATAAAGGCCTTTATCCGTTCGCCCTGTCATAGACCCACGGAAATTCCTCACCTCTGATGCATCAACTTTTCGATTTGCTGCATATTTCTTGCATTGAAATATCATCTGAAAACCGATAATCTCCTGCATGACGAAGACTCCTCGTCCGTC
The DNA here is from genome assembly GCA_023411175.1 of Bacillota bacterium. GTDB lineage: Bacteria > Bacillota > Clostridia > Christensenellales > Aristaeellaceae > JAEZHK01. Next base: position 1,018 of record JAEYPB010000005.1, on the reverse strand, counting down.
GATTCCACCATCGCCGGAATGTCCAGTAACCGTCACCTCAACAAAACCGAGTTCACGTAGTATGCGTTGGCAAAGACGCTCAAACGCAGAAGGATGCATGAGACGTATAACAGAGAGCAGATTCTCCTTCCACTCATCTGTGTCATTACTGCGATCAGTATCGAGATCCGAGCTATTCCGTGTGCTCCGCATCCTTCTAACTGATCGGACAATTTCTTGAGAATCAATCAATGGGTTGTTGCGAAAATCATTATTAAGATACCACACGCCACGCGATGAGCTTGAAATAATACCCGCCCTTTTCAGATAGTCACGAGCCCAACTCAATCGATCTTTTACTACAGAAGTTGTACCATTCCTCATCATTTCCTGCAGAGTTTCATCTGACAATTGCATATCAGCAGCAACATTTTCGTATATTTCTGTGGTTGTTGCCGTTCCACCGAGTTTATAGATTGCGGTTATTACGGGCTGCATGAATTCGTGGAACTTTGGACAGCTCATCTTCAGTCCTCCATTGTATGCAAATTCCGCTAATCAAGGTAACTTTGAAACGCGACCACCTTTCCGATGATTCGGACGCTGTCGCTGTTCTCGCGAGTGAACGTCATTGGGGCGTACTTGGGATTCTCGGACACCAGTGTAACGCCGCCGGGGATGTGGTAAACACGCTTTAGTGCAGCGGTGTCATCAATGATTACGGCTGCGATCTCGCCCTCTTCAACATCAGGCTGCTCGCGGATGAACACGATGTCGCCGTCCTGGATGCGGGCGTTGATCATGCTATCGCCGACCACCTTGAGGGCAAAATCGCATTTGACGTCGTAGTCGACGGCGATTTGGGTCTCCATATCTTCGTCGGCGAAGATCGGCACACCTGCGGCGATGGCACCAAGCAGACGGACGCGCTTGCGGCGGATTGGGAGGAGATCGTTCGTGCCGGAAGGAAGGGCTTCTGGTTCCCAACCCATCAGCGCAGCCGGGGTAGTATCTAGAGCCTTTGCTATTGGCTCTAGAA
>JAEYPB010000098.1 GCA_023411175.1 Bacillota bacterium | reverse complement strand
CGAGCGTCGGCTGCAGCTTGGTCACGCCCCGGTCATCGAGGTGCACCAGCGTCAGAAGGTCGTTGATGATCGAATTGAGCCGGTCGATCTCCTTGTTGATGTCGGACAGGAATTCCTTTTGCATGTCAAGGTCGCACTGCTCCTGGTAGAGCAGCGTCTCGCTCAGGATCTTCATCGTGGAGAGCGGCGTCTTCAGCTCATGGGAGGCGTTGGACACGAACTGGTTTCTGGTCTGGTCCAGCCGCTCCAGCCGCTCACACATCATGTTGAAGGCCTCGGCCAGCTGAGAAAACTCGTTTCGGCCGCGCACCGTGACGCGGCTGGTCAGATCCCCCTGGGTCATGCGGGAGATGCCCTGGCTGAGCTCCTCGATGGGCCGCGTAAAGATGCGCGATACCATCAGGCTCAAAATCAGAACCGCTACGGTCACGAGCAGGAGCCACAGCGTCATCTGGCGCTGCATCTGGGTCAGGCCCTGGTACACGTCTTGGGCCATGGACGAATACACCACCGCGCCGACGAGCGTATTCCCCGACAGGATCGGCGCGGTATACACGCCCACCATCTGCCCCTCCGTGCCCACGGATCGGCCAAGCCAGCCCGCGCCGGCCTCGCCGACGTTGTAGTAGCCATAGGCCGCGCCCTGTCCGGACAGGCTGGCGGCCACCTCGCCCAATTCCAAGCGGCGGCCGTTGAATTCGGAATACCCGTCCGCCTGCACGACGCCCAGCGCGTCCACCACCATGACCCGCGCCGCGTCGGTCTGGGAGGCGTTCGCCGCCGCTCGGTACAGGCTGTCGGCGTCGTCAACCACCAGAAAGCCGCCCAGCTGCTCCGACAGGGTTTCCGTCAGCCGCTGCTCCTCGCGCACCTTCTGGGAAAACAGATATTCGCCCACCATGCGGATCAGGCTGGCCGCGACCACCAGGAACGCGACGCAGATAATCAGCAGGTAGGCGAGTACGATTCTCCACCGTATCGAATATAGGAACGCTCTGGCCCTCGTCGGTAAAATGTTCGCCCACTCCCCGTTCGGCGTAGATGAAGCCCCAGCGGCGGTCAAAGGCCCCCGGCGTCAATCCTTGTCGGTAAAGTAATAGCCCACGCCCCACTTGGTGAAGATGAATTCCGGCTGAGCGGGGTTCTTTTCGATTTTTTCGCGCAGGCGGCGGATGTGCACGTCCACCGTGCGCAGGTCGCCCAGATAATCGTACTTCCAGATGGTCTCAAGCAGCGCCTCGCGGCTGAATACCTTGCCGCGGTTGGTCGCGAACAGCTGGAGAAGGTCAAACTCCTTGGCGGTCAGGTTGACGTCGCGGTCGCCCACCACAACGGAGCGATTGTTGAGGTTGATGACCATGTCCCGCACGGTGACGGTGCGGGCGTCGGCACCCCGGTTCATCTGTCCGGTGCGGCGCAGGATGGTCTTGATGCGGGCCTTGACCTCCAGGATGTTGAAGGGCTTGGTCATATAATCGTCCGCGCCGTACTCAAGGCCGAGGATCTTGTCCATGTCCTCGCCCTTGGCGGTCAGCATGATGATGGGTACATTGCTCTTTTCGCGGATGCGCTGGCAGACCTCGATGCCGCTGGCCTTTGGCAGCATGACGTCAAGAAGCACCAAATCATACTGTCCGGCAAAAAAAGTCTGAACGGCTTCCTCGCCGTCCGCAGCCGACGCGGTTTCATACCCGTCCTGCTCGAGGCTGTATTTTAAGCCCTTGACGATGAGGGGTTCGTCGTCTACAATCAAAATACGCTTTGCCATCGGGTGACATCCTCTCCGGCGGGCGCCGGCGGCCATTGAGACACGGCGCCGCCCCGCTTGTAAAAACTTGTCTTTGCCGCCTTTACATCAATTCAATTATACCCAGCTTTCCGAAAAAAAACAAGTCCGCCCCAACGGTAGTTAGGATTTTACATACAACTATATCTATACAAATTTCGTCATAAGTGATATACTTCAAGATGCGTATGCCCGCGCCCAGGCGCCGGCGCGCCGGAAAGGGTGTTCGCACGTTGACCAGGCGTCCTAAATTTTTCGCGCTCTTCCTCGCCGTCCTCCTTTCGACCGCGATCGCCTTTGGCACCGTCGCGGTTGTGCCCGCGCGGGCGGAAACTACCGCCGCCGCCGATACTTATGACGAAAAAAACCCCGGAAACCTGTCCGCGGGCGATATCACAGGCACGGCCGCCATCGTCATGGACTACAAATCCGGGCGCGTACTGTTCGATAAAAACGCAAAGCAAAAGCTGTACCCCGCCAGCACCACCAAGATCATGACGCTGCTTCTGGCGCTGGAGTACGGCCACCTCAACGAGACGGTCACAATCCCCAAGGATGCCTCGAAAGTTCCGAAGGACTCCTCCCTCGTGCCGGTCACGCCGGGCGAGAAGATGCCCTTTGTCGACCTCCTCTACGGCCTTATGATGCACTCCGGCAACGACGCCGCGGTGGCGGTGGCGATCATTGTGGCCGGGTCCACGGACAACTTCGTCGCCATGATGAACCAGAAGGCGCGGGAACTCGGCTGCGAGGACACCCATTTCGCAAACCCCCACGGCTACCATGATGAAACGCACTATACCACCGCCTACGACCTGGCGCTCATCACCCGGGAAGCGATGAAAAACCCCACCTTCCGCGAAATCGTGTCCGCCAAGAGCTACACCATGTCGGCCACCGAGAAGCGCGAGAAGAAAAAGCTGGCGACCACCAATTCGATGTTCGTCAAGACCTCGCCGTACTACTACGAATACGAAGTCGGCGTCAAGACCGGCTACCACTCGAAGGCCGCCCACTGCTTTGTGGGCGCGGCAAAAAAGAACGGCGTTTCGCTGATCTCGGTGACGCTCAAGACCACCAAGAACGGCAAGTGGACCGATTCCAAGCGGCTGATGGAATACGGCTACGCCCAGTACAAGACCTATGCCTTTGGCGACATCTACGAAGCCAGCCCTCTGTACGCCACCATCAAAAACGCGGACAGCGAAGACCCGGGCTCAGGGCTCGTGGAGCTTACGGTGGTGCCGGGCGGCTCGATCTCAAACTACAGCATCACCTGCCTGCCGGACGAGCTGGAGCCCGCCTCCAAGGAACTGATGAGCCGGGTGTCCGTGCAATACTCGTCGAACCTCGTCGCCCCCATCCGCGAGGGCGACATCCTGGGCGCAATCTCCCTCTCCGGCGACGACGGCCAGACGCTGTCCGCCACCGTGATCGCCAGCCGCGACGTAGCTGAAATCAAGCCGGTGTCCACGCTGGGCGAAATCGTGCCCTGGGTCGACACGATGGACATGAGCCTGATCTGGGTTCTGCTGGCGCTGTTCGCGGTGATGATCGTGCTGATCGTCATCCTCCGGATTCAGCACTCGATCCGCCGCCGCCGGCGCTACAAGGAGCTGCGCCGCCGCCAGCAGATGGCCTACCAGCGCTACCGCCATTATCGGTAAATCACAGCCGCTCTCCCGCACGCGGGAGAGCGGCCTTTTTACATAAAAACAACCGCCGCGAAAGCGGCGGTCCATACCATCAACAAAATCCCCGTGGTTTCAAACGTTCCCGGCGGCGTGTACGCCGGGAACGGGATAGCGCCATCAGTACGCATACTGGTGGCGCTATCTACACCTCTGGTCAGTGCGCCGCCCGGAAATTCCAGGGAATTTCAGGCGCACGCAGGGTTTTCCCTTGCATCAAAAAACCCGCCGGGTTTTTTGATGCTTTGAAGCGGGAGAGCGGCCTTTTTTCATAAAAACAACCGCCGCGAAAGCGGCGGTTATCTGTAGTATTAACTACTGGCGGCGGGCGGCGAAGCACTCGCTGCAGTAGATCGGTCGGTCGCTCTTGGGAACAAACGGAACGCGGGTGGGCTTGCCGCACTCAGCGCACACGGTCTCGAACATCTCGCGGGGTTCACCCTGCGTTCCACGGCTGGCCTTGCGGGAGTCGCGGCACGCCTTGCAGCGGGTGGGCTCATTCTGGAAGCCCTTCTCCGCATAGAAGGCCTGCTCTCCGGCGGTAAATACGAACTCGCTCCCACAATCCCTGCAAACCAGCGTCCTGTCCTCGTACATTGGAATTTCCCCCTGTGATCAATATGTTGGTTGCCAAGGTCAGCTGACCTGGTCTTTGCCCCCACACCCGCCGGCTGGAACGTTCGCTCATGAGCCATCGGCTCCCCACTACTGATCCTCTCAGCAATAACGCTGGCCGGACTTACCTCTAAGCCGCACCATGCTCGCCGGGCATTGCCCGGTTTACGTGGATCGTTTTGCCTGCGACTGGCATCGACTTTCAACCACAGACCTGGCCTTTCAGCAACCAAAGCATATTATACTGCAAGTTGTTTACAAAATCAAGCATATTTTAACGGCATTTTTACCGCGTTGCCCCATTCGATCACTTTATGGATGGAGAAGCTCGGTCAACCGCCCCCGTGAGCGCGATAAACGAGACGCTCTTTGCCCCCGCCGACCGGAGCGCCCGCGCGCAGGCGAGGGCCGTAGCGCCGGTGGTGAGCACGTCGTCCGCCAGCAGCACCCGGCGCCCGGATACGTCTTCCGCGGCTTGAAACGCGCCTTCCAGGTTGACCCTGCGCGCCGAGGCGTGGAGCCGCGCCTGCTGCCGCGTGTCCCGAACGCGGACGAGCGCGTCCGAAAAGGGAAGATCCAGCTCCGACGCCAGCGCCCGCGCGATGGCCGCCGCGTGGTTGCCGCCGCGCACGCGCTGCCGCCGCCTGTGCATCGGCACAGGCACGACGATGTCGAACCCGCCTGGCAGCTCCCTGCGGGCCGCCTCGCCCATCTCCGCCGCCATCCAGACCGCCATGCGCGCGACGCCCTGATACTTCATGCGGCGGATCATGCCGCTGACCGGGCGGCGGTAGGCGAACACAAAGCGCGCGGCGTCGATCAGCCCTTCCGGCCAGTCGCCGCAGGTTTCGCAGCCACGGCGGTCTAACGATCGGCCGCAGCGCGGGCATCTCGGCCCCGCCGTGTCCGCGATGCGCCGGAGTTGCCGCGCGCAGTCGCCGCACAGCCAGCCCTCCTCCGCGCCCTCCGGGCTTCCGCAGCCCATGCAGTTGGCCTGGGCCGGATAGAGCGCCTCCAGAAGCAGTCCGCCGAGAAGCTTGACCCAACCCATCATGCTTCGACCATCGCGCGGAGCCGCCCCGCCAGCGCGCTGTACCTCCGGGCGATCCGGTCGCTCTCCACCATCCGCCGCATGACCTCCTCCCGCCCGACGACCACCACCAGCCGCCTGGCGCGGGTAACGGCGGTATAGAGAAGGTTTCTGGTCAGCAGCACCGGCGGCCCCGAGGACAGCGGCAGCACCACCGCCTCGAATTCGCTGCCCTGGCTCTTGTGCACGCTGACGCAGTAGGACAACTCCAGCGCGTCCATGTCAGCTTCTGTGTATTCGATCACGCGGTCGTCATCAAAGCGCACGGTCAGCGTCCGCTCCTCCGGGTCCGCCGCCTCCACAAAGCCGATGTCGCCGTTGAAGGCGCCCTGCCCCTCCTCGTCGCCCCTGGTCCAGGCGATCTGATAGTCGTTCTTGACCTGCATCACCTTGTCTCCGGGCCGGAAAATCTGGTCGCCCCTGGCGAGGCCCCGGGCGCCGCGCCTCTCCGGGTTCAACCGCTCCTGCATCAGCTGGTTCAGCCGGTAAACGCCGGCTTCGCCCTTTTTCATCGGCGCCATCACCTGTATGCCGCGCAGCGCGTCCACCTTCAGGTAGCCGGGCAGCCGCTTTTCCACCAGCTGCACCACCGTTTCGGCGATCCTGTCCGGGCTGTCGACGCGCTCAAAGAAGAAGTCGCTGCCCCGGCCGTTGACGAGAGGCATCCTGCCGGTGTTGATCCGGTGGGCGTTGACGACGATCATGCTCTCCTGCGCCTGTCGGAAGATTTCCTTGAGCCGCATGACCGGCACCACACCGCTTTCGATCAGGTCGTGCAGCACGTTGCCCGCGCCGACCGACGGCAGCTGGTCCGCGTCCCCCACCAGAATCAGCCGCGCGCCGGGCCGGATTGCCCGGAGGAGCTGCCGCATGAGCAGCGTATCCACCATGCTGACCTCGTCGACGATCACCGCGCCAAAGTCGATGGGGTTGTCCTGATCCCGCTGGAAGACCCCCTCCTCGCCGCCGTATTCGAGCAGCCGGTGGATGGTCTTCGCCTCGATGCCGGTGGCCTCGGTCATGCGCTTGGCGGCGCGCCCGGTGGGCGCGCACAGCGCCACCGGCCCCGCCTTTGACAATAGATCGATGATGCAGCGGATGCCGGTGGTCTTGCCGGTGCCGGGGCCGCCGGTAATGACCGTGACCGCGCTCGAGACCGCCAGCCGCACCGCCTCCCGCTGCTCCGCCCCCAGCGTGACGCCGGAGGTTTTCTCATACTCCGCAATGCCCTCCGCGCCGATGGCGCCGGGCGCCATCCGGAGCAGCAGCGACAGCCGCCGCGCCACCTCGGCCTCGGCCGCGTAGAGCCGGGCGAGGTCCCCCCCTTCCTGAGCGTCCACCG
>JAEYPB010000062.1 GCA_023411175.1 Bacillota bacterium | reverse complement strand
TCAGCTGCTTATTGGAGCCGGTCGCCCAGAAGTCCTGACGGTTATATACCAAGTCCTCGGTTTCCTGTTCGCCCTCATCATTGGTGAATGTCATCGAGGACTTCTTGCCGAACGGCGGGTTTGTGAGGACACAGTCGAACCTCTCGCCGGGGTCGGCAAGCAAAGAGTCGTTTCTGGTAATTGGTGGTTCACCTTCAATTTCACCGATGTTATGCAGGAACAGGTTCATCAGGCACAGGCGGTAGGTGTTCTGCACGAGTTCCCACCCGCGAAACGCTCCGCTTTTCAGGAATGCCCGCTGCTCACGGTTAAGCTGATAGTGTTTCGAGTCGGTCAAATAATCGTATGCCGCGAGGATAAACCCTCCCGTGCCGCAGGCCGGATCGACCACGGTTTTCATCGGCTCAGGACGCATACACTCGACGATTGCCCGAATGAGCGCACGAGGCGTAAAGTACTGTCCCGCACCGCTTTTCACGTCTGCGGCGTTCTTTTCAAGCAGCCCCTCGTAGATGTCGCCCTTGACATCGGCGGACATCGACACCCAGCTTTCCGCGCCAATCATCGTGACGATGCGCTTCAAGTAGGCGGCATTGCTGATCTTATTCTGTGCCTTTGTGAAGATACGACCGAGCGTTCCGGGCAGTTTGCCGAGTTCCTCGAGCGTCTTGACATACTGCGTTTCGAGTTCCGCTCCGGCAAGCGGCGCAAGTTTACCCCAAGCATAATCCGCAGGGATTCCGAGGCTGCGGTTGTACGGCGGCTTGGCATATTCGTCAGCCATCTTCAGGAAAATCATATAGGTCAGCTGTTCAAGGTAGTCGCCGTAGCTCACGCCGTCGTCGCGCAGTACGCCGCACAACCCCCATACTTTCTCGACAATCGCCGAAGCGTTGGTTTCACTCATTTCCGTTTCCTCCTTGCGCTTGTGGTCTGTGTCGCGGCGGTCGCTTTCGCCGCCTTTATTCGTTCGAGCAGTTTCTCGGCTGGTTCGTCGTTCGGGTCTTGCGGAACGAGTTTGCCGGCAAATGCTCTTTTCAGTATGCTCTGCCGCAAAGCCTGTGCCTTGGCAAGGTTCTCGTCAACTATCTGCTCCAGCTTGTCGCAGACCGATAGACGAGATTCGATTTCGCTTACCACATTAATCGCTTCTTCTTCAGACACTGAGGGTACAAGTGTTTCACGAATATCGTCCAAGCCCAGGCCGAGCTTACCGCCACCACGCTGGTTCTTTAAAAGTCGTTGTCTACCACCAAGGCTCTTCAAATACCAAGCATAAAACACCACCGTTTTAGGGTTGCTAAATCTTGTGAGAGCAATATGTTGATTGATATACGCTTCGCCGAGATTAGCGGGAACAATACCAATACTGCCTAAGTCCGCCGTAATCGAAATTAACATATCATTATGTTTCAAGAGAGACCGCAGTCCTTCAGCTTTGTCTGGCAGAGAAACGCATTGAATATCATCAAGCAGAAGCTGAATTCCCTCGCGTGTCAGATTGCCTATTCTTATGAACTTAGCACCTTCATCAGAGTAGTACTGCGCCCAACCACGCGAGCCAGATGTAACGAACGAAGTGACATTCGACATCGGAACAAGATCCCACTCACGCCCCTCAAACGCCCACTTCAGCACCGCTTGGCGATACGTCCGAAGTTGCTGACGCACGGTCTGCAAGACCTCCACACCCTTGTCCAGTTCGGAGAACAGCGCGTCGATTTTGGCGACAATGCGGTGCTGCTCGGCGAGGGGCGGGAGCGGAAAGGCGCAATCAGTGAGTTGTTTCTTCGTTATTCCGGAAATTGTAGTTCCGCGCCCTGAGTATTTAAGCGTTTGCATGGAATTATGCAAACAGTAGAAAACATATTTGTTGACCAGAGCATCAGCATAACGTGGGAGCAAAGCTTGATTGTCTTGGCTGAAGCACATTGCCTCTTTCAAAAAAGCGACTTTGCCAAGTCCCACTCTTGTAACGACAATAATGCTGTCTTTAGGAACAACATTCGTGGTTGAATTTGCTAATCCGGCTTCTGTAACGAAACGCCGAGTAGATATCTTACCATCATCACTAATGTCAGCACTTGAAAACCATGGCGTTCCAGCCTCTCCCCAGTATTCTGCGTTTTTTGTTGAAGGCGTACCGCCACCAATAACAGTAAAAAGTGTATCGACCGTTTCTGAAGCCCACCCTTGTGGCAAAGCCATACTTGCGTCTCCTTACGTCGCCAGAGCGAGATTCATCTCGTCAAGCAGAGTCTCGTATTTATCGCCGAAGAGTTGATAGAACTTGCCAAGCCCGCCGTGATCAACGAACGGGGTGAGGTCAAAGTCCTCTTTGGTTATCACGAGCGACTCGGCAATGAAGTCTTTCACCCACCGAAGCCATGTCATCTGCTCCTCGGTGAACTGCCCGTGTCCGGCGTTCTTGTCGAACACCCATTTCTTGAAGTTGAAGTCCACGATTACGCTGTAGGGCTTCAGTTCGGCGGTCTGCCCCAGTTCAAAGCGTATCAGAGACACGATGTCAATCAGTTTGTTTATCGGCGACTTCGCCTTGACATCGTTCTTGCGGACGATGGTATACGCGCTCCACAGTCGCTCAGGGGAAACCCCCGCCTTTTGCATACCGTCATAGACTTCCTCGATCATTTGATAGGTCACGGGGCGGGTGCGCCACGCGCCCGTGTAGAAGATCGACAGCGCGGTGATCTCGTCTTTGTTGTCCTCGATGAACATGCGGAACGAGGCGATATACTCCTTCGCCTTGGTTTCGTAGTCGCCGTTCCAAGCCGCGATGTTTACCATGTCCAGGTTTATGTTGTCAATGATTTGGTCATGGGCTTTGCGGGCGGTTTCCACAAACTCGCGCAGCTTCGGGTTGTTGAAAGGCTCGGTTGCCGCTTTAGCGAGTTCCTCGCTTGTTTTGCCGCTGCTTGCTATGAAGTCCTCGTCAAAGGCGTTCAGGAGCGACTTGGCTACATCAGTAATCGTGGCACCACCGGAAGTAGCCGTGAACTTCGTTTGCTCGGCGGGAGTTAACTGCTTATCGAGCCTCGTCAAACGTCCGGCAAGCGTGGTCAGCGTGTCCTCGCTGTTGTCACCCATTACGACATTCAGCATCAGATCATGCAGGCTCACGGTCGGCTGGCGTTCGAGCGGACGCGAGTCTGTTTTCAGCGACTGCGTGACACCGACCGCGTCAACGATGACAAACCGCTCTTTGTTGCCGACAGCAGATGGCGAAACATTCTTCAGGTCGTTCTCAGAGAGGGTGCGTGTGCCGCGCCCTTTCATCTGTTCAAAATAGTTACGGCTTCGGACATCGCGCATAAAGAGCAAGCACTCAACAGGCTTCACGTCCGTGCCGGTGGCAATCATATCAACCGTGACAGCAATGCGCGGGTTATAGCCATTGCGGAACTCGGACAGAATGGTTTCCGGCTTGTCTGCTCCATAGGTGATTTTGCGGCAGAACTCATTGCCGACACCGAATTCGTCGCGCAGGATCTGAATGATGTCATCGGCATGGCTGTCGGTCTTAGCGAAGATAATCGTCTTCGGTACTTCCGTCCTGCCGGGGAAGATCTCGGTGAGCAACTTATCCTTGAATGTGCGGATGACCGTGCGGATTTGGCTTTTGTTTACCACGTCGCGGTCAAGCTGTGTCCCGGCATAGGTTTCATCCTCATCGAGCATCTCCCACCGCTTTCTGCGGGTCAGGCGGTCGCGCTTCTCAACCACTTGCTTGAAGATAGTCGCACCGCCTTTGGTTATCTGCGTTTCGATGATGAAGGTATCGAAGCCGACATTGACATTGTCAAGAACGGCTTGCTCGTGGGTGTATTCACTGACCACATTCTCGTTAAAGTAACCGAAAGTACGCTTGTCCGGCGTGGCGGTCAAGCCGATTTGGAAAGCGTCAAAGTAATCGAGCACCTGCTGCCAGATGTTATAAATGGATCGGTGGCATTCGTCTATGATAATGAAGTCAAAGAACTCCGGCGGGTACTTGGCGTTATACTGTACCTCGCGAGGTCTGCCGGTTGTCTTATGTTCATTTGGGTTTTCTTCTTCAAGCGACTCATCCAGTTCCTCGCCGCGCAGGATGGAGTACATCCGCTGTATCGTGCTGATGCAAACCTGCGCCGATGACGGGATAGACGGCGAGTTCAGTCGGCGGACATCGTAAAGTTCCGTGAACAGCCGTTGGTCATCTGTCGGTGTATAGCCACGGAATTCAGACTCTGCCTGAACGCCGAGGTTCTTTGTATCCACAAGGAATAGCACCCGTTTGGCACGGGCGAATTTCAGTAAGCGGTAGACGGTCGTTATCGCCGTGTAGGTCTTTCCGGCACCGGTAGCCATCTGAATCAGCGCACGGGGTTTGTTTTCACCAAACGACCGCTCCAGGTTCAGAATAGCCGTGGTCTGGCAGTCGCGGAAGCCAGTGTTATCAAACGCGGGAAATGACCGCATTCGATTACGGAGAGTATCGGTGTCGGTCAACCAGTCGCGCAGGGTTTCCGGGCGGTGGAAAGAGAACATCTCGCGGGAGCGGGCGTTAATGTCGTTATAGTCGGTAAAGCGGGTTATGATCCCTGTGGACTCGTAAGCAAAGCGAATATTGACACCGCCGACTGCCCATCGAACGCCGCTTGTGGCGTACCGCTGTGATTGCGCTTCATGGACGGTAATGTTCTGACCTTCCTCGGCTCGTTTAGCTTCAACGACCCCGACAGGCTTTCTGTCCACGAATAGCATATAGTCCACCGGACCCGAATCCGTGTGGAATTCGCGCACAGCAACACCCAACTTGGCGGCAGGGTTAAACGCACTCATATCCTGCACATCCCAGTCAGCGGCGGTCAGCTTCTTATCTATTTCGATTCGCGCTTTTGCTTCCGGGGTCATTGAGTTCACCTGCTTTCAAGTCTTTGATTTGGTTTGCTTGTCACGGTAACGCCGCATCTCGATCAATCTTATACCTGCGCTAAAAAGGCACCCGATGCCAAGTGCTCATGGGGTGCCATTCGACATCCTGTGAAAGGTACACTGCTCACGAGCATACCATATTAACTATTATAACGGACTTATCGCCATATTTCAATCTTTATCCAAACTATTTCCGGTACGCAGTGCGTAAATAACGGCATTAGATGTATATTTTACGTACAAGGAAAGATTTAATTACTCCTCCTGCTGCAGCATGGAGTACTATACCGGAAACTGGGGAAGTCTGATCGGTCGGGAGTATTCGCTCTGTAATTTCAGGCTGGAAAAGCGCCCAAAAAAGCAAGCCCGAACTGGCAGAGTCGGCCAGAACCTGCGCCCCCGAACATAGTCTTATTTGCAAAAAGGACCTTGACATCGAGCCGACTGCCGTGTATTATATGTATGCCGCACAGCTTACACGCGCACATGAATGCGATCGGGAGGTGGTCTCAATGGAATACCGATACCGGAAGCGAGGAAGGACGTGATCTTCAAAATCAGAATTTAGTAGATTGATTAGGAGAATGTAAAATGAAGCTCGGAGAAGGAACCTTTGCCACATACATTACAAGCATTCGCGAAGACAGGAAATTCACACTCAGGCAGATGGCGGAGGCGCTGAAGGTATCGCCCGCATATTACAGCGACGTTGAGAAGGGCCGGAGAAACCCGCTGAGTCTGGATAAACTGGAGCTTTTTGCGAACATCACATCCATGACCGAGGACGAAAGGAGGACCATGTTCGACTTGGCCGGTAAGGGCCGGAGTGAAGTTGCGCCGGATTTGCCGGAGTACATTATGCAGAGAGATTACGTCAGTGCGGCGCTTCGCACGGCACGCGACCTGGGCGCTGATCAGACAGATTGGGAGGCCTTCGTCGCGGATCTGAAAAGACGAAAGGGGTAAACGACCGGATGCTTAGACCCAGACTCCGATACGACAAACACCGTGTTCCCATCCTCAGCAAGGACGAAATTGACACAATTGGTGAGGCTTTCGTTCGAGACTTTAACCCGGAAGCCTTAAAAGAGCCGGTTCCGTTGGATGTTGACCGTTTATTGTGCGATTACCTCGGCTTGGTTCAGGATTTCGCATACCTGTCGAATGACGGGCGGTATCTCGGCATGACGGTGTTCAATGATACCCGGCGCGTGGTTGTCTTTGATCCCGAGAGGAACGAGGCGGATTATATGGCCGCGCGGGCTGGGACGGTCATCATCGACAATACGCTGCTGGAAGAAGGTAAGGAACACCGTTACCGCTTTACCATGGGCCATGAGGGCGGCCACGGTATCTTTCATACGGAACGCTTTACCTATGACCCGAATCAGCTGTGCTTCGGGGATGTAGCTAGGGAACCCATGATCCAATGCCGCGCGGATGGACCGAGTATCCTGCGGCAGAAAAACGTGCGGCAATGGACGCCGGAGGATCGGATGGAGTGGCAGGCGAATCGGATGGCGTCGGCGCTCCTGATGCCCCGCTCCATGGTGTACAAGCTCGTACATAGTCTCCCGAAGGAGAAGGGAATTGATTTTGATATTATGGCGATTTTGACGGTGGCAGATACGTTCGACGTATCCAATGAAGCCGCGCAGTACAGGCTGCTGGATTTCGGCTTAATCGGGAGCCGCGTGCCAGTCCAGACACTGCTCGACTTTTCTGATACCGATTAATTGCCTCCCCTTATATGCGGGGACAGTCCCCGCATTTTTTGTCCCGTCGGTGTATGCCTACACGCTTACACGCGCTCATATCGGACGAATTAAGTTACGGCACATCTTGGTACTTACGAAAAAGCGAAGCAAGCAGGAGGATCACACTATTCATGCCACCGAAGGAGATTTTGTGTCCATGGTGCACCAAAGGGACTGTACTGGTCGAAGGCAGTGGCGAAGTACGCGTATCCTGCTGCTGCCGGGTCTGTGGCCGGTTCTTCAAGGTTGATGCGAAAACGATGACAGCGACCAGAGGAGCAGCCCTTAAAAAAGCCGGATCAACATGCAAAGCGCGCTACACGCGCGCAAAGTAAGCGGAGCCTAAAACTGAATAGCGAAGACCTTATCCGCACACGCGATATTACCCTCTATGGCCGCGTGGCCGGGAAGGCGATCGTTTTGCTGACTGAGTCACTTTGGGCCATGAACCGGGGGTTCATGTAGCTACACCAGACCGGAGTAAAGCCGTTATTGGCTTACTCCGGTTTTTTGTCGGCCTGACGGCTTTGCTCCACCCGAAAGGAGCGGAGCCGGATGAAGTACACGTACAGGTTTGTCACGGGGGAATCGGTAGGAATCGAGGTGTCGGCGGAATTGGAGGCGCTTCTGAAAAACGAGGATCGGCTGGAATACAACAACGATCATGCCAACACGAGGCGGCATGTACACCTGGACTTTGAAAAGGAAACGGGCGCGGACTGGCTGATCGTTGAGGATGAGGGCTATCAAGCCTTGTTTGCAGATGAACCCGACGCGGAGCGCCTTCTCCGAGCCATTGCGCAGCTTACTCCGAAGCAACAGGCATTGCTCCGGGCACTTTTCTGGAGCGGCGTATCCGTAAGCGGATATGCCAAGCAGACGGGTGTTTCCCAGTCTGCGGTTTCGCAGCAATTGGCTACCGCGCTAAAAAAGCTGAAAGAAATTTTCTGACCGGCCTTATATTCAGCCTTTTTCGAGGACGGTAGGTGGAGGGACCAAGAAATCCGCCCTCCGGAAAGGACGGAACCCCATATGAGACACAGCATCCGAATCGACCTGAAAGGCCGCAATCCTACCGGCCCGATCCTGGAGTGCCGGACGCATCCGCTGTCTACATGGCTGTGGAAGCTGCTTTTCGGGAAGCGGCACAGCGTCGTGGTGCTTATACCGGGCGGTTCGGTGGATTCGGTGAACATCGTCGAGCAGCCGGAGGCATCGCAGCCATGAGCGAGATGCCCATCCGCGCCGCACCGTACCGGCATCAGGAAGAAGCTTTCGCCTTTGTCCGGCAACTGCTCGCCTCACCACAGGGCGGCGGGGCTGCGCTCCTGATGGAGATGGGAACCGGCAAGACCTTGACCTCTGTCGCCATCACCGGCGCGCTTTGGAACACCGGACGCATCCAACGCCTGTTGATCGTCGCGCCGCTCTCCATCCTGGGCGTATGGGAGGACGAGTTCCAGAAGTTCGCCGCCTTCGACTACTCCCTGGCCGTACTCGAAGGAACCACCGCCCGGAAGGTCGATACCATCCGGCACATGAACGGCGCTGCGCTCCAAGTCCTCGTGGTGAACTACGAGAGCGCGTGGCGGCTGGAGGCTGATCTGCTCAAATGGGCACCCGACCTCATCATCGCGGACGAGGGCCACAAGATCAAGACCCACAACATCGCGGCTTCCAAGGCGCTGCACCGGCTGGGCGCGAAGGCGAAGTACCGTCTGCTGCTCACGGGCACCGTCATCACCAACAAGCCAGTGGACGTTTTCAGCCAGTACAAATTCGCCGATCCGCGCGTGTACGGCCCGAGCTTCTACCTGTTCCGCAACCGCTACTTCGACATGACGGGCTACGGCAACCACACGCCCGTCATGAAGAAAAGCATGGAGGCGGAGTTCACCGAGCGGCTGTATTCCATCGCGTTCCGGGCGACCAAGGCAGAATGCCTCGACCTTCCCGACACCACGGACATCGTGCAGCGCGTGGAGCTGGAGCCTGCCGCCATGCGAACCTACCGCCAACTCGTCAAGGACAGCTACGCGGAGCTGGCTGGCGACATCGTGACCGTCACAAACGTGCTGACCCGGCTGCTCCGATTATCTCAGCTCACGGGCGGATTCCTGGGCGGCGACGAAACATCTGCCACCGAGCAGATTTCCTCGGCCAAGCTGAACGCGCTCTCCGACATCATCGAAAGCGCGGAGCAGGACGGCAAGAAGCTCGTGGTCATCGCCCGGTTCATCCCGGAGATACGCGCCATCGGAAAGCTGCTCACGAAGAAGGGCATCCGGTACGCGCAGATTTCTGGCGAGATCAAGGATCGGGACGCTCAGGTGGCAGCCTTCCAGCATGATCCCGGCGTAACCGTGTTTGTCGGCCAGATTGCCACGGCGGGCCTGGGCATCACGCTCACCGCTGCCAGCACCATGGTTTTCTACTCAATGGACTACTCCATGAGCAACTACGAGCAGACCCGCGCCCGCATTCATCGCGTCGGCCAGCGCCAGCCCTGTACCTACATCCACCTCGTCGCCAAGGGCACGGTGGATGAGAAGGTGCTCCAGGCGCTCCGGGACAAGGCCAACCTCGCAAAGGCGCTGGTGGACGATTACCGGGCCGGGCGCAACCCCTTCAACACATAGGAGGCAAGATGGAAAACAACCGGCTCTTTGAGTTGGCCGACGAGCTGAAAGCCCTACGCGACCGCAAGGATGCGCTGGAGGCCGAGCTGAAGCAGGTCAACATGGACATCGACAACGTGGACTGGCATCTATCCATGCTGATGGCGGAAACCGAGACACAGAACTTCACCCGCGCGGGCACCATGTTCTGCCTGACTACCAAGACCCGCGCTTCCGCAACGGAGGGCATGAAGGACGAGCTGTACGGCGCGCTTCGCGCCGAGGGCTTCGGCGACCTGATCTACGAAACCGTCAACGCGAATTCGCTCTCCGCCTTTGTCAAGGAGCAAATCGCTGAGAACGGGGATTCGCTTCCCACATGGCTTGACGGCCTTGTGAACGTATTCGAGAAAACGACCGTGGGCGTGCGCAAGGCAGCCCGATAACAAGAAACGGAGGATATGAAAATGAGCAAGAACGAACTTTCCACCACCAATAGCTACACCGCCCTGGAGGGTTTCAATCTGGCCGACGCGCTGTCTGAGGAAATGGTCGGTATGAACGTTACCTTCGACCGGGTGACGATCCCCGCCGCCGGAGGCACCGTGTTCGAGGTGCCCGGCACGCTGCCCGGTGAGATGGATACGGTGAAGGAATTCTCCGGCGTGATCCTGTTCCACCATCCGCTGTTCACCTACTACCGCGAGCGCTTCACGGGCGGCAACAATCCCCCGGATTGCGGCAGCTACGACGGCGTGACCGGCGTGGGCAATCCGACCGGAGCCCGGCCCGCTGGCGGAGCCTGCGCCCGCTGCCCGCTGAACCAATTCGGCAGCGGGGAAAACGGTGGCAAAGCATGTAAAAACAAGCGCCGCATCTTCATCCTGCGCGAGGGCGAGATGATCCCCTTGGTGCTGACGCTACCCACCGGCTCCATGAAGGAGTTCGGCATCTACATCAAGCGGCTGCTGGGCAAGGGCCGGAAATCCTGCTCCGTGGTGACGCGCTTCTCGCTGAAAAAGGCGGTCAACGCGGGCGGCATCGCCTACTCACAGGCGCAGTTTGCCGTGGATCGGGCGTTGACCGATGCGGAACTGCCCCTGATCCTCTCAATGGCCGAGCAGGTAAAGCAGTACGCCACGCGCGTCGGGTACGAGGACGAACCGGCCTCGGCAATGGCTGTCGATCCCGAAACCGGCGAGATCATGGGTGAGGAACCAGCTGCCCGTCCGCTCAACTAAAGACCTGCGCCGGAGGGTGGGCCCCCCATCCTCCGGCATTCTGAAAGGAGATCAACATGGAATACGAGTGCGTGACCGACCTCCAGCAAATCAAAGACTATCTTCAAGACGCGCCGGTCGTATCCTTCGACTTTGAAACCTCGCCGCTGCTGCAATACCGGGAAGACAACCGCGCCGCGCTGGATGCGCACCGCGCCTGCATCGTGGGCATATCGCTCTCCATGGCGGAGGGCAGCGCCATCTACATCCCCTTGGAGCATATCGACGGCGGCAACGCCGACCCGGACGAGGTGATCCCCTTCCTGCGGGATACGCTCTGGATGAATCCCACCGTTATGAAGGTGGCCCACAACCTGTCCTTCGAGAGCATGTTCCTGTACGCGCAGGGTATCATCCTCCAGCCGCCCTGCTATGACACCATCGCCGCCGCGCAGCTTACTTTGAAGAACACTTTTGAATTTCGCGGCCTTTCAGACAGTGGCCTCAAGAAGCTGGTGCCGGAATTGCTGGGCGACGAGTTGCCTTCCTTCGAGGATGTGACGGAGGGGAAATTCTTTGACGAGATGGATTCTCATGCCCCGGAAACCGTGCGCTACGCCTGCGCCGACGCCGACTATGCGCTCCGGCTGTACCATCGGTTCAATCAGTGGTTCGACGCCTTCCTTCCCAGGCATTGCTTCATCGTAGAGCAGGTGGAATCGCCCACGGCGGTCTACTGCGGCCTGATGAAGTACAACGGCCTTCTGGTGGACGAGGAAACCATGATTCGCAAACAGGGCGAATGCGTGGCCCGGTTGATCGACCTGCAAGCCAAAATCCGCGCCATGATCGGCGACGTGGACATCGGCGCGAACGCGGGGACGCAGGCATTCAAGGACTATCTGTTCAAAGACCTCAGCCTGCCGGTTCTGAAAACGACGGAGAAAAACGCCGAAGCCGCCGACGATCAGGTGATGGTGATGCTCGCGGAATGGTGTGTGGAACACCGCCCGGAACTGGTGCCGCTGTTCGAGCTGGTGCAGGCATACCGCAAGTGGTCGAAGCTCAAGACCACCTACATCGACGGATACCTGCGCTTCGTGAACCCGGCGACCGGGCGCATCCATCCCGACCTCATGCCGCTGGCCACCGAGACGGGACGCTTTGCCGCGCGGAACCCCAACATGCAGAACTGCCCGCGCAAGACCAACGACCCTGTGGGCATCCGCTCGTTCATCATCGCGCCTGAGGGCCATGTGCTGGTGTCTTGCGACTTTTCGCAGATCGAGCTGCGCGTCGGTGCGTTCTACTGCCGGGATGAAAAGATGCTTGAAACCTACCGCACTGGAGGCGACATCCATGCGCAGACCACCGGCGTCATCTTCGGCATTCCCTACTCGCAGGCGGTGGACAAGGGCGCGCCCGACTACAAAGAGCGCCGGACGATTGCCAAAAACGTCAACTTCGGCGTGTTTTACGGCCTGTTCGCGCGCGGCCTCCAGCGCACGCTGAAATTCAAGGCGGGGCTGGCGGCGTCCCTTGAGGATTGCGAGGGCGTCATCCGAAACCTCAAGGCCGGGTATCCAGCGCTGGCCCGCTGGCAGGAACAGGCGAAGAAGGCAGCCACTGCGCGGCAGTACACACAGACCTTCCTCGGGCGACGGCGCTACCTGCCGGGCATCCGCTCGCTGGATTGGGGCAGAAGGTCGTTTGCCGAGCGTTGCGCGCTGAATACCCCGATCCAGGGCACCGCCGCCGACATCCTCAAGCTGGCGCTGGGCCGCTTGGTGGAACGGCTGCCGGAGCGCCCGTGGCTGAAACCGCTGCTCCAGATTCACGACGAGCTGGTGTTCGAGCTGCCCGCCGACCGGCTACATGAGGCCGTGGCCTTTATTCGGGAATGCATGGACGCCCGGCCCTTCCCGGAGATGGATGTGCCGATTGCCGCCGAAGCCGCCTATGGCGCAGATTTCGGGCACATGGAGGAAATGGACGCATGAACGAACGGATGCGTAACGCCGAGGGCTATTACGATCCCACGGCCTCCACGGCCTTACAGACCATCGAGCGGGAGGAACGCGCGAAGCGGCTCGGCTACATGCCGCTGGTCTACATCTGCTCCCCGTATGCGGGCGACGTTGAAAGGAATGTTCAAAACGCCCGGCGATACTGCGCCCATGCTATCTCCCAAGGCGCGCTGCCGGTTGCGCCGCACCTGTTGTTTCCGCAATTCCTTGGCGCGGAGGAAACCGAGGAAACTCGCGAGTTGGCACTGTACATGGGACTGATCCTGCTATCGAAGTGCCGCGAATTGTGGTTCTTCGGCGATACCGTTAGCGATGGTATGAAGAAGGAACTGAACCGGGCGCGCTGGCGCAACATGATTGTACGCCGTTTCACCGATGATTGCAAGGAGATACAGATATGAGCTTCCCCAAAGAATTGACGGCGCTGCCGCAATGGATATGCTGGCGTCTGGAACCCGACCCCAAGGGCGGCAAGCCCCGCAAAGTGCCCTATGATCCCAAGACCGGGCGCAAGGCGTCCTCCACCAACCCGCAGACTTGGGCGACGCTGCCTCAGGCCGAGGCCGCCTGCGCCAGATACACGTTCACGGGCTTAGGCTTCGTGTTCACGGAGGACTCCAACCTCGTCGGCGTGGACATCGACCATTGCCGCACCGAGGACGCCGGGAGCCCCGGTGGCAGCACCCTCAACGATACCGCCCGCGCAATTCTGGAGAAGTATCCGTCCTACGCGGAAATCTCGCCCTCCGGCACCGGCCTGCACATCTTCTTCCACGGTTCCATGCCGGGCAAGGGCAACAAGAACAGCGCCACCGGCGTAGAAATGTACTCGACGGGCCGCTACTTCACGATGACCGGGCAGCGGCTGGAAGGTACGCCTGACGGAGGCCGTCTGCCGGAGGGCATCGCGGACGGCGCGGCGGCGCTCCCGTGGATTCACGAAACCTTCGTTGCCAAGAAGCGCAAGCCCAGGGCTGCCAAGGCCACTCGTAAAGCAGTGCAGTTAACCGACGAGCAGGTGCTGGAGAAAGCCCGCGCCGCATCTGGTGGCGAGGATTTCAACGACCTGTGGGAAGGCCGCTGGAAGGACAAGTACGGCTCCCAATCCGAAGCCGATCTCGCATTATGCTGTACACTCGCCTTCTGGACGGGGAAAGATGCCGAGCAAATGGACAGGCTGTTCCGCCAGTCGGCGCTGCTGCGCGAGAAGTGGGACAATGTCCACCACGCAGACGGCTCCACCTACGGCGCGGAGACGATCCGGCAGGCCATTGCGCGCACCGAGCAGACCTATTCCCCGGAGGGCGATCCGGTCGTCTTCGAGCAGAACGGTCGTTACTACCGCGTCAAGGGCGAGCAGGTCTACCCGATCACCAATTTCATCGTCCGCCCGCTGGAGATGCTCATCGCCGAGGATGAAACGCAGATGACCTGCGACCTCGTGACCATGTACGGCGAAACCTTCCGACAAACCTTCATGACCACCGATTTCGGCAACCTCCAGAAATTCAAGGGCGTGCTGAACAAACGAACGATCTCACTCAGCTACACCGGCAGCGAGGGCGACCTTGAATTGCTCAAGGGCTATCTGGCCGGGCTTGAATGGCAGGTGAAGTACGGCGTCAAGGCGCTGGGACTATATGAGCGGGACGAACGATGGATCTTCGTGGGCAAGGGAGGCGCGCTTGCTGCTGGCGGCGAGGCGGTCGAGGACATGGTGCAGCTTGAGAAATACGCCTCCATTGAAACCACGCTCCCGGATGCCTGCGCCATTGCGCCTGAGTGCTTCGCGGAGCTCGCGCCGCTGCTGCTTGGATACAACGAGCCGGCCAAGACGGTGACGACGCTGGCCTGGTGCGCCGGGTGCTTTGTCAAGGAGCACATGCGGAAAGCGGGCATCAAGTACCCGCATCTGTTCCTGATCGGCGAGGCGGGCAGCGGCAAGTCAACCACGCTGGAACGTGTGATCCTGCCCATCTTTGGGCGGAGCAAAGTTGTGGCCTCGCCGCAGATCACGGCGTTTACGCTGATGAAGGATGCCGCTTCCAGCAACCTGTTCCCGCAGGCGCTGGACGAGTTCAAGCCGTCCAAGATCGACAAAATGCGAATCGGCGCGCTGTACAACCATTTCCGCGACAGCTACGACGGGCACGAGGGTGTGCGCGGTCGCGCCGATCAGTCGCAGGTGAGCTATGCATTGCTTGCTCCGCTGGCCGTTGCGGGCGAGGAATCGCCGGATGAACCGGCTATCCGGGAGCGCGGCATGGAGTTGCTGTTCAGCAAGCGCGACCTGAAAAACGTCGCCTCGCGGGTCGCATTTGGCAGGCTGAGCGACCGCAGGGACGATCTCACCGCGCTTGGCCGGGCGCTGTTGGATACGGCATTGACGCTGTCCAAGGCAGCGGTGAAGCAATGGCATGACGAGGCGCTGCCGCTGTTCAAGGCGACCCTGCCGTCACGCATTCTGAACAATCTGGCCTGCTGCATGGTGGGGCTACACTTACTGGAGGCATTGTGCGCCCGGCTCGGATTCTCGTGGAATCAGGTATTCACCATCGATCTCGATGCCTGCGTGAAGTACATGGAATATGCCGTTCAGGACTATCTGCTGGATGGCGGTGAAAGCAACAAGAGCGTGGTCGAGCAGACGCTGGAGGTCATAGACCGCATGGGCCTGTCGGACGATGAATGCCGGATACTGGATGAGAACAGCGTTGCGATCCATTTCCGCAGCGTCTACGACCGATACACCCAGTATCGCCGCGACCATGCAATCCTCGGCGAGTGCCTGCCCTTCTCGCAGTTCATGAAGCAACTGCGGAAATCCGAGCTGTACCTCGAAACGAGGACGGTACGGTTTGGCGATGATCCAAAGAAGGCGGTCATTTTGAACTACGGCTTGCTGCGGCAGCGTTGCGATATTGAAGGTTTCCTTCAATCACAGGTCAAGCCGTTGGGAGCTTCCGGGTCTGTAACTGTAACCGTGTGACCTTAAAATTTAGAGGTACACGGAAAAGTCCCGTCGCGCATGGGCGCGCGTGCGTGCGCGCGCGTATATATGCGAACCTCTATTTTAGGCGGTTACACAGCAAAAAGAGTTACGGAGGTGCCGATGGCCGAGCGCGACATTGTAGCTTCGATCCTGCGGCTGCTCAAGAAAACGCCCTGCTGCTTCGCTTGGAAAGAGCACGGCGGCATATATGGGACGGCAGGCGTCCCGGACATCATCGCCTGCATTAACGGGAGGTTCGTGGCCTTCGAGGTCAAGACCGAAACCGGCAAATTGACAAAGCTCCAAGAGATCACGATACAAAGAATCAGGAAAGCAAAAGGACAAGCCTTCAAGGTCACGTCGGCGGCGGAGGTCGCCGCGATCCTCAAGCAAATGGAGGTTGTGCCTTATGAGTAGAGCCACAGGCAGCGAAATGACCGCCAAGGAGTATCTCTCCCAAGCGTACCGGATCGACCAGCGGATCAACGCAAAGCTGGAGCAGGTGGACAGGCTCCGCGCGCTGTCCCGGAAATCCACGGTATCCTATGGCAGCGAGCGCGTATCCAGCTCCCGGAACGTCACTTCGATGGAGGATACCATCGTCCGCCTCATGGAAGCCGAGGAAAAGCTGAACCGGGAAATAGACCGGTTTGTGGACACCAAGCGCGAAATTCAGCAGACCATTGATCTCGTAGCTGACGCCGACTGTCGCCTGCTGCTGGAATTCCGATACTTGGCGATGAAGCGCTGGATCGATGTGGCTGGTGAAATGAACATCTGCCGCGCATATGCGAACCGGCTACACGACAAGGCCCTGGCGATGGTGGATACCGTACTAAGGACAAGGAGTGTATTGAAGGATGAAACGCAGAAAGAGCAGGCCTGATATGGCGAAGGAAATGCTGCCCTGTGGCGTGATTGTGATGATCTCCAATCGCATCAGCTCCGAGCATGGATTGCCTGAGGTGCCGAGAGGCGCTATCCGGCGCATGTATGACGAGGACGGCCTACCGCTCGTCTACGAAAATGAAAACGGGCGGCTGTGGGTGGACAAGTATTATGTCGCCTACAGCTTGTGCGACGAGGTTATCCGGTACGCCTACCTGACGCACCATCACATCAAGGAGGAATACAGCGGCTATGCGGCGGCGTCGAAGGAACGCAAAGAGCCGATCCGCCCGCCTGTGGCGATCATGAAGGAATTCAACCGGGCGGCGGTGGCCATGTTCCTGAAAGGGCGTAGGTGCTGGGTAGAAAAAAAGTTTCTGGAAAACCCGCTTAGTAGACAAAAGTAGACATTCCCATGTGCTAATATGGTATCATCGAAAGAATGAACCGAAGCCCTCCCGGAGCGATCCGGCGAGGGCTTCTCTTAAAAAACTTTTGAGAATCCGCTTAGTAGACAAAAGTAGACATTCCCATGTGCTAATATGGTATCATCAAAGAGTGTGAGGCCCTCCCGGAGCAATCCGGCGAGGGTCTTTCCATTGGAGGAACCGATGCCCAGGAAGCCCCGCCATCCCTGCGGCTATTCTTGCTGCCCGGCGCTGACCGACCGGCAGTATTGCCCGGAGCACCAGAAGCTGGTGTCTTCGCACTACAACCGGTACGGGCGGACGCCCGAAATGAAGCGCCGGTATAATGGCGCGTGGCCGCGCATCCGCAGGGCATTTATCTCAGCCCACCCGCTGTGCGAGGTCTGTCAGCGCGAGGACCGGGTGACGGCGGCAGTGGAGGTTCACCACATCGTCCCGCTCGCCCAGGGCGGCACCCATGCCGAAGACAATCTCATGGCGCTGTGCAAGGAATGTCATTCCCGCATCACGGCCCGTGAGGGCGGGCGATGGTCGCCTGTCGGGCGCTGAGGCCGAAGGTAGGGGGGAGCAAAATCTTAAATTCTGGTTAAGTTTATAGCGGGGCCGCCCCTTCGCGTGAATTTTCGCGCTTTCAAAATGGGTATATGCCCATCTTTTTTTGTCCTTATTATTGCAGGGTGGGAGGTGATGGCATGGCAAACGGACAGGGCGGTGCACGCGTCGGCGCTGGCCGCAAGAAAAAGGCGCTCGTCGATAATATCGCGGACGGCAACCCCGGCAAGCGCAAGCTGACGGTGCTCGATTTCACGGCGGACGCCGCCGATCTCAAGGGCCAGCCCATGCCACCGCCCAAGGCGTTCCTCGCTGCTCAGCAAAAGAACGGCAAAGACCTGCTGGCAGTGAGCGTGTACAAGGAAACGTGGAAATGGCTTGCCGAACGTGAATGCGCCCGGCTGGTTCCGGCACAGATCATCGAGCAGTACGCGATGGCGATCTCCCGCTGGATTCAATGCGAGGAAAGCATCACAGAATATGGCTTCCTCGCCAAGCATCCCACAACGGGCAACGCAATCCCCTCGCCCTATGTGGTCATGAGCCAGTCGTTTTCCAAGCAGGCCAACAACCTGTGGTATCAGATTTATCAGGTCGTGCGCGAAAACTGCTCCGTGGAGTACAAGGGCGCGACGCCCCATGACGATATGATGGAGCGCCTGCTTTCGGCGCGCCGTGGAGGTTAAGCCGTGAACATTCAAACCTTGCCCTTAAAGGACATCCGCCCCTATGCGCGCAATCCGCGCAAGAATGACGAGGCCGTGAAAGGCGTCGCCGCCAGCATCCGCGAATTCGGCTTTCTGGTGCCACTGGTGATCGACCGGAATCATGAGATTGTCGCGGGCCATACCCGCTACAAGGCGGCTCAGTCCCTTGGCATCAAGGAAGTCCCCTGCGTCATCGCCGACGAGCTGACCGAGGATCAGATTCGGGCGTTCCGATTGGCCGACAACAAGGTCGGCGAGCTGGCACAATGGGACATGGACTTGCTACCGCTAGAATTACAGGGGATCATGCTGCCCATGACCGACTTCGGCTTCGAGGCCATTTCCGACGAGGATTTCGCCGACAACTTCACACTGGATGCCGGAGAGAAAAAGCCCTTCCAGCAAATCAGCATCACGGTTCATGACGAGCAGGCCCGCCTTATGCTGGCCGCGATCAAGTACGTGTACGACCAGCAGGCCGTGACGGAAACCTTCGGGAACGAAAATCACAACGGCAACGGGCTATATGAGGTGGTGAGAGAATGGGCCGCGCTAAAGAAATTGTGATGAAGGTGCTGCCCTCGGGCATTGCCAACGCCTTCGTCCGGCAGCATCATTACTCCGGCAAGGTCGTGAACAATTCCAAGCTCCACTTCGGCGTTTTTCTTGACGGCCAGCTCCACGGCGTCATGAGCTATGGCCCGTCGCTGGATAAAAGCAAGATCATCGGCCTCGTGGAAGGCACCGGCTGGAACGAGTTTCTGGAGCTGAACCGCATGGCCTTTGACGCCGTGCTTCCCCGCAACAGCGAGAGCCGCGCCATTTCCATGAGCATCAAGCTCCTGAAAAAGTACGCGCCGCATGTCAAATGGATCATCTCGTTCGCGGACGCCTGCTCCTGTGGCGACGGCGCGATTTACCGCGCCTCGAATTTCGTGCTGACCGGCATCAAGGAAAACCTGAACCTCGCGGAGCTGCCGGATGGTACGCGCATCCACAAGATGACGCTGGCCTCGAACCCCACCACGCCGCGTCGGGAGCTGAATGGGCTGACGTTCTTCGACGTGACTGGAGGCACCTACAACTTCAAGAAATACCTCGACTATGTGGGTGCGGAGCCCATTCCCGGCTTCCAGCTTCGGTATATGTACTTCATCGATCCCGCCTGCCGGGCACGCCTCACGGTGCCGGAAATACCCTTCTCCAAGATCGACGAGCTGGGAGCGGGTATGTACAAGGGCGAGAAAGTCACGCAGGCGGAGCGGCATTCCATCATCGCGCCGGGATGATCCCCGGCGTTTTCATGCGCGGATAGGTTAACAGCAGACCGCCCACCAACCGGTGGGAAGCGAAGGGGCGGCACCATTCTCCGCGCTCCAATTCATAACCCGAAGACAGGAGAGGCCATGAACATTCAAAAGATTCCCGCCGCGCGGCTCAACCCTGCGGCGTACAATCCGCGCAAGGACTTGAAGCCCGGCGACAAGGAATATGAGAAGCTCAAGCGTTCCATTGCCGAGTTCGGGTATGTGGAGCCGGTCATCTGGAACGTCCAAACGGGTAACGTGGTCGGCGGCCACCAGCGGCTCAAGGTGCTGATGGATCTCGGGCATACGGAAATCGACTGCGTGGTGGTCGATCTCGATCTCCAGCGGGAGAAGGCGCTCAACATCGCCCTCAACAAGATTCAGGGCGATTGGGACGAATCCAAGCTGGCTTCCCTCATGGCCGATTTCGACGCCGAGGCGTTCGACGTGTCCCTGACCGGCTTCGATGCCGCCGAGGTGGACGCGCTGCTCAACAAATTCTACTCCAAGGATGCCGTCGAGGACGATTTCGACGCCGAAAAAGCCGAGCGGGAAATTGAGGCGTCCGGTGGCCCAACCGCGCAACGCGGCGACCTTTGGCAGCTGGGCGATCACCTGCTGCTGTGCGGCGACCCGGCCAGCCCGGAGAGCTATGGACAGCTCATGGCGGATGCCCGCGCGCAATGCGCAATTGCCGCGCCGCCCGCCGACCCCAAGGCATACGCCAAGGAGGGCATCGAACCGTGGCTTTCCCGCATGGCCTCGGTGATCCGGCTGCTCGCCCGGTATGCAGACATCATCTGCTGGCAGACGGGCGACCTCATGAAAACCGGCAGTCCGTTCGTGGAACCGTTGGCAGTTCATTCGGTGAAGCTGTTCGCCGATGAAAACCTGCGCCCGCTCTGGATTCGCGTCTGGAAGATGACGGGCAAGCTGCCTTCGGCGGGCGCGCTGCAAGCGGCCTCGAACAAGACCGCGCATCAGTTCGATTATGTGGCGGCCTTCGCCAGCGATAACCCCGACGCCTACAACGATCAGGAATATGCCTGGGTGTCCGCCTTTGCCGCGCATTCCTTCCAATTCGTGCGCCGCCTCACCCGCGAGGAACGCCGCAAATGGGGCTATGCGGGCGTGTGGGAAATCGAGGTTTCCCGCGTTGAAGGCGATAGCGCGCCGCGCATCCCGGTGGAGCTTCCGTGGCGTTGCCTGAAAATGCACTCCGACATGAATGGCGTGATCCTCGACCCCTTTGCGGGCTACGGAACGACGATCATCGCCGCCGAGCAGTCCGGGCGAGCCTGCCGAGCCATTGAAAACGATCCCCTCTGCTGCGACCTGATCGTGCGCCGCTGGGAGCAGTTTACCGGAGAAACGGCCGTGCAGGCTGAAAAAATAACCAAAAAGGTATGAAAAGCCTTGTCTTTCCGAGGTGTCTCGAGTACAGTCCAGTCACTTCGAAGCAAGGAGGCACCCACCATGAACAAGGCGCACTTCGTATGCAAGCCCACCTCCATGAGTGACATCCCGACCACCCGAAGGAACTTGGAAGAATACGAGATCATGGAAACCATTCAGCTTACGGACGCCGAATGGCACGACTTCACGAACAACCTCATGGCCGACCGAGAATGGCTCGCGGATTTCAGCAACATGGCGGTCCGGGCACGGTGGTACACGGGCGGCTCGCGCCCCTGCATTCTGGTGAAACCAGCGGATGAAAGCAAGCGCCCGCTGCTGACCGATACGCAGGGCCACACCTATCCGCGCTATATCGCATACGCGCCAAAATGATCGACGGAAAGGGCCGCCTGCGGGCCACCCTTTTTCGTTCCTCACGCGCTTTTTATTATGAAGAAAAGACCGCGAAAGCCTTGTCTTTCGGGGGTGTCTCGAGTACAGTCCAGTCACTTCAAAGAAGGAGGGCACGGACATGGCAGTCAAATTCCCGATCGGGCAATTGGTGGCGACTCGCGGGGTGGCGAACCTCATAGAGGAAAGCCCGGAATTCGGCAAGTTCGCAAAGGCATCTTTCGCGCGCTATCTCAACGCCGATTGGGGCGAGATGTGTGAGAGCGACAGGCAGCAGAACGAGGACGCGCTCAAGCATAACGACAACCGCATCTTTGCTTCCTACGAAAACGCGGAACATCCCGACTGGAAACTCTGGATCATCACCGAATGGGATCACAGCGCCACGACGCTACTTTTCCCCAGCGAGTATTGAGGGAGGCGGACAATATGAACAGTTTTCCTTCCCGCGCGGTGGTAGAGAGTATCCGCCTCCAGTATCCGGCAGGCACGCGCGTTGCGCTGATATCCATGAACGACCCCTACACCAAACTCCAGCCCGGCGACGAGGGCACGGTCATCGCGGTGGACGATATCGGCACTGTCCACATCCAATGGGATAACGGCTCGACGCTGGGCGCGGCCTACCGCGAGGACACCATCCGCAAGCTGTAACCCACAAACGGGCCGGAAACGGCCTGTTTTCGTCCCCACGCATTTGAAATTAATTTAAGGAGGCGGCCCGTGGGAAACCTCATTTGCATAACTGAGAACGGCTACGGCGTCGCCTCCTTCGCAAAGGGCGACGCTTTTTTGTTCGAACAAACCGACCTGCCCCTGATCCAGCGCCATACATGGCATCTCGGGAAGCGCGGCTACCCGGCCACGCATGTCCGAGGGAAAACGGTCGTGCTCCATCGCCTCCTGTTCCCGGACATGGACGGCTACGAGATAGATCACATCAACGGGGACAAACTGGATAACCGCCGTGCGAATCTGCGCGCTTGTACGCACCAGCAGAACGGGTTCAACCAGAAGAGACGGCATACCAACACCAGTGGCTATATCGGCGTGAGCTTTCTTCAGCGGCTCGGCTGCTACGAGGCATACATTCACTTTCACGGGACAAAGCATCACCTCGGTCTGTATGCCGACCCCATCGCCGCCGCGCGGGTTCGCGACTCCGTGGCAAAGCTGCTGTTCGGCGAGTTCGCGCGGCTCAATTTCCCTAGGAAGGCGGGCCGTAAGCATGGCGCGTGCTAGGGGTTTCAAACCCACTCGTTTCATGTTGCCGACCTCGCATTATGATAAAGCCCGTGCGGATCACGCCGTCGCCTTCATTCAGAGCCTCAAGCACACCAAGGGCGTGTGGGCAGGCCAGCCGTTCCTACTGTTCGACTGGCAGGAGCAAATTATCCGCGACCTGTACGGCGTGGTGAAGCCCAATGGATACCGGCAGTTCAATACCGCTTTCGTTGAAATCTGCAAGAAAGCCGGAAAGAGCGAGCTGGCCGCCGCCATCGCGCTGTACATGCTCTGCGCCGATGAGGAAGAGGGCGGAGAAATCTACGGTTGCGCCAACGACCGCGCACAGGCCAGCATCGTTTTCGACGTTGCGAAGGACATGGTGCTCCAAAGCCCAGCGCTGCTCAAGCGCATCAAAATCGTGGAGAGCCAGAAGCGCCTTGTATACCTGCCAACGCGCTCGATCTATCAGGCCCTCTCCTCCGAGGTCGCCTCGAAATACGGCTACAACGTCCACGCCTGTATCTTCGATGAATTGCTGGGCCAACCCAACCGAAAACTGTTCGACGTCATGACCAAGGGCTCTGGCGCGGCCCGTAAGCAACCGCTGAATTTCGTCATCACCACCGCTGGATCGGATAAAAACAGCATCTGCTATGAAGTCCACGCAAAGGCCGAGGATATTCTCGAAGGTCGGAAACACGATGCCACCTTCTATCCGGTGGTGTACAGTGCGCCAACCGAAGCCGATTGGACAGACCCGAAGGTCTGGCACAGCGTCAATCCATCGCTGGGGAAGACGGTTGACACCGAGTTCTACCGTGCTGCCTGCGAAAGCGCCAAGCAGAATCCCGCGGAGGAAATGCAGTTCCGGCAGTTCTTCCTTTGCCAGTGGACGAACAGTGCCGTTCGCTGGATGCCCATGGACAAATGGGATGCCTGCGCCTTCCCGGTAGACCCGGAGCGCTTGCGTGGGCGCATTTGCTATGGCGGCCTTGACCTATCTTCCACCACCGACATTACAGCGTTCGTGTTGGTATTCCCGCCCGAGGATGATGAAGGAAAGTACGAAATCCTGCCGTTCTTCTGGCTTCCGGAGGACAATGTGGATCTTCGCGTCCGACGCGATCACGTCCCCTATGATATATGGGCCAAGCAGGGCCATGTGTTCACCACGGAAGGGAACGTGGTTCACTATGGATTCATCGAGGAGTTCATCGAGGAATTGGGGACGAAGTACAATATCCGAGAAATCGCTTTTGACCGATGGGGCGCTGTGCAAATGACGCAGAACCTCGAGGGGCTGGGCTTTACCGTAGTGCCCTTCGGCCAGGGCTACAAAGATATGTCGCCTCCCACCAAGGAGCTGATGAAGCTGACGCTGGAGCAGAAGCTGGCCCACGGCGGGCATCCGGTACTTCGCTGGATGGTGGACAACGTGACCATCCGCACCGATCCTGCCGGGAACATCAAGGCGGACAAGGAAAAGAGCACGGAGAAAATCGACGGCGCTGTGGCAACCATCATGGCGCTGGACCGTGCGATCCGGCACGGCGGGGCGACCGGCTCCGTGTATGACGAGAGGGGGCTTCTATTTATATGAGTGTGTTCGGGCGGCTTTTTCACTCGCGGGATAAGCCCAAAGATAGTTTGAATGGCAGCGGGTACTCGTTCCTGTTTGGCAGTACCGCCTCCGGCAAGGCGGTCAACGAGCGCTCGGCCATGCAAATGTCGGCGGTGTATGCCTGCGTGCGGATTCTTTCGGAGGCTGTCGCTTCGCTTCCGCTGCACATGTACCGCTATAACGATACTGGTGGGAAAGAAAAGGCCCTTGCGCATCCATTGTACGGCATTTTGCACGACGAACCAAACCCCGAGATGTCGGCGTTTTCGTTCCGCGAAACCCTCATGGCGCATCTGCTCCTGTGGGGAAACGCCTACGCGCAGGTGATCCGCAACGGGCGCGGCGAGGTTGTTTCTCTCTATCCGCTGATGCCCGACCGCATGAATGTGGATCGGGATGCGCGCGGGCGGCTGTTCTACGAATACACCCGCTCGGATGGGGACACCCGGACGCTGGGCGGTAAATCCACCGTAACGCTCTCGCCCTCGGATGTGCTTCACATCCCCGGCCTCGGGTTTGACGGGTTGGTCGGATATTCGCCCATCGCCATGGCGAAACAGGCCATCGGCATGGGGCTGGCCTGCGACGAGTACGGCGCGTCCTTTTACCAGAACGGCGCGCAGCCGGGCGGCGTGCTGGAGCATCCGGGCGTCGTGAAAGACCCCAAGCGCGTGCGGGAATCCTGGAACGCCATCTATCAGGGCAGCGCCAACGCCCACCGCGTCGCGGTTTTAGAGGAAGGAATGGCCTACAAGCCCATCTCCATTTCCCCGGAGCAGGCGCAATTCCTCCAGACCCGCAAATTTCAAATTGAGGAAATCGCGCGTATCTTCCGCGTGCCGCCTCACATGGTGGGCGACCTCGACAAGTCTTCGTTCAGCAACATCGAGCAGCAATCGCTGGAATTCGTGAAATACTCGCTCTCCCCATGGATCACCCGCTGGGAACAATCCATGCACCGGGTGCTGCTGCTCCCCAGCGAGAAGCCGCGCTTTTTTGTACGCTTCAATGTGGAGGGGCTTTTGCGCGGCGACTACAAGAGCCGCATGGACGGCTACGCGGTCGCCCGGCAAAACGGCTGGATGAGCGCCAACGACATCCGGGAACTTGAAAACCTCGACCGCATCCCCGCCGAGGATGGCGGCGACCTTTTCCTGATTAACGGCAATATGACCAAGCTGGCGGACGCGGGCCTTTTCGCGGGAAGCCAGCGCAAAAAGGAGGACACATCCCATTGAAACGCTTCTGGAGATGGGTGGAGGCCGCCTGCCGGGCAAGAGATGAAACCGCCCCGGACGCCCGAACCCTGTACATTGAAGGCGCGATTGCCGAGGAAAGCTGGTTTTCGGACGATGTGACGCCCGCCGCCTTCAAATCTGAGCTCATGTCCGGCACCGGCCCCGTGACCATCTGGATCAACTCGCCGGGCGGCGATTGCGTTGCGGCGGCGCAAATCTACAACATGCTCATGGAGTACCCCGGCAACGTAGTGGTCAAGATCGACGGCATCGCGGCTTCGGCGGCGTCCGTCATTGCCATGGCTGGAACGCGCGTGCTCATGTCGCCCGTTTCCACCCTGATGATCCATAACCCCCTCACGGTCGCCATCGGAGACAGCGAGGAAATGCGCAAGGCCATCCAGATGCTTGACGAGTACAAGGAGAGCATTGTCAACGCCTACGAAATCAAGACGGGCCTGTCCCGCGCGAAGCTCTCCCACCTGATGGATGCTGAAACGTGGATGAACGCGAACAAGGCGCTGGAGCTGGGCTTCTGCGACGAGATCATGTTCAAAGATTCCGCGTCGCCCGGTGAGCCGCCCGAAAACAGCTTCTCATTCTCCCGCAGGGCCATCACCAATAGCCTGCTGGACAAGGTGAAAGCCAAGCTGCCGCCCGAAAAGCCCCGCGTGAGCGCGGACGCGCTGGCCTCCCGGCTGGCGCTGATCAAATAGCGCAAAACCGCTCGAAAACGGGAAACCCCACCATCAGACCGCCGCGCGCGGTCTTAAATTTTGGAGGTATTTGTGAACAAGGTACTTGAAATGCGCGAGAAGCGCGCCAAGGCGTGGGACGCCGCGAAAGCCTTTCTGGACACCAAGCGCGGCAACGACGGGATGCTGACCGCCGAGGATGCCGCCACCTACGATAAGATGGAAGCCGACGTTGTGAACCTCGGCAAGGAGATCGAGCGCCTGGAGCGGCAGGCTGTGCTGGACGGCGAGCTTTCAAAGCCCACCGCCGCGCCGCTGACGGACAAGCCCGCCGCTCCCGCCGATAAGGCCAAGACCGGCAGGGCCACCGACGAGTACAAGTCCGCCTTCTGGCACATCATGCGCGACAAGTCCGTGCCGCACGAGATTTACAACGCCTTGCAGGTCGGCGCGGATGCTGAGGGCGGCTATCTCGTCCCGGACGAATTCCAGCGGACGCTGATTGAAGCCTTGCAGGAGCAGAATATCTTCCGCCAGTTCGCCAAGGTGATCACTACGTCCTCTGGCGACCGAAAGATTCCCGTGGTCGCCTCCAAGGGCAGCGCTGCGTGGATCGACGAGGAAGCGGCGTATCCCGAATCGGATGATGCCTTCGGGCAGGTGTCCATCGGCGCGTACAAGCTGGCGACCATGATTAAGGTGTCGGAGGAACTCCTGAACGACAGCGCCTTCGATATGCCCGGCTATATCGCCCGCGAGTTCGCGCGGCGCATCGGCGCTGCCGAGGAAGAAGCCTTTATCATCGGCAACGGCAGCGGCAGGCCGCTCGGTGTTCTGGCCGCTACGGGTGGCGCGGAAACCGGCGTCACCGCCGCCAGCGCGACCGCGATCACGATGGACGAGGTCATGGATCTGTTCTATTCGCTGCGCGCGCCCTACCGCCGCAACTCCGTGTTCATGATGAACGATGCGACGGTCAAGGCCCTGCGGAAACTCAAAAACGGCAACGGCGACTATCTCTGGCAGCCGTCCGTCACGGCGGGTACGCCGGATACCCTGCTCAACCGCCCCGTGTACACCTCGGCGTACATGCCGACTATCGCAGCCAGCGCCAAGACGATTTTGTTCGGCGACCTCTCCTTCTATTGGGTGGCCGACCGCGCGGGCCGCTCGTTCAAGCGGCTCAACGAATTGTACGCGCCGACCGGCCAGGTGGGCTTCCTGTCCTCCGAGCGGGTGGACGGCAAGCTCGTGCTGCCCGAGGCGGTAAAGGTGCTGGCGCAGAAGAACGCCTGATGAAAAGGAGGCTGCAAGATGGACGATTACCAGACCCGGAATTACACCGCCCATGGCGGGCGGGAAACCGTCATCGGTGGAAAGCTGACCATCCTGCCCGGCGCAACGGTCGAAGGACTAAGCGAGGCGCTTTCCATGCCGAAGGCTGCCCCCCGGCCCGACAGCCATGCCTCGACCGTCGCCGCGCTCCGCGAGGACTTCAACGCCCTGCTGGGTGCCCTCCGCGCCGCCGGCCTCATGAAAACTGAGGCGGTGCCGGAATGACCGTCACCGTCCCCGAGCTGAAAGCGCACCTGCGCATCCAGCACGACGAGGATGACGCGCTGCTTGCGTCCCTGCTCATGCAGGCGCAGGCAGCCGCCGAGGATTTTTGCCGCACGGCCTTCGACGCGAGCGCGCCGCAGGCCGTGCGGCTTGCCGTGCTGCTCATGGCTTCCCATTTCTACGAGTGCCGCGACAGCTCCGATAAAAACGGATACAGCGTCATGACCGCCGCATTTCGCGCGCTGCTTTACCCGCATCGTGCTATTGAACAAATGTTTTAAGGGGGAAGGCCCATGCAGCGAAACATACCGCATCCGGGCCAACTCCGGCACCTCGTGGAAATCGGGCGCACCGTGAACGCCATGAACGAAAACGGCTATCCCGAAGAAGCGGACGAAATCGTCTGCCGGGTGTGGGCCGCCGTCGAGGACGATTCCTCGCGGCGCACGGTGATCGAATTTGTCGGCCAGGCTGAAACCACCGAGCGCGGGCTATGCTTCGCCATCCGCTGGCGCGGGGACATCCTGCCCGGCATGTGGGTGCTGTGGCAGGGCGAGAAGCAGACCATTACGAAGCTGGGCGAATACGATTTCAAGCGCCGCTATCTCAAGCTGACTACGGTGTCGGCCAAGGGGGTGGGCGGATGAAGTGCGTACAGGACGCCCTCCGCGCTACCGGTATCCCGGCCTTCGCGGTCGCGTGGAAACCCACCGCAGCGCAGCCGACCGCGCCGGAGCAGTATCTCGTGTACACCACCATGACGCGCGAGGACGAGCATTGGGACGATGAATTCCGGCGCTATCGCGTCTATATCTACCTGAACCTCTGGAGCGCCAACGATCCCACAGCGGCCATATCGTCCGTCCGCGCCGCCATGCGGCAGGCGGGCTTCGCCTTGCTGGAGGAAGCGGATTCTTACAACCCGGACGCCCGACAGACGCTCGTTGCATGGACGTGGGTCATTCGGATGGAGGTCGGCGCGTGAGCATGGAGATCAAGGGGAGCGCGGAGCTGCGGGAGGACATCTTGCAGATGGCCGATCTCCTGCGCACGGACGCAGGCGGTACAGCGGCAGCAAACCATATTCTCGAAACCGCCGCACAGCCGGTGCTGGAACAGATGATCCAGAACGCCAGCACCGACCCCCAGCCGCGCTCCGGTACGCTCCGCAGCGCCCTTCGCATCAAGAAGGCGTCCCGCAGGCGTGGCGCACGGGTGACGGTCGGCGTCCACGCAGCGGAGGGCGGCGCGCCGTATGCCCAGCCGGTCGAATTCGGCCACGGCGGCCCGCATCCCGCGCCGCCGCATCCCTTCGTCCGCCCGGCGTTCGACGCCCGCGTGGACGAAGCCTACGAAAAGCTCAAGGAACAACTGCGAACGGCCCTCGGTCATCGGGGGCTATTATAATGGAGGAAACAGCTATGCCTACGCCCACCGCAGCGCCCGCCGTGTCCAGCACGGTCGGCCTCAAAAACATGGTGCTTGCGCCGCTCATCGAGGATACCGAAGCGGCGACCACCTACGGAACGCTTCAAAAAGTCGCTGGCGCGATTGAAGCCAGCATCACGCCGGAGAACAGCGACCCGGACATTCAATACTACGACGATGTCGAAGGGGACGTTTTGTACCCCGACCCGGAGTTGAGCTTCAAGACCAAGCTGGCCGATTTGCCGCTCATCATTCAGGAGATGATCTACAACAACAAGATCGACGACAACGGCGTGCTGATCCGCACGGCCAACGACAAACCCGGCTATTTCGCGGTCGGCTTCATGAGCGAGAAGTCAAGCGGCAAGTACCGGTACGTCTGGCTCTACAAGGTCAGGGCGAAACCCGTCACCGAAAACTACCAGACCAAGGAAGGCGCGACGATCACCCGGCAGACCGGCGAGGTCGAATGGACGGCGATCAAGCGCACCAGCGACGGACGCTATCAGGCCATCGCCGACGAGGGCGAGGGCGGTTTCACTCCCGCGAAAGCCGCCACCTTCCTCGAATCGGTTTACCAGCCGCAGTTCACGGAGAACCCGTAACCACCAGCCCGCCGTGGGATAGCCTGCGGCGGGCCTTCTTACGCCCATTGAAGGAGGCTTGCCATGATTACCTGCACCCTGCGCGATAAAAAGCACAGCATTGATTTCGTTTCGGGCCGCGCGCTCCGGGAACTGGAGCCAGCCGCCAAGATGTACGCCAAGGTGGTGCATCTGTCCGAGCTGGCCGCCAAGGGCGAGGCCATCCCGGAGGACGCGAAATTCACCATCTCGGAAGCGATGGACACCATGATCCGCTGGTTCTGTATCCTGTTCCAAAACCAGTTCTCGCCGGACGATGTACTCGACAATTACCCGGTGGACCGGCTGATGCACGACATCGCGCTGGCGCTCATGGCGGTTCAGGCGCAGACAACGGACGTGCTTTCCGATTTCCCTACGAAGGTGGCAGCGGACCTTCCGCCAGCGGAGAATCCGACGCCGGAGACGGCGACGGAATCCTGACGCTGCCCGACTACATCTATTCCACCTACAACGCGCTGATGGAATCCGGCTGGCGGTTTGACGAAATCGACCGGATGGACATGCTCGGTTTCCTGAAAATCCGAGCATGGAACGCCCGGCGCGAGCAAAAGAAGAAAGAGCCGAAACGGGCCTTCATCGACGAGGTGTGGCCCGACCTGAAATAACAAGTCCTTCCCGCGAGGGCGCTTTTTTGATGCCCGGAAAGGAGGTGCCCCGCATGAGCGAAGTGCTCCGCGACCTTGTCGTATCGCTGTCGCTGGACGGCGACAATTTCTCCCGCAACCTGACGTCCATCAACAAGCAGATACAGGAAGCGGAGAGCGAGTTCAAGCGGGCCGCCGCCGGTGTTGACAATTTCGAGAAGTCCGCCAAGGGGCTGGCGGCGCAGAGCGCGTCCCTCCAGCAGAAGTTCACGCTCCAGCAAAAGGCCGTTACGCAGTACGAGCGCGCGTTAGAAGCGGCGAACAAAAAGCTCGAAACTGCCCATGCCCGGCAGGGTAAGCTGACCGCCTCCCTTGCGGAAGCCTCCACCAGAAACACTGACCTGAAAACGAAGGTCGCCGCCGCCACGAAGCAATACGAGGCGTTCCAGCGTGAGCTGGGGGATTCCAACTCCGCGACCATCGCAGCCAAGGCCAATCTGGACGCGCTGTCCGAGGAATACCGGCAGTCGGGCGAGGAAGTCAAGAAGCTCGAAGGCCAGCTCACCGCCAACACCAAGAGCCTGCAAAACAACGCGGACGCGGTGACGAAGGCCCGGACGAATCTCAATCAGGCGCAGGCGGCGCTGAAGCAGACCGAAGCGCAGATCAAGGCCACCACCGACAAGCTGGCCCGGATGCAGTCCGCGTGGACAAAAACAGGGGAGACGCTCACCGCCTTCGGTACCAAGTGCGCGGTTGTCAGCACGGCCATGGCGAAGGTCGGCAAGGGCATGACCGCCGCGCTGACCACACCGCTGCTCGCGCTGGGCACGGCGGCGATCAAAGCGTCCGTGGATTTCGAGAGCGCCTTCACCGGCGTTCGGAAAACGGTGGACGCTACCGAGCAGGAATACGAGCGGCTGTCCGATGCCGTAAAGAAGATGAGTACGGAAGTCGCCACGTCCTCCGGCAGCATCGCGGAGGTCATGGCGAACGCCGGGCAGCTCGGTATCCAGAACGACTACCTTGTGGATTTCACCCGGACGATGATCGACCTCGGCAATTCCACCGACATTGCCGCCAACGAAGCCGCCACCGCCATCGCGCAGTTCGCCAACGTGACGAACATGGCGCAGGCCGACGTTGGGCGCTTCGGCGCGGCGCTGGTCGATCTTGGCAACAACTACGCCACCACCGAGAGCGCCATCATGAACATGGCGACGCGCCTCGCGGCGGCGGGTTCGCAGGTGGGCCTGTCGCAGGCACAAATTTTGGGCTTTGCCACGGCGCTGTCCTCGGTCGGCCTGGAAGCGGAAGCGGGAGGTACGGCGTTTTCGAAGGCCATGATCCAGATGCAGGTGGCCGTGGAAACGGGCAACGACAGCCTCGCCGACTTCGCCCGCGTGTCCGGGCTGACCAAGCAGGCGTTCAAAGACCTACGGAACAGCAACCCAGCCGGAGCCATCGAGGCGTTCATCGTAGGTTTGAGCCGGATGGACGAGCAGGGCGTTTCATCCATCGTCACCCTGGAGGAAATGGGGTTCTCCGAGGTGCGTTTGAGGGATACCCTCATGCGCGCTACCAACGCCACGAAGCTGTTCACCTCCGCACAGAAAACGGCCAATAAAGCGTGGACGGAAAATACCGCGCTCACAAACGAGGCCGACAAGCGCTACGCCACGATGGAATCCCGGCTCAAGAACCTCAAGAACACCGCCGTACTCGCGGCGCAGCGCATCGGGGACGATTTGACGCCCACGATCCGCCGCCTGATCGACGGCGCGAATGGGCTGCTTGAGAAATTCATGGCGCTGGACGAACACCAGCGGCTCATGATTATCAAATTTGCCGCCATCGCCGCCGCCGCTGGCCCGGCGATTCTGGTGTTTTCCAAGGTCGTGAAGGTGGTTGGCCTTGTGTCCACAGGCTTCGGCAAATTCGCACTGTCTGTCGGCAAGGCGGGCGGCGGCTGGAAAGGCTTTGTGTCCGTATTGGGCAAGTCCCCGGCTGTGTGGCTCGCGGTCGGCGCTGCCGTGGTGGTAGCGACCAAGGCGCTCTACGACTACGCCACCGGCGCGACCAAGGCGCGGGAAGCGCTCGAAGGCATGAACCGAACCGCCGACCAATGGGCCAGCCATACGGCGGAGAGCATTTACAGCAATGAGGGCCTTGCATCCTTCGGGCTTTCAAAAGATGACTTCAAAGGCGCCTTCGCGCTGAAAAGCGCGTCCGCCTGGAAGGACGGCCTGCTCAAGATATGGACGGATGGCAAGAAGGAAACGGGCGAAATCGTCACCGAATGGACGGATTCCTTCAAGGCCCTGAACATCGGCATGGCCGAGAGCCTGCAAAAGCTGAAATCCGACGCGACCGCAACCGGGCATTCGGAGGTCGCCGACACCATCCAGAAGGACATAGACGCGCTGGCGGCGATGGATACCGAGGTGGAAAAGCTGCTCAAAAAGCGGCAGAACGGCCTGCTCTCCGAGAGGGACAAGCTGCGGCTGGACGAGCTGATCGACGCCCGCGAAGCCATTCAGATCAAGTACAATCTCGTGCCGGACGGCGAGAACGGCTACGCGCAAATCCTCCAGGGCATTGAAACCGAGAAGGCCAAGGCCCAGGCGCGCGGGGAAAAGCATGTGGACAATTCCGTCTATGAGCGCGGGCTGACCGCGACCGCCCAGGGCTATGCCGCCGTGACCGCCTCCATTGACGAACGGTACGACGCGGAGTACAAGGTGATTCAGCTCATGGCGGAGGGCAGCGAAAAGACCGCCGCCCGAGCCGGTCTGGATGCTCAGTACAACGCCGACCGCAAGGCCGCCGCGCAGGAATACGCGGATACGCTGGGGCAGATCGTGCTTCCGGTATGGGACGAGGACGGCATCCAGAAGGCGAACGCCGACATGGAAAAGCTCATGGAGCTGTTTCGGGAGTATTCCACCATCGGCGGGGACGGGTATCAAGACCCGGCGCTGCTGACGCAGATGGACGCGCTTACGTCGGGCATGAGCGAAGATGACCTCGTTTCCTACATCGGCCTTTTGCAGCAGGTACAATCGCTGCTGGATGGCGGCATGTCGGAAGCGGAAGTGCAGGCTATGTTCCCGGAGTTCGATTTCTCGCAAAACCTTGACGAGCTGGCGGCGCTGGCTGATTTCGCGTCCCAGCGCTCCGGCGAGTTGGAGGGCCTCTCGAAAATTCTGAACGAGATGATCCCCGAGGAAATGCAAAAGCTCGCCGTCGATCTCGATTTGACGCTGGCGCAGCAGCGCTGGGCGGAATTCGCAGCCAATCCCGGCGTCATCACCACCGACGCGGTGATCGGCAACTATACGCAGGCAGAGGAAGCCGCCGTGCCGCAGCCCATCGTGGACGCACTCGTTTCTTCCTATAAAGAAATCGAGAACGGTGCGTCCACCGTACAGCTTGTGCCAAGCGATGTGGTGGCGGAGGTCGCATCCTATCTGCAAGCCGAAGGAGCGGACATTTCTGCGCTGGTGCCCGATCAGGTGGAGGCCATCGTAAGCGCCTATGCCGAGGCCACCGGCTGTGACAAGTCGGCGCTTTTACAGGCGTTCACCGCCTACATCACGGCTTACGACGATACCAAGGCCGTCAAGCCGACGCTGAATATCAAGGTATCCATCACCGGATACGATCTCGCTGCCTACAACGAGTTCGTGAAGAATCATCCCATCGAGGTTGAAGGCCGCGTCCGGCTGGGCGAGGTATACCAGAATCCGCAGGATGTGCTCGTCGCGCCCGGCGCGAGGTTCTATGAAAACGGGCAGGAAGTGCCGGTGGACGTGGTGCCCAAGGACAAGCTCACCGCCGACACCCTGTTCGTACTCGCGGCGGACGGAACCATGCACGTTCTGATTACGCCCGTCGTGGAAGGCACGGCGGAATCCATTCAGGTGGCCAACGACCTGCTCAAATCTACCGAACACCAAGGCTCTATCGGCGCAAAGTGGTTTGGCGACGATACACTGGCGGACATCCAACGTCTGAACGAATACCTGACCGGCATCAACAATGAGATGAATTCCTGGCTGAATTTCGGCGGCTGGATGAATGGTTGGGACAGGAGCGCGGCAGCGGGTACGATCTCCAACTATCTCGATGCCACAGAGATCGGGAACATTCAGGCGGTGGTCAACGAGGCAATCACTGCGCTCAACAACGGAGAGACGCTGTCCGAGGATGTGATTGCGAACCTGCAATCCATCTCCGAGTTGGTCAACCTCATGGATAGCATCGGCGTGGGCGAAAACATCCTCTCGGGTATCGCTGAAGGCATGACGCAGGCGGGCACCGACACCTCCGCCCAGACGGTCGCCGCCAACCTCGAAGCCGCGCTCAATACGGCGCTGGGCATTGAGTCGCCGTCCACTCGTATGAAACCGGTGGGCGAAAACGTCGCCGCTGGCGTCGGCGAAGGCATGACAGGTTACGACCTGTCCTCGGACGTCGCAACGCTGGCGAATGGCGTGGCCGCTGCCGTTGGCGCTGCGTTGACCGGCGACGCACTGTCCGCCGTGGGCACCGCCGCCGCTTCCGGGCTGGCCAGCGCCATGTCCGCTTACAGTATGGCCGCCACCGGCAGCACTGTGGCGGCGAATGTCAAGAGCGCCGTATCCGGCAGCTTGAATTACACTACGCTGCGCATCGTGGGCCTAAACGTCATGTCCGGCCTGACGGCGGGCATCAACGCCGGGCGGCTCGGCCTGATTGCCGCCATGCGCGCCGCCGCCCGCGCTGCGGTCAACGCCGCGAAGGCGGAGCTGAAAATCGCCTCCCCGTCCGGCGTATTCCGCGACGAGGTCGGCCGTATGGCGATCAAGGGCCTCGGCCAAGGCGCGCTGTTGGAGAGCAAGGTGCAGGCGAAGGTCATTCGCAATGCGGCGCGATTCCTGACTGGCGAGGCACAGGCAGGCATTGGCGGCAGCGCCTCCTATGACAACCGAAAGACCTACAACCAGAACGCGACATCCACCATCAACGTGGAGAAGCTCTATGTGCGCGACGAGCAGGACATCCATTCGCTCGCCATTGAGATTGCGTCGCTGACCAAAAGGCAACAACGCGGAAGGGGGCTGCGGATGGCGTAAAGACTGGCCGGAGGTCATCGGGGGGCCATCGCCTGAGAGAGTAACAAGGTAGCACAAATATAGCTTGATTTCTAGCTATATTTGTGCTACTCTATTCTCGAGGTGACAACTCTATGAAAATCAATACCGAAAACTTGATCTCGATCACTGAGGTCAATCAAAACTTCTCGCGGGCTATACGGTTGGTGGATGATAAGGATTTGGCGATCATCATGAAAAACAATATGCCCAAGTACGTGCTTCTGAAGTTTGATACCATCGCGGAAATGGCCACCACACAAGCGGAAGATATAGAAGATCCGGTAAAGCGCACATCCGCTGCCATTGCCGCAGCGATTCGTTCCTCGGAGGATGATGAAATCACCCACGGTTCCTACTGCCCAAGGTGCCGTGCGCTCTTTAGCCTCGCCATATCCGAATGCCCGCATTGCGATTCAAAACTGAGGAAGCCCTCGGGCAACGACCCTGTTCGTCTTTTGACGGCGAACATGGCAGAGACGATGGTGATCTCGCCGCTGCTCACCGATCAGGGTATCCCCTTCGCACTAAAGGGTGATGCCGGCGCAGGTGGTTTCTTGGGTTCTGCGAATACCATTGCGCAATACAGCTACGATGTGCCATATGATGCCTATCAGTCGGCGAAGGAACTGTTGAAGGGATGGGAACACGATGTTTCAGAATGACTATATCATGCGCCAAATCGCCTCCTTGGTTCAATTCGTGTCCATGCTCGTATTCGGTAAAGCCGTACCACTTTACGAGAAACAGGACGAGCAAAACCCTACGCAAGGGGATTTGCTGCATGACACGCTACTTCATCTGCTCGAACAGAACCACATAAACGAAGCGGAGAACGTATTGTTTGAGCATCTTGAGGGAGGCACCGAAGGAATGCTGAACGTCGCTCTGGACTTCTACCATCGGTTGAGCATCTTCTCAGATGAACAACTCGCCAAAGCCGGATTCTCCCGCGATGAAATCGATACGGGCTTCCGGGATGCCTTGAAAATGTCTGGCATGGCTTCCCTGTTGAATGAACATGAACAATGACAAGGAGAAGGGTTTGCTTATGAAAAGGAAGATGGATAAA
The DNA here is from genome assembly GCA_023411175.1 of Bacillota bacterium. Taxonomy (GTDB): domain Bacteria; phylum Bacillota; class Clostridia; order Christensenellales; family Aristaeellaceae; genus JAEZHK01. The sequence goes on along the minus strand of JAEYPB010000062.1, from coordinate 87,145 downwards.
CCCAAGCTGCTGTTTGCCATTTCTATTGCGCTGATCGTAATGCAGTATGCTATTTCGCTCGGAAGATACGCTTATTTTGACGACTCGATTCCCATATTCGTCGACATCCGAGGGAGCGTTCTTCAAGTGATACCAAAGACTCTGCTTGCCGTGTTACGCTTGCCGACGATGGGCGCAATAGTATTTGCGATATGCGCAGTCATGACGCGCCTTCCTTACAGCGCTCTGGAAGCGCAAGCGCAATACTCGAGCCGCCTGCTGTGGAGCGGTATTGCCCTTATTAATAGCGTCAAGATGAGTGGAACTGTGCTGGAGATGGCCTTTTCGGAATATCGAGAGCTTTTCCGCGCAATTGCTGTGATAATGGCTGTAGTAGGAGCAGTCACCTTATTGCTGTACGTGCTATGGGTGTTGCACCGTGAAGCGGATAGCCTGCGAAAAACGTGGGACGCCCTTCGCAAGGCCAAGAAGGTGCCCATTGTGGTGCTGTTGGTTGCCTACATCGTCGTTACAGTGGCTCCAGTGATATTCGGTCAGTAAGGAGCAGTTGTGTTTAGATGCAAAAGCGAGGAGGTCAGCACTCTTGAATGACTGGTTTTCTTGGAACGGCGTTAAGAGTACGGATTACGGCATCCACATCACCTCGCAACCCAGCGTGATCCGCGCGTCCGAGCGGGCGACGTTCACGAATGTCCCCGCCCGGAGCGGCTCGCTCACGACGCTGGAAGCCGACGATGTATACGACGATTTCATTCTCCCCGTGGAATGCGCGATCAGGGATTTGAGCCGAATCCATGAAATCGGCGCATGGCTCAAGGGCGCTGGAACGATGGGGTTGGCCGCTCGTCCGGGCGGCTTTTTCTATGCCCGCGTCGCCAACCAGATTGAGTTTGCGAAGGTGCTGCGCAATCATGAGAACCGCACCTTCACGGTCAATTTCCGCTGCCAGCCGTTCTGGTATGCGGAGGCTGTGCCGCCCATCACGCTGACGGCCTCGGGCAGCACGATCACCAATCCGGGCAACGTGCCCTCGGAGCCGGTCATCACGGTATATGGCTCCGGGGAGATCACGCTTATGGTTGGGCAGACAATCGTGGAGCTTGAGGGCATCTCGGACAGCATCACGCTGGACGGCCCACTCATGGAGGCGTACTCCGGCACTACATCCATGAACGACAAAATGAGCGGCGATTTCCCGACGCTCGCACCGGGGATGAACGCGGTGAGCTGGAGCGGCAGCGTAACCAAGATCGAGGTGCGGCCCAACTGGAGATACCTGATTTAATCCGGCTTACTTTTATCGGGGAATATTGCTTGCTCGCCGCGCGGTCTCATCCGGCAAAGGAATATGCTGCGGCAGCGTACTGTGCGATGTTCCGGCAAGCGCTGTGAAAATTTGCGCTCTGGGCGGAATTAACTTGCAATCCGGATGCCGCAGAAATATAATGAACATGTGAAAAATTAGGAAACCTTCCTTCGGCGGATTGTAAGGTGAGGGAATCCCGTAGGCCACAGACGAATAACGAAAGGTTCTCTCTCACAGGGCGCGAACCTTTCACTTATGAACGACGTTGCGCAGGTGTGCAGGAACGAGCTTTGACAGACGAAAGCCGGGGAGGAATGACGATGCGGAGAAGATGGTTTGCTGTGCTGACGGTGGCGTTGTTGGTGGTTGCCGTGCTTGTGCCGGGCGAGGTGGCGAGGGCGAGCAAGAATTATCTCATATGTCCTTTATGCAATGTTTCTGGAGCAGAGGTCCATATACGTCAGGATGGCGATACAGTTCATTATGTATCTTTTCATAACATTGGAGGAGTGCACACATGTAATCAGGGAGATTACTGGGAAGATCACACAAAGAACTCCATAGTAAGTACTACAGCGACCTGCACGGAGGGAGGAACCACCACCTACCATTGTAATGTCTGCGATGATAACTTTACCGAAACCACAGCCGCGCGGGGGCACAGCTTTACGAACTACACCCCTGACGGGAACGCCTCATGCAACGCAGACGGCACCAAGACGGCGAAGTGCGACCGCTGCACCAAAACGAATACCATCCCCGATCCCGGCAGCAAGCTAGGGCACAGCTTTACGAATTACGTTACAGACACAGCCGCCACATGCACCGCCAACGGCACCGAGACGGCCATCTGCGACCGATGCAGTGCGACCGACACCAGAACGGTTCCCAGCAGTGCGTTGGGGCATAGCTTTACACGCTACGCTTCCAACGGTAATGCCTCATGCAGCGCCGATGGAACCAAGACGGCGACCTGTGACCGCTGCGCCGAAACGGATACCATTGCCGATCCCGGCAGCGCGCTTGGGCACAGCTTTACGGTCTATGTTTCGGACGGCAACGCAACCTGCACCGCCGACGGCACCAAGACGGCGACCTGTGACCGTTGCACCGCAACCGACACCAGAGCGGTTCCCGGCAGCGCGTTGGGGCATAAATATAAGACGGTTCTCACGTCGCCCACCTGCACCAAGGGCGGCTATACCACGCATACCTGCACCCGCTGCTCCGACAGCTATGTGTCCGACAAAACCGCTGCGCGCGGCCATTGGTATGGTGCGTGGACGGCAAGTGGCGACGGCACCCACGCAGCCGATTGTCTGCGCGACGGATGCAAGCACACGAGCAAGACCCAGTGTACGTCCGTTTCTTGTCTGTTGGACGGGACGGAAATCACCCTTTGCCCCGTGTGCGGCGAAGTTTCCACAGGCAAGGGCCTGTTGCCCGTAGAGAACGCGACCGCCCAAGCCGTGACGCAGACCTTGCCGCGCGGAGAGTTGGTTCTGCTGTGCGGCGCGCTGGGGGACGGCACGCAAATCATCGTCGCGTCCTTCGAGTATGCGGGAAAGCCGGAACAGCCCACGGGCGTTGTCAAGATCACGTTGCCCGAGGGTGCCCTTGACGGGTACAACCTTCTGCTGATACATGAGGACGGTACGGAAACGGCGGTTCCCTGTGCCGTGGAGGATGGCTTGCTGACCTTTGAGTTGGATTTCGCCTCGGAGGAATCCGCGCCCGCCCTCTTAATACGACTTGCGCCCATCTCCGCATAACTGAAACAAGATGCGTGGCGAGACTTCATCGGTGATGGAGGCTCGCCGCTTACGGTATACCGGCATCGACCATATGAATCCAAGCCTGTAAGGCGTCCATTTTAGACGGGCGCTTTTTTATGTCCCAAAGGAGGTGAACCCCCTGATCTGCGTATACCCGCCCGACTGTATAGACTTCTCCAGCAATGGCCTCGGCCCGGTCAGTCCCTCGTCCTGCACCGTGACCGAAACACTGAACGGCGAATGGGAGCTGACGCTCGAACACCCGCTCGACACCCAGGGCAAATGGCGGCGGCTGATCGAGGGCAACATCCTCCGCGCGCCGGTGCCTGCCGCCATGACGCCGCAGGTGAAGCTGCAAGGCACGGGCAGGGCGATCTACAAGGTGTCCACCAGCCGGAATCCGCTGCGGCTGCGCTCCGGGACCGGCACGAAGTACAGGGTGCTGGGCAAGTACAAAAAGGGCACTCAGGTCATCGTCCTGAGTACGGCAAATTCCTCGTGGTACGAGGTGTCCTGTCCGGACGGCAAGCGTGGATACATGGCCTCTGAGTATCTGACCTATGTTCGCACCGAGGCCACGTCGGGGCTGGCGGCAAAGGCCGTCATCGAATCCCGGCAACTCCGCGACCAGCCGTTCCGCATCTACCGCGCCGTGCCGGAACTAACAAAGATCACTGTATATGCCCGGCACATGTTCTATGACCTGCTCGACAACATGATTAAGAGCTACAAGCCCGCCGCATCCACGGCGGGCTGTGTCGTCGCTCAAAATATCGCTTTAAAATGCCTGACCGAGCATGACTTCACATTCTATTCCGATCTGATCTCTACTGCCGATGAGGTGGAATTTGAGAACATCAACCCCGTGGATGCCATCTTGGGCGAGAGCGGACTGGTAGAGAAGTACGGCGCGGAGCTTGCGCGGGACTGGTTCGACGTATTCCTCGTCCAGCGCGTGGGCACAGACACCGACGTTCAGATCCGCGAGGGAAAGAACCTGCTCGGCGTCTCCTACGATGTGGACACCACCGATGTTGTCACGCGAATCATGCCCACCGGTGAGACCAAGGACGGTAAGACCCTCTACCTAGACGAACTGTTTCTGGATAGTCCACACATCGGCGACTATCCGCATCCGAAATGGATTCATCTCGCGGTATCAGAAGCTAAGGTTTCCAAGGACTTGACCACAACCCAGGCTAAGTCGAAGATGCGCTCCGCTGCCCAGGTCGAGTTCGATAAGGGTTGTGACCTGCCCACCGTGACGCTCAAGGTCGATTTCATCAACTGCGCGGAAACGGAGGAATACCGGCAGTATCGGTTCCTCCAGAACATCTTCCTGGGCGATGTCGTTCGCGTCATCGCCCGGCGCATCGGCGTTGCGGTATCCATGCGACTTACGCAGTATACCTACGACTGCCTAACGCGCAAGTACACTGCCATAACGCTGGGCACCGTGGCGGACACCATCGAGGGGAATACCATTTCATCCCGGCAGCTCGCCTCCGGTACGATCACCGGCACGAAGTTGGCTCTTAATTCCGTGGGCGCGGGGCAGATCAAGGACGGTTCAGTGGGCAGCCTGCAGATCGGTCTCGCAGCGATTCAAGCCGCGCACATCGAGACGGCAGCGATCCAGACGGCGCACATCCAAGACGCGGCCATCACGAACGCGAAGATTGGGAATGCCGAAATCGATACCGCAAAAATCCAAGACGCAGCCATCACGAACGCGAAGATCTGCAATGCGGAGATCGACACCGCCAAGATACGAGACGCGGCCATTGATACAGTAAAGATCAAGGACGCGGCGATCACGGGTGCCAAGATCGAGGACGCGACGATCACGGGCGCGAAGATCGGCAACGCCGCGATCGGGTCCGCTCAGATTGCCGACGCCGCGATCACGACCGCCAAGATACAGGACGCCGCAATCACGGGCGCTAAGATCGGGACTGCCGCCGTTGATACCGCAAAGATTCAAGACGCCGCGATCACGAACGCGAAAATCGGCGGCGCGGCGATTGACACCGCCAACATCAAAGACGCGGCGATCAACACAGCAAAGATCGCAGGCTTGGCGGTCACGAGCGCTAAAATCGCGGATCTCGCGGTGGGCACCGCGAAGATCACCGACCTCGCCGTCACGACCGCGAAAATCGCACAAGCGGCGATCACGAGCGCCAAGATCGAGAATGCGGCCATTGACACCGCCAAGATCGCGCTCGGAGCGATCACGCGGGCGCTCATTGCGGAGGGTGCCATCGGCACGGCCCAGATCGCTGATGCTTCGATCACGGATGCCAAGATCGTAGAGCTCTCTGCGAATCGGATCACAGCGGGTGTGCTCTCGGTCGAGCGGCTCATCATCCGGGGCTCGGAGCAGTCGCTGATCTACGCGATCAACAACATGGGCGAGCTTACCTCCACGCAGGTGTACACCATTGATGGCTATGTGCTCACGGAGCGGACGATCACAGCCGACAGGATTGTAGCGCACACGATCACGGCAAATGAGATCGCGGCCAAGTCGATTACGGCGAATGAGATCCTCGCCGGGACGATCACCGGCGCGGAGATCGCGGGCGAGACCATCACAGGCGCAAACGTCAAAGCAGGGACGATCACCACGGGTCATGTCACTTCCGACTTCGGGCAGGCGCTCGATCTATCGAGCAACGCGGGCATCAACCTGCGCGTGGAACAGATATACGAAGATACATCGAACTCGCTTGAGGATCGATTGGCAGAGGTAAGCGCCGCGATTGCGATCTCAGAAAGCGCGATCCGTTCAGAAGTCGCTGAAGCCTACGCCGCCAAAACAGACCTCGGCACGCTGCAAACGCAGGTGTCCACGCTGGCCACGCAAACCTCGACCGACTTCACTTGGGCGAGCCAGACGATCAACCAGATCATCTCGGATGCGGCGGCGAACCAACAGCTGACCGAGGAGCAGTTCGAAACCATCCAAACCTACATGACCTTTGGCGAGGATGGGCTCCGGCTGGGCAAGACCGGGAACCCGGTCACGGTGCGCATCCTCAACGACCGTATTGCGTTCTACATGAACGAGACTGAGGTTGCCTACTTCTCGAACAATAAGCTTTATGTGACGCAGGCGCAAATCCTGTCGCGCCTCCAGATCGGCAAGTTCGCCTATGAGCCGCAGCCGAACGGGAACATGTCGCTGATCTACACCGGATAAAGGAGGTGCTTGACACTTGGCCACGACGATCACGGTCTCGGCGTCCATGCGGACACGAAAGACTTCATCATCCAGCAACTATAAGAGTTCTGCGGCATCGCAGGAGTTTTATACCAACGACTACAACTTCGTCGGCATCGTGAACTTCCCCGGGCTGAATCTCACGAACAAGGTCATTACGCAGATTAAGCTCAAAGTCACGGCTGCCGAGGCGGGCTACGGCGCGGGAACAACCAAGACCGTCTATGTGCGCGAGTCGAAGTACCAAGCCGCGTCACAGTCCGGCGTCTCGGGCGGCAACTACTACGGCCTCGCGCTCGGCACGTTCACAGGTTCGTTTTATGGCAATACGACGACAACCACGCTGTCCGGAACGCTGTTTACAAACCTTGCCGCATACCTCGCGGCGGGGAACAACACCATCTGCCTGTTCAACCCGAGTCCGTCGACGTCGTCGCAGGGGTACTCCAACAACTACATGCAATGGGACGCCTGCCAGATCATCGTCACCTACGAAGAAGCGGCGAGCGTGCCAACGACATCGCCCACATCGGTTGCGATGGGCAGCGCCGTTACGATCAACACGAACCGGCTGAGTTCTTCCGCAACGCACACGCTCAAGTACACGTTCGGCAGCGCGTCGGGAACTATTGCGGCAGATGTGGGAGACACGGCTTCCTGGACGCCGCCCGCCTCCCTGGCGTTGCAGATACCGAGCGCGACTTCGGGGAGTTGCACGATCACCTGCGAGACGTACTACAACGGCGTTTTGACCGGCACAAAGACCTGCCAGCTCACGCTCACGGTTCCCGCCTCCGTCGTACCGACCATCGCGGGTGTAACGCACGCGGAGAGCGTGTCCGGGCTCGCGGCGCACTTTGCGGCATATGTGCAATCCAAGAGCAAGCTCAACGTCTCGATCTCGGCGGCGGGGGCATACGGCAGCACGATCACGACATACCGCGCCACACTCGACGGCGCAACCTATACGGCGGCGTCCTTCACAACGGGCTTCCTCATGTTCTCGGGCGAAAAGCAGCTATCGGTTACCGTCACGGATTCGCGCGGGCGCACATCCTTGGCGACAAACGTTCCGATCACGGTATCGGCATACACGCCGCCTTCGATCTCCGCGTTCTCGGCGGAGCGCTGCAATACCGACGGCTCCGCGCCGCAGCAGGACGGAACGAAGGTTCGCGTGAACATCACCGCCGGCGCGGCGTCGGTGGGCGCAAAGAACACCATGACCTGCGCAGTGTACTACAAGCTGTCGAGCGTCTCGGCGTGGACACTCGCGCAGAACGTAACCCCGGTGAGCTATGGAGTGTCAAAGGCGAACCTCCTGCTTTCACCGACATTCAATGCCCTGTCGAGTTACGACATTAAGGTCGCGGTGACGGACTTCTTCACAACATCAGTACCGATTGAGCAGGAAGTCAGCATCAGCACAAAGCAAGTCATGCAGGACTTCTACCGGGACGGCACCGGCGTCGCTTTCGGAAAGGTTGCGGAGGCTGCGGGCGCAGTTGAATTTGGGTGGCCATGGATATTTGGGGACCCCACCACCCAAACCACCTCGGTCAGAAACCTTTTATTCATAGGAACAAATCCCGACTTCGAGGACACGGTTGGGAATTGGAGCGCACGCGGCTTCGGATGGGTATGGTATACGACGACGGCTTCGTCCGTGACCAATAAGCCCACAACCTATGGGTTTCTATTGAATATCCCAGTGACAGGATCAGCAGAAGTGCACCAACTCTTCTTTGCGCAGAATCACGGAGCGATCTATCATCGGGGCGGCAACGGCTCTGGTTGGGGCGGAGATTGGAAAACGCTCTTTGATTCGGCCACGGTCGTTCCGATCTCCTCAGGCGGTACCGGGCAGACCAGCGCGGCGGGTATCCGAAACGTCATCGGCCTAGGAAATACCACAGGCGCGCTCCCTGTGGCCAACGGCGGCCACGGGGCGACAAGCGCCAAGCAGGGGTTGATCAACCTCGGCATTTTCTATGCCGATACGCTGCCCGCTTCTGGGACAGACGGCCAGATTTGCCTCGTGCCTGTGAGTTAGGGCGGTGATGGCATGGCATTGACTGCAACGATCTACACCACGGAGTGCGTTTGGGGCTCCAGCTCTTTTAACAGCACAACGGATCTCAAGGTCGGCAAGACCGGCTCATCGTCGAGCGACGGCACACAATACCGAGGGCGCATTAAGTTTGCGGCGATCCCGAGCAACTGGGTCATCCAGTCCATCACCCTCAGGCTGAATCGAATCGACAGCTATAGCAGCCACACGCTCACGCTGGGCGGGTCGACCGGGACAGGGTTCAGCGCGTCGTTGTCGTTCTCGCTTAGCAAGTCGTTCTCGAGCGGCACGGGCACGAAGAACACCGACCTCACCGCATACGCTTCGACGATTCAGAGCTTCGGCGGCACATGGTACATCCACGTCCGCCACGGCTCCGGCACAAACTCCTACACCGAGTTCAGCGGCGACGAGCGCAGCAACAGCCTCAAGCCCGCGCTCATCATTACCTATGTGCTGGGGACAGTCTGGTACCATAACGGCACACAGTGGACTGAATGTCTTGTGTACTACCATAACGGCACCGAATGGATTCAGTGCATCCCGTACTATAACAGCGGGGGTACATGGGTGCAGGTATAAAGGTGTCTGATCAACTTCGGAAGTCATCCGGCGCCGGGTGGCGCTATTATTTTGCCCCTATGTGGCGGAAAGAGGTTTCTCATGTCAAATATCAAGGTTCCGATCTCCAAATTCGTCGCTTACCTCGAGTGGTGTCTGGCGCACAAATGCGGCTATATCATGGGCGCATATGGCCAAGACCCCCGGAAGTGGGCAAAGGACTCGTGGTGGTTCACGCAGTACTCGGGTGACCAGCGGCGAAAGGCACTGTACTGGTGGGAGAACGCGCCGCTCGTCCACGACTGCAATGGCGGGGCGGAAGGATGCTATCAGGCCGAAACCGGCGTGAACATCAACGCCCGCGCCCGCAACAACTACGCCTCATGGTGCTCGCCCAAGGGAACCGGGAAAATCCCCGCTGCGCGCCGCGTACCGGGCGCGGCGGTGTTCATCCACAACGGCTCCTACGTGAGCCACGTCGGCTATCTCTGGAAGCCCATCGTGGCGAGCCAGCCCTCGGGGGACTGGTGGGTGATCGAATGGCGCGGTGTCATGTACGGCTGTGTCAAGACAAAGCTGAGCGCGCGCGGCTGGAACCGGTGGGGCCTGATGTCCAAGTACTTCGACTACTCTGAGGCGGGCCAGGGCGATATGCCGGACTACGAGTTTGGGCACCGGGAACTGTCCAACGGAGACACCGGTGCTGACGTGAAGGCACTGCAGGAGGCGCTCATCACACTGGGCTATTCCTGCGGAAAGTGGGGCGCTGACGGTGAGTTCGGCCCGGCGACGAAAAGCGCGGTCATTGCCTTCCAAACTGCGAACAATCTGGTGGGCGACGGTATTGTCGGCGACAAGACCGCAAGCGCCATCAACGCCCTCCTGCCCGAGAGTGGCGAGGAACCCGTATCTCCCACCGATTCGGATACGACCACGGCACAGGTCAAGGTCACGGGCGGCTCGGTCTACCTGCGCACACTCCCGAGCACGTCCGGTGCTATCGTGGCAGTCGTACACATGAACGACCTCTTGGAGGGCGCGGGCAACGCGGTGAGCGGCTGGTATCCCGTGATGCTCAACGGTGAGACGTGCTACATTTCCGGCAAGTACGCAGAAGCCATACCGACCTAAACACAGATGGAGGGAAAACCATGAAGGACACTTTCATTTCCTCGCTCGCCGCCATTGGCGCGGGCATTGTATCGACTCTGTTGGGTGGCTGGGACAAGAGCCTCGAAATCCTGCTCATCTTCATCATCATGGACTACATTACCGGCGTTGCCGCAGCATTCAAGACCAAGACGCTCAAGTCTTCCGTTGGTTTCGAGGGCTTGATGAAGAAGGGCGCGATCTTTCTGATCGTCATCCTGGCGGCGCAACTCGATCGGATCACGGGCAATACGGCGGGTGTGTTTCGCACCTCAACCGCGTTTTTCTTCATTGCCAACGACGGATTGTCGATCGTCGAGAATGTTGGTGAGATGGGCGTGAAGCTGCCCAAGATCATCACCAACGCGCTGACCAAACTCAGGGACGAGAACGATAACAGAGATGACGGAAGCGGCGACAGTTCTGATAGTGAACCAAAACCCAAATAGATACCAAATCAAGGTTGCAAGATTGCAAGGCTGTAGGTTATAAACCGTTTGCTATCTTGATATTGCTTTTTCTGCCGCAGGCTCCAGCCTGCGGCGTTTCTTTCAACGCTTCAAAAGTACACGAATAAATAGAATCCAGAAGTCAATGCGCAAAGCATCAACGCCATTCCGGCCTAGGGGCCATTTCATGGAGGTGCATATGACTTCATCCCACAAGACCCGTCTGCTCGAAATGCGGCAGGCGGGTTTGAGCTTTGCTCAGATTTCCGCCGACCTCGGTATCTCGAAAAACACCCTCAAATCCTTTTGCCGCCGAGTAGACGCGACCATTGACGCCGCTGCGACAACCGCCTGTGCCCGCTGTGGAAATCCCTTTGCTACCAAGGGGAAACGCCGGTTTTGTTCAGACGTCTGCCGCTTCGCCTGGAGTTATTCCCACCGTATCCTGAGCGCCCACAATGCGGTCGAGAAGAAATGTGCTTGCTGCGGCGAGCGCTTTTTCAGTTACGCGTCCAGCCACCGCAAATACTGCTCGCGCACCTGCTATATCGCAGACCGCTATGGCAAGGAGGGTTGTCATGACGGACATACGGTATAAGCAGCATCAACGGTACTTGGTGGCCATCTCCGTTGCCAGCGATATGTTCGAGAGCGGCCTCATTGATGAGGCGGATTTCTCGGCACTTGAGACAAAGTTTGCCGAAAAGTTTCGGCCTCTCTTTCGCTACGAAAAGCCTTGTCTTTCCGCGACCCTTCCTATAAGACAGACAGACGAAAGGAGGGGTTGAAATTGGCCCGAATCATACGAAAACTGAACCCGGCGCTGCCACAGCCGCCTCGCCTTCTAAATGTCGCGGCCTATGCGCGGGTATCACTGGAGAAGGATTCCATGCTGCACTCTCTATCCGCGCAGGTAAGCTATTACAGCGACCGCATTCAAAAGAACCTCGGCTGGCGGTACGCCGGTGTGTATGCGGATAAAGCGCTCACCGGCACCAAGGCCGAGCGCCCGGAATTTCAGCGGCTACTGGCCGACTGCCGGGCCGGGAAGATCGACATGGTGGTTACCAAGAGCATCAGCCGGTTTGCCCGCAATACGGTGACGTTGCTGGAAACGGTGCGCGAGCTGAAGGCGCTGGGCGTAGACGTCTACTTCGAGGAACAGAATATTCACTCCATGAGCGGGGATGGCGAGCTGATGCTGACCATCCTCGCTTCCTATGCGCAGGAAGAAAGCCGTTCGGTATCCGAAAACTGCAAGTGGAAGATCCGCAAACAGTTCGAGCAGGGGAGGCCGGTGAGCACGCAACTACTGGGGTACCGCGTCAAGAACGGAATCTTCGAGACCATCCCGGAGGAGGCGCAAATCGTGTGCATGATCTTCGATGACTACCTTTCTGGGATGGGCAGAAATGGGATTCTCAAAAAGCTGCTGGCCTTGGGGATTCCCACGAAGACGGGCGGCAACTGGACGGAGAGCTTAATTGGCGACATCCTGAAAAACGAGAAGTACGCAGGCGATCTCCTTCTTCAGAAATACTACCGGACCGATCATCTCACGAAACTGGACCGCAGGAATTACGGTGAAGTTCAGCGCTATTATGTGCGGGATCATCACGAGGCCATTATCGATCGACAGGCCTTCGACCGCGTTCAACAAATGCTCAAGGCGCGCAGTGAGCATTATCATCCTTATGAATACAAGCCCACGGATTATCCATTCAAGGGGAGAATCATTTGCGGGAACTGTGGCAAGGCGTACAATCGCAAAACGACGCGGGGCAGGGTTTCGTGGCAATGCTCCACGTTCCTGCGTTTGGGCAAAGCGCATTGTCACGCCAAGCAGATTCCCGAGGATACCCTGATGGACATAACCACTTCGGTGCTCGGCCTGTGCGAATTTGACGAGGCCGTATTCAAACAGCGCATTCGGGAGATCCGCGTTCCTGCATTCAACCACTTAATCTACGTTTTTAAGGACGGAAGGGAGGCCGAATGCGTGTGGCAGGATAAGTCACGCCGTGATAGCTGGAATGAGGACATGCGAAGGCAGGCCGCCGAAAGAGCACGCAGGAGGTGGGCGAAATGAGCGAAGCAAGAGCATATGCGCCAAAGGTGACGGTGGTCCCCGCCACCCTGAATCGCTTTACAGCGATGCCGATCAGCACGACAAGGAAGCGGCGCGTGGCGGCCTATGCCCGCGTATCCACTGACCAGGAGGAACAGCTCACCAGCTACGAGGCCCAGGTGGACTACTACACGCAGTACATACGCTCCAAGGCCGAGTGGGCATACGTGAAGGTGTACACCGACGAGGGTATCAGCGCCACGAACACCAAGAAGCGTGACGGCTTCAAAGAAATGGTCCAGGACGCGCTGGACGGGAAGATCGACCTCATTATCACGAAGTCCGTTTCCCGCTTCGCCCGCAATACGGTGGACTCGCTGACCACGGTCCGGATGCTCAAAGAAAAAGGCGTTGAGGTCTACTTTGAAAAGGAGAACATCTTCACGCTGGATTCCAAGGGTGAACTACTCATTACCATCATGTCCAGCCTCGCCCAAGAGGAAAGCCGCTCCATCTCCGAGAACGTGACCTGGGGCAAGCGCAAAAAGATGGCGGACGGCAAGGTGAACCTGCCCTATAAGCAATTCCTCGGATACCGCAAAGGCGCGGACGACCTGCCAGAGATCGTACCCGAAGAAGCAGAGATCGTCCGGGACATCTACCGCATGTTCCTCGAAGGGAAGTCACCCGCCTACATCGCGCGCCACCTGACGGAGCGAGGCATCACAACGCCAGGCGGCAAGTCCAACTGGCGGCCCAACACCATCATAAGCATCCTCACCAACGAGAAATACAAGGGCGATGCCCTCCTGCAAAAGACCTTTTGCACAGACTTCCTGACCAAGAAGATGAAGGCAAACGAGGGCGAAGTACCGCAATACTATGTGGAGGGCAGCCATCCGGCCATCATCGAACCGGAGATATTCGACGCGGTTCAGGTCGAATTGAAGCGCCGAAAGCAGCAGGGCCGCAGGAACTACACGCCGCATTGCTTCTCTGGCCGGATTTACTGCGACGAGTGTGGCGAGCTGTACGGCAGCAAGGTGTGGCATTCGCATACCGTGTGGAAATGCAACGCCAAGCATAAGCGGCGCGCTGCCTGCGCCACGCCTGCCCTGCGCAATGAAACCATACAGGACGCCTTTGTGCGGGCCTTCAATCAGGTTATCGACCGCAAGGACGAGATCATCCAAATCTGCGAAGAAACCCTGCGGGAACGCTGCAATACCTCCGGGCTGTCGGAGCGGCTGGCCGAGTTGCACACGGATTTGGAGATTATCACGGAGCTTATGCAGCGCCACATCAGCGCCAATGCGCAAGTGGCAATCGATCAGGCCGAGTATCAGCGGCAATACGACGAGTATGAAGCACGGTTCAATGAAGCCCAGCGGCGCATCGCCGAGGTGGAGGCGCGTCGGGAATCCCTGACCGCCAAGCGCGGGAAGCTCAAAGGGTATCTCGATATATTGCGCACGCAGGGGCCGATCAGGACGTTCAACGAAACGCTGTGGTGCGGCGCGGTTGAGCAGGTACGGATACTGAAAGACGGAACCATGCGCTTCATTTTCAAGGATGGGGCCGTGGTAGAGGGGTAAGGCATCATGCATCGCCGCAGGTCCCGTAATGGGCCTGCGGCTGCAAGTGCTTACGCTATCTCTTTCCCTTGAAAATAACATATAAATATGGTATAATTTTCAAAAGTGCAAAAAGCAGGAGGTATCCCCTGTGTATTTTAACATATACTACATGAATTTCCCGAAGGTCTATGAGATAAAGATGATGTTTAGCAACATTATCCAAACAGCTAAAACTGTAGAAGAAACCGATAGCGGAAGTATAGACGCAGGGCTAGAAGCAAAAATATCCGGGAAATTGTGGAAGCTGCTCTCGGGGGACGTATCGGCCTCCGCGAAGGCGACCTCTGCGGATTCACAAAAGATACTGGACACTTTCAAGGTTTCTACAACAAAATCGGTTATTTTGAGCGAAGTAATTGATAAATGCACAACGGTGAGCGACTTTTCAAAGTTATGCGAAGGGCAATTAGTTCACATCGAAAATGTTAAGCTCTCTCTTGAGAACGAAACCGAATTGCGTGCAGCGAAGATGTTTGCAGGCGGTTCATTCAAGGGGCTAAAGATTCCAGAAGCAAAAGGCCTGGATATTAATAACATATTCAACGCACTGTTTAAGGATTACTCATATAAGCTAAAGGGAGAAGTTGATGGAAGAGAAGAAAAAGTACTGATCAGAATTCCATTGAGCTTTGAGAACGAGTTCGAGAGTTCATATGGCGTAGATGACTTATTTATTGGGACTGTATCAATTGTCGGAGTCTACAAGGCAAAAACAAAAGTGGCACAGTTAAAGAATTCGTTTGAGTTCTTCCAAGAGATTGGCATGTTACAGAATGGAAGCGACGATGATCAAATCGTTCAGCACAGTCAATATGCAAAAAAGAGCGAGGCAAAAATGGTTAGCGAGAACGATCTAAGCGATTACCATTACATTGATATTCTCGCAATTGTCCAGCGCATAGAAATTCCTGATCAAGGCTCACAAAAGCAAAGAGGCAAGAAAAAATGAGGGATCTATTTACTTATAATAAGTCTAATTTCTTCCAATGGAGAAGCACCATTCAAGGTGAAGGCGCTATCTGCATTAGCATAATTGAGTATTTACGCATTATAAATGACCTTCCATCCGATGATATGTATGTGGACTTGTCCAGCATACACAGAATTCAGAAAGATAATCCTGCATTGTTTTTTCAGCTCGAGAAGTGCATTGCAGAGGCACCGGATCAGGTGTTTTTTGTGTGCGACTCTGATCGAGCAAGGGAGATGCAATATGATTTCAGATACTATTTCGCTGAAATCGAAAGCCCAGAGGATTCCGAACAAATAGAGAATCAAGAGAAATCCCCAAAACCAGCAGCAAAAAAGGTCACCAGAATTGTTGATCTGAATGAGACGGAACTGAGCTGTTTTTTGCGCATATTCTCCCAGAAACTATATGGGCATACTAAATTCAAAGATTCACTTCCGTCTATTATAAACTCATTTCGAGTGTTTAATAAAATTGGCGAGCACAAAGTGCTTTCACTTTTTCTTATGGGTGATTCTGGCGTTGGCAAAACAGAAGTTGCTAGATGTATCCATAAGGCACTAGAGAGCAATACGAAAATGGCGAAAATTAACTTCGGAAATTATTCGAGCCATGATTCGCTAAATAGCTTAATAGGAAGTCCCAGGGGATATATCGGTAGCGATAGTGGTGAGTTATTCCAAAAAGTACAGAATTCAGATATTGGACTAATTTTGATCGATGAATTTGAAAAGGCCGCGTTGCCTGTTTACAACTACTTTTTGGATGTTCTTGAGAATGGAAAAATGACAAACTCGCAAGGCGAGGAAATCGATGTGGACGGATACATAATTATCTTCACATCTAACGTGTCAAAAGATAATTTTAACTACCAGTTCTCCCCTGAATTACGCTCGCGCTTTGACTATATCGGTATTTTTGATTTATTGACTGAAGAGGATAAGCGAAAGTATGTGCAATTCAGAATTAGCTCAATTGTTGGCAAATATGAAGATAGTATGAAATGCAAATTGAACACTGCTCTATGCACACAGATATCCGCCGAGATTGATGTGAGTAAATACAATAACATGCGAGATCTTAATAAGAAAATCAAAGACAGCTTTGTTCGGCAAGTGCTGCCTCATTTTCAAAAGAGCACTTCGTAAAATTGAATGAACAGATCGCAACTTCAAAGAATGTGTAATGATGCACCCGACTGCACCTAATGCACCCGCGTACCTAATGTCCCTTTATACATCAATACCGACATTAGTTGGTGCAAATAAGCTCGCCGGTTGCGGCGGGCTTTTTTGAATGCCTGCAAGTCGCCCCTGAAATTCTGGCTTTCGGCGCTCTTTTTGCAGGAGTACACGGGCGGGCGCACAGGCAGGATTCCGACGTGGGCGGGGTGGCAGAAAAAGTTCCTCATCAGCTGAAAAATACACGATGTCCAAAAGCTCCCGTGTAATCGTGCAATGATGCACCCACCCGTGATTGCCCGTTTACCCGTTGTATTGCGGCGATTGGGGTGAGGCGGGGCTACGAAGTGGCGGAGCGAATGCCGATCCGGTCGCAGATCAGCGCTACCGGCACGTTGAGCAAAAACCAATACATCGTAAAGCGCGGGCAGATTTGGCCCCACAGATTGAGCCAGCGAGCCGAATAATCCCACACGTTCCACCTTAGCAGTCGGTTGACGGTCAGCCCGACTGCCAGCTCAGCAGCCGTGACCAGCAAGGTACCGGCGGCGCAGCGAGCCAGCATCGGCCAATGAGCGGCGCGGCGGTGGATGTTCACCATGCCCAGCAGGCACAGCCCGCCGGTCAGGCCCATCGTCCAGTGGCTGTGGCCACGCGCGAGCACCTCGATGCCCATGTAGCCAAGCGCGCCTACGGAAAACAGCGAAACAGATTGTTTGACAGACAATGCGCATTCCTCCTTTAATAGGAAGTATGCGTATTTTTGTGCCGAAAAAAACCCGTGAATTCTTTCTGTAGGAATACACGGGCGGGCTTACAGGCGGCATTTCGGCGTCGCCGGGTGGTAAAAAAGCTTCTCATCGAACTGAAAAATACACGATGTCCAAAGGCCCCAACCGGATTTTCACAATGGCTTACTTGCTTGCATCTTCAGCAATTTGGAAATAAACACAATGTCTAGACGGAGGGTTGTTTGGTCAAACTTTTATTGATAGAGAATAAGTAATTGAATTAAAAGAGAGGAATTGGGCATGAGAATCGATAGTGAAAAAAAGCGCAGTTTGCATGCTAAACTCATTTTTAATCCGAATGCCGGCGTGTCCGACGAGGCGGCTGGGAAATTCGTGGAAGTAGTTAAACAGTTGCAGGCTGCGGAAATTCAAATAGAACCTTATTTGTTGGAACTGGAATGTGATTTGCAGAAAGTTATACGGGATGCTATTGAAAAAGGAATCCGTCTATTTTTAGCTTGCGGCGGTGATGGTACCGTTTCGTCTGTCGCTAAAGAATTGATAGGGACAAGCGCATCGCTTGGCATTATCCCAACGGGTTCACAAAATAATATAGCATTTAGTCTGGGAATTCCAACAGATATTCCATCAGCTGTTGCAACTCTTGGAACCGGACGACAGGTAAGAATTGATGTCGGTAATTGTACCTGTAACAATCGCATTGCGCACTGTATTGAAGTTTGCTCGGTTGGGTTGATAACATCTTTATTCCCATCTGCAGACAGTATTCTGCATGGAGATTTGACACAAATTGGCGACTTTATGTCTACAATAGCGACCAGCACACCATCAGAAATACAAATATTGTTAGATAATGAAACAGAGGTCACTATTTCTGCCCATGTGGTTCTAGTTTCTAATATGCCTTATATTCTTCGGCATTTTCAAGTGGGTTCTGATGACTCATTCGAAGATGGTTTACTCGATGTTTTGCTTTTTTCTGATCAATCTAAGTTGGATTTATTACGACATGCGATTAAAGACCCGGGGACTGATTTTAAACGAGACCCTCACATACAGCATTATCGTGCACGCAGCATAGCAATTGACACCGTCCCTCCCATGCCAATTATGGCAGATGGCATAAAGATTGGTGACGGTTCAGCCAAAATTGATATTCAAAAAAGTGCTCTGACAGTATTGGTACCTACAGAGGAGACAAACGATAAGCCAGGTGATAATTTTGAAAAATAGAAGTACGAAACGAATAAAAGAAATCGAGATTCCAGAATTACAAGTTCCGGGTGTTTTTAAAAAACTCAGTAAATTGATCGGTCGTGTTAAGCATACTTATTGGATAATAATCCTTGTAATCCTTTTAATATCGGTATCAACACAAATGCCCGTAGTTTTTTGGGCAAAACTATGGTTTTCTATAAAAGCAAATACAGCTTTAGTAGCTCTGTTAATATTCTTCAGTCTAATAACCGTCTCCGTTGCTTGGAATGAAGGACAAAAAGCTGATGAATGGATTTTTTTGTTTTTAAACTCACGTGGGAGACGCCCACCTTTTTTAGATTGGCTAATGCTGGGGCTTACTCAACTTGGACATTTTGCTTTTGCAATAATATTGGCACTAATATTTTACTTTAGTGAAAGCAAGTTTTTTTCCTATTCCCTTATTTTTGGCGTAATTACTTTAGGATTGATGATTGAAATAATAAAACTATATATACGCCGTGTAAGACCGTATATAAAGTTGAAAAAGATTCGCATTGTCGGTTCTAAGGCAAGCGGAAGATCATTCCCAAGCGGTCATACGGGTCAAGCATTTTTCTTAGCTTCATTAATTATGCACTATTATAATGTAAATGTTTATCTTGGGATATTATTGTACGCTACTGCTTTATTGGTTGGAATTACACGAATTTATGTTGGGATGCACTACCCTAGAGATGTTATAGCTGGTGCTTTACTTGGTACAGCGTGGGGTATTATCGGAGTTATGGTTAATGGGTTTATGCTTTCTCCGAACTAACAATCGCCGAATAGCAACCAGCTGGCAATCGAAAGAGGGACTGCCACTAATTTTTTGCAGTCCCCATTTTCCCTGTCAAGGCAGCCGGTTTCTCAACCGATTCAGCCTGGGGGCGAGGGGGCGGCTGAGGCAGCTTGTGTTTGGATGGGCACGGCCGTGGTTACGGGCAACTGCGTTTTTAAAGGTATTTGTGTCATAACGGGTACCTCGGTGAGAACGGGAACCTGCGTCGTGACGGGAACTTCAGTTACATTGGGTGTCGCTGCCGCACCGGCCGTTGCGGTGGCGGCGGCCGACTGCGTAGGCGTTGGAGAAGGCGAAGGCGTGGATGCTCCGCAGCCTACCAGCGTGATGGCTGTGACAATCAACATGGCGACGATGGTCAGAGTTTTGACCTTCATGGAACGACCTCCTTGGGCGCGGTTTGGTACCGGCATGTTCCGACAGTATTCTTGCCCAAAAGTTCGTTTTTTATCTTCGAACCAGGGATATAAGCGAAGTGGTTGACCGAAGAGACAATAAGCTGCTGCAGGTTCCGTGCCTGCAACAGCCCGATTCTCACAAAAGAATTAATGTTACATTATATCAGCTTGCCGACCACTGGAATCCCGACCATCACCGATTCGCCATGGCGGGCATTTGCGAAATCAGCGGTCAGATCTCTTCCCGCCAAGTAGTCTTCATGCTCGCCATCTTCCCAAGCGGGCGAATTGGTCACATCATAGATGACGCCGTTGTTGGCGATGTAAGCGGGACGACCGTCCTTTCCGTCATAGAAGGCAAGTTCCGCCAGTGTGAGTTCAAGCGCGGGCGGGTCGGCAGCGGCTACAGTGGCTTGCGCGGAAGGCGTGCCCGTAAGGCCTGCCAGGGTTTCCCGGAAGAAACGCAAATGCAACTGTTCGTCTTTGATGATACGCTTGAGTAAGGCGCGAACCGATGTGTTTGTCGTGTTCGCGGCGTGCCTTTCGTAGCTCGCGATGGCCTGCGTCTCGGCTTCGATGTTAGCCCTCAGCATTTCAGGCAGTGTTCTGGCGTAGTTCACCAGCTTACCGTTCCAAAAGATCGACCCGTTGCCAAGGGATGGGTTGCCGCCCAGAGCCATGATTGCGTCGCCGAGCATGTCCAGGTGGCTCATCTCAACGATTCCGATCTGTAGAATTGCGTTGGCAAAGGACTCGTTGCCCGTACTGAGGATGTTCTGGTATATGTACTGTGAAACGGCGGTCATCTCGCTGACCGCGCCGGCGTAATCTTCCTTGAGCATCCGAACCGTAATTGGATCTGAGCCTTTGTCAACAGTGGGATAAGGCTCGGAGTCCAGATAAACCGTAAGCCCCTGAGCATTGGTTGAGCTGTCCGCTGAGGATTGACTCATAACAAAAGTGACGGGCATATTTGTCTTGGTATTCATCATAATCCCTCCTTCCCTCGGCAAGAATATGTCCCGCTCATGGAGGATATGCGGTCGCCCTGCGCCATCCGGGGAAACGAGGTAGATAAGGTAAATAGGCGTTTCTGCATTCTGTTTGGCATACAATGGTTTGGAGACAGAATGGGGGTGGCAAGGTGCATAAGTGTCCGCGGTGTAACAACATCGGCGGGGATTTGACGACTTCCCGCATTTACACGATGGAGCAGCTTCGCTCTTATTATAACGGCCGGGGCGGCAGGCCGGGACTGATCGCAATCGGCGGGGTCGTCTACAATGTGACGCACGCTGAGATGTGGGGAGGCGGCACTTATCTTGGCATGAAGCAGGGAGAAGACCTGACCGAGTATTATCAAGCGCACCCCGATGAATTTGAAAAACTGAAGCGGCATAGCTTTGCCGTAGGCATTTTGCGGGAACAGGGGGCGAATCCGTGAGCGATCAGAAGCCGCTGGTGTGGTATTTTCCGGGGCAGGGCACCTCGAAACCCGGGAAAGATCCCGCATCCATCATTCCCCAAAACCCCACTTCTGACCTGGCTGATCCCAGCCCGGTTGAAATGGCCAAAATGGCTGTTGAGAAAATTCAAAACGGGGAACGAAGACGGCTCAAGGCGATCTGGATTGAAACGTCCGGCTGTTTTGCGGAATTCATTGCGATGCTCAACGGTTCGGATCCGGACATCCTCTATTGGCTCACCCAGATGGTGGATATCACCTTTTTCGCCAGCATCATGGCGGATCAGGGCGAACTGGCCTATCAGGACATCGTCAACGTCGTCGAGTCCGGCGAGGAATATCTGCTCGTGGTGAGCGGCGCGATCCCGCTGGCACAGGGCGGGCATTGCGCCGTGATCGCAAAGCACCGGGGAGAGTTGATCACCGCCGAAGCAGCTGTGAAATACGCTGCCGCCAAAGCCCGTGACGTGCTTTGCATCGGCACCTGCGCCTGTTACGGCGGCCCGACGGCGGCAAGCCCCAACGAAACCGAGGCTGTGGACGTTCAGACGCTTTTAGGCCGTTCTGTCATCCGTGCGCCGGGCTGCCCGTGCCACCCGGAATGGGCGCTGGGGATTTTTGCGTATCTGGTAAATTTCGGACAACCTCCCGTGGATGAAGAGGGCAGGCCGCTTGTGTATTATGGGACGACCATCCACAGGCTCTGTCCACGCCGCTCCTATTTCGACCGGCAGGACTTCGCCGCGCGGTTCGGGGAGCCGGAATGCATGTTTGCGCTCGGCTGCCGCGGCCCCATCACCAACACCGCCTGCCCGTTTACGCGCTGGAACAACTCCAACAATTGGCCCATCGGCGCCAACACCACATGCATCGGCTGCGCGAACAGCGGTTTTCCTGACAAGATGGAGCCTTTTGTCATCTACCCGACCGAAGGAGGGGCATGAGATGGCGAGGACGCTGATAGAAATCGATCCGGTCACGCGCGTCAGCGGGCTGATGTCCCTTAACATTCAGATCGAGCAAGGAAGAATTACGGATTCCCAAAGCGGCGGCATGCAGTATCGCGGGCTGAACCGCATGCTTGAGGGCAGACCGCCACTGGATGCCATCCGCCTCACTTCGAGAACCTGCGGCATCTGCTCCGTAGCTCACACGGTCGCCTCCACGATGGCGCTGGAGATGGCCATGGGGATCACGCCGGATTTCAACGGCGAACTGATCCGCGCGATGGCGCTTGGGTTTGACACCATCCAGAACAACATCCGGCAGATCTATCAATTGGCGGTTCCGGATTACGCGGACATCTGCGGCATCCCGCCGCTGTTCACCACCGCGCCAGCGGACGAAACCGACTTCAGGCTTCCGCCCAAAATCAATGCGCTCCTGGTCTCGCATTATCAGGCGTCCATTGGATTCAGCCGGAGTGCGCATAAGGCGCTTGCGACCATCGCCGGCAAAGCCCCGCACAACCACGGAATTTTTTTAGGTGGCGTCACGACCAATTTTGATATCGATATGTACAGCATCGTCAAAGCCATCCTCCACGACCTCAGCCTGTTTGTGACGGACGTCATGATTCCCGACGTCGCGCTCTTGATGGAATACTACCCCGAATACCTTAAATGGGGGAGCGGGAACGGCAACTACATGAGTTACGGCTATTTTGACTTCTTGCCCGAATTGTTCTGGGTGACGAAACCGGGGATTCTGCTGGATGGCGTCTTTTCGGAAGTAAACCCGGATCGGATTACGGAAAGCATCCGGTATTCCTGGCTAAAAGCGGAGCAGGACCTGTCGCGCCCGCTGGATGCGCCGCCGACGCTGGATTTTGCGAAACCCGGCGCGTATTCCTGGGTCGAGGCTCCGAGATACGCGGGCAGAGCCGTCGAAACCGGCCCCCTGGCCGGGCTCATCGTCAGCGGGGACTATTCCGGCGATACGGGCGCGCTCGGCCGCGTCATGGCGCGAGCCCTGTTCACGCGGATGGTTTGCGAGAAAGTGGGGCTGATGCTGGAGTATGTTCGGATGCAACCCGGCTACCAGGCGGAATGGAAAGTTCCCGAAAGCGGCGAAGGCCATGCGCTGATTGGCGCGATGCGCGGCGGACTTGGGCATTGGATTCGAATCGAGAATCAAAAGATTGGAAGATACACCATCCTGCCTCCATCGAATTGGAACATGTCACCAAAGAGCGAAGACGGCCGGCATGGCGCTTGTGAACAGGCGCTGATCGGAACGCCGATCGAGGATCAAAAAAAAGCGAAGATCATCGCCGGCCGCATCGTGCGCTCGTTTGATCCATGTCTGAACTGCGCGGCGCATGTCGTCTCGGATAGGGCGGAGCCCTTCAGCTTCCAGATTGCGTGAGCCTCAAAATCTTCGGTGTGGGCAATCCGCTGCTGTGCGACGACGTCATTGGCGTAGCCGTGTCAGCACGCTTGGATCTACCGCCAAACGCCACGGTTTTCCAAGGTGAAATCTTTGTGGAGAATTGCCTGTTAAGCATTGAGGACGGGGACACCGTGATCATTCTGGACGCGGTGCAATTCGAATTGCCCGCAGGTATGGTGATTACCATCCCCTTTGAAGAGTGCGAACGGTATTTCCCACCCAAGGCGTTCTGCCATGATGTCAGCCTTTTGCACGCACTTCTCTACGGAGAAAGAAAAGTGACGGGGTTTCTAATTGGCATACAGGCAGCGGAGATCGGTTTTTTCGAAGGGCTGTCTCCTGTCCTTTCGGACAAGCTCCACGATATCGTCGAACAGGTGAACCGGGAGATCGTAGCAATATGCAAAAGCTTGCAATCGTCCAAGGCATGAGAGTCTTTTGCTTATCGGGCAAGCTTCGCCTGGATATGCGATTTTGAAGGAGAACATCATCCGGCTCCACGTGCAGGGGAAAGAACCTATGGGGTTGAATAACGGGATATTGGAGCTTGCGCGTCGTGCCTTTGGGATTTTCCCTCCGAAAAACCTCCGAACAGGCAAGCACCCAATACCGCATTGAATCCGGTTGCGGCAAATACGCTGAAGCGCTCGGGAATGCCAAAGTACTCTGCCGGCACGACGCCCACCCCTATTGCCCCCACAAACATCAGCAGCAACGCGGCGGTTGCCCAATTCGCCAGATAACGGTAGCGTATGTCACGATACCCTCCGACCATTATGAGGGCAAGGGAGAGAATGGAGAGAAGAACCACAGGTACAGTCACCGCATAAATGTGCATTATATCCTGGAATGTTCCAGCGTTTCCCCGGTCAGATATCGGAAACATGGCATAGCCTATGCTGGATACCCAATTCATGGCTGCAAACAGATAGATTCCGCTGCGCAGTGTCTTGTTGAGTTTACCTTGGATAAACACGCAGACCATCATGATTGAGATCATGCCGCAGACACCATAGAGGGACGAGAGCTGTGCCCACAGCATTCTTGAGGGAGCGTTGGTTGCGCTCAAATCGCTCACTGCCTGTGCCATCCATTGGTAACCGGGATACGCCAGAGGAGAAAAGATCACCGCAGCCGTGTACGATAACAGACTGACAATGCCCAACAAGCCGCACCAATGGATCAATGTCCTCTTCATGCGAAATCTCCTCCGATTCTATAATGTCTGTTGCACTGCCGTACGTGTTGTTCCATACGCTCATCAAGCATTGCTTGGGAAATATCCTTATACTTTATGGTGCTTGTATAAGGCATAGCTCCATATGCCTTTTTTCAGCCGATGACGGTTAGCCCATTGTAGGCCAATCATCGTTGGCTGTCAAGGGCTGCGAACCGTGGTGGCGACGGTTTTCAGCGCGTCCGAGATGCCGAGCCAGCAAAGCGCGCGGCGCACCTCGAAATACGCACAGGATGTGTGGGAAAACCATAGTCGTGCAACTTTGCGATTGACACCGGACATACACATTCAATATAATTGCAGTAATATCGAAGTAGGCCGGAAGGGGGGAAGCGCGATGCCGGAGATGCGAAAGCGCGTACGGCGCGCAGTAGGCCCTCAAGGTGCGCCCTTCAAACCAGCCGGTCGGAATGCGGAGAAAGGAGTTGATGTCATCCGGGGATAGAAGGAGAAATTACATATGAAGTCCATTTGCACCCTGTGGCAATCCTTATGCTCGCTGAAGGGAAACCAGCGGGCATGCGTGGTTACCGAGCCCTTGTGGGCGGTGCCATACAATCTGTTTTTGCCTTTCGCGGCCCTTTACATGTCCTCAATCGGCCTGAATGACGCACAGATTGGCGCTATCGCCAGCCTGAGCCTTGCGATGCAGTTTCTGTGGGGCCTCTTGTCCGGCGCCATCGTAGACAAATACGGCAGGCGCGGGACGATGCTTGTGTTCGGACTGGGCAGTTGGATGATCCCTTGCGCGCTCTGGGCCGCCGCCCAGGGCTATTGGCATTTCGCGGTTGCCGCGGCCTTGAACAGCATGTGGCGCATCACCGGAAACAGCTTCAGTTGCATGATCGTCGAGGATGGCGACAGCGGGCGGCTCATCCATGTTTACGCCATTTTGAACGTCATGGGGCTCGTGGCCGGGTTTCTTTCACCGCTGGCGGGCCTGTGCATCGACCGCTTTACGCTGGTTCCAACGATGCGCGCGCTGTATGCGCTGTCCATGGTGCTGATGACCGTGAAGTTCATTCTGCACTACCGGCTGTCCCGCGAAAGCGGCATGGGCGTGCGGCGCATGGAGGCGTGCAGGGGGCGTTCCCTGCTCGCGCTCACCTTCGGCGGCTGGCACGGGTTTGTTGCGGCTCTCGGGCAAAGGCGCACGCGCCTGTGCGTTGTTTTGATGGTGCTCATGACGTGCTTCAACACGATTCAGGCGAGCTTCTGGGCGCTGTTTGTCACGGAGCGGTACGGCATAAGCAACGCCGTCATTTCGGTGTTCCCGTTCCTCAAATCGGCGGTTGCCCTCGCCGTTTACCTCATGATCAGCCCGCGCATAAGCGTCCTGCGCGTCCGGCGCCCGCTTCTTACCGGATTGACGGCGCAGGCGCTCGGCCTCGCGGCGCTGGTGGCCTGCCCTGTCTCAGGCGCGGCTTGGATCGTCTTCCTCTCCGCGGCATGCGACGCCTTCGCGCTGGCAATCATCGGCCCTTTGTCCGAATCCTTGATGTCCTTGAGCATACCAGACGCGGAACGGGCGAGCGTCAACAGCTTGATTTTTGCCGCAATCCTTATGATCAGTACGCCCGCCGGCTGGATTGCCGGGCAAGTTGCCGGGCTAGATCGGGCGCTGCCGCTCGTGATGAACCTGTGCCTGCTGGCGGCGGAAGCGGCCGTGGCGCTCGGGATCGCGAGGGCGGTTCAGCCGGGAAAATCCTTGAGCGCGTGAAAAGCGCGCCGATGGGCGCACTCAGACAACGGCAAAGACTCCACAACGTTTTAATGGTGTCCGGCGGCGTGTACGCCGGGTGCGGGATAACGCCACCAGTACGCATATTGGTGGCGTTATCCGTTCCTTTGGTCAGCGCGCCCCCGGAAAGAACAGAAAGCTTCAGGCGCGCGCAGGCTTTCTCCCTCCGCATCGAAAACCGCAGGGTTTTTTGATGCCTTGGGCGCGCTGCGGTGTGGTTTGTCCGCCGTTTTTGATATATCCGCCCCGCCTGCCGCATAGCAATGAAGGGGAGCGGACGCGGGCCTTCAACCGCGCTCAAAAGGGTACAAGGAGGGCTGAACGTGGAGCTGGAAAGGCAAACCATTGAAGTGGAGCGCCAGGTGGCGAGCGAAAGCGCCCAGGCGCTCGTGCGGGCGGAGGCCACGGTTTCCGGCGCGGGGCGCGAGGCGGTGGAGCCGCTGATGGAGGAGGCGACGCTCTCCATCGGCACCGTTGAGGTGCAGGAGGGGCGCGTGCTGCTGGACGGAACGGTGCGCTGCCAGGCGGTGTACCGGCAGGGCGAAGAGACGAGCCCCCGGGCGGTGACCGCTCAGGCGCAGTTCAATCAGGCGATCGAGGCGCCCGGCGCGAAGCCCCGGATGATCGCGGCCGTGACCGGTCAGGTGGAGCATGTGGAGGCGTCCTACGAGAACGGGCGGATGGTTTTTCAGGTGTCGATCATCCTGACCGCCAGGGTCAGCGCGCTGGACACGCTGAGCGTCATTACCCAGGCGGCGGCCATCCCGGCGCTGGAGGCGCGGTTTACCGAGATTTGCTCGACGAAACTAAGCGCCGAGGCCGGGGCCGAGGCGGTGCTGCGGGAGAGCGTGGCGCTTCCCGCGCAGCTCGACGCGCGTTTGGCGCTGATCGACTGGTCCAGCGCCCGGGTGACGGGCGTGACGCAGGATCTGGGCGGCGTGCGGGTGAAGGGCGAGGTGCTGACCGAGACGCTGATCGGTACCGGCGTTCCCGCAAGGCCGGCCGCGCTGGTGAAGGTGACGCTGCCCTTTGACGAACTGATCGAGCTCCCCGAATGGCTGACCGGCGATGTGCGGGCCAATGCGAATGTGACCAACCTCATCACCAACGTGGAACAGGGCGGCAGCGAGGAATCTACGCTGACGTTGGAGGCAGACCTGGCCATCGGCGTGCGCGCCTATGGGCGCGACTGCGCCACGGCCCTCTCCGGCGCGTACACAACCGCCGGGCAGGCGCTGGAGACGGAAAAACGCACGATGAACGTGTCCGCCGGGGAGGCCTCGCTGGACAGTCAGCAGGTGTTCCGGGGCACGATGATGCTGCCGGAAGGCGCGCCCGGCGCGGGTACGGTACTGGCTGCACGGGTGAGGCCCGTGGTCAGCGAATGGACGGTGGAAAACGGGCAGACCGTGGTTTCGGGCGTGCTCGAAGCGGGGGTTTTGTACCTGCCCGGCGGCAGCGAGCGGCTGCAGGCCGCGAGGAGCGAATTGCCCTTTACCATCCGCTGCGAGGGCGCGCTGCCGGAAGAGGGGGAGCTTACCGTCGAGGCGACTGGCGCCGAGGCCAGCGCGCTGATGAGCGACAGGCTCGAGCTCAAGTGCAACCTGCGGGTGACCGGCTCCGCGATGACGAGTCAGCCGGTGACGGTGGTGGACGATGTGGAAGCGGTAGACGGCGACGAGCGCCCGAGCGGCATCCTGATCCTGTGGCCCGTGGCGGGGGACACCGCCTGGTCCATCGGCGAAAAGCACCGGGTCGCCCAGAGTCGCATCGGCGCGGCGGAGCCCGGCAAGCCCATTGTGCTGAGGGTCTAGGCGTGCTATAATCCCCGCATGGGGGTTACGCAGGATGATTGAACTGGAGGCACACGCCAAGATCAACTGGGCGCTGTGGGTTACGGCCCGGCGCCCGGACGGATACCACGAGTTGGATATGCTGATGCAGCGGATCGCCCTTTGCGACCGGCTGAAGGTCGAGGAAGCGGAGGAAACCGCGCTCTACGTGGACGGGGAGCCGTCCGCGGACCAAGGCAATCTGGTGCTTCGCGCCGCGCGCGCGCTCCGGGATGAAACCGGGGTGGGCCGCGGCGCGCACATATTTTTGGAAAAGCGCATCCCCGCGCGGGCGGGGCTGGGCGGCGGCAGCGCGGACTGCGCCGCCGCGCTCACCGCGCTCAACCGGCTCTGGGGGCTCGGCCTTTCGGACCGGAGGCTTCAGGCGATTGGCCTCAGGCTGGGCGCGGACGTGCCCTACTGCCTCGCGGGCGGACTCTGCCGCGTGCGTGGCATCGGCGAAGCGGTCCAGCGCTTGCCCGAAGGCCCGAAGCTGCATTTGGCGATGGAACGGCTGGGCGGCGGGCTCTCCACCGCCGACGTGTTCCGCGCCTGGGACGAGAATCCTTCCTTTCCGCCCGCGGACGCGCCGGGCGCGCTCGCCGCGCTCCTCTCGGGCGATTTTGACGGCCTTCGCGCTTTGGCCCATAACGCGCTGACCGCGCCCGCGTCGCGCCTCATGCCGGAGATTCCGGAGAAAATCGAGGCGCTGTACGCCGAAGGCGCGCGCTATGCGCAGATGTCAGGCAGCGGCTCCACCGTGTACGGCGTGTTTGCCCGCCGCGACGAAGCCGCGCGCGCCGGACGCATCCTGGGGAAAAACGCGATTGTGACCGAAACCATGCCGCGCTGACTGCATAAATTCGTCCATTTCCGATAAGACTTGAGCCATCCGATCCCGTATGACGAGGAGAAAAAGGATGGCTCGTTTTTTTGTCCTGTTTATTCTGTGCGCGATGCTCCTGGCCGCGCCGCCGGCCCGGGCGGGGGCGCCCGATCCGCTGGAAGGCATGATCCGGCTGCAGGTGATCGCTCGAAGCGATGACAAGGTGGATCAACTCGAAAAACTCAAGGTGCGCGACCGCGTACGCGCGCTGGCCGCGGACATCGTGCGCGGCGCGAAGACCCCGGACGAGGCGTTTCGCCGGCTCCGGGCGAAAAGGCGCGTGCTGGCTCAAACGGCCGGCGCGCGGGTGGAGATCCGCGAGGTGGACAGCCCGCTCAGGGTATACGGCAGGCTGGTGGTGCCCGCCGGGCGCTATCGAACGGTTCGGGTGATTCTGGGCCCCGGCGCGGGCCGGAACTGGTGGTGCGTCCTGTACCCCGACCTTTGCGGCGTGGACGACGTGTCCGTCGACGCGCTGAAGGGGGATGCGCCCGTCGCCTTCTACTCCGAAATCATGCAATGGGTGAATTCAATCAAGGAGGAAACACCATGAAGAGGTTCGCGTACTTCGCGCTCACGCTGGCGTTCATCGCCGCCTGCATGGTACTGCCCGCGCAGGCTGCGGTGGTTCTGGAGGTAGGCTCCAGCGGCACCAACGTGGTCAAGGTGCAAAAGCGGCTGATCCAATACGACTACCTGGACGGCGTGGCCGACGGCAAGTACGGCGCGTCGACCCAGGCTGCCGTCCGGCTCTTCCAGCGCAGGAACGGGCTGAAGGTGGACGGCAAGGTAGGCCCCTCGACCGCGGCGGCGCTGGGCGTGACGCTCTCGTCTTCCGGCGGCGGCACCAAGACCACCTCGACCACCACCGCGTCGGTCACCTCCAGCGACCACAGGCTATTGTCGAAGCTGGTCTACGCCGAGGCGCGGGGCGAGCCCTACAAGGGACAGGTGGCGGTGGCGGCGGTGGTGTTGAACCGCGTGCGCTCGTCCTCCTTTCCCAACACCATCTCCGGCGTGATCTATCAGAAGAACGCCTTCTCCTGCGTGCCGAACGGCTCCATCAACAATACGCCGGATTCGGACGCCATCCGCGCCGCCCGAGACGCGATGAACGGCTGGGACCCCAGCGGGGGATGCCTCTACTTCTATAACCCGCGAGCGACCTCGGACAGGTGGATCCGCACCCGCACGGTTAAGACCGTGATCGGCAACCACTCCTTCTGCCTATGAAGATACGTTGGAGAGGGCGCATTCAGAAAAAAGGGTTTATCGTGATGCTGGGCGCGCTGGCGGTGGCGCTGCTCGTCTCAAGCGTCGTAATGCAAAAAAGGGTGTCCGCGCTGACGCTGCAGGTCAACGCCGCCTACCAAAAGTCCTTTTATGAGACGATCGAACTGATGAGCGGAATTCAACTGAACCTTGAAAAGCTGATGGTGACCGGAAGCGGAGGGCAGGAGCAGGCGCTCCTGGCGACCATTTCCCGGCAGGCCGAGGGCGTGGCGGCAAACCTCAGCCAGATGCCCCAGGGGGATTTGACGCTGGAGGGCTCGCTGAAATTTGTCAACCAGACGGCCGACTACGCCCGCGTGCTGTCCCAGCGCATCGGCTCGGGCGGCGCGCTGACCGGCCGCGATTACGAACAGCTGAATGATCTGCACAACGCCAGCGTGCAGCTCAACGCCCAGCTCATGGAGCTTCTGACCCGCTATGACGCGGGCGAGCCGGTGTTCGGCGACGGCTCTGTGACGGTCACCGCCACCCAGGCCCCCGACGAGAACCAACCCGCCGTCGATTACCCGGTGCTGCTCTACGACGGTCCCTTCTCGGACGGCAACACCAACCGGGAGATCAACCTTCCCGGGCCGGAGGTGTCCCAGGACGAAGCGACACGGATGCTTACCGAGTTCATCGGGGCCGACCGCGTCGAAAACGTCAATTACACCGGAGACTCCCAGATCTTCTCCAGTTGCTATGAGTTTGACGTGAAGCTCAAGGACGGCAATGTGCTGACGGCGGGTATTACAAAATCGGGCGGAAGCGTGGTCTACATGCTGCCCGACGTCGCCAATACCGAGGTGAAGCTCACGGAGGGCGACTGCATCGATCAGGGTCTGCGCTTCCTCTCCGCCCACGGCTACGAGAACATGGAGGTCAACTACTGGCGGCGGCTGGAAGGCATCCTGACGGCCAACTACGCGGCGACGCAGGACGGCGTACTGCTCTATCCCGACCTCATCAAGCTGCAGATATCCATGAAGGACGGGCTGGTGGTGGGCGTCGAGGCGGCCAACTACCTGAACAACCACAAGCCGCGCCAGATTGCCGAGCCGGTTATCACCGAGGAGGAGGTGCGCGCGCGGGTCAACCCGGCGCTGACCATCCAGCGCGTTCGGCGCGCGGTCATCCCGCTGGACGAGGGCGAGGTTCAGTGTTGGGAGGTCACGGCGTCAATGTCCAACGACGACGAGTACCTCATCTACATCGATACCCAGACCGGCGCGGAGAAGACCATCCTTCGCATCATGCAGGACGACCAGGGCTTTGTAACCCAGTAATCGCGATCGGTCAGGCGACCGCCGTGTCGTCCTCAGCGCCCTCGTCCTCGGCGCCGGGATTTTCCCGCATGGTTGCGATGACGACGAGGGCTGCGAGGTAGAGCGTAATGCTGAGCGCGAACGGCAGACGGCCGTCGACCTTTGAAAGCGCGCCCGCAATACCTCCAAAGGGCATGGCGATGGCGATCATCAGCGTAGTGAGGAGCGCGACAATGCGGGCGCGCTCCTGCCTGTCAACGAAGACGGAGGCCATGTGTTCCTTTCTGGGGTAAACAAGGGCAAAGGCCACCGCGTCGAGCAGCGTATAGAGTATCAGCGGCACGACGGTGTTTCTGGGGCTCAGGATGAGCAGCAGCTGCCCGGCGATGTACAGGCCCAGGCCGACGGACATGGGCGCCTTCGTGCGGTATTTGACCAGCTTGTGCTGAAGGGCGAAGAATGTGAGCATGACCAGCGCGCGGATGATCGGAAAGTACGCGAGGTAGTTATCCGGAATGCCCAGGTTCGCGGTGGCGTAAAGTGCGTAGAAGTTTCCGCTGATCATGCCGGTGATGCTGACCACCACCATGACCACCAGCGTGCAGACGGTACCCCTGTTTTTAAAAATCTGGGGGATGAGGTGCCAGTAACCGGCCACCATCCGGCCCACGCTCAGCGACCGGGTCTCCTGCTTGCGTATCCTGCCCTGCGCGGTCTCGGTGGTCCAGCGGAGCGTGATAAAGCACTTTATCAGCATGGTGACGCTGTACGTGGCGTACAGCACGCGCATGACGGGGACGAGCGAGTACCGCTGAATCAGCGCGCCGGAGATTGGCGAAAAGAAGATGGCGAGCTGGCCGGCGATGATGATCCAGTTCCATATGTTCAGCACTGATTTTTTCGGCGCATCCTCCACCAGTAGGCAGACCCATGCGGTTTGGTTGACCTGCTCGAAGCAGTTGAGCACCATGGCGGCAAGGAAGAACCAGTAGTTCTGCGCGCATGCCCAGATGGCGCAGGGGACCACCCAGCCCAGAAAATCGCCCAGCATCGTCGTGGTTTTGCGGCCCAGCTTGTCCGTGATGATGCCGCCGAAGAAGGCGCAGAACACCTGTGCCAGCATGGCCGCCGACAGCGCGAGGCCGATTTGAAGGTTTTCGGCGCCCAGCGCGCGCATGTACACCGCGGAGAACGGCGCGATCAGGCTGTTGGGGATACCCCACAGCGGCTCGATGAATACGCAGGTTCGGGGGTTGCCCTTGAGGGTAAACAAGAGGTCTATGAGAGGGTGCCTGCGCAGCCTTGCCACCGTGGTACCGGATGTGGACATGAGAAGTTCCGTCCTTTCATGGAAGCGAAGCCCCAAACGGCGCGCTCAAGCGTATAACGCCAATTATATCAGATTCCGCCGGTCTTGTGAACTGCCTGGCCAGCTTTATTAGCGGCAATCGCTTGCGATTGCGAGGGGAAGAAAAGCGCGCCCGAAATTCTCTGTAATTTCCGGGCGCGCGCTGGTTTATGGGGATGTCCGCTTCACCAAGCGGGCACTGGCTCGTGGAATCTGCGTTCGGGGCACGGGTCACTGGGCGAACGATTGAAGTGCTGCGAGGTTTTCGCCCGTAAGTTACATAATCGTCCACCCGGGCGCTTCATTTCAAGAGCCTACGCCTGCCGGGGGCGCTGCGATTCCCTGATGGCCTTCAGCCGCTTCATCACGAGGCTGCCGCCCCGGCCGAAATGGTCGTGCAGCGCGGTATATTCTTTGAAGAGAAGGTCGTAGACCGCGTGATTTTCCGCGTTCGGGCGATACACGTCGCCTGTCAGGCCACCCATCTCCCGGGCTGCGTCGGCGATGGAATCGTAACCGCCCGCCTCGCTGCCCGCCGCCACCGCACCGAACATCGCCGCGCCCAGCGCCGGGGCTTGGGCGGAGCGGACGACGCGGATCTCCCGGCCGGTCACGTCCGCGTACAGCTGCATGAAGAAGGGGTCCTTCTTGGCGATTCCGCCGCAGGCGTAAAGGTTTTTGATGGCGACGCCGCCTTTTTCAAAGGCTTCGTGGATCGTACGGGCGCCGAAGGCGGTGGCCTCGACGAGGGCGCGGTAGATCTCCTCCGGCCGCGTCTGGAGCGTCATGCCGACGATCAGCCCGGAAAGGCTGCCGTCCACCAGCACCGAGCGGTTGCCGTTCCACCAGTCCAGCGCCACGAGGCCCGACTGACCGGGCGCGAGCAGCGCCGCCTTCTCGCTCAGCAGCCGGTGCGGGCTTATGCCCCGCGCCCGGGCTTCGGCGGCGTAGGCCTCCGGCAGGCAGTTGTCGACGTACCAGGTGAAGTGGTCGCCGGTCACCTGGTTGGCCTCGTAGCCCATCAGGCCGGGGATGATGCCGTCCTCCACCACGCCGCAGATGCCGGGCACACATTGCTCTTCCTCCCCAACCATCACATGGCAGGTGGAGGTACCCAGGATCATCAACATGTCGCCGGGCCGCGCGACGCCGGTCGCCGGCAGCGAGACGTGGGCGTCAACGTTGGACACCGCCACCGCCGTGCCCTCTGCAAGGCCGGTGCGCCGCGCCGCTTCCGCCGTCACGAAACCCGCCCGCGCGCCGATGGGGAGGACCGGGCCCCCGAGCTTTTCGAGAACGCCGTCAAGGCGCGAGTCCAGCGCGCGGAAGAAGTCATTGGACGGGTATCCGCCCCGTTTGTGCCAGAGCGCCTTGTAACCCGCCGCGCAGGCGCTTCGGGTGACCTGGCCTGTCAGCCACCAGACCACCCAGTCCGCCGCTTCGATGAAGCTGTCGGCGGCCGCGTAAACCTCCGGCGCTTCCCGGGCGATCTGCCAGATCTTCGGAAACATCCACTCGGAGGAGGTCTTGCCGCCGTAGCGGGCGAGGAAGGCCTCGCCCCGCTCCGCCGCGACGCGGTTGATCTCATCCGCCTGTGGCTGCGCCGCGTGGTGCTTCCAGAGCTTCACATATGCGTGGGGATTGCCCGCCCACTCCGGCTTCAGGCAGAGGGGGTAGAGGGCCTCGTCCACAGGCAGCACCGTACAGGCGGTGAAGTCGATGCCAACCCCGACGACCTCCGAAGCGGAAACGCCGGCAACCTTCAGAACCTCCGGCACGGTTTTCAACACGGCGTCCATATAGTCCCGGGGGTGCTGCAGCGCCCAGTCGGTGGGCAGCGCCGTTCCGTCCGGAAGCGAGACGTCCATCACGCCGTGGGGATAGTCCATGACGGCGCTGGCCAGTTCCCGGCCTGTGCCCACCTCCGCCACCAGCGCCCGCGCCGAAAGCGTGCCAAAGTCGATGCCTACCGCATATCTGCCCATCGGAATCCCTCCTGTAAACATATAAAAGTTCGGCGGAAGGATGTGAAAGTCCTTCCGCCGTAGGCGCAAAAGCCGCCTTGAATTTATTCGGGCTTGTCCACCGCCAGCGTCAGAAGCTCGCTGGAGCGCTTGAGGAAGGCCACCATGCGCTCGGACTCCAGCGGGTTTCTGGCCATTTCGGCCAGGTCCATGATCTGCTGGGCGACCATTTTGGCGCGTTCGCCCTCGCCGGCTGTTTCGAGATACTTGACCAGCGGGTGCTTCGCGTTCAGCACCAACGTCTTCTGCTCGGGCATCTGGTAGCCGCCGCCGAAGGCGCGGCTCATCTCGGAGAAGCGGCGGGACTGCTCCTCCACGGTGACCATCGCGGGGAGTTCGTCGGTCTTGAAGGCGGAGAGCTTTATCGGCAGTTCGTTTTCATTCAGCGCGGCGCGGAACAGCGCCTCCAGCTTCAGCCGCTCGTCTTCCTGCTCGCTCGCATCCTCGGTCAGGCCGTCCATGCCGCCGTCCACGCGCTGGAACTTCAGGCCGCCGCCCACCTTGTATTCGAGGAAGCTGATGAAGTTGTTGTCGATCAGCGTGCCCAGGAGCGCCACGTCCTTGCCGGCGGCGTTGTACAGCGCCACCATCTGCGCCTGGCGCTTCTCGTCGCTGGCGTAGAAGACGGTCTTTTCGTCCCCGGCGCAGTTCTTCTCGGTATACTCCGCAAGGGTCAGGTATTTGCCGTCCGTGGCCTTGAGCAGGATCGCGTCCTTGACCCGGTCGTAGAATTTTTCGTCCCGGATGCAGCCGTACTTGACGAAGGGGGGGATGTCGTTCCAATACTTCTCGTAGATTTCGCGCTTGCCGGTGAACTCCGAAACCAGCCGGTCGGCCACCTTGCGGGTGATGTAGGCCGACATTTTCTTCACATAGCCGTCGTTCTGAAGGAACGAACGGGACACGTTCAGCGGCAGGTCCGGGCAGTCGACCACGCCTTTGAGCAGCATCAGGAATTCCGGGATGACCTCCTTGATGTTGTCGGCTACGAACACCTGCTTGTTGTAGAGCTTGATGACGCCCTCGTTGGCGGAGAACTCGTTTTTGAGCCGTGGGAAGTAGAGAATGCCCTTCAGGTTGAAGGGATACTCCGCGTTCAGGTGAATCCAGAACAGCGGCTCTTCGTAGTCGTGGAACACCTTGCGGTAGAAGGCCTTGTACGCTTCGTCGGTTACGTCGGCCGGGCGCACGTTCCAAAGCGGGCTGACGTCGTTGACCGGATTCTCCTCCGGCTTTTCCGCATGCGCGTGGTCGTGGCCGCAGTCGCACGCCTCGCCATCGGCGTGGTCGTGATCGCATTCGCACGCGTGATCTTGTTCGTGGTCCTCCGCCTTTTCCTCCCGGAGGTAGATCGGCACGGGCATGAAGGCGCAGTACTTCTCGAGCGTCTCCCGCAGCTGGTGCAGGTGCAGGAATTCGTGCTCTTCCTCGGCGACGGTCAGCGTAATGGTGGTGCCGCGCTCGGTGCGATCGGAGGGCTCCATCGTGTACTTCATGCCATCCTCGCTGATCCAGCGCACCGCCTCGGCGCCCGGCTGCCAGGAAAGGGTGTCGATGACGACCTTCGAGGACACCATGAACGCCGAATAAAAGCCCAGGCCGAAGTGGCCGATGATGCCGCTGTTCTCGCCTTCGGACTTGTACTTGTTCAGGAACTCCTCAGCGCCGGAGAAGGCGACCTGGGCGATGAAGCGCTTGACTTCGTCGTCCGTCATGCCGATTCCGTTGTCGATAATCTTCAGCGTGCCTTCCGCTTCATTTGCGACGACGTCGATGCGGTAAGCGTCTTCCGCGGGCGCGTCGCCGTTGAGCGTCAGGAGCTTATGCTTGGCGATGGCGTCTGAGCCGTTGGAAACCAGCTCCCTGAGGAAGATATCCTTGTCGGAATACAGCCACCGCTTGATGATGGGCATGATGTTTTGCGCGTTGATGGTGATGTTGCCGGTCTTGGACATGCTGCTTGCCTCCCAATGCGGGTTTTGACCCATTTTTCATTGCTTTACCCATATTTTATGGAACAGAGGAGGTCCTGTCAAGTTAAATTTGGCACTCGATAACGGAGAGTGCTAACAACCGGCCGGGACTCATAACCCCGGCCCCGCGGCATAATCTGTTAGTGCGTGAAGGGGGGTGAGGGCGGTGAGGATCCCGTGGGAGCTCGTGGTGTCGTTCGCGCTGGGACTGGGACTTCTTTATGCGATCGGATGGCTCTTGCTGGTGCCGATGCGATTCCTCTGGCGTTTGATCGCGGGCGGTTTGATGGGCGTGCTCGCGCTGTGGCTGATCAACCAACTGAGCGGCATCACGGGCATCTACGTCGCCATCAACCCCTTCACGGCCCTTTTGGTGGGGTTTCTGGGGCTGCCCGGGGCAGCGCTGGTGGTGGCGCTGCAGTTTCTCTTGTAGGCATGCCCGGGCAGTCCGGCGGCATATATTTCACGTGGAGGGCGACGTGTTTGACGATTATCCGCTGATTCGGGACAGGCTGTCCGGCGTAGATGGGCTGACCGAGGTGCGCATCCGGGTAGGGCAGAGCGTGGAGGTGCGCGGCGCGGCGGGCTCGGAGCTGATCGGCCCGGCGGTTACCCGGCAGGAGCTGGACGAGCTGGTGCTGCAGATGACCGGCTACTCGATCTACGCCTGCGAGGAGCGCATTCGCCAAGGCTTTTTTACGCTTCCCGAGGGACACCGAGTGGGGCTGACGGGGCAGTACGCCTCCGGGCAGGGCGGCGTGACGGGGCTGACCGGTGCGCTTTCGATGTGCATCCGCGTGGCGCGGGCGGTTCCGGGGGCGGCGGACGGGCTGATGCCGCACCTTACGGCGGGGGACAGGCTGCACAGTGCGCTGATCCTGTCGCCGCCGGGCATGGGCAAGACGACGATGCTGCGGGACGCGGCGAGGCAGCTTTCCGGGCTGGGCTGGCGCGTGGCGCTGGCGGACGAGCGGGGGGAACTGGCCGCGCCTGCACTGGACGGCCTGCCGACGATGGCGCTGGGACCCCGATGCGACGTGGCCACCGGCGCGGACAAGGCGCAATTGATCGAGCGGTTGGTGCGCTCGATGGCTCCCGACGCGGTGGTGACGGACGAACTGGGCGGCGAGGGTGACGCCCGCTCGGTGTATGAGGCGGCCTGCGCGGGGGTGATGGTGCTGGCCTCGGCCCACGCGGCGGGCGTTCACGCGGCACGGCGCAAGCGTAGCCTCGCGCCGCTCATGGAGGGCGGGCTGTTCGAAGTCTTCGCGGTCCTGGGCGGCGCGCCCGGCCGCATCCTGGAGGTCGTGGATGCGGGAGGTGGATGGGCTTGATGCTGCGCTTCGTCGCGGCGGCGGCGCTGGCCGCCGCCTGCGCTCTGGCCGGACGGGCGGTTGCGGGGGCATGCGTGCGCAGGGCGAGGACGCTGGCCGCGCTGATGGAGAGCGTGTTGCGGCTTCGGGTGGACATGCTGGAGAAACTCCTGCCGCTCAAGGCGGCGCTCGGCGGCGGCCACGAGGCGATGCGTCTGGTGGCGGAAGAGATGGCCGGCGGCGGCGCGTCCCAGGGCTGGCAGCGGGCGAGGGGTGCGCTCACCCAGCGGGGGGGCGCGCTGGACTGCCTCACCGCGACGGACCTCGAGGCGCTGACGGCGCTGTTCGAAGGGCTGGGGGAGAGCGGCGCGGCGCAGCAGCGCATCCTTCTCTCCGGCGCGCTGGAGGGGTTGGAGGCTCTTCGGCGAGAGGCCGACAAAAAGGCCCGGGAGGAGAGCAAGCTCTATGCCACGCTGGGCTTTCTCGCGGGGCTTTCTCTTGCGATACTGCTTATGTAGGTAGGAGGGATGCGCTTGAGCGTCGATCTGGTGTTCAAGATTGCCGCAATCGGCGTGCTGGTCTCGGTGCTGGCGCAGGTGCTCTCCCGGGCGGGGCGGGACGACATGGCGATGCTGACGACGCTGACGGGCCTCGTGATCGTGCTTCTGATGGTGGCGAACCTCGTCAGCGACTTCTTTCAGCAGGTCAAGACCATCTTCAATCTCTACTGACGCGCGGGAGGGCTTATGGAGGTCATACGGCTGGTGCTTCTCTGCGTGGCGGCGGCGATGGTGGCGGCGATGCTCAAGGTCGACCGACCGGAAATGGCGACGGCGGTGGCGATGGCCGCGGGCGTCATGGCGTTTCTGATGGCGGTGGGGGATCTCAAGACCGTTGCGGATGCGGCGCGGGCGCTGGCCACGGGGGCCGGCGTGCCGGGGGATTCAACGGGGCTTATGCTGCGGGCGGCGGGCATCGCGCTGGTGGCGGAGTTCGGCGCGGAGATTTCTCGGGACGCGGGCCAGAGCGCGCTGGCGGGGCGGATCGAGCTGGGCGCGCGGGTGGCGCTGGCCGCGATGAGCGTACCGCTTCTGACCGGCCTTGTGACGCGCCTTTCGGCGCTGATGCCGTGAGGCGCGCCCTCGCTCTGGCGGCACTTTTCATCATGGCCTTCGCGCCGACCGCTTTCGCGCAGTCGCTCGAGGACGCGCTGAAGACGATCGACACCACGGCGCTTCAGCACATCGCGGACGAGGCGGGCTTCGACGTGGGTGCGACGCTGAAGGGCCTCGCCACCGGCGAGATCCGGCTGGACGCTGGCGAGGCGTTTCGGGAAGCGGGCCGCATCGCCCGGGAGAAGCTCTCCGCCGCCGGGGCCTGGATGATGGCGCTGTGCCTTCCGTCGGTGGTGCTGGCGATCCTGAAGCGGCTGACCGGCGACGGCCCTTCGGCACGGGCGGCGGGCACCGTGTGCTATCTGGCGGCGGCGGCGGTTGCGGTGGGCATCGCGTTCCGCTCGATCGACATCGCCCAGGGGGCGGTACGGCTCACGGTTCGGCTGTGCGACGCGCTGTTTCCGGCGCTTACGGCGCTGCTCGCGGCCACCGGAAGGGCGGCTACCGCGGCGGCGTTTTCCCCGGCGTCTTCGCTGATGGGCGGGTTGATGGGCTGGGCGATCGAACGGCTGATCCTGCCGCTTTCGGGCCTCTGCGCGGCGCTGATCGTGGCCGGAAACCTGACGGAGAGCGTCAAGCTGGACGGCATGACCGCGCTGATCGCGAGCCTCGGCCGGTGGGCCATCGGGCTGTGCTCGACGGTTCTGATGGGCGTGCTCAGCGTGCAGGGGATTCTGGGC
Source organism: Bacillota bacterium (assembly GCA_023411175.1). Classification (GTDB taxonomy): domain Bacteria; phylum Bacillota; class Clostridia; order Christensenellales; family Aristaeellaceae; genus JAEZHK01. The sequence continues at coordinate 46,959 of JAEYPB010000062.1, read as the reverse complement.
AGCGGGCAGGACGGCGCGTCGATCCGTACCGCGAAGTACGCGGTGGACAGCCTGGTTCCCATCATCGGCGGCGACGTGGGCGACGCGCTGGAATTGGTGGGGGCGAACGCGTCGCTGATCAAAAGCGCTCTTGGCGCGACGGGGCTTCTGGCCCTCGTTGCGCTGACCGCCGGGCCCCTGATCGAGCTCGCGGGCACGATGTTCCTGATGCGCCTGGCCGCCGCGGTGGTGGAGCCCATCGAGACCGGGCGCGCCCAGCGGATGATCCGGCAGTTTTCCGAGGTGCTGGGGCTGATGGTGGCGTCCGTGGCCGCGATGGCGCTGATTACCGTGCTGGTGGCCGGCGCGATGCTTCGGTTTTGAGGGGAGGGGCGGCTTTGGAGCACCTGACGGGCGCGTGCCTGAGGCTGATCGCGCTGGCCGGGCTGATGGCGCTTCTCGAACCCGCCGCCGGCGGGCCTTCGCTCCCAGGCCTCAGGCTGATCGCGGGGCTGCTCGTCAGCGCGTCGGTGCTGGATTTCTTTCTGGCGCTCTTGGGCGCGCTGCCGATCTAATACCCATCCGAGCCCATTGGAATAATGAATATTCCTACTTGGTAAGGAGGCGGCATGGGCAACCTGTGGACGGCGCTGAAGGGCGCAAAGCGGCTGGGGTGGATCGCCGTGGCGGCGGTCGCGGCGGTGGTTCTCATCATTCTGGCGGAACAGGTAGAGCCTGCCGCGGATCGAACCGCCCTCGAGGCTCGGATGGAAGCGGTACTCTCCGCGGTCCGGGGCGCGGGCCGGGTGCGCGTATTGGTGGCCGAGGACGAATCCGCCCAGGCATTTGCCTCGACGGACCCCCAAATGTCCGCGCGTGGGGTGGTGATTGTGGCGGACGGCGCGGACGACCTGAGGGTGGCTCTGGAGCTTTCCGCCGCGGCGCAGGCGCTGCTCGGCGTCGACGCGGACAAAATACAGGTATTAAAAATGGAGGACAAACCATGAACTGGACGAAGGACCTCCGGCGCGCGCTCGGCGCGCTGGGCGCGCGGGACCCGCGCGCGCTCATCATCCTTTGGGCGTCGCTGCTCCTTGCGCTCATCTCCGCGTACATGCTGGTCTCCTCGAAGGTGGAGGATCGGGGAGAGGTGCGGACGGCTTCCCGCGTGTACGAGCCGGTCGATTCCATTGCCCGGTTCCGGGACGAGCGTCAGCGGGTGCGGGAGGCGGCGTTCAAGGAGATTGACGCGCTCATCAGCGACGCTTCCGCCGGGGATGACATCAAGGACAGGGCACGGGAGCGGGCGCTGAAGCTCAGCGAGTGGATGGAGCAGGAAGTCACCGTAGAGGGCGTTTTGCGCGCGCAGGGGTATGAGGACCCGCTCGTCACCGTCCACGCCGACTCGGTCAACGTGCTGGTCCGGAAAAGTTCGCTCACCCAGTCTGACGCGGCGAAGATCCTGTCCCTTGCCGCCCGGGAGACCGGCCAGACGGGCGGCAACATCAAGGTGATTCCGGTACAGTAAGCCGCGCTGCGGGACATTATGCCGGCTTTTTGTCCGCGCGATTAAATCTTCCATAGCGTTTGCTAAGATCCCGGAAATCTGTTATAATAAGGGCACACCCAAAGGAGGTGCCTCTTTAGTCATGAGTGAAAATCTGCCAACCAATGTGCAGTTGGAATCCGGCGAGCATGGCTCGGTCAGCTTTGCCACCGACGTCATCGCAACCATCGCGGGCCTCGCGGCGACGGAGGTCGAAGGCGTCGCCTCGATGGGCGGCGGTTCCTCCGGCCTTGCCGACATTCTGACCCGCCGCGCCCAGTCTACAAAGAGCCTGACCAAGGGCGTCAAGGTGGAAGTGGCGGAGGGCACCGTCTCCGTCGCGATCACCATCGTGGTCGAGTTCGGCTCCCCCATCCCGGAGGTCGCCTCAGGCATTCAGGAGAACGTCAAGAAGGCCATCGAGACCATGAGCGGCCTGACCGTCAAGTCCATCGACGTGCACGTGCAGGGCATGAGCTTTGAGCGCGAGCATCGCGCCGCCGCCGAAATCGAGATGCAGCAGCGCGCGCTGCTCGGGGAGCAGGAGCGTGGGCCGATCGACGAGGAGGCCGACGCGTCCGCGGAAGATGAGCCTGCCCGAACCGAATAGCGAAGGGAGAATGGCCATGAAGGTGAATTTCTTTGAACGCCTGTTGCTGGCTGTGACCGGCATACTGGGCGTGTTTTTTGCGATGGCGCTGGGCGCCGTGGCCTACTTCGGAGACAGGCTGGGCCTGTCGCTGGGCGACTGGCGGCTCACCCTGAAGCCCGGCTGGGGCCCTGCGCTGGTGATCGGCGTGATCGCGCTGGCCGTGCTCGTCTGGGGTCTCAAGCTGATGGCGCTGGCCTTCAAGCGCGAGCCCAGGCAGGACCGCGCCAGCGTTTCGGTGCAGCACACCGAAAACGGCTCGGTGCGCATCTCCGTGGCCGCTATGGACACGCTGGTCAAGCAGGCCATCGCCCATGACGAGGGCGTGGTGGACATCAAGACTGCCATCATCAACCACGAGGATTCGATCTCCGTCTCCATCGACATGACGCTGGCCTCCGACGTGCACATCCCCAACGTCACCATGATGATGCAGCGCACCATCAAGAACTTCATTGAGGAGTTCTCCGGCATCGCGGTGCGCGAGGTGACCATCATGGTCTCGAAGATCATCGAGGTCACGCCGCAGCCACCGCTAAAGCTCGAAACGGCGCAGCCCGCCAAGGCGCTGGAGGAAGCCCCCAAGCTGGCGCTGGAGCCGGAAGCAGCTTTCGAGCCGGAACCTGAGCCGGAACCTGAGCCGGAACCTGAGCCGGAACCGCAGCCGGAGCCGGAGCCTGAGCCCGCGCATGAGGAGGAACCGGAGCCCGAACCGGAGCGCGAGGACGAGGCGCCCGCGCCCGCGGAAATCGCGGATGCCCCGGCAGAGGATGGCGGCGAGGAGCCGGACATCGTAAACGAGAAGGACGTCTGGTAATACGGGAGGGTAAGCGATGAACAGGGAGACGATCAAGGGCCTGCTGGGCGGTGTCGGCGGACTGATCACCGCCATACTCATCCTGACCATCGGTTTCTGGAAGACGCTGCTCATTGTGGGTCTGGCCGCCCTCGGCTGGTGGATATCCGGCGCGCGCCAGCTTCCGCAGGGCTTTTACGATTTGTTGGCGCGCATCAAATTCCCCTGGGACTGAGCCCGGCTTGAAACCGGCCTGGCCTGCCCGGGCGTCGTGCCAAACGCCGCGATTATTCGTGGCGTTTTTTCCGGGTTTCCACAGACAAAAGGAGTGCGAAAGATGAACAGAACCCAAGCCCGCGCCGCCGCAATGAAGCTGGTCTACGAATGGGAGCTGGGCGGAGACGGCGGCGAGGATACCTGCCGTGAGCTTCTTGAAATCAAGCCCGGCGAGGATGAGGCCGAATACATGCAGGCGCTGTTTGAAGGCGTCCGCGACCACCTGAACGCGATCGACGAGAAGATCGAGCGCTTCGCCCACGGCTGGAAGCTGGACAGGCTCTCCAGGGTGGATCTGGCGATCCTGCGGGTGGCGTGCTATGAGCTGGGCGAGGCGAAGGAGCCTGCCGGCGCTGTGATCCAGGAGGCTGTGCAGCTCTCCGAAAAGTATTCCACGGACAAGGCCGGCGCCTTCGTCAACGGCGTTCTGGGCGCGATGGCCCGCGCCGCCGAGGCGTGATGGTTCTCGGCCTTGACACCAGCTGCTACCGCACAAGCGCCGCGCTGGCGGAGGACGGGGTCATCCTCGCCGAGTCTGGCGAGCTCCTCCAAGTGCCGGACGGCGCGAGGGGCCTCAGGCAGTCCGAGATGCTGTTTCAGCATGTAAAGCGTCTTCCGGGTCTCGTGGAGGCGGTCATGGCGAAGGCGCTTGGCGCCATCCGCGCCGTGGCGGTCAGCGCGAAGCCCCGCCCTGCGGAGGACTCCTACATGCCGGCGTTTCTGGCGGGCGCGTCGGTGGCCGCGTCGGTGGCCGCGTCGCTTCGCGTCCCGCTGATCGAGACCACCCACCAGCAGGGACACGTGCGCGCCGCGCTGTACGGGAACCCCTTGAGCGAAAACTTCATCGCCGTGCACCTGTCCGGCGGCACGACGGAGATTTTAAAGGTCGGTTCGCGTCTTGAGATCGAGCGCATTGGCGGCACGGCGGACATCAGCGCCGGGCAACTGGTGGACCGCATCGGCGTCCGGCTGGGGCTGCCTTTTCCCGCCGGGCCGCACCTTGAGATCCTCGCCGCGAACCATGCGGCGGAGGTCAGTCTCCCGGTCAGCGTCAGTCGCCTGAAGTGCAGTTTTTCCGGCGCGGAGGCCGCGCTGATGCGCAGGATCGACGGGGGCATCGCTCCCGAGACGGCGGCGGCGGAGGTCTATTCCCACGTCGCCCGGACGCTGGCGCGGCTCGTTTCGCAAGCTGTGCGCGAGACGGGCTTTTGCGATGTGCTCCTGGCCGGCGGCGTCGCGTCGTCGGCGCTCATGAGGGAAATGCTGCCGGACAGGCTCCGGCGGCTGAACGGGAGCGTCAGATTATTTTGGGCAAAACCTGGGCTGTCGGGCGACAACGCCGCGGGCGTTGCGCTGATCGGCTGCGACAGGCTGAAGGAGGAGAGCGCATGAGCGCGACGATTATTGACGGAAAGGGCATTTCCATCGCGATTCGCGCGGAGCTGAAGGAGCGGGTCGCACGGCTTGTTGAAAAAGGCGTCGTCCCGTCGCTGACGGTCATCCTGGTGGGCGACGATCCGGGCTCCCAGGTCTACGTGCGCAACAAGGAGCGCGCCTGCCGGGAGGCGGGCATGGCGGGCAACGTCATCCGTATGAGCGCCGAAACCACCCGGGAAGAACTGCTCCGAGAGATCGACCGGGTCAACCGGGACGACAGCGTACACGGGCTGCTCGTGCAGCTGCCGCTGCCGAAGCACTTGAACGAAGCGGAGATCATCCGGGCCATCGCCCCGGAGAAGGATGTGGACGGGCTGCACCCGGTCACTCAGGGGCTTTTGATGAGCGGCGCGCCCGCCGCGCTGCCCTGCACCCCGCGGGGCTGCATCGAGCTAATCCATCGCGCGGGCATAAAGCTCTCCGGCGCGGAGGCGGTCGTCGTCGGACGCAGCGTGATGGTCGGCAAGCCCATGGCGCTTCTGCTCCTTCGGGAGAACGCAACCGTCACCGTCTGCCACTCCCGGACGCGGAACCTCGCGGAAGTCACCCGGCGCGCCGACGTGCTGGTCGCGGCCATCGGCCAGCCCCGCTTCATTACCGCCGACATGATCAAGCCCGGCGCGACGGTCATCGACGTGGGCATCAACCGCCTGCCGGACGGCAAGCTGACCGGCGACGTGGACTTTGAAGGGGCGAAGGAGGTCGCGGGTGCGATCACCCCGGTGCCCGGCGGCGTGGGTCCGATGACCATCGCGATGCTTCTGGAAAACACCATCGAGGCGGCCGCGCGCCATGCAGTCTGAATGGACGCTCACCGTAACCGAGCTCAACGAGTACGCCCGGCGGCTCATGGCGGGGGATCCGCTTCTGCGCGCGCTGCGGGTGCGGGGCGAGATCACCGGCTTCAAGCGCCATTTCAGCGGACACCTGTATTTCTCAATCAAGGACGAAGCTGCCCGCGTGCAGTGCGTGATGTTCCGCCAGAACGCGCTCCGGCTTGACTTTCAGCCCGCCGACGGGCATATGGTGGTCATCGAGGGCGCGGCCTCGGTGTACGCGGCCACCGGCGGCTATCAGGTCTACTGCGAGAACATGCGCCGGGAGGGCGCTGGCGCGCTCTACGAGAAGTTCGAGGCGCTCAAGAAGAAGCTGCTGGAGGAAGGGCTCTTTGACCAGGCCCTCAAAAAGCCGCTCCCCCTTTTGCCCATGCGGATCGGCATCGTCACCTCGCCCACCGGCGCGGCCATCCGGGACATGCTCCGCATCCTGAGGCGCAGGAATCCGGCGTCGGACATCCTCGTCGCGCCCTGTCAGGTGCAGGGCGAGGGAGCCGCGGCCGACATAGCCCGCGCGCTGGACCGGCTGAACGAGGACGGCACCGTGGACGTGATCCTGTGCGGCCGGGGCGGCGGATCGATCGAGGACCTTTGGGCATTCAACGAGGAGACCGTGGCCCGGGCCATCGCGAGGAGCCGCATTCCCGTCATTTCCTGCGTCGGCCACGAGACCGACAATACCATCGCGGACTTCGTCGCGGACGCGCGGGCGGCCACGCCTTCGATGGCGGCGGAGATGGCCGCGCCGGTTCGCGCCGAGCTTCTTAACGGCCTTGACAGGCAGCGACTTCGGATGGCGCGGGCGCTCTCCGGGCGGCTGAACCTCTACGAAGAGCGGCTGAACCGGCTCTCCCAGGCCTTCAGGTCGCCTGAGACGCTGATCACCGCGCCCCGGCGGGCGGCGCTTGAGCGCCTTAAACGCGCGATGGACATTGCGCTGGAGCGCAGAACCGTCGCCGGGCGGAACCGGCTTCACACCCTTTCGAGGGTCCTCGAGGGGCTGAACCCGGAGGGCGTGCTCGCAAGGGGCTACGCGCTGGTGGAATCAGAGGGCAGGATCGTCACCGAGGTCGGCGATATGGCGCCCGGCCAGGACATCACCATTACGCTTTCGAGCGGTGCGCTGGACGCGAAGGTCGTCGCCGCGCGCCGAGGGGAGAGATACCATGAAACGTGATTTGAAGTTCGAGGAGGGCATCGCCCAGCTCGAGGAAATCGTTAAAAATCTGGAAGAGGGCACGCTCCCGCTGGACCAGTGCTTTAAAGCCTACGAGGGTGGTATAAAGCTGGTTAAGGGGTTGGAGGCGCTGCTGGACGAGGGCGAAGCGCGCATCCGGAAGCTGACCGCGGACGGCGAGGCGGCCTTCGAGGCGGAGGAAGAGCCATGAAGCTTCAGGATTACGCGCGCCTCGCGGATGCGGCGTTGGAGGCTGCGCTCAGCGAAACCGCCTGGACGCGGGACGGGCACGAGGTGCCGCCGCTGCTCAGGCAGGCGATGCGCTACAGCGCGCTGGCGGGCGGCAAGCGCCTGCGCCCGGCGATGCTGCTGGCGGCGGTCGACATGCTGGGCGGCGACCGGGACGAGGCGATGCCCTACGCGGCTGCTGTTGAGATGATCCACACCTACTCGCTGATCCACGACGACCTGCCCGGCATGGACGACGACTGTCTGCGCCGCGGACGGCCGACCAACCACATGGTCTTCGGCGTCGGTCAGGCGATTCTCGCGGGCGACGCGCTTTTAAATCAGGCCTACGAAATGATGCTCGCCCACGCGCTCTCGGAGCCACCTCGCGCGATGCCGCGCACCCGCGCGGCGTGGGAGATCGCCAGGGGAGCGGGCGTGCAGGGGATGATCGCGGGACAGAGCGTCGACCTCTCCTGCGAAAAAGGCGCGGTGGACCCGGAGCCCGAGATGCTCAAGTACATCCACCTGCACAAGACCGGGTCGATGTTCCGGGGCGCGCTGCGCGCCGCGGCGGCGCTCTCTGGTGCGGCGGACGCTGAGCGAAAGGCGCTCTCCCGCTACGCGTCCAACTTCGGTATGATGTTTCAGGCGGTGGACGACCTTCTGGATGTGGAGGGCACAGGGCGCAGCCTCGGCAAGACGCCCGGCAAGGACGCGGAATCCGGAAAGCTCACCTGCGTGAGCGTCTACGGCACCGGCGGAACGCGGGCGCTGATCATCGAGCTTCAGCAGGAGGCGATGGACGCGCTGCTGCCCTTTGGCGAACGCGCCGCGTTCTTCCAGGACCTGATCTGCGACATGACGCACCGAAAGTCCTGACCGCACAAACCGAAAGGCTGGGCTAAGATGCTTTTTTACGAGCTGATCGCAAACCGCGTGCTGATGACCTGCGTGCTCGCGTGGTTCATCGCGCAGGCGCTCAAGGTGCTGTTCTACTACATCCTCGAGAAGCGCTGGGATCTCACCCGCATGTTCGGGCTTGGCGGCATGCCCAGCTCCCACTCGGCGGTGGTCTGCGCGCTGTCGACCGCCGTCGGCGTGTCGAGGGGCTTCTACAGCCCGGAATTCGCCATCGCGTTCGTGCTGGCCTCGGTCGTCATGACCGACGCCGCGGGCGTGCGCAGGGCGGCGGGCAAGCAGGCGGCGCTCATCAACAAGATCGTCCGGGAACTTACCGAGGAGGGGCGCGGTCTGACCCAGGAGACGCTCAAGGAACTGCTGGGTCATTCCCCCTTTGAGGTGCTGATCGGCGCGCTCCTGGGCGTGCTGATCGCAGTCATCATCATGTAATCGCTTTGGGAGAATCAAAAATGCTGGAAACCATTCAGTCGCCGACCCAGCTCAAGGGCATGAAGCTTCACGAACTTCAGGAGCTTGCGGCGGAGATACGCAAAAAACTGCTTGAAACGGTTTCGTCCAACGGCGGGCACCTGGCAAGCAACCTGGGCGTGGTGGAGCTCACCATCGCGCTGCACGTGGTCTACGACTGCCCGGAGGACAAGCTGGTCTTCGATGTGGGGCATCAGGCCTACGCGCATAAGCTCTTGACCGGGCGCGGCCCGCGCTTTGACACGCTCAGAAAGGCCGGCGGCATCGCCGGCTTCCCCCGCATCGAGGAGAGCCCATACGACGCATTCACCACCGGCCACGCGTCCACGGCGCTGTCGGCGGCCCTCGGCATGGCCCGCGCCCGGGATCTGATGGGCGGAAAGCACCATGTGGCGGCGGTGGTGGGCGATGGCGCGCTGACCGGCGGCATGTGCTACGAGGCGCTCAACGACGCGGGCGAGTCCAAGACCGCGATGGTCGTGGTGCTCAACGACAACGAAATGTCCATTTCGCAGAACGTCGGCGCGCTGTCGGGGCACCTGACCGCGCTTCGCCAGTCGAATCCCTACCGCCAGATCAAGCACGCGGTCAGCGTCGGGCTGGACAGGATGCCCGGGGTCGGCAGGCCGATTCTTCGGGGCATGGAACGGGTGCGGGATTCGCTGAAATCGCTGGTCATCGACGATCGGTTCTTCAGCGCGCTGGGCTTCGAGTACCAGGGCCCCATCGACGGGCACGACCTGAAGAGGCTGATCCGCGTGCTCAGGCGAGCCCGGCAGGCTGGGCGGCCGGTCCTTGTGCATGTGGTCACGAAAAAGGGAAGCGGCTATGTTCCGGCGGAGGATTCGCCGGATCTCTACCACGGCGTACCGCCCTTTGACGTTGAGAACGGCCAGATCGCGAAAAAACCGGGCGTCCGAAACGGCCAGGTGATGGCCGCAGAGCTGAACGCCATCGCCGACAGCGACATCCGCGTGACCGCCATCACCGCCGCCATGCCGGACGGCACGGGGCTTTCGCTCTTCAAGGAGCGCCATCCGGACCGCTTCTTCGACGTGGGCATCGCCGAGGAACACGCCGTCACGATGGCTGCGGGGCTCGCGGTCAGCGGCATGCGCCCCTATGTCGCGATCTACTCCACGTTCCTGCAGCGCGCCTACGATCAGGTTCTGGTGGACGTCTGCCTTCAGAAGCTGCCGGTGACCTTCGTCATCGACAGGGCGGGACTCGTCGGGCCGGACGGCGCCACCCATCAGGGCGCCTACGACATGGCGTTCCTTCGAACCATGCCGAACATGGTGGTCGCCTCGCCCCGGGACGTCCGGGACCTTCGCAGGCTTCTGCGCCTGAGCATGGAGATCGACGGGCCGATGGCCATCCGCTACGCCCAGGAGGCCGACGACATGGGCCCCAACATGCAGGAACCCCAGCCTCTGGAAGTGGGCAGGTGGGAGCTTTTGAGCGCAGGGGAAGACGCGATGATCCTGGCGGTGGGCCGCATGGTGGAGACGGCGCTGAACGCCGCCATCAAGCTGGTGGGCAAGGGCGTGCGCTGCGGCGTGATCGACGCCCGGTTCATCAAGCCCATGGACGAAAAGATGCTCAGGGAGGCGGCACAGCGGCATCCGCTGCTCGTGACGCTGGAGGACGGCGCGGTCATGGGCGGCTTTGGTTCGGCGGTCCTCGAAAAGCTGGCCGCCTGGGGCGTGCAGACGGATGTGGTGAACCTCGGCATCCCCGACCGATTCATCGAGCAGGATGCGGCCGTCGGGCAGATGGCCGATTGCGGGCTGACTACGCCGCAGGTGGTCGAAAAAGTGCTCGCCCGCGTGCGCGCGCTCCGGGAGGCGAGGGGCCGTGCCGTATAGGCGCGCCGATCAGGCGCTGGTGGAGGAGGGGCTCGCGCCGGACATCGGCATGGCGCGAGCATTCATCATGGAAGGGCGCGCCTATCAGGCTGAGGAACGGCTGGACAAGCCTTCGGACGCGGTGAAGCCCGGCCTTCAGCTGTCGGTCCGGGAAGGGCGGCCTTACGTCAGCCGCGGCGCGCACAAGCTCCTCGGCGCGCTTACCGCCTTCGGACTGGACGTTTCCGAAAAGATCTGTCTGGATGTGGGCTCGTCCACCGGCGGGTTTACGGACGTGATGCTGCGCGCCGGCGCGAAGCGGGTCTACGCGGTGGATGTGGGCTATGGCCTGATCGACTGGCGGCTTCGGGGCGACGGGCGCGTCACCGTGATGGAGCGCACCAACGCCCGCTTTCTGACGCCCGAGCAGTTTCCTGAGCCGCCGGAGTTCGGCGCGACGGACGTATCGTTCATCTCGCTTCGGGCGGTGCTGCCCGCGGCGCTTCGCGTGCTCGCGGGGGAGCGGCGCTTTGTCGCCCTCATCAAGCCGCAGTTTGAGGCGCCGAGGAACCTTGTGGGCCCTCGCGGCGTGGTGCGGGACCCGGCGGTGCACCGGCAGGTGATCGAAGGCGTGCTGGAATGTGTGGATGGCCTCGGCTTTCAAGCCGAGGGGCTGGATTTTTCGCCGATCACCGGCCCGGAAGGTAACGTGGAGTTTCTTTTGTACATCACACCTCGTACTGGCGGTGCGCAGCCTGTCGATTCGGCGCGGATTGCGGAGGTCACGTCGGCGGCATATGACAAATTTATGAAATCAGCCGATTGACCTTGTATGCTTATACATCCTTGGTATACAATATGCGTATAGGGGCTGAGTGAATGGCCTTTCAAGCGGTTGCGTTATGGCAAAACGACTTAAAACCCGGCGTGCAGGCGGTTGCGCGTCGGCTTCGCTTTGCTTTGGAGGCGCGCGGCATCCGCGTGCTGGACGATTGCACCCGGCTGGAAGACTGCGATCTGATGATGGTTCTGGGCGGAGACGGCACGTTTCTGCACGCCTTTGAAGCGGCGCTGCGTTACGATATCCCGATGCTGGGCGTCAACCTGGGCCGCATCGGCTTTCTCACCGAGGTGCAGCCGGACCTCGTCGAAGAGGACGTGGAGCGCCTCGCGCTGGGGCAGTACGAGATTGAGAACCGCATGCTGCTGGAGGTCATGACTGCGTCTGGCCAGAGTGCCTACGCGCTCAACGAGGTGGCCTTCAACCGGTCCGAATCGTCGGTGGGCGTGCTTTCGCTCTCCGTTTCGCTGCGCGACGGGATGGTCGACCGCTTTTCCGGCGACGGACTCATCGTCGCGACGCCGACCGGCTCCACCGCCTATTCGCTGGCGGCGGGCGGGCCGCTGGTGGCGCCGGGCCTTGACTGCATGGTGCTGACCCCCATCTGCCCCCATACGCTGGCCGCCAGGCCCATCGTGGTCAGCGACCGGCAGGCGGTTTCCGTATCCATACTGGGCGACGCGGGCAGGGCGCGTGTCGTCGTAGACGGTCGTTACATTATAGCGCCGGATGGCGGCGAAGTCGTCGTGCGCCGCGCGGAGCGGAACATCCGCTTTGTGCGCCTGAGGCCGCACAGCTTTTTTGAACTTCTGAGGGGCAAGCTGTCCGACTGGACGCCGTAAACGCCCGCGATCCGAGAATGATTGGGAGGACATGCCATGAAGTCGGTGCGCCATTCCATGATTCTGGAGATCATCGAATCGCAGAATATTGAAACCCAGGAAGAACTGGCCGAGCAGCTCAAGCGCCACGGCGTGCGCGTCACGCAGGCCACTGTTTCCCGTGACATCAAGGAGCTCAGGCTCGTGAAGGTGCTCGGCGAGGGCGGCGGCTACCGCTACGCCACCAGCGAGCGCGCCGAACAGGGCATCAGCGATCGCTTCATCCGAATTTTTTCGGAATCCGTGCTGTCCATGAACGGCGCCAGCAACCTGATCGTCATCAAAACCCTCTCCGCTTCCGCCAACGCTGCCGCCGAGGCGATCGATTCCATGAAGTGGCCGGAGATCGTCGGCACGCTGGCGGGCGACAACACGATTCTCGTGGTCGTGCAGTCGGAGGATCTCGTGGAGCCGGTGCTCGCCCGCTTCAAAACGCTGATCCGGTATTAGGAGGCAAACCGTGTTACTCGAGCTTTCGATCCGCTCCGTCGCGCTCATCGAGCGGCTGCGCATCGAATTTGAACCGGGACTCAACGTGCTGACCGGCGAAACCGGCGCGGGCAAGTCGATCGTGGTCGACTGCGTGAACCTCGCGCTGGGGGCCCGGGCGGCGCGCGAAATGGTGCGCACCGGCGAGGACCGCGCGGTCGTCCAGGCGCTGTTTGAAATGCCGGACGGCGCAAAGGAGCTCTTGGACGAGATGGGCGTCGAGTCCGACGAGGGGCTGATCGCGCTCACGCGCGAGGTTTCCGCCTCCGGGCGGTCGGTCTCCCGGATCAACGGCCAGGTGGTGCCCATGTCCCAGCTCAGGCAGGTGACGGCGCTGCTCATGGACGTGCATGGCCAGCACGAGCACCAGGCGCTTCTGAACCCCTCGCTGCACCGGGATTTTCTGGATGAGGGCGGCGACGAGGCGCACCGGGCGCTGATGGGCGACGTGGCGCAGAAGTACGCAAGGTACAGGGCGCTGGAGCGCGAAGCGCAGCAGCTGAAGCTGGACGAGCGGGAGCGCGTGCGCAATGTGGAGATGCTCTCGCGTCAGATCCAAGAGATCAAGGCTGTGAAGCCCAAACCCGGCGAGGACGAAAAACTGGAGAAGAAGCTCGCGCTCTATGAGCACGGCGAAAAAATCGCCCAGGCGGTGGGCGCGGCCTACGCCTACGTCTATCGGGGCGAGGGGCGCGCGCTGGCCGCGCAGGATGCGCTCTCCCGCGCCGCGAACGAGATGGCGTCCATCGCGACGCTGGACCCCCGGTTTGAGGCGCTCCGCGCCCGGCTGGAGGAAATGTTCTACGCCGCGCAGGATGCGGGCGCGGAGCTCCAGCGCATGCAGGACGCGCTGGATTATGACCCCGCCGCCGCCGAGCGGGCCGCCGACCGGGTGATGGAGCTCAAGCGGCTCAAGCGCCTGTATGGGCCGGAGCTTTCGGACGTGCTGCGCTTCTACGAGCAGGCGAAGGCAAGCCTCGCGCAGCTTGCAGAAAACGACGTGCTTCGCGCCGAGGCCGAAAAAAAGCGGGATGATGCGAAAGCGCTCCTGGACGAGTCCTCAGCAAGGCTGACAGAAAGCCGCCGCCGCCTGGCCGCGGCGCTCGTAGGCCGGTTGGTGGAGCAGCTCAAGGATCTGGGCATGGGTTCGACGCGCTTTGAGGTGGAGATCCTGCCGGGCGCGCCCACCGCGCGGGGCGCGGACGAGGTGCAGTTCCTGATCTCGCCCAACCCAGGCGAGCCGGTAAAGCCGCTCTCCGCGATCGCGTCGGGCGGCGAGCTCTCCCGCATCATGATGGCGTTCAAGGCCATCGAGGCCGACGCGGGCGGCGTGCCGTCAATGATCTTTGACGAGGTGGACACCGGCGTTTCCGGCCGCATGGCGCAGGCCGTGGGCGAAAAGATGGCCTCCATCGCCGAGAAGCGGCAGGTCATCTGCGTCACCCATCTGCCGCAGATCGCGGCGCTGGCCGGGGCACACTATTTAGTGGAAAAAACCGTTGCCGGTGAGCGCACCGGTTCCAGCGTCCGAAAGCTCGACAGGGCCGGGCGCATTGAGGAACTGGCCAGGCTGGTCGGCGGGGCGGGCGACCCGGAGAGCGGGCGCAGGCACGCGGCCAACATGCTGGACGCGGCCCAGTCCCTTGTCCGCAAGCGCTGACCCCAATCAAAGAAAGGAGTTCCGACAGAATGGCTTACGGCAGGTTCTTCACCAGGCTGAGGTTCTTGAGCCGTATCTTCTTTCGGGGCTACCAGTCGCCGACGCCGGAGGCATTGCCCGCGCCGGCGGTCTATATCTGCCGCCACAAGAACCTCCGCGGTCCGATCGATACGCTGCTCTGGCTGAGCGCGCCGGTTAATCCGTGGGTGTTTAATGTCTTCTGCGAGCGGGAGACCTGCTACCGCCAGTACGCCGAATATACGCTGACCCGCCGCGCCGGATGGCCGAGGGCCTTCGCGCTGCCGGTCGCGCGCATCCTCTCATGGGTGGTGCCGGGGCTCTGCGGCTCGATGGGCGCCATCCCGGTCTACCGTTCCACCGCCCGCGTGGTCACCACCTTTCGGAAGACGCTGGACGTACTGAAGGCGGGCGGCCGGGTCATCATCTACCCGGATGTAGACTACGCCGACGCTTCAGAGGAGATGGGCGCGCTGTACGAGGGGTATCTCATGCTGGGCACGCTCTACCACCGCGCCACCGGGCAGAACCTTCGGTTCATCCCGCTGCGCACCGAAAAGCGGCGGATCACCGCCGGAGCGGCCATTGAGTTTGACGGAGAGAAGCCCCGCGCGGAGGAAACCGAGCGCGTGGCGATGGCGATCAGGGAGGCGCTGGCATAGCCGGCGACGGAATCTGCTTCGCATTTTCCGTCGCGGCGCATGCAAGCTGCAAGCAGCTTGCATGCAGGGGATACGGCGCAAGCCTTGTTCGCTGCGCTCACGGTCAGGCTTGCGCTCGTCAAGGTAGCGGCCTGCGACCGCGCATGTCGCTCTCCGGCAGCTTTTATCCGCAGAAATCCGCAAGGCGGCTTTCCGCGTATCGGGGCCGCCGCCCCGAACCCCGGTGGACAGGAGAAGGATTGGCCGTACGGGCCGAGGCCGGATCCGCTGGGATGGAAGCAGCGGAAGCGCCCGCGCGCTCGTCCTGCATACCCCTCCTTCCGGCTGAATAGGATGTATCACCCGAAGGGGAAGGGGTGATGCGATTGATACGCCTGAAGGTCGTACGGGCTTCCAGCCTGCTGCTAGGCATCGTGCTGACGCTCTTGGCCGTGGTGCTGGCCGTGATTCTGGTCAGCGAGGTGCTCGCGCCTGATGTTGCGGAGGGCGCGCCCGCCGCCACCATAGCGCCTACCGAAGCGGCACAAGCGATTTGGTCGGGGGGGGTGGGGGGGTTTGCCGCCGCCGCCCCGTCGCAAGTGGACGTGGTTTTCGGGGACCGGATGCTGGTAGAGGTCACAAAGGTCCAAAGAAAGCCCACCGCCGCGCCGAAGCCCCGGGGTACCGTATTGATCTATCACACCCACACCAACGAGGCCTACCGGCAGACCACCGCCGATCCCTATCGCGAGACCGACGCTTGGCGCACCGATGATCATACCCATTCGGTGGTGCGGGTCGGAGAGGCGCTTACCGATCTTCTGACCGCCCGAGGCTTTCAGGTGACCCACGACGTGACCGACCATGAGCCGCCGGAACTCGGAACAGCCTATGAGCGGTCGCTCAAGACCATCGCGGGTTACCCGGAAACGTTCGATCTCTACATCGACCTCCACCGGGATGCCTACACCCCGGTGGTCTACAAGACGGTTGCGGTTGTGGCCGGAGGCGCGAACGTGGCGCAGCTGATGTTCCTCGTGGGCAACGGCAAGGGCTTTGACGACGATCCCGCCTATTTCCCCCGAAACCTCACCTACGCACGGAAGCTGACGGAGCGGCTCAACCAGCGGACGCCGGGCATCTGCCAGGATGTGCTGATCAAGAACGGCCGCTACAACCAGCACGTCGGGCTTTCCATCCTGGTCGAGGCCGGACACAACAAGAACACGCTGATGGAAGCCGTCGCGTCCATGCCATTTCTGGCCGACGTGATCGCCGAGACCTTCGCCGAGAGGAACGGATGAAACGTGAAAAAGACAAACGCCATGCGCCTTCTGGACGGCGCGAAAATCCGTTATGACGTGCGCGAGTATTCGTTTGATCTGGAGGACCTGAGCGGCGTCCACGCCGCGGAGGCGCTGGGCATCAACCCGGACCTCGTCTACAAGACCCTCGTGACCGTCGGGGACAAAACCGGCCCGGCGGTCTTTGTGATTCCCGTCGCGCGGGCGCTGGACCTGAAGCGCGCCGCCGCCGCCAGCGGCAACAAGCGCGTGGAGATGCTGCCGCTGAAGGACCTGACGGCCGTCACCGGTTACCTTCGCGGCGGCTGTTCGCCGATTGGCATGAAAAAGAGGTTTCCCACATTTATCGATAGACGGGCTGAGGCCCTTGAAACGGTCTCTGTCAGCGCGGGACTCCGGGGCGTGCAGGTGCTGCTGGCCCCGGCAGCGCTTTTGTCTTATCTGGGCGGCGCCTACGCCGATCTTGCCGACTGATCGAGCCGTTCGTGCCGTTTCGGCGCACATAATAAAACTTCACTTGCTTTTTCGCACGCGGGTGTTATAATTTCTTCATATGCTAAGGGGGATTTATGATGGGCAAGAAGGACAAGCAGCAGGAATTCGTCGCGCACCTGACGCCGCGCGAGGAGGACTTTTCTCAGTGGTATACCGACGTCATTCTGAAAACCGATCTGGTCGATTACGCGCCCGTTCGTGGCTGCATGGTGATCAAGCCCTACGGCTACGGCATCTGGGAGCTGATCCAGCAGGAGATGGACAGGCGGTTTAAGGAATCCGGCCACAAGAACGTCTATTTCCCGATGCTGATCCCGGAGAGCCTGCTGCGCAAGGAAGCCGAGCACGTGGAGGGTTTCGCGCCGGAGGTTGCGTGGGTCACCCAGGGCGGCTCGGAGGTGCTTCAGGAGAAGCTGGTCATCCGGCCTACGTCGGAGACGCTCTTCTGTGCCATGTACGCAAAGTGGGTGCAGTCCTGGCGCGACCTTCCGATGAAATACAACCAGTGGTGCTCGGTACTCCGCTGGGAGAAGAGCACCCGTCCCTTCCTGCGCACCAGCGAGTTTCTGTGGCAGGAAGGCCATACCATCCACGAAACCGCCGAGGAAGCCCAGGAAGAGACCTTGCAGATGCTGGAAATCTACCGCGAATGCGCCGAAAACGTGCTGGCGCTGCCCACCTTCGTGGGGCAGAAGTCCGACAAGGAGAAGTTCGCCGGCGCCCGCGCCACTTATTCGATGGAAGCCATGATGCAGGATGGCAAGGCGCTGCAGGCGGGCACCACCCACAACTTCGGTACCAACTTCGCCGAGGCGTTCCAGATCCAGTTCCTGAGCCGCGAAGGCAAGCTGG
This sequence comes from Bacillota bacterium, assembly GCA_023411175.1. Taxonomy (GTDB): domain Bacteria; phylum Bacillota; class Clostridia; order Christensenellales; family Aristaeellaceae; genus JAEZHK01. The sequence continues at coordinate 29,615 of JAEYPB010000062.1, read as the reverse complement.
AATACGTGCACGAGACCAGCTGGGGCGTTTCCACCCGGCTGATCGGCGCCATCGTCATGACCCACGGCGACGAGCGCGGCCTCCGGCTCCCGCCCCGCGTCGCGCCGATTCAGGTGGTCATTCTGCCCATCGCCCAGCATAAGGAGGGCGTTCTGGACAGGGCCCGCGCGCTGGCGGCGGAACTGAAAGCAGCCGGCATCCGCGTGGAGCTGGACGACCGGGACACCTATTCCGCGGGCTGGAAGTTCAACGAATGGGAAATGAAGGGCGTGCCGGTGCGCCTCGAACTGGGGCCCCGGGACATCGAAAACGGCGTCGCCACCTTCATGCGCCGCGATACGCTGGAAAAGGGCACGCTGCCGCTTGAAGGCATTGGGGACGCGCTGAAGGCGCTCCTGGACGATATCCACCTGACCCTATACCGCCAGGCGGACGAGTTCCGCAAAGCGCGCACCTATACCACCGTCACACTGGACGAGCTGGTTGAGGGTGTGCAGGACGGCTTTGTCAAGGCATCCTGGTGCGGCGAGCGCGACTGCGAGGACAAGATCAAGGAGCTGACCAACGCCACCTCCCGCAACATGCCCTTCGATCAGGACGGCATGCCGTCTGAGACCTGCGTCTGCTGCGGAAAGCCCGCGAAGAAGCTGATGTACTTCGCAAAGGCGTATTAACACCACGGGCTAAGCTGCGCTCGCCTGAAGTGCTCCGGCATTTGCTGGCGGCTGTCCCGAGAAGGGATTGTTTGCTCCATCAGTCTGCTTGACTGGTGGAGCAAACGCGCTTTACGGCGCGCAAGGCGTGGAAACGATTGGAGTTCTGCTCGGCTGGCGGGAAAAACGGCCGCCGGATGCGGCGGGTCTCACATCGCCGGGGCGTACTAATCCGGCATTCGGGTTCATATAACTCCCCTACGATTGAGGGGAGTTTTTCCATGAAAAAATATCCGTTCTTTCTTCTTGTGATGCTGGCGCTGTGCTGGCTGCCGCACCTGAACGCGTTCGAGGCGGAGGACAGGATGCTCTTGGCGCGCACGATCTCCGCGATGGCCGAAACAGAGCCGGAGGAGGTTGCGCGAATGATCGGCGAGGTGGCGCTGAACCGGCTGAACGATCCGCGGTTCCCCAAGGCGCTCGATGCGGTGCTGGGCGATGCGCGGCAGTTCCGGCGGGGCGCGACCGCCTCCGAGCGATCGATGCGGCTGGCGGAGCGCATCCTGAAGGGGGAGCGGCTGCTGGCGCCGGATATCCTGTACTTCGAAAGGCGCGCGGGCGGCTACGCGTTTTACGCCGGTTGACATACGTGGTATAATGGCTAGGATTATTACCTGAACGAAGAGGGTGTCAAGGTGCCCCCGAAGCGCGACCGTACACTGCAGACGACGCTCATGGTGACCGTTATCATCTTCGCGAGCAAGGTGGTAGGCTTTGTGCGCGAAGTTCTCCGCGCCAACTACTTTGGAACCGGCGTTGAAAACGACGCTTATGTCGCCGCCTACAGCCTTTTCTACCTTCCCATCATGCTGCTGACGTCGATGATCACCTCCACGATGGTGCCGCTCTACATCGACGCCCGGGCGCGGGGCGGCGCGAAGCGCGCAAACCGTTTCGCATCCAACGCGCTGAACCTGTTTGCGCTGATCGCCGTGGCGCTGAGCGCGCTGATGATGGTGTTTGCACGGCCGATCATTCACCTGATCTATTCCGGCTATGATTCGGCACGCCTTGACATGGCGGTACACATGGCGCGCATCATGATGCCGTCAATGCTGTTCGTCGTGTCGTCGATCATGCTGTCGTCCGTCCTCAACGCCACGCGGCATTTCATGGCGGCGCAGCTCACGGGCTTCGCCCTCAGCTTTGGCATGATCGTTTCGACCGTGGGCTTTTCGCCCCGCTACGGCATCGACGCCCTTGCATGGGGCGTGTTCGGCGCGGGCATTCTGCAGGTGATGATCCTGCTCCCCGCGCTTCGCGGCGATTTCCGTTACTCGCCCATCCTCCGGCCCAGGGACGAGCGCTTCAGGAGGATGCTGAAGCTGGGCATCCCGGCGCTTTTGTCGATGGCGGTCACCGAGATGAGCCACATGGTCGATCAGGCGCTTGGCTCCGGGCTCAACGCAGGCGACGTTTCATCGATGGACTACGCATTTCGGCTGATCGCCGTCATCACCGGCGTGATCGGCGTGCCGATCACCACGATCATGTTCTCGCACATGAGCGAAAAGGCGGCGGAAAAGGACAAGCGGGGCATCGTGAGCATCGTGACGCAGAGCGCCGAGGTGCTCCTATTGGTGCTCCTGCCGATCACCGTTCTGGGCGGCGCGCTGTCTCAGGACATCATCCGGCTCACCTTCATGCGCGGCAAATTCGACGAACAGTCGATGATGGTCACCAGCGGCGTGTTCTTCTGTTATCTGCTGGGCGTCGTCAGCTTCTGCGTGGCGGACCTTTTGAACCGGGCGTTTCACTCGATGCAGAAGACGCGCATCACGATGGCGGTATCGCTGTGCGTGATGACGGCGAACGCCATCATCAGCTTCATTCTTTCGCGCTTCATCGGCGTCAACGGTCTGGCGCTGGGCACGGTGATCTCCAGCTTCATGGGCACGGCGGCGTTGATCGTCCTGCTGCGCAGACAGTTGGGCCGGCTGGGCCTCTCCGCGATGGCGGTTGAGGTGGGGAAGATGGTCCTTGCCGCTGGTGCGGCGCTGGCTTTCGCCCTCTTTGTCAAGGACCTTCTGGGCGGGCGAAACGACGCGCTGCAGGTGCTCCTGCGGCTTGCCGCGTCGGGGATCGGCGCTCTTCTGGTCTACCTTGGCGCGCTCAAACTGATGCGCGCGCGCCAGTTGAGCCATTTAAAACTGATGCTGAGGAGAAAATGATGCGATACAAGGGCATTTTTATCGACGCGGATGATACGCTGTTTGATTTTCAGGCCGGAGAGCGCGTGGCTGTCGGCCGGGTGCTGGAACATCTGGGCATCTTAGACCCGGGCGCGGCCGCCGCGTATCAGGCGATCAACGCCGGGCTTTGGCTGGATCTGGAAAAGGGCCTGACCACCCAGGCGCAGCTCAAGATCAGGCGGTTCGAGCTTTTGATGGCGCGCTATGGCGTTCCGGGAGACCCGGCCAAAGCGGCGGAATACTATGTGCAGGCGCTGTCGGAACAGTCCATGCTGCTGCCCGGCGCGCTGGAGGCGGTTCAGGAGGTTGCCGAAAGGCTCCCGGTGTCGGTCGTGACCAACGGCATTTCCGCGGTGCAGCGCGGACGAATGAGCCGCTCTCCGCTGCGCTTCCTCATCAAGGATTTCGTGATCTCCGAGGAGATCGGCATCGCCAAGCCCGATCCGCGGGTGCTCGAGATCGCGCTGGGCAACCTGGGCCTCAGGCGGGAGGACGCGCTGATGGTCGGAGACGGCGTCGCCGACATGCGCTGCGCGAAAAACGCGGCGGTGGACGGCTGCTGGCTCAACATGGGAAAGAAAAAGCTGCCGGAGGATCTCAGACCCCGGTACGAAATAGACCGCATTTCGCTGCTTCCGGCCATCGCGCTGGGTTAGTGGATCAGGCTGATTTCGGCCTTCAAAAGCGCTCCAAGCGACGCGTTCCCCGGGAACGCAAGGCATCGAAGAGGCCTTCGGGTTCAACCCGCTGACAGAGAATGGAACGGGCAGGGATTGCGCCAGCCCCCTCAGGTGCGATTGAAACAGAATAAGGGACTTTGTTGATGGTCTGAGGCCCTCCGAATCGGAGGGCCTCTTGTATGTGGGGTTTTGATGCGCTGTGGGAAAGTCATCCGCCACCGATATTCTTATTCGAAATATTCCACAAACAATACACAATACTTCCGAACATTCGACAGAAACGCGATGGAAAATTCACAGATTCTCCGTGCGTGCGATTGAGGGCGAATCCACTTTTTCAAAGGCCGAGGCCCATAATAACGATCATGCCTTTTCTTAGGGTGAAATTTTCTTGTCGTTTTAAGGTTATTTCCGCCCGCTTTATCCTCCCCCGCCTGTCGAAAGAGCTTCCATTTGTCGAACGAATTCTCAGTTTGGTGTTCAAAAAGATGCGTTTTTCGCGCAGTGCTTTTCCTATAATTGCCTCAGGCGGTGATGAGATTGGCCATCGGTCTCGAGCGCTATGTACTCGTCAATTTCACCATGAATTGTATCGTGATTGGCGTCATCGCGCGATTTCGGGGCCGAAACCGGTGGGGACTGACGCTTTTTGCGGCGGCTTTCGGCGCGCTTTACGCGGTGGCGATGCAGTATCCGGCGTTCTACCAGCTTAGGTGGTGGCCGTCCAGGATCGTGCTGACCGCGCTGCTCGCCGCGGTTGCCATTCGGGTGGACAGGCCGCGGGATCTCGTCCTCAACACAGGCCTCCTTCTGGGCGGCGCGGCCTTTATGGACGGCGCGGTCAGGCTGGCGCGAAGCCTGGTTCCGGGGGTGGCCGGTGCTCTCCTTACAGGGGCATTTTTGGGTACGATCGGCATGTTGGCGTTCAGCGCGGTTCGCGCGCGCCGCATGGAGAAATGGGAGATGATGGTAAGGCTTATCCGGGGCGACCGGCGCGTGGAACTGAATGCGCTGATCGACACGGGGAACCGGCTGCAGGAACCTGTCAGCGGCCAACCCGTGATCATCGCGGCGGAGTACAAGCTGAAAAACGTATTGTCGGAGAATTTCGAAGCCGCCCACGCGGCCGAGCGCCTGCCGCCGGGGTTCCGGCTGGTTGGGTACAAAAGTCTTTCAGGATCTGGAAAGATGGTGTGTTTTCGACCTGACGAGTTGCTCGTTTCTACCGGAGACGGTTGGTTGAGCGCCCCGGATGTCTGGGTAGCCGTATACCCAGGCAAGCTCCCGGGGGGTGTATCCGCGCTGGCGCCACCGGTGTTGGGACGGGTTCATAACGTTCATTGAGGAGGAGACGCCGGTGGTTCATCCTGCAGGACAGATGATCAGACAGACAGTTTTGGGGCTCATCGTCAAGATGCGCAAGGGCAGCATCTGCTACATCGGCGGGTGCGACATGCTGCCCGCGCCGCTTTCAAGGGAAGAAGAGACCGACGCGCTCGAACGGCTCGCGGGTGGAGATCTGAAGGCGAGAGGGCTTCTGATCGAGCACAACCTCCGGCTTGTGGTCTACATCGCCCGTAAATTTGAAAATACAGGCATCAACATCGAGGACCTGATCTCCATCGGGACGATCGGCCTCATCAAGGCAGTCAATTCGTTCAAGCTTGAAAAAAAGATCAAGCTCGCCACCTACGCCTCGCGCTGCATCGAGAATGAGATATTGATGGTGCTGAGGCGGAGCAGCCGCCTTCGGCTCGAGGTGTCCTTTGACGAACCCCTCAACACCGACTGGGACGGAAACGAGCTGCTCTTAAGCGACATCCTCGGGACCGACAACGACCTCGTATCCCGCGATCTCGACAACGACGTGGAGCGGCAGATGCTCTACGGTGCGATCAAACGGCTGGGCCCCCGGGAGAAGAACATCGTTCGGCTCCGCTACGGCCTCGCCGACGGCGCGGAACACACCCAAAAGGAGGTCGCGGACCTGATGGGTATCTCCCAAAGCTACATTTCCCGGCTGGAAAAGCGCATCATCAAGCAGCTTCAGACAGAGATGCTCAAGATGGCTTAATTATCCCCTGGAGCGAAATCCTTTTCGAAGCGCTCACTACGGTGTCCGGCATAGTCCAGCGGTTTGAGCCGCGCGCGCATAATTCTCCCTTCTCCGAAGGAAGGCCCTAAAGCCTTCCTTTTTGTTGCGTCCGCTTTTCGGCCATGTTATAATGTAAGATGGATTGATATAGCGAGGTGGGAGCATGGAAAAAATCCGGACGACCGTCCGCATCGCGGGCAAGGACTACGCGATGGCCAGCTATGACAGCGAGGCGCACGTGCAGCGCGTGGCCCATTACGTTGACCGGAAGATGACCGAGCTTGGGCTTTCGGTCCGGCTGCCGCCGCTTCAGCTGGCGGTGCTCACGGCGCTCAACGTGACCGACGACATGCTCAAGGCACACGACGAGACCAACCGCCTGCGCAGGGAGCTGGGCGAATTGCGCGCGGAGTATGAAGCGCTGCAAAAGAAGCTCGGCGCGGCATCGGAGGACTGACGCGGGAATGGCAAGCAAAACGGTGGCCGACGCCCGTTGGAATGTGGAGCTTCTGGCGCCGGCGGGCGATATGGACGCGCTGGTCGCCGCGATAAGCGCCGGCGCGGACGCGGTGTACCTGGGCGGCAAGGCGCTCTCCGCCCGAAAAAATGCCGGAAACTTTGACGGCGACGGCCTTATGCGAGCGGCCGACACCTGCCACGAGCGCGCGCGCCGCCTGTATGTGACAGTCAACACGCTGATCCGGGACGAGGAGTTTTCACTTCTCGAAGAACTGGCGGGGCAGATGGCGCGCTCGGGCGTCGATGCGGCCATCGTGCAGGACCTCGGCGTGGCCGCGGCGCTTCGCCGGATGCTGCCGGATCTTCCGCTGCATGCGTCCACCCAGATGGCGATCCACAACCGTCAGGGGGTGGACTTCCTCCGGGAAAGCGGATTTGCGCGGGTCGTGCTGGCGAGGGAGATGGAATACGGCGAAATTGCGGACTGCGCGAACCGGGGCGTGGAGACGGAGGTCTTTGTCCACGGCGCGCTGTGCGTCGCCTGCTCCGGGCAATGCCTGATGTCCAGCGTCATCGGCGGGCGCAGCGGCAACCGGGGGCTTTGCGCCCAGCCGTGTCGGCTGCCCTATGTGCTGGAAGGGCCTTCCGCGCGGGCGGAGGGCGCGCTGATCTCGACAAAAGACCTGAACCAGTTGGCAAACCTCGGCCGCCTGCGGGAGGCCGGCGTCTCGAGCCTGAAGATCGAGGGGCGGCTCAAAGGGCCGGAGTACGTCGGCCAGGTGACGGCCGCCTACCGCCGGGCGCTGGATGATGAGGGCGTGCACGCTCCGGAGGCGGACGCGCTGCGCAGCGTGTTCAACAGAGGATATACGTCCGGCTACGGGCCTGGTCTTATTGACCGGGAACTGATCGAGGACCAGTCTGAAAAGCACGTGGAAGGGCAGGGTGGAATCCCGGTGGCGCCGAGGCCGATTGCGGTACGCGCGGTTCTCTCGGCGACGACGGGCATGCCGCTCTCGCTGACCGTGACGGACGGCGAGGACGAGGCCCGCGTTCAGGGCGATGTCGTCCAACCCGCCCAGTCCCGCCCGTCGGACGAGGCGCGGCTGACCGCCCAGCTTCAAAAGACAGGCGGCACGCCCTACGAATTCTCGAGCATCAGGGTGGCGCTTTCGGCGGATGCCTTCGTGCCGGTCTCGGCGGTCAACGACCTGCGCCGAAGGGCCTTGGACGAACTCGGCGCGAAGCGCTCGATGAGAAGGCGGGGCTGCGCGCCGGCGGCAAATCCGCTGCCCGCGATGCCGGTTCTGGCGAATGTCAACGGGGCTCCGCGGCTCGTGGTCGAATCCCGTGACGCGGCGCTTCTCGAGCGGGCGATGGGCTGGGGCGCGGATGAGATCGCGTTCAGCCCCGGCGATGTGACGGCTTCGGGCCTCGCCTGTGCGCCGGAAAAGCCCTTCACCCTCGTCCTGCCGCCCACGCTGAACGGCGATGACCTCGCCGCCCTCGCGCAGTGGGCGAACGACAACGAGCGCGTAACCGGGGTGCTCCTGAGCAATCCGGCGCACCTTTCGATGAAATGGCGCCCGACGCCGCGGCTGGACGCGCCAATGAACCTGATGAACAGCTTTGCCGTCGCGCGGCTCGGCCTTCCATACACGCCGTCGGTTGAGCTGACGGCAAAAGAGATCGCCCGCCTCGGCGGCGAAAAGGAGCTCGTCATCTACGGGCGGCTGACGCTGATGCGGCTGCGACACTGCCCGGTCCGGGCGCGGCTGGACGGGCGGCACGACGCCTGCAGGCTCTGCGACGAAAAGCCGCAGGCGGGGCCTGAGGCGCACACCCTCACCGACCGCAAGGGCGCGCGCTTTCCGATGCGGCGGCTCAAAACGCCCTCCGGCTGCGTCGTGGAACTTGAAAACAGCGTGCCGCTCTTCCTGCTTCGAAACGCGGGGAGGATTCCGGCCGCGACGAGGTGGCGCATCCGCCTGACGGACGAGGGCGCGCTTTCGGAGGCCGTCGTCCGGCTGCACCGCGCGGCCATCGACGGTGCGGACGTAAGGGCGCTGCCTGATTGGAAAGCGCTGGACGCGCTGCCCACCACCACCGGGCACTATTTCAGAGGAGTGGAATGACCTTTATGCGTGAGAGAAACCTTCGGGTTCTCGAGTTTACCAAGATCCGGGATCAGCTGGCGGCGCTGTGCCTGTCCGAAACGGGCAGGGAGCGCGCGCGGGCGCTGATGCCCTCCGGCGACGAGAAGACGGTGCGCATGTGGCAGAGCCAGACTTCGGAGGCCGGCACCGTCATGGCCTATTCCGGCGGGTCGCCGATGCAGTACTTTCCGGATGTGTCGGGCTTCGTCAAGATCGCCGCGGCGGGCGGTACGCTGTCGCCGAAGGCGCTTTTGGACGTGGCGGAATCCCTCAAGGCCGCGCGCCTCGTGCGGCAGGCCGTCGTCACCGACCGGGAGAACACGCCGCTTCTGACCCAGCTGGCGTCGCACCTGAACACCCACAGGGAGCTTGAGGAGACCATCTTCAACGCCATCCTGTCCGAGGATGAGATTGCCGACCGCGCCAGCCCCGAGCTCTACGATATCCGGCGGCACCTTCGGCTCCTCGCCGACAGGATGCGCGAAAAGCTGAACGCCTTTTTGCGGGGCGAGCAGGCCAAGTATTTGCAGGATACCATCATCACCCAGCGCAACGGCCGCTACGTGCTGCCGGTCAAGGCCGAGTGCCGGGCGAACGTCCCCGGCCTGATCCACGACCAGTCCGCAAGCGGCGCGACGCTGTTCATAGAGCCGATGGCGGTGGTGGAGGCGGGCAACGACTTAAAGCAGTGGGCTGCGAAGGAAGAGAAGGAGATCGAGCGCATCCTGGCCGCGCTCTCCGCCGAGGTCGCGCCGGACGCCGCTTTCATCGCAAACAACCTGAACATCCTGGCGGAGCTTGACATGATCTTCGCCAAAGCCGTCCTCGGCCGCCAGATGAAGGCGGTGGAGCCCAAGCTGAACGCTGAAGGGCGCATCAATATCGTCGCGGGGCGGCATCCGCTGATCGACCCTGCGAAGGTGGTGCCCATTAGCCTCTGGATGGGCGGCGAGTTTACGACGCTCATCATCACCGGCCCCAACACCGGCGGCAAGACCGTTACGATGAAGACGGTGGGGCTGATGACGCTGATGGCGCAGGCTGGTCTCTCCGTGCCCGCGAACCTCGGCACGGAGCTTGCGATCTTTGACGAAGTGTTCGCCGACATCGGCGACGAGCAGTCCATCGAGCAGTCCCTCTCCACGTTCTCGTCGCACATGACGAACATCGTGGAGATCCTGAAAAATGTCACGCCGAAATCGCTGGCGCTGTTTGACGAGCTGGGCGCGGGCACCGACCCCACCGAGGGCGCGGCGCTGGCGATGGCCATCCTCGAGCACCTGCTCGCGATGAGGACCGCCACGCTGGCGACCACCCACTATTCCGAGCTCAAGGCCTTCGCGCTGTCCACCCGGGGCGTCGAGAACGCTTCGGTGGAGTTCAACGTGGAGACGCTCCGGCCCACCTACCGGCTGTCCATCGGCGTGCCGGGCAAGTCCAATGCCTTTGAGATTTCGAGAAAGCTTGGCCTCTCTGAGCACCTGATCAAGAGCGCCGGAGACCGTCTGAGCAAGGAGCAGATCCGCTTCGAAGATGTGATCGCTAACGCCGAATACCACCGGCAGATCGCCGAAAAGGAGCGCAAGCTGGCCGAGGAGGCGCACCGGGAGACCCAGGCGCTCCGGGATGAGACCGAGAAGATGCAGCGGCAGCTGGAGGCCCAGCGGGAAACCGCCATGCGCAAGGCGAAAGAGGACGCGCGCAAGGTGCTCGTCAAAGCCCAGCGGGAGGCGGAAGCGATCATCGCGGAGCTCAAGCGCAGCCGCAGAAACGAGGGCGCGCCGCTTCGCGAGCACGAGATGCACGAGATGCGTGCGAGGCTCCAGAGCGGCATCGACGAAAACGGCGAGCGAATGGCGGAAATACCCGACGCCAACGAGGCGCCCAAGAATCTGAAGGTCGGCGAGAGCGTGGAGATCGTCAAGACCGGCACCCGCGCCACCGTCATCACGCCGCCCGACGCGAAGGGCGAGGCGCTGGTGCAGGCGGGGATCATGAAGCTGAAAGTCGCGGCCACAGGGCTGAAGCGCGTCAAGGAGACCCAGAAGGCGCGCACGCACAATACCGTTTCCGTCGCGCAGAAGACGGTGTCGATGGAGTGCGCCCTGCGCGGCATGACGCTGGGGGAGGCGCTGCTCGCGGTGGACATGTACCTGGACGGCGCTGCGATCCAGCACCTGAAGAACGTGTCCATCATCCACGGCAAGGGCACCGGCGTCCTCCGAAGCGGCGTGCAGCAGCATTTGAAGCAGCACCCGTTCGTCAAGGAGTTCCGGCTCGGCCGCTACGGCGAGGGCGAGGACGGCGTGACGGTGGTTACGCTCAAATAGGGGGTACCGTATGAACAAGACGAAAATCCTGCTCGTGGACGACGACCCGAACATCCGCCAATTGGTCAGCCTGTACCTAAAGCGGGAGGGCTTCGAGGTGGAGGAGGCCCAGCGCGGAGACGACGCGCTGAAGGCGTTCAAGGCCGCGGCTCCCGCGCTGATCCTGCTGGACATCATGCTGCCCGGTATGGACGGCTGGCAGGTGTGCCGCGAGGTGCGCAAGGTTTCGAACATTCCCATCATCATGCTGACGGCCAAGGACGAGACGTTTGACAAGGTTCTGGGGCTTGAGCTGGGCGCGGACGACTACATCGCAAAGCCCTTCGAGCCCAAGGAGCTCGTGGCGCGCATCAAGGCGGTCATCCGCCGCTATCAGAGCGCCGACGCGCCCGACAAGGAGCTGGTGTTCCCGGGGCTTGCGATCAACATCAGCCACTACACCGTGTCCTACATGGGCCGCCCGGTGGAGATGCCGCCCAAGGAGCTGGAACTGCTCTACTTCCTCGCCAGCCACCCCGGCGCGGTGTTTACCCGGGAGCAACTCCTGGAGCAGGTGTGGGGCTACGACTTCTTCGGCGATTCCCGCACGGTGGACGTGCACATCAAGCGCCTCCGGGAAAAGCTGGACGGCTCGGAACTGGGCTGGAATCTCAAAACCGTCTGGGGCGTCGGCTACAAATTTGAGGTCAAATAGATGAAATCAAGGCTTTTCTGGCGCATGTTCGGCGCGTTCCTGGCGGCGCTGCTCCTCACGGTCGTGGTATTTTCCCTCCTCATGGTGGTGATGGTCCGGGAGGAGCGGCAGGACCAGCTGGAGGACGAGGTGCGCATGCAGGCGCGGGACGTGGCGCAGCTTCTGTCCCAGCGGGACAGCCTGGCCATACGCCGGAACGACCAGTCCCTCTCCAATGCGCTCAATTGGAAGATCACCGAGATCAGCGAGGGCTACGACGCCAGCGTGTGGCTGGTGACCTCCGGCGGCGCGGCGCTGATTCTGGGGCGGCAGGAGTACACCTCCGAGCAGCTCAACGACGCCACCGTGCTGGATCAGATCTACAAGGTGCTCTCGGGCGAGGAGATCCGCGTACAGGGGCTGATCCCTGAACTGGGCAGCCAGATGGTGACCATCGGCGTGCCGTGGAAGTACCGAAGCGAGCGCGTGGTGGGCGCGGTGCTTTTGCACATCTCCACCAGCTCGCTTTCGGCGGACTACAGCGACATGGTCCGAAACGCGTTGATCGCCGCGCTCGTGGCGATGGTCGTGGGCGCGGCGCTGTCCTACTTCCTCTCCCGCAGGCAGACGGAGCCGCTTCGCAAGATCAACCGCGCGGTCACGCGGTTTGCCTCGGGGCAGCTGGACGAGCGCGTGGAGATCCGCGGCGACGAGGAGATGGCGCTTCTGGGCGACTCCCTCAACAAGATGGCGGAGGACCTCAAAAACCTCGAGGAATCCCGACGCAGCTTCGTGGCCAGTGTGTCCCATGAGCTGAAGTCCCCGCTCACCTGCATCTCCGGCTACGCCCAGGGCATCCTGGACGGCACGGTGCCGGAGGACGAGCGACCTCGCTACCTCAAGGTGGTGCTGTCGGAATCCGCGCGGCTGACGAAGCTCGTAAACGACCTTCTGGAGCTTTCCAAGTTTGAGTCGGGCAAGTTCCCGCTCTCCAAGGCCGTATTTGACGTGAATGAGCTGTTGCGGCTCGAACTGATCAAGTTTGAGCAGCGCATCGACGACAAGCGGCTCGACGTGGACGTGGACTTCCGCGAGGAGCCCTGCCGCGTCGTGGCCGACGCGGACCGCATCCGGCAGGTTGCGACGAACCTCATCGACAACGCGGTCAAGTTCGCGCCGGAAGGCGCGAAGCTGACGCTCACGACCGAGGCGGCGGGCGACACTTGTTTTGTCCGCGTGTTTAACGAAGGCGCGCCCATCGCGCAGGAAGACATCCCCTTCCTGTTCGACCGTTTCTACAAGGCGGACAAGGCGCATACTTCCGGTATGGGCACGGGACTCGGCCTTTCGATCGTCAAAAGGATCCTGGAGCAACACGGCCAGACCATCAAGGTTTCGAGCGGCGCGCTCGGCACGACGTTCACCTTCACGCTCGAGCGGGCGAAGGGGGAGACAGGGGAGGACAAGGTATGATGCGGCGGATCCGGGCGCGGGAACTCAGGCGGTACGGCGCGTTTCTCATGGCGCTCATTCTGGCGGCGATGACGGGGGGCCTCGTGGCCCAGGCGGCCTCGACGCCCTATTCGGCGGTGTATTCGTCCGAAAACCCCATCCCCGAGATCGCGAAAAACGTGCGGCCGGCGGTGGTACAGGTCATCAACATCCTTGAGAGCTGGAACCCGAAGGACGGCCCGCTTTCGGAGGACCAGGCCTACGGCTCCGGCGTGTACTTTGACGCGCGGGGCTATGTGATCACCAACTTTCATGTGGTGGAGGGCGCGGACCTGATCGACGTGAAGCTCTTGAACGGCGACCGCCTCGCGGCGACTCTCGTGGGCTACGACGACGGCACCGACATCGCGGTTTTGAAGGTGGACGACAAGATCGACGCCGCGCCGGTGCCCTTTGGCGACTCCGATCAGCTTGCGATCGGCGACCTCGCCGTCGCCATCGGCAACCCCGGCGCGGACGCGGTGCTCTTCGGCACCGTGACCGCCGGCATCATCTCCGGCATCAACCGCGCCGACATAGACGCGGGCAACTTCACGCGCAGCGTTCCGGTAATCCAGACCGACGCGGCCATCAACACCGGCAACAGCGGCGGCGCGCTCCTGAACGCGAAGGGCGAACTGATCGGCATTCCGACGCTCAAGATCATGTACGACTCCACCACCGTGTTCGAAGGGCTGGGCTTCGCCATCCCGATCAATACCATTAAGCCCTTGATCGCGCAGCTGATTGACACCGGCCGGGTGATAAGGCCCCGGATGGGCATCGTCGTGGAGGACTTCGACGGCCCGGACGAGCCGCTTTCAAAGTTCCCGCCCATCGGTGCGCGAATCGTCAGCGTCGAAGCGGGGAGCCCGGCGGAAAAGGGCGGCGTTCTCCGGTATGACATCGTGACCCGCGTCAACGACAAGCGCGTCAAGTCCATCAACGACGTGACCGCCGAGGTTGACCGCCATCAGGCGGGAGACGAGGTGACGCTTGAAATCTACCGCGCGTTTGACCCGGTCACCGGGGAGATGCTCTCAAAGGCCGAAACGCTGACGCTCGTCATCCGGCTGGAACTGATCGACTGACGGGAGGTTTACCAATGAAGGTCTTGCTCATCAACGGAAGCCCGAACGGGGACGGCTGCACCTACACCGCGCTCCGGGAGGTCGCGGGCGCCCTCGAAGCGGAAGGCATCGAGACGGAAATTTTTCAGATCGGGAAGGCGCCGATTCGAGGCTGCATCGACTGCGGCGGCTGCCGGAACAACCGCTGCGCTTTTGACGACATCGCAAACCGGGCGCTCGAGAAATTTGAGCAATGTGACGCGCTCGTGATCGGCTCGCCCGTCTACTACGCATCTCCGAACGGCAGCCTGATCTCGCTGCTCGACCGGATGTTCTTTGCCGGAACCGCGCTGATGCGTTCTAAACCCGCCGCCTGCGTCGTGTCCGCCCGCAGGGCCGGCACCACCGCCGCGCTGGAGGTTCTGAACAAATACCCCACCCTCGCCCAGATGCCGCTGGTTTCCTCCAAGTACTGGAACATGGTCCACGGTAACGATCCGGAAGAGGTCGTACAGGATGAGGAGGGCATTGAAGTCATGCGGGTGCTGGGCGCCAACATGGCGTACCTTTTGAAGTGCATCGAGGCCGGCAGAAAAGCGGGCATCAACCCGCCCGCACCGGGCCCGGGCAAGCGCACCAATTTCATTCGATGAGCGCCTACGATGTCCGGCTGGGCGTGCGGCTCTTTGCGCCCGGCGGGAAGTGCTTCGGCCCCGGCATCGCCGAGATTCTGGAGCGAATCCGCGAGGGCGGTTCTCTTCGCAAAGCGGCGGGAGAGATGGGCATGGCCTATTCCCGCGCCTGGCATGTGGTGAACGAGTGCGAGCGGGCGCTTGGGTTTCATCTGATCGAGCGCTCCGTTGGCGGCCGCGCGGGCGGCGGCTCCCATCTGACGGCGGAGGGGGAACGGCTGCTCGACGGTTATCGGAAGATCGAGGAGGCGCTGAACGCCTGTGCCGCGGAACAGGCGGAAGCCCTTTTTCCCGGGGAATAGCAAAGCAAAACGCCGCTCGCGCCTTTCAAATGACGCGGGCGGCGTTTCTTTTTTGGGGGGGCTAAATGTTCCCCAGGTACACGTGCTTTAGATGCGATCGGGCGATTTCGGCCAGCTTTTTCAGCGTTTCCGGCGGCGTCGGCGAACCGGACAGGCGATGGCAGGGAAAAAAGCGGCTGAGGTGCAGCGGGATGTCGCCCAGCTCGGCGAGGAAGGCCGCAAGGCGGTCGATCTCGTCCGGCTGATCGTTCCTTCTGGGCACGACGAGGGTGGTGACCTCCACATGGCAACCGGCGGACAGCTTCGCGATGAAGCGCTTCACCGTCTCCAGATCGCCGCCGACCCAGTCGTAGAAGGGCTGCGTGAAGCCCTTCAGGTCCACGTTTGCTGCGTCGATCAGCCCAATCAGCTCTGAAAGCGGCTCCAGGTTGAAGCAGCCGTTGGTGACGAGGATGTTCTTCATCCCCCTCGACCGGATCTCGGCCGCGCAGTCCCGCACGAATTCGAAGCCGACCAGCGGCTCATTGTAGGTGTAGGCGAGGCCGATGTTGCCCTTTGATTGCAACGTCTCCGCGAGGCGCGCAAGCTCGGCGGGGCTCACCTTGCGCCCGCCGCCGGGCGAAGCCATCGAAATCTCATGATTCTGGCAGAACGGGCAGGCGAGGTTGCAGCCGAAGCTGCCGACCGACAGCACCATTTTTCCGGGCTCAAAGCGCCGGAGCGGCTTTTTCTCCACCGGGTCGAGGGCGATGGCGGAGATATCCCCGTAGTTCAGGCATTTTTTGCCGCCCTCGCCGCCCCGCGCGCGGCAGAAGCCGACGCCGCTCTCGCCCAGTTTGCATTGGTGTGGACACAGGCCGCAGGCGGTCATTTGTGGCGCACCACCTGAAAGCGCTGATAGGTCACCGGTTCGCGTTCACCGATGCCTGCCTTGCGCCTGGCGATTTCGACTTGCTCCGCCGCGGTATCGACGCCCTCCAGCATCGGAAGGAGCAGCCCACGCTTGCGTCCGCTGGTCACGATCACGCCGTATTTCTGGGGGTCGAGGTCTTCAAATGCCGCGGGCTCCGGTGCGCCCAGAACGTCTACGCTGTAAGTGAGATCGGAAAGCTCCGCCGCCTCCACCGGGTCAAAGCGGGGGTCCTCCCGCCCGGCCGACACCGCGTTTCGGAGCACTTCCTCGGCGACGCACCCCGTCACCGGCTGAATGGTGCCGATGCATCCGCGCAACTGTCCGCGCTTTTTGATGGAGACAAACACACCGGCGGCGTCCTTCAGCATCCATTCCGGCAAATTCTCCGGAAGGGAAATGCGCTTTCCGTCCAACACAAACGCTTCCAGCGCCCGCCGCGCCAGCTGAACGACCGGGCTTTCGCCCTCCCTGATTCGCGCCAGGCGCTCCGCTTCTGCGCGCAGGTAGGCTTCACCGAAGCGGCGGCTCTCGTCCGGCCCCAGCGGTTCAAAGGCCGCCACCGCGTAACCGACGCCGAAGGGGCCTTCGTAGGAGAGAAGCTCGGGTTTTACCGAAATACCGTCCAGCGCGCCCGCCATGATCTGGAAGCTGCCGGTACCGCAAGCGGCGGCCGCTTCGACGAGCTCTGGCGAAGCGGTGAGGAAATCCAAAAAATCTCCGGAAGACATCGCACGGGTGACGCGCCCGTCGTATTCCGCGCCCTCCGGCGCGAAGCCGTAAGGGCCGTCCGCCGTCAGCTTGTGGCTCAGGTCGCCGCTTGCGATGAGCGCCACGCGGCGGTTCAGCGCGCCCGCCGCCTCCGCAATTGCCGCGCCCAGACGGTAATGATCGAGAGGGGACAAGCCGGAGAGTCCGATCCGCACGATTTTCGCGTCCGGGTAGGCGTCGCGCACCATGTACAGCGGCACGAACGCGCCGTGGTCGAGGTCTTTCTCGCGCTCGCCCAGCGTTCCCGCGGGTACGTTTGCCCGCGCGGCCGCTTTTGCAATCGCCTGAACAAGCGCCTCGTCGTACCGAACGCGGAGGGCCGCCTCCGGCGCGCCGAAGCGGGCCATGTCCCCCACAGCTTCCCTGCCGGGGGAGATATGAAAGTAATCCGCGTAAGAAGTCGCGTGGGGCGAGACGACGACCACCGTCTCCGGCGCAAGCGCGCGGAGCCTGTCCGAGCAAATTTCAAACGCGCGGATGGTGGCGGCGATTTCCCTTTCCCGCCCGCGCCCGACCTCCGGCAGAATGACCGGGGGGTGGGGCATGATGAACGCGCCGACGATGGACATAGGCGGCTCCTTTCGTCAGAGGACTTCAACCTGAATGCCGCGGAGCACCTTCAGCGCGGCGTCGTTGAGCGCGGGGTCAAAGCTCGCGGTAAGGCTTCCATCCACGATTATTCTCGCCTCCGGGTAGCGGCTCTTGAGCAGCACCGCGTTGGATAGAACACAGATGTTTGACACCAACCCGACCAGCTCCACCGATTCCACTTCCTCCGGCGCGGGGAGCGCGAGGAGCTGCTCCGGCGACATGCCGAAGGAAATCTTGTCAATCCCCGCGGCCCCGACTTCTTCGAGCGCCTTCGCCGTCTTACCGTACACCCGCCAGCCCTCCGAGTCCTTCAGGCAGTGGGGCACGGGCAGGTTCCGCCCCTCCTGGGTGGAGAGGTATTCCGGCGCGTGGGTGTCCCGGGTGAAGTACACGTTTTCCCTGCCGTAGGCGCGGACCTTCTCCGCGATGCGCGCGTCCAGCCGTTCCGCGCCGGGAAAGCCCAGCGCGCCGGACACGAAGTCCACCTGATAGTCGATTACGAACAGCAGTTTTTTCACGGGGCCTCCTCTGGCGTCACCTTCCGCGCAGCCGCTTCTCCAGCGCCCGGTGCCCGGGGAGGTGCGCCTCGATCAGTTGGTGAAATTCCCGGCCATGGTTTTTGTGGCGTATGTGGGCCAGCTCATGTACCACCACGTAGTCGATCAGGTCTTCCTCCCGGCGCATCAGAAGGCAGGAAAAGCTGATTGCGTTTTTCAGGCTGCAGCTGCCGTAGCGGGTGCGCGCGCGGGTGATGGTGATGCGGGTGGGGGAAAGGCCCATCCGCCGACTCCAGTAAGCCACGCGCTCCGGAATCGCACGGTGCGCGGCCTCGATCATCGCGGTGGTTTCCTCCGGGGTCGGCTCCGGCGGAATGTCCCGGAGGGCCATGCGCGCGCGGTGCCGATCGATCCAGTCGGCTTTGCTTTGGACATAGCGCTCGATCTCCCGGAGGGGGAGGCGGTTGGGGGCGCGCACGGTGAGCGTCAGGTCCGGGGAGATTTCAAGGGCGATCGTCCTTCTCGCGGAGCGGATCACCCGGCATTCCGGCTTCTTCATACCGCTCAATTCGCCGCGCGGGCTCACAGTTCCTGCTCGGTGCGGGCGATGATGTCGTCCTGGGTCGTGCGGGACAGCGAGCTAAAGAACGCGCTGTAGCCCGCTACGCGGACGATGAGGTCCCGGTGCTTCTCCGGGTGCGCCTGGGCGTCCAGCAGGGTTTCGCGGCTGACCACGTTGTACTGCACGTGGAAGCCCTTCAGCCGGTTGAAGAACGCGCGCAGCATTAGGATCAGTTTGTCCCGGTTCTCCGGTTTTGAAAGCATGTCCGGCGTCACCTTCTGGTTGAGCAGCACGCCGCCGGTGATTTCGCGGGTTGGGAGCTTCGCCACCGAGCGGAACACCGCGGTGGGGCCGTTTCTGTCCATGCCGTGGCTGGGCGAGCACCCTTCCGCCAGCGGTTCGCCCGCCAGGCGGCCGTCCGGCGTCGCTGGGGTGGAAGCGCCCTGGGGCACGTTGGCCGAGATCGAGCTGGTGCCTGCGTAATAGGTTCCGCCGATCGGTCCCCGGCCATACCGGGTGTTTTTCATGCCCTTGATCTCGTCGATGTAGCTTCCGTAGGCGTCCCGGAGGAGCAGGTCCGGGCGGTCGTCGTCGTTGCCGTACTTGGGCGCGTCGATGAGTTTTTGCCGGATGCGCACGCCCTCCTCGCCTTCAAAGTTCGAGATCAGCGCCTCCCAGAGCGCGGCGGGGGAGACGGCCCCGTCCTCAAACACAACCTTCTTGACGGCGGCGAGGGAGTCCGCGAGGTTTGCGATGCCCACCTGCAGGTCGCTGATGAAGTCGTACACCGCGCCGCCCTGCTTCAGGTTGAGGCCGCGCCCGATGCAGTCGTCGCACAGCGCGCTTAAGAGGATGTCCGCCGTCTCCCGCTCCAGCGCCAGGTCGCAGCAGGAATCAATGATGACGGCCTGCCGGGCGAGATCCCGGACGCAGGCATCCCACGCGGCCATCAGCTGGGAGAAGTCCTTCATGTCGCGGAAGTGGCCCATCCCCGCCCAGGCGCGCGCACCGCTGACGGGGTCGATGCCGTCGTTCATCGCAATCAGGAGGGTTCGGGGGAAGTTGATGAAGCTCATGCCGGTGCAGCGGTAGCCCCATTTGCCGGGCACCGCCACCTCTACGCAGCCGATGGCGCTGTAATTCATCGCGTCTTCCGGCTTTACGCCCTTTTCGACGAGGCTTTCGATGATGACCTCGTCGCTGTTGAAGGCGGGCATGCCGATGCCGAGGCGGATCAGCTCCACGCAGCGGCGGAGGAACGCGTCGCTCAGCCCCTTGTGGTAGCGCACCGTCAGATTGGGCTGGGGCAGCCGCGCCTGCGCCACGCTGTCCAGAATGATCTCGGAAAACGCGTTGACCGCGTCGCGCCCGTCCGCCGTCTGTCCGCCGATGGTCACGTTCTGGTAGAGCGGACTGCCCGCCGAGAAGCGGGTGTGGCTCCAGGGGCGGATCTTGTTGATGGACAGCGTCTTCAGCCACAGGTTGACCATCAGCTCCGTGGCTTCGTCCCGGGTGACGCGCCCGGCCTCGAGATCCCGGGCGTAGAACGGGTACAGGTACTGATCCATCCGCCCGTAGGACAGCGAATGGCCGTTTGACTCAATCTGCAGCGCGCAATGAACGAGCCACAGGCTCTGCACCGCTTCCCGCAGCGTCTCCGCGGGTCCGGTGGGCACCTTGCGCAGGATGCGCGCCATTTCAAGGAGCTCCCGGGCGCGCTCGGGCGGCTCCGAAGGGGCCATCGCCTCCGCCAGCAGGCTATAGCGCTCGGCGAAGTGCAGCACCGCGTCCACCGCGATCGAAACCGCCCGGTAGAAGTGGTACTTGCCGATGTTTTTAGCTTCCGTCAAGTCGAGGGAAGCGCGCTTTTCTTCGGCGCGGGCCTTGAAGTCGGCCAGGCCCACTTCCAATAGCAGCGGATAGTCGGCGGCGATGTGCGCGTCGCCGGAGGTGATGTTGCCCTCCGCCTTGATGACGCCGATGTCGTAGAGCAGCCGCGTTCGCTCCGGCATCATCGCGAGCCCCGCGTCCTTGAGGGTATTCTTGTCCCAAAACGGCGCGAGAACGCGCAGGCGCGCCTTGTCCGCCTCGGAGATCTGGAAGCGGTCGCCGTCCCGCCGGTCAAATTCGTCCAGCTCTTTGATCAGCCAGTCAAAGGCGTACTCGGGAAACACCGGCGCGGCCCGGTTGGAGGACGCCTGGTTGCCGGCCAGGAGCGTCTCCGGTTCGATATAAATGGTCATGCCCTCGAGCACGCGCTGAAGGAGCCTCGCCCGGCGCACCGCGAGCGGCTCGGCGCGGTGTTCCCGCTCCGATTCGGTGGCCAAAACCGCCCGTTCGGCGCACACGCGGGGCTGTATGGACAGCATTTTTTCACGGTAAGCCGCCATGCGCGGGGTCGGATTTCCAAATTCGCTCATAATGATCACCTCAAAAGTTCCATCGCGCCGACGATGCCGAAGTCCTCGGTCAGCTCGGCGTTTTTAAAGTAGACGGGCAGGTCGCTCTGGTTGTAGGCGTCAAATTGCGCCCGCACGGCGGGAAAGAGCCGATCGCCGAATTTCAAGAGCCCGCCTCCAAATACGAAGCAGTTGATGTTGAAGGTCACGTAGAGGTTGTAGAGCCACACGGCCATGTACTTTGCCATCTGCGCGACGAGCTGAATTGAAAGCGGGTCGCCCAGGTCGTAGCCGGTCAGGATGTGCTGGGCGGTGATCCTGTCAGCGCCCTCGGCGATTTCCGTCAGCGCGGTTTTTTCGCCCTCCGAGATTCGCTTCTGGGCGTGCTTCGCGATCATCGAGCCGGACACATAGCTCATCATGCAGCCCCGGTTGCCGCAGCCGCACAGGATGCCCTCGCCCGGCGTGATGATGGCGTGGCCCGTCTCGCCCGCCCAGCCGTAGCTGCCCCGAAAGAGCCTGCCGTCAATGATGACCGCCGAGGAGATGCCGGTGGAGACCGGGCAGTACAGCATGTTTTTAAACCCGCGCCCCGCGCCGTGGCGGTGCTCGGCCAGCGCCGCGGCCTGGGCGTCGTTGGCCAGCGCGACGGGGAGGCCGAGCTTTTGCGATAGGTAATCCCGCGCGGGGAAATCGTTCAGGCAGGTGAGGTTGACGGTCTTGACGATGCGCCCCTCGTCATACTTCACGTAGGAAGGGACGCCGACGCCGACACCGGACAGGGCTTCCCGGCCCACCCCGTTTTCCCGGGCAAGGGAGAGCGCCCGCTCCGCGATGCGGTCAAAAAACGGCTCCGGCGGACAGGTGGCGTCCGAAGGCGCGGAATGCTTTGCGACTAGCCTCGCACTCCCGTCAAAAAGCCCGTATGCGATCTTGGTCCCGCCCACGTCGATCCCGATGGAGTAACTGTCCATACGCCCGCCCCTTTACGCTGTGATGATTTCTATACCGTGACCGGTCAGGATGCTCCGGGCCTGCTCCGGGATGCCGCCGTCGGTGAACACCTGGGCGACCTCCGAAAACGCCACCTGGGGAACCACGCCCTGCCGGGAGAATTTAGAGGAATCCGTCAGGATGGCCGTATGCCGGGCCTGGGAGAGCATCGCGCGCACAGCCTCGGTGCGCATCATGTCCCCGCCCATAAAGCCGAACTGCGGCGAAAAGCCGTCGGTACCGATGAAGAGCTTATCGACAAAGAAAGACTGGGCGCACTTCCTCGTCAGCGGGCCCACCATCACCTGGCTGGCGCTCTGGTAATCGCCGCCCAGCAGCACCACCCGCGCCCGGGAGGCGCGCACATGGCCCGCGATGAACGCCGAATTGGTGACAATCGTCACATCCCGCACCTCGGAGGCCAGAATTCCGGCCAGCAGCGCGCAGCAGGAGCCGGACTCGATCATCACCGTCTCGCCCGGAGAAACCCGCGCGGCCGCCGCCCGCGCGATGCGCTTTTTATCGTCGTAGTGGTAGGCGAGGCGGGCGGCCACGTCGTCCACCGAGCCGATGGACGCGAAGCCGTGGGCGCGGCGGACGAGACCTTCCGCCTCCAGCGCCTTCAAATCCTTGCGCGCCGTCACCTGCGAAACGCCCAGTGCCTCCGCCAGCGCCGTTACCTCCATGCGCTCGTCCTGCGAGAGCGCGTCCAGAATGCGCTTGTGCCGCTCGATCATCCGATCCCCTCCGCCCCAGATTATAGCAGAGAAGAATTGCGTATGTCAATAAAATTGGTTTCGAACGAAAGTAAAATTGATTGCGAAACCATTGGATCGCTTTACAGCCGGGGTTTGCGCGTGGTATAGTGAGCGGCAGGGAGGGGAAAGCATGGCCGAGGGCACGGTGTTCAACATTCAGCGGTTCAGCCTGCACGACGGTCCGGGCATCCGGACGGTGGTCTTCCTGAAGGGCTGCCCGCTTCGGTGTCTTTGGTGCGCCAACCCGGAGAGCCAGTCGCCCGCGTGTCAGACGGCGTCCGACGGAACCGCCTACGGCGAGCGCCTTTCGGACGAGGCGGTCTGGCGTGTGGTCGAGCGGGACATCCCCTTTTACGAGGAGTCCGGCGGCGGACTGACGCTGTCGGGCGGCGAGCCGCTGATGCAGCCGGATTTCGCGTGCTCGCTGCTTGAACGCGCGAAGGCCGCGGGGCTTCACACCGCCATCGAGACAACGGGCTTCGCGCCGTTTTCGGTAATCTCGCGGCTGATCCCGCACACGGACCTGTGGCTCTACGATGTGAAGCACCACGACGGCGCCGCGCACCGCGCCGGTACGGGTGTGGACAACGCGGGCATTTTGGAAAATCTGAAAACCCTCGCCGCCTCCGGCGCTTCGGTGGTGGCGCGCATTCCTGTGATCCCGGGGTTTAACGATGCGCCGAGCGACGCGGGGGCGCTCGCTTCGCTTCTTGTAAACGCGAGCATCGGCTGCGCGGACCTTTTGCCGTTTCATCAGATGGGGGAGAAGAAGTACCAGACGCTGGGCATGGCGTATGCGCTCTCCGGAGAAAAGCCCCTGCGCGCCGAGGCGCTCTCGTCCTATCGGGCGGAGTTCCTGACCCGGGGCATCGACGTCTGCATGTAAAGATTTCCATTCAAAACATACTTGACTTTACCGGAACGCGCTTCTTTCCGGAAACGTTTCCTGCTATGCTGTTTCCGAAAGAAAGCGCGGTTTTTCCGCGCAGACGGAGGATGACATGGCTGTGAGATGGGCGCTGGTCGGCTATGGCGGCATGGGCGCGTGGCACGTGGAGAAGCTGCGCACGCTGCCGGAATTTGAAATCGCAGGCATCTACGATATAAAACCGGAGCGGGTTCAGGCGGCGCGGGCGGACGGACTGAAAGCTTACGAATCCCTCGACGCGCTTTTCCGGGACGATGGCGTGGAACTCGTGACCCTCGCGATCCCCAACGACCTGCACATGGACATCGCGATCCGGGCGATGCAGGCCGGGAAGCACGTGGTCTCGGAAAAGCCGGTGGCGCTTTCGAGCCGCGAACTGCAGCGGATGATCGATGCCTCCCGCGACACCGGCAGGCTCTTCACCGTCCACCAGAACCGCCGCTGGGACGAGGACTTTTTGATCGTCAAAAAGCTCTTCCGCGAGGGGGCGCTGGGCCGGACGTTCAACATCGAGTCCCGCGTGCACGGTTCCCGCGGCGTGCCGGGCGACTGGCGGAACACCTTCCGGCAGGGCGGCGGCATGGTCCTCGACTGGGGCGTGCACCTGATCGACCAGATGCTCCAGATGGTGGAGGAGGACGTGGTTTCCACCTTCGCCACCGTGTCCCACGTGACCAACGACGAGGTGGACGACGGCTTCAAGGCGATCTTCACCTTCGCGGGCGGGCTCACCTTCCACGTGGAGGTCGGCACCAGCAATTTCGTAAGCCTGCCGCGCTGGTACGCGCAAGGGGAGAACGGCACGGCCATCGTTGAGGACTGGTCGCCCAGCGGCAGGATCGTCATGGTCAGCGACTGGGAGAAGCGCGACGCCGTGCCGGTGGTAACCGCCGCCGGGCTGACCAAGACCATGGCGCCCCGCACCGAGGAGACCATCAAAACCTATCCACTTCCCAGGGTGGAATCAGACGTCCGGGACTTCTACCGAAATGTGTACCGCGCCATCCGGGGCGAGGAGAAGCAACTCGTCACCCATGCGCAATTGATGCGCGTGATGCGGCTGATGGAGGCCGTGTTCCGCTCTGCGGAGAGGAACGAGGTCGTTCACGCCCGAATCTGAACGGCGTAATTTTAAAAACGCAGCATTTTGAAAGCACCCGCGCCGGCCGGCGCGGGTGCTTTGTCACGGATGAAATCTCGGGATTATTCGTTCGCCTGCGCGGCGGGTGCCTTGGTGATCCGGTAGCCGAAGAAGGTGATGGCTGCCGCCGCGAGAAAAGCGGCGACCTGGGTGTAGAAGGGGATCTTCGCGCCGAATTCATAGGCGAAGCCGGAGAGCAGCGGGCCGAAGATCATGCCGAGGAAGCGGGCGGAGTAGAACAGCCCGCTCAAAAGGCCGATGTCGCCGTGGCGGCCCTCGGTGGTCAGCGATTGTTGGATCGGGATGTGCAGCGCGCTGAAGAGGAAGAATACCGCGCTCACCGCGAAGAACAGCCCGACCGTCGGCATGACGGTCGCCAGCGTCAGAAACGCCGCGCTCAACAACAGGATCACGGGCAGCGCCTTGTGCGCGTCGAACTTCTTCATGATCCAACGGTTGATGAACAGGTTGGCGGCGAGGCCGATCAGCCCAGAAGCCGCCTTGATGACGCCGTTGACGGAGGAATCGAAGCCCAGCTCCCGCTTCATGAAGTAATTGAGCGCGTTGTCGTAGCCGTAGTTGGCGAAGTTGGAGAGCGCGACGCCCAGAAGGAACAGAAGCGCGGGCAGCGTCATCATCTGCGCCATCTGCCGCATGGAGAGCCGCTTTGTCGTGGCGCCGACCCGAGGCGCGCCGCGTTCCATGCGCCGGAGCATCGCGTAGACCAGAACGGCCGCGCCGAGGAGCACCGCCGTCTGCGTGTAGAAGACGGGCAGCACGCCCCAAAGCCCGATCATGCCGCCTGCGAAGTAGCCCAGCGCCGCGGATACGCCCACCATCGCCGCGTAGTAGGAGAGGTGCACGCCGCGCTCCTTGGGGTCGGAGAAATCCACGATAAGCGCCATCAGGCACACGGAGGTGCCGCTGGTGAAGCAGCCTGCGATCAGCCGGGCGATGAGCATCTGCGGGAGCGTGTGGGAGAGTCCGAAGGCCAGCTGCGCCAACGCGTAACCGACAAGGCTCACCAGCATCACCATCGAGCGGCTCTTTTTGTCGCTCATGCGCCCCCAAAAGGTGCTGAACACGAAGCTGCCCAGCGCCATCGTGGCAAACAAAAGGCCGAAGGCGTAGTCAGGAAGGTGGTTATCCAGAATCAGCGTGGGCGTCACCGGGTGGATGAAATTCGCGCCAAAGTTGTAGAGGAAGGCGATCAACTGAAGGCGTACAAAGGGTTTGAGCTTCAAGGTTGCGTCATCTCCAGTACTTCGATACATCCATTATTCACCCCGCCCGCGCCGATTGTCAAGGTGGCTTGGGTGATTTTGCGGTGGGATCGGGTGCCTTCTTGAAAATTGTCGCTGTGCGCGTCAGATCAGGCGGTATTCACCGCTGATTCGGACGGTGCCGCTTCCGCCAAACAGTACCATGCCTGCTCCCTCCTGATCCAACTGAAAGCGCAGCTTGACGATGTTCGGGTGGGCCGCGGAGCCGTTCTGCTCGATCGTAAGGGCTTCCGCGTTCCAACCGAGGTATTTCAGTAAATAGAAGCCGAAGGCCGAGTTGCCCGACCCTGTGGCCGGATCCTCCAGATAGCCGAAGGTCGGCGCGAAGACGCGGGTCCGAAAGCCGCTGCCGGGCAGCGAGGTTTCCTCCGAAAAAACGGTGATGATGTCGATGCCGTGCATAAGGCAGAAGGCCTTCAGCCTCTCGATATCCGGCGCGAGGGAGAGGATTGCGCCGAGGCCCGCGGCGGGCACGATCAGGGTCTCCAGTCCCGCGTTGACTTTGGCCGTCGGAAGATCCGCCCGCAGGTCTTCCGCATTGGTCCCCAACGCCTCTGAAATGTCTGACATCGGGATAGGAGCGCTTCGGAAGACCGGGCGGGGCGCCTCGATGAAGACGGCATCCTCCTCCCGGATCCGGTTGTACGCCCGCAGCGTACCTCTGCTGGTTTGAACGCGCACGCTATCTCTCACAATGAGGTCGGGCCGGTTTTGAATGAGGTCGTAGAGGATGGCGATCGTCGCGTGGCCGCAGAAAGCCACCTCCCTCTCGGAGGAATAGTACCTCAGGCCAAAGCGGCCGTCCTCCTGCGGGTTAAGAAAACCGACTTCGCTGACAAAACCCTTGAGTTCCAGCGCAAGGCGCTGCATCTCGTCCGGGGTGATGTCCCCCGGAGCATCCAGGTAGATTGCGCCCGCCGGGTTCCCGGTTGAGCCGCCGGTGGCAAAGGCGTCGATTTTCTTGAAGGGGAAGTTCTTCATTCGGAGCTCCTTTCTGCGTCAAGCACACGGAAAGCGCGTACGAAATATAGGAAACCGGCCCGCGGCAAAGCCGCGGGCCGTATGGATTGAGTGGGAGATTATTCCTCGTCTTCCTCTTCGGGGAGGTCGGCGTCGTGGAATACGCTCTGTACGTCGTCAAAGTCTTCCAGCGCGTCGATGAGCTTGTTGACGCGGATCACCAGCTCCGGATCGGTGATCTTCGTGGTGGTGGCGGGCACCATTTCCCGCTCGGCGGACAGGAACACGCAGCCAGCGGCTTCGAGCTTGTCCCGCACGTCGGAGAAGTCGTTGGGGTCTGTGTAGATGACCGCGACCTCGTCGCCCGACTCTACATCCGCCGCGCCCGCGTCCAGCGCCAAGACCATCAGTTCGTCCTCGTCCAGGTTCTTGGCGTTGTCGATCTCGATGACGCCTTTGCGCTCGAACTTCCAGCTGACGCAGCCGTTGGCGCCCAGCGAACCGCCGTGTTTGTCAAACAGGTGGCGCACTTCCGATGCGGTGCGGTTGAGGTTGTCGGTTACGCATTCGACGATGAACGCCACGCCGCCCGCGCCGTACCCTTCGTAGGTGATCTCCTTGTAGGAGGCGGAGTCGCCCTCGCCCGAAGCCTTCTTGATCGAGCGCGCGATGTTGTCGTTTGGCATATTGGCGGCTTTGGCCTTGGCGATGACATCCCGCAGCTTGCCGTTGACGTTGGGATCCGCGCTGCCGCCCTCGCGGACTGCGATGGCAATTTCACGGCCGATCTTGGTGAATATCTTGCCGCGCTGCGCGTCGGTCTTTTCCTTCTTGTGCTTGATCGTCGACCACTTGTTGTGTCCAGACATGCGTTCGCCCCCTGATAGTGTATGCTGAAATATTGTATCATCCCATATGCCATTCTGTCAAAGCCCGAACGCTGTCCCGATGTTATTTCTCCTGTAGAAAAGCCTTGTACTTTTCGTATGCTACGCTGACAAGCGCCTTGTCCTGGCTGTAGGTGATGAGTTCTATGCCCTTGTCGATGGGGTAGTAGTCGCCGTCTGTAAAACCCTGTTCAAAGGCGATGCGGTATTCCGCGGAATCGGCCTGCATGACGTACCAGGTGATCTTGTTGCATACCGGCTGACGGCGGGTGATGGAGTAGAATTCGTAGCTGGTTTCACCGGCGGAGGAGATGATTTGGGCCTTGATGCCCGCTTCTTTGAACACGCGGTCGAGTGCTACGTCGCTTGGAAGCTGTCTGTCACGGATGACGCCCTTGGGCAGTACCCATTCGTTCTTCTCGTTCTTGAGCAGGAAAACCTTCTCACCGAAGAACACCACGCCGCCCGAGCACTTACGAAAGATCATCGGCATTACCACCTTTCTTTTTGCCGCTACCCCTCTGATTGAATCTTAACATATTGTGCCCGGAAATGCAAGTTTTTTACCAACGGGCGAGGATTTGCAAGGGCTGTGCAAATTTCGATAAAAAGCCGTTGTCCGTGCTCGGCACGCTTCGCGCATGCTTTAGTGATATGGTGATGAAGGAGCGGGCGCGTGGCACGGACTTGGCGCAAACAGCATCAAGACGGTTAATCAAATGTGGTTGACAACCATAAAATCATGTTGCATAATTGTTATTAAATGGCATTGATCTGGACGGCGACCCATCGCGCATGGCGTAGCCATTCTGGGGACAAGAACAAGGAGGAAATCTGTGATGAGGAAATGGTTTACTGTTGCAATGGCATTGGTGCTCTGTATGATGATCGCGTCGTTCAGCACAACGGCCTTGGCGGCGGGTTCATCCAAAGGCTCTGCGAAAGCACTCATGTCGAAATCTCTGGACAGCCTTGCAAAGCGGATTGTCCGGGAATGCACCAATTCCAGCATGTCACAGTTTGAAAAGGCGGTCGCCCTCTATGATTGGATGATCGATCATACCGTCTATCGCGGGAGCACCACCAATCCGTACTATGTCCTGAGCAAAGGCGAGGCCTCCTGCGGCGGATACTCAAACGCCTACAAAGAACTTTTGACCAGGGCGAAGATTAAGTCGAAGGTCATTGATGGGACCATATACGGCATGCGTCACACGTGGAACCTGGTTTATCTGAGCGGAAGGTGGTACCACGTCGATGTACGCATGGGCGATCACATGGCGGAGGTCGAAGGCCGCTACCGCCGGTTCGGCATGAGCAATGAACAGGCGCTCCTGTACTACAGGTTTAGGAAGATCAACGCCAACTACTATTCGTCAAATTACGCCTACAAAACCGGGCAGTTGTCGAACTCCATCGCATACGTCCGCAACGCCATTACTACCCGTGTAAAGGCGGGCGAAAAATACTTCTTCGTTGATCTTGCCGCAGCGGATGCGCCATCCGAGCTAAACGAGGTCTTCAATCGCATTACGGTCAAAAACGCGCTGCAGAACCTCTCGTGCAGCTATCTCGAAGTTCCTGGCAATGCAAAGGCGACCCTTTCTCTGTCTGGGACACAACTCGTGGTGCGCGTCAAGGTCCCCACCTACCGCGTAAAACGTCTGGAGCGGACCCAGTCGATAAACATTTACGTCGATGTGGAGGGCAACGATTTTTCTGCCGTTGAACCGCTGGATCTGAGCGACAAGATCCTCATCACGCCTTCCTACGCCACGAAGAAAACGCTGTTCTGGAAGAGTTATCGGGAAAAAATCGCCATCGTCGATCAGAGCGGCAAGGTGAAGATCGTAGGGTTCGGGAAAGTGCAGCTCAAGGCTTCAACGGTGGACGGCTCCAAGCTTTCGTGCTCATACTATGTGACCGTCAGGCGCAAGTAGAGGGCACGGCGGAGCGGTTCAGACGCGCGAGAAGACGCCACCAGTACGAAAGCCGGTGGCGGCTCAGCCCACCAGCAAAGTCCCCGCTGGGTTTCAATCGTGCCCGGCGGCGTGTACGCCGGGTACGGGATAGCGCCACCAG
>JAEYPB010000026.1 GCA_023411175.1 Bacillota bacterium | reverse complement strand
CCTCCGAGATCAGTCGGTGGAAGCTGGTCAGCTACATCCCGCTTTCGGAGATACACGCGCATTCCCACCCGATCTACCTGTCCATGCTGCCGTTTCTGATCGCGCTGCTGGCCGTCAACGCGCTGATTGCCCGGCTGATCTCAAGCTCCGTGGACCGTCCGGTAAAGAAGCTGGTGGAGGATGTGTCGCTGATCGACGAGGCGCAGCTTACGCCCATCCCGACCGGCTACCACTACGTGGAGTTGATCCAGATCAGCGAGAAGTTCAACGGCATGATCGAGCGGCTCCGCACGATGATCGAACGGGATTACCTGTCCCAGCTTCAGCTGGAGCGGGCGCGGCTTTCGGCGCTGCAGGCGCAGATACAGCCGCACTTCCTGTTCAATACGCTGCAGCTTTTGCAGACGGAGATGCTCTACAAAAACTTTGGGGACGCGGACGACATCATCGTCTCCCTCAGCCGCCTCCTGCGCTATGCGATGGACAACGACCAGCCCAGCGTGCCGCTGGGCCGCGAGATGGATTACCTCCGAGACTACCTCGCGCTGTTTTCCCGAAAGCACGCCGGGCGGCTGGAGGTGCGGTTCACCGTGGAGGCCGGCGCGGAGCGAGCGGTCATCCCGAGGCTTCTTTTGCAGCCGGTGGTGGAGAACTGCCTGAAGCACGCGTTTTTGGACGACCCCAAGCACGCGCTGATCGAGATTTCCGCCCGGGAAGAGGGGGACAGGCTGGTCATCCACATCCGGGACAACGGGCGCGGCATGACGCCGGAGCGCCTTCAGGAGGTCACGCGCGGCCTTTCGGAGCCGCGGGCGGGCGGCGCGGGGCTGGGACTTGGCAACGTATACACGCGGATGAACATCGCAGCAAAGGGCGATTGCCGGATCGACATCGAATCCCGGGAAGGCGAGGGCACGGCGGTGACGCTCGTGATGCCGCGCAGGACGGAGGATGAGCCATGAAACTTCTGATCGTGGACGACCAGCAGTCGGTACACCTGTATATAGAAAAGGCGCTGGACCTTTCCGAGCTGGGCTTTGAGAGAATGCTCCACGCCGAAAACGGCAGCGAGGCCTACCGGATGATT
Organism: Bacillota bacterium; assembly: GCA_023411175.1. Classification (GTDB taxonomy): domain Bacteria; phylum Bacillota; class Clostridia; order Christensenellales; family Aristaeellaceae; genus JAEZHK01. The sequence goes on along the minus strand of JAEYPB010000026.1, from coordinate 29,632 downwards.
CTGTCCGCGCGGCCGGAGATCATGGTGTTGGACATCCAGATGCCCGTGCTGGACGGGTTTGGCCTGCTCAAAAAAATCAGCGAGACGAAGGCGCCCATGCCGCGAACGCTGCTCCTGAGCGCCTATGGTGAATTCGAATACGCACGGCAGGCGCTGAAATTCGGCGTAGCGGATTACATCCTGAAGCCCATCGACCCGAGAGAGCTTTCGGAGAAACTGGCGGCCATCCGGGATGCGGTGCTTCGGGAAAACCCGGCGCTGATCTATTCCGAGCCCGCGTCCGACAGCGACGAGGAGGTCGTCAAGGCCATTCGGCGCTACATCGACGAGCACTACGCCGAGGATCTGTCCCAGGAGGCCGTGGCGCAGAAGTTCTTTATCAATAAATTTCAGGTCAGCAGGCTGTTCAAGCAGCAGACCGGCGTCAACTACCAGGACTATGTGACCGGCGCGCGCCTGAAGGCCGCGGCGGAACTGCTGAGCGGCACGGATCTGAAACTCTACGAAATCGCGGAACGCACCGGGTTTGGAGAGGCCAGCTACCTGAGCAACGTCTTCAAAAAATTCTACGGCGTCAGTCCGCGGGAGTACAGGATCGGAAGGGGAAACTGAACATGCGGAAAATGCCTGTGATTTTGGATACCGACATCGGCCCGGATTGCGACGATGCCGGCGCGCTTGCGATACTCGATCAATTTTGCTTGGAAGGGGCGTGCGAGCTCCTCGCCGTCACCCATTGCACGGGAAGCCCCTACGGCCTGCCGACGATCTCCGCGATCAACCGGCTCTTTGGCATTCGCGTTCCGCTCGGCACCTGCGCGGATTCCGGCTTTCTCGCCGGCGGCGACGCGCTGCGCTACACGCCGGAGGTGGCAAAGGCGTTCCCGAACGATTATCCCCAGGGCGCGCCCCAGCCGGAAGCGGTTCGGGTGTTCCGCGAGGCGCTTGAAAAGGCGGAAGACAGCTCGGTGACGGTCATCGCCATCGGGCCGCTCAACAACCTCGCCGCCTATCTGTGCGACAGGGCTGCGGCGCGGTTGATCGCGCAAAAGGTGGAGAGGCTGATTGCGATGGCGGGCAGTTTCACGCCGGAGAGCGGGTTTGTGGAGTGGAATGTGGAGCAAGACATTCCCGCGGCGCACTACGTCGCGCGGCATTGGCCGACGCCCATCCTCTTCTGTCCCTTCGAGGCGGGCGAACATATCCTGACCGGCGCGGCGCTTGTGGATTATCCGGACAATCCGGTGTCGATGGCCTACAGGATCCATACAAACGGCGGGATGCTCAGGCCCAGTTGGGATCTCCTCACGGTACTGGCGGCGTTTGAGGAGGACGGGCGCCTGATGCCGCTCTCCGGCACCGGCAGGGTGGACGTGGATGAACATGGCGCGACGCTCTTTGCGCCCGAGGCGGGCGGCCCGCACCGCTATATGCGCCCAAGTCTCGAGCCGGAGGCGTTGACCGCGCGGCTGGAAGCGCTTCTTCTGCGCGCGCTTCGTTCGATGCGCCCGGCCTGAGCCCGCACAAGATTTCGACTCAGTACATTTTGAAAAACCCTGCGGGGTGCTGTTGATGGATGTGACAGGCCCGGCGCTCTTAAGCGCCGGGCCTCATGCTGTCAAAATACTGCGTGTTTTGACAGCGAAAAGCAAGTCCTGTGAATCTACGATTCACGGCCGTACTTGCATGTGAAAAGGAATGCAGCCTGCGACCGTACATGCCGCTCTACGGCTGCCTTTATCCGGGGGATGCGGTCCCCGATACCCCTTAAGCCGGAACGGCTTGCTCTTCTCCCTTTCTCAGTCTGCTCCTCTTTTCCCTCGTTTTGTCTTTTTCGATAGGCTGGGCCCGGCGCGAAAGCGTCGGGCCTGAACGTTTGCGGGATTTTCGCGCCTATCGGCCGCCCGCGCGGATCATGTACTGCGCGAGCCTCTTCATGTCGGCATAGCGCTTTTCTTCGGAGAGGGGGAGGCCGACGACGTAGATCAGCCCGATCATCCAGAGGAAGAAGCCCGTCCAGAAATAACCTCGGTATCCCTTCCGCTTGGCGAGCTTTCTCGTGACCAGGCCCCAGAACGCGCAGGCGAGCAGGATGGAAAAGAGCGCGACCAAGGCGGTGATCGCAAAGTACTGCGGATCCAGCGCGCCAAAGAGCGTATCGGGGGCGAAGGTGCTCAGGTTCGGTACTGCGGGCGTCGGAGAAGTCTCGATCATTTCAGCGCCTCCTTTGTTGGTTCAACCGGGCTGGCGAACGTGGGTTATATTCATTATATCAAAAATTAACCGAAAATCAATCGCCAGTTTCCGGGTGACGCATGCGTCTGAACGAAGGGGCGGCAAAAAGACCGATCCGATCATACGCTTTTGCCCTTGCGAATGCAGGGTCGCCTCCGCGTCCCAGGGCGGCGCCGGACCTGCCTACACCGCGGGCAGCTCTCCCTGAACCAGCACGGCCCGCGTGGGTGCGCCGTCCGCGCGGGCGATCTTCACCGGCAGCGCGATGAGCAGATAACGCCCCGCGTCCACATCTCTAAGCCTGAGCCCTTCCAGAATGATGATCTCGTTTTCCAACAGGGCGATGTGCGTCTCGTGTCCGGGCTGGGCGCGCTCGATGCCGAGGGCGTCGGTGCCCACGCCGCTGATGCCAACGGACGCCAGGTACTCCGCGCCGCTCTTTTCAAGGTACACAAACGCATCCCGCCACCCATCGTGCGCGGAGTTGCTCGTCTTCAGCAGAAGAAAGTCCCCCCTTTGGATGCCCAGATCGGTCAGGTCTTCGCGGGTGATCTTCTCCGCCACATGCGTCAAATCCAGCACGCGGCAGGCCGTTATCAGGCGCTCAAGCGGCAAAAACTCGGTGGCCCAGCCGTCCCTTAGCATATGGAAGGGCGAATCGAGATGCGTGCCGGTGTGGAGGTTGAGGGACAGTTGGGACTCGTTGATGCTGTCGGGCGGTATGCTGCGCTCCACCGTATGGATGGGGCGCTTGGCGGGGGCATTTCGATAAACGGGCATATCGCCGCTGATCGTCATGGAAATGTCGATAATGCGCATAGAGTCCTCCCGTTCGTTTATTCTCCGGTTTCTATGATGTCCCACCAGTGGCGGCCGTCAAGGGCCAGCATCCGGTCGGCGGCTTCGGGCCCGCGGGATCCGGCGGGGTAGCCGAAAAACTGGCTGAAGCACAGGTCGCGGTTATGCTCCATGCTCTCAATGAAGCGCCAGGAATGCTCCAGCTCGTCCCAGCGGGTGAAGAGCGAAGAGTTGGCGCGCAGCGCCTCCAGAATGAGCTGCTCGTAGGCTTCTGGCACGTTGCCCTGATAGCGGCTGCTTTGGGAATAGTTGAGTTCCACGCGCTCCATCCGAAACTCATTGCCCGGACGCTTCGCGTTGATCTGAAAGTACATTCCCTCGGCGGGCTGCACCTGGATGACGAGCAGGTTGGGCGGTTGGCCTTCAAACTCGGGGTAGGCGCTGATCCCGGCAAGGCGCTTGAACTCAACGACGATCTGCGTGCAGCCCCTGTTGAGGCGCTTGCCCGAGCGGATGTAGATGGGTACCCCGCCCCAGCGGAAGTTGTCCACGCTGGCCCTCAGGGCGATGTAGGTGGGGACATGGGAATCGGGGGCCACCTTGTCCTCCTCCCGGTAGGCGTTTACCTCCACGCCGCGGACGATGCCCCGGTCATATTGACCCATCACAATCCTGTCGCAGGAAGAAACCTTGTCGAAACCTCGCAGGGAGCGCAGCACCTTGACCTTTTCATCGCGCACGGATTCAGGCATCAGGTCGACCGGCGGCTCCATGGTGATGAGGGCGAGCATCTGCAGGAGGTGGTTTTGCAGCATGTCCCGGAGGATGCCGGACCGCTCATAGTAGTCGCCCCGCGCCTCCACGCCCAGGGTCTCGGTGGATGTAATCTGGATGTTGTCGATGAAGTGGTGGTTCCACAGCGGCTCGAAGAGGGAGTTGCCAAAGCGTATGGCCAGGATATTGCGGATCATCTCCTTGCCCAGGTAGTGATCGATCCGGTAAACTTGGCTTTCCTCCAGCGCCTGAGAGATGGTGTCGTTGAGGGCGCGGGCGGTGGAAAGATCCTGGCCAAAGGGCTTTTCAATCATGACGCGGTGGGCGGGGTTGCCCTTTTCCACCAGTCTGTGCGCGCTCAGGTGTCTGACGATGGGGCCGAAGTGCTCCGGACCCACAGCCAGAAAGAATAGCCGTACCGAGGGCGCGCGGAGCGCCTCGTTGTGCGCCAGCCATTTCTGAAGGTCTCGATAACTTTCGGGCTGGCTTATGAACTCCATCTGACGGTAGTGCACATGGCGGAGGAAATTGGCCAGATGCGCCTCATCCACCCCGGTGCGCGAGTAGGCTGCGATGGATGATCGGGCTTGCTCGCGGTAGCGCTCATTGTCGATGGACTTGCGGCCGATGCAGATGATGGAGGTTTCCCGCGGCAGGCTGCCGTCCGCCAGCAGGTGGTAAAGCGCGGGCAACAGCTTGCGGTGGGTCAAATCCCCCGTACCGCCGAATATCATCATGAGCAGGGACTGGCCCTCGCCTTTTTCAATGTTCTGCAGCAAAGCGATACGTCCTTTCCAGTCCGAATAGGGGATGGCCAAGAATGATATACCCTGAAAACGCGGAGCTGTCACGGAAAAAATCGCCCCTGGTGTTTTCGGCGAGACAAATTAGCGGCAACGCGGGGTCTATGCGACGGTGTTGGGCCGCGGCGACCGCTCAGTAAGGTGCGGCGGGTTCATGCAGCACTAGTGTAGCCGAAGCGCCTGGTTCTGTCAATCCGACAAGCGCGGACGGCCGAATGGGCGCCTGAATTGAACTGGACGGATGTTTTGCCACGGGTTTTTTGCGCGTGCGGTGGCGGGATCGCCGGAATCCCGAGTGAAGAGTTCGGCGTAAGCGTACGAGCGGTCTTTTTGGCATCCGCTGCGGATTTTACATTTCGAAAGCGTTGCGAACGGGCCGGTGCGTGGTATGTAATGTGCGTAAATATCCGTAAATATTGAGAGAGGGTGAACACAATGGAAACCTGGAGAGAAAAGCTGCCCCTCAAGCTCGCCGTCGCAATTGCCTTTGTCGCCATGGTCGTTGTGAACTATCTGGCGCAGCTGCTGCCGATCAACGGCGTTACCCCGGGCCAGGTATCCGACTCAATGCCCAACCTGTTTGCCCCCGCCGGGCTGACCTTTTCGATCTGGGGGCTGATCTATCTCTCGCTCGCCGCTTTTACGTTCTATCAATTTGGGTTCGGCAGGCGGGGCGCGGAGTGCCAGTCGCTGGACAAGGTGAGGGTGGTCTTTATCATCTCCTCGCTGGCCAACATCGCATGGATTTTTTCGTGGCACTATGGCAACATCGGGCTGTCGCTGGTGATGATGCTGGCGATCCTGATAAGCCTGATCGTCATCAACCTGGCCCTGGACAGGGAGCGGCTCGGCGGCAGTGAAAAAGTGCTCTACCGGCTGCCCTTCAGCCTGTATTTCGGGTGGATCACGGTGGCGACCGTCGCAAACGTCACGGCGCTTCTGGTAAAGGTTGGCTGGGATCGGTTCGGCTGGTCGGAGGAGGCGTGGATGATCGTCATTCTGGTGGTCGCGATGGCCATTGGAACGGCGACCATGGTTTTAAGAAGGGACGTCGCCTACGGCCTGGTGCTGATCTGGGCGTACACGGGCATTCTGATCAAGCATGTTTCGCCGACTGCCTTTGCGGGGGCATACCCCGCGGTGATCGGGACGGTGATCGCATGCCTCGCGATCTACGCGGCTGCGGAAGTGTTCACCATCTATGGAATGACGAAGGCCCGCGCGAGTTCAGCGGCCTGAAAGCGCTGCGGGAGCGACCGACGGTACTTCTTTGGGGCTATGAACCGGCCGGGATACGCCCCGCGCGATCGGATTTTGGAATGTGATCTGCTTTAGGTTGCGTCTGCTCGGGCATGAAGGCTCGGGGGATTTGGTGCCAACAAGCGGCGGGGTTTGCGTTTGCCCCGCCGCATACCATTGAAATGGGTGATGCGCTTGAAGGCGGTATCGATCGAGAAGAAGCTCCTGAAGTCAATTTTATGGGTGTACATCGCGCTGTGCGTGGTGATCGCAGGGCTTAACTATGGCCTCGCACCCAGGGCGGACGCCAAAACCGCGCAGTTTCTAACCTGGTTCTGGCATTTCTATGAAAACTGGGTGAAGACCGCATTCATCCTGGCGGCCAGCTTCCTGACGATCCGCATCACGGGCCGGTCAGGGAGGACGGCGCTCAGGAGGATGAACCTGGTGGGGTTTATCGTGGCGGCGCTCGTGGTGCATGTGGCGCTGCCGCTTCTCAGCGGAAACTATGAGTGGTACTTTTTCACCATGCCGCTGCCCTGGACGACCACGCCGCTGCAGCTGCTGGACGAGGGCTCAGCCTTCTGGCTGAGCCGCTTCCCGGTGTGGGGCGCGGCGGGGGTCACGGGCGTGTTGGCGTTTTACGCGGCCGCGACGGCCTTCGTGTTTCTGGGGACGCTGCTCTTCGGGCGCAGGCTGCAATGCTCGATGCTTTGCCTGTTTAACGGCTTTGCCGCCGAAGTGTTCGACCCCGCGATTCCGCTTACGGGGCATAAGTATAAGCCCGGCGCGCGGCAGATTGCCGCTCTGACCATAGCCCGCTGGGGGTTTCTTGCAGCCGCGGTCCTGTTTACGCTGTGGTGGCTGGCCTCGCTCCTGGGCCTGACGCCCGCCGCCGCCCGGGCTGCTTTCTCGAAGGCGGAGACTTATGTGTACCTCGCCGGGGAGCTTCTGATGGCGATGTTCTTCTGGGTGGCGTTCATCGGGCGGGGATACTGCTACTACTGCCCGCTGGGCACGGTGCTGTCGGGCCTTGCGCGGCTGGGCGGGCAGCGGATCGAAACCAAAGAGACCCGTTGCGTTCAGTGCGGACGGTGTGCCGAGGTCTGCCCGATGGCCATTGACGTAAAAGCCGCCGCCATACAGGGAGACCCGCTGCGTCACAGCCGATGCGTGGGCTGCGGTCACTGCGTGGATGCCTGTCCGACCCAGACGCTCCGCTATACAACGCGCTTTCTTGAGAGCGTGCGGCAGAGGCGGGCCCTTCGCCCGTTACATCAAAAGCCGGATCCGGCTCCGCGCAGGCGGTCAGATACAGAATGGGCGTTACATCAAAAGCTGCTTTCGCGTGGAAAGCCAGGCCTGCGCTTCCAAAAAGGCGGGCGAGAGCTCGGAGCGGCACGCCGCCAACGCACGCGTATCCCGCGTCATGCGCGCCCTCAGGGTAACTCTGTTGTAAAGGATTCCCTAAACACTTAATAAGTCCGAAGATAAATAAAATGACATTTCCGTCGAAATAGTGCGTGTAGCATGTAAACAAATGGCGCCGTTTCGGTTTTTCGACGCAACACACATGCGGCAAAAACGTGGTGGAGGGGTAACAATGGAAGCGAGCATGATGCTTGAACTGAGGAAATTTGTTGCGCCGGAGATCATCACAGGACTGGGCGCAAGGCTGCTGGTCGGCAGGTATATCGCTCATTTTGCCGCAAAAAAGCCAATGGTTGTAACGGACAGGACCGTCTCCGGTCTGCCCTGGTTTCGGGAGGTTCTGCGGGTCATCGAGGAATCCTGCGAGGCGACCTTCGTTTTTGATGAAACGACCTCGAATCCGCGTGACCGCGATGTCATGCGGGGCGCCGAACTGTTCCTGACTCAAAAATGCGACCTGATCATCGCCGTTGGGGGCGGAAGCCCCATCGACTGCGCGAAGGGAATCAGCATCGTCTCGTCAAACGGCGGGTCGATTCTGGACTACGAGGGCGTGGACGAGGTGGACATTCCCGGCCCGCCGCTCATCTGCATTCCGACGACGGCGGGAGCCGCCGCGGATGTTTCGCAGTTCGCCATCATTCGCGATTCGGAGAGCATGGTTAAAAAGGCGATCATCAGCAAGAAGGTGGTTCCGGACCTGGCCCTGATCGACCCCGTTCCGCTCACGACGATGGACATGTACCTGACGGCGTGTACCGGGATGGATGCGCTGACACACGCCATCGAGGCGTATGTTTCAAACGCCCACTCCCATCTGACGGACGTCCATGCGCTTGATGCGATCCATACCATCTCTGAGACGATCGAAAAGGCCGTGCGCCCCGACCGCGACATCGACGTGCTGAACCGCATGATGCACGGCTGCCTGCAGGCGGGGCTCGCTTTTTCAAATGCGAGTCTGGGGGCGGTCCACGCGATGGCCCACAGCCTCGGCGGATTTTTGGATATGCCGCACGGCGAATGCAACAGCATTCTTCTGGAGCATGTGATTGCCCTCAACTTTGATACGGCGAAAGGCCGGTACCGCGAGATCGCGGCGCGGATGGAGGTGCCGGTTCAGGACCGCGGGGATGACGACGTAAAAGGTGCCCTGCTGGATAGAATCGGCGCGCTGCGCCGCAGACTCGGCATTTGTGATTATGCGGAAGTACCCATACTGGATGAAGCCCTGCTCGATACGCTGGCCGAGGGGGCGCTGAACGACCCCTGCATGGTGACGAACCCGAAACCGCTCAGCCGGGAGGAGGTGCGGGGCGTCTATGCGACCATCCTCAGGCAGAGAAGATAGAAAAGCGTTCTCTCGTGACGACATCATCGGACTCGGGCAGGAATCATTCCGGAAAAACTACTATCCGGAGCTGCAGAAAAAAATTCTGGATCTGGAGCGGATCAACGCCCGGAATGAGGCGCTGATCTCGACGATTCCCGACCTTCTTCTGGTCGGCGATCTGGAAGGCAACATCTCGTCTTTTTCGCTGTCTGCCCGAAAGCAGGACAACGCGATGTCCGACTTCCTGTCAAATCCCGACCTGATGCGGGTCCTGAAGAGAAACGTGCTCGAGGCCATCCGCTCCGAATCCTTTTACACCAACGAATTTCAATTGGAGAAAAACGGCGCAACCTATTTCTTTGAGGCCCGCATGCAGAGGGTGAACAGCGATGAGATCCTGATTATGATCCGGAACATGACCGACCGGATTAAGCTGCAGCGCAGGCTGGTTGAAATGGCGGAGCAAGACGGGCTGACAAGAATTCCCAACCGGAGGAGCTTTGAGGAAAAAATGCGCGCTTTCAACGGCAGAGAGCTTCAGCGCATCAGCATGCTGTCGATCGACGTCAACGGCCTGAAATTCATCAACGATACCCTTGGGCACCTGGCGGGCGATCAGATGATCGTCGCGGCGGCGCGCATCATAGAGGCGGTATTCGGCGCGCACGGGCATGTGGCCCGCATCGGCGGCGACGAGTTTGGCGTTATTCTGGAGGGCATGGACGAGGACGAAATCGAGACCCTGCTGGAGCGACTGGCGGAGGCGGCGGAGCAGTACAGCCTGGGGAGCGCCGAAGGCCTGTCCCTTTCCTACGGCTATGCCTTTCATAACGGCGGAATCGTCAACATGGAGCACATGTTTCAAATCGCCGACAACAACATGTATCAGAACAAGCTCCTGAAAAAAGAGAGCATCCGAAGCGCGTTCGTCAGTTCGTTTATGAAGGCGCTTGAAGCAAAGGACTATGTGGTCGAAGGGCACGTCATGCGCATGGAGGCGCTGGTCACCCGGATCGGCGAGGCGCTTTCGCTGCACCGCGACAGGCTGGACAAGCTGATTCTTCTGACGCGGTTTCACGATATCGGAAAAATCGGGATTCCGGACAGCATTTTGAAAAAACCGGCGCTGCTGACGGAGACGGAGTGGAAGGTCATGCGAACGCATTCGTCCATCGGCGAGCGGATTGCGCTGGAGGCGGCCGACATCCGGGATATCGCACACCTTATCCTGAAGCACCACGAGCGCTGGGATGGCGGCGGGTATCCGCTCGGACTGAAGGGCGATGAGATCCCTGTGGAATGCCGGATTTTAGCCATCGCGGACACCTTTGACGCGATGACAAACGACCGGCCGTACCGGCCGGCGGTGTCCTGCGAACGGGCGATTCTCGAGATTGACCGGTGTGCCGGAACGCAGTTTGACCCCGAGCTGGTGGGGGTTTTTCTGAACGTGATTCAGGGCTTCTGCCCGCAGGAATTGGTCTGAAGCATCCGCCATCTGTGACCGGTTAGCAAAAAAGGCCGGGTCGGCGAACCCGGCCCAGACCATCAACAAAGTCTTCGTGGGTTTCAATCGTCCCCGGCGGCATGTACGCCGGGAACGGGATGGCGCCACCAGTACGCAAACTGGTGGCGCCATCCGCACCTTAGGTCAGTGGGCCGCCTGGAAATCCCGAAGGATTTGAGGCGCACGCAGGGTTTCCCCTTCGCATCAAAAACCAGCAGGGTTTTTGATGCCTTGAACCCCCGCGGGGGTTTTGCGTTACGCGCCGCCTGAACCGGCCCGACTGCCCTTGATAAAGACTGCGACGTTGTCTTCGGGCATGGGCCTGGCGATGAGATAGCCCTGGATTCGGTCACAGTTCACGCCGCTCGCGGATGCCAACTGCTGCGCGGTCTCAACGCCCTCTGCTACCAGCGACATCCCCAGCGAATGGCCGATGGAAATGATGGCGTCGAGGAGGGATTTGCCCTTCTCACTGGCGATGGTGTTGAGAAACGATCGGTCGATCTTGAGGGTATTGGCCGGCAGATCCCTCAGATAGCGAAGAGAGGAGTAACCGGTGCCAAAGTCGTCCAGCGCGATGCCTACGCCGGCCTCGCTCAGCTTTCGAAGTTTTTCTATCACCAAATCCGTTTCGAACAGCAGGCAGGATTCCGTGATTTCCAGTTCGAGCAGCTCCGGCTTCAGCCCGGTTTCGCGAAGGGTTCCAAGCACCGCGTCCACGTAATCCTCCTGCAGAAGCTGTATGACCGACACGTTGACCGATACGAAATACCTCGTGCCGAAAACGCCGTTGAGACGCCGGATGAATTCGCACGCCGCCGTGAGAACCCATTGCCCGATGGGGATGATCAACCGGCTCTCTTCCGCTTCGTGAATAAACGCGCCTGGGGCGACGACGCCCATGTCCGCGCTGTTCCATCGCAGCAGCGCCTCAAAGCCGTAGAGCGTGTCGCCGCTGGCCGATGTCTGCGGCTGATAGTAGAGCTGAAATTCGTTCTTCGCCAGCGCTTGGCGCAGGTTGTTCTGCATTTTGGTTCTTTCCGCTACCGCGCTGCCAATCTCCGCGCTGAAAAAAGTGTAGGTGCCGCTTCCATTAAACTTTGCCCGGTACATGGCCGAGTCGGCGTTTTTGAGCAGCTCATCGAAGTCCTCGCCATGCTCCGGATAGCTTACGATGCCCATGCTCGCCGAAATGTGCAGCGTGTTGCCGCCGACGCTGAGGGGCTCCTCGATCCTTCGGATCATTTCGTCGGCCTTCTCGCCGACGCTTTCCGGGCTGACCGAGAACAGAAGCACGGCGAACTCATCGCTGCCCAGGTTGTACATGCTGCTTTCGGGAATGGGGCATTGCCTGAGCCGCTCGCTGACCACCTTGAGCAGTTCATCGCCGACGGCATGGCCGTAGGCGTCGTTGATGTCCTTGAAATTGTCGAGATCCAGATACAGGATCGTGAAGCCTTCCGGCCTGCCCTCGTCAATGTACCGCTGGATAACCCTTCTGAATTCGCTTTTGTTGGGAAGCCCGGTAACCGGGTTTGTATACGCGAGCGTGCGTATTTCATCATACTTCGCGCGCAGCGCTTCGTTGGCCTCGGCAAGTTCCGCGTTGGCATACTCGAGCTTTGCCATGCTCGCGCTCAGTTTCCGCTCCAGGCTTCGGATGATTGATCTGAGCAGGATGATGATGCCGGCAATGGCCGCCACCGCGGACAGCGCGTAAACGAGCGCCTTCCTGTTCTCGGAAGCGGTGTAGCCGTCCGAATGGCCATAAAAATACTTGACGTAAATCTCCTCAAAAACGCCGCTTGACACCAGCGCGTCGATGCGCCCGTTCATGTATTCCACAAGCTCGGGACGCTTTTTGCTGATGGCGTAGGCGTGTGCCCGGGGGAAAAGGTTGGTGATCTGGGCGACGATTTTGCCTTTCAGGCTGTTCTGGATCAAGACGTGGTCCATGTACTGTTGGTTTTCAAATATCGCGTCAATTTTCCCGGACAGAAGATCCACCACCGCGTCGAGGACGTCGTCGTAGGCGTAGTAATCCTGAATTCCCAGTTCGTCCTTCAGAATGCTCTCGGGGTAATATCCTTTTTTGACGCCGACGCTGAGGCCGTCAAGATCGGACAGGCTGATGTCGTTGACCGTTTTTAGCGTGTAAACGGAAATGTGTGAGTTGAACAGGGGTTTTGAAAACAGAACGTCGTTTTTGCGTTCGTCCGTAATTGCGATGATGCCCGCCAAGTCGATTTCGCCGCTTACAAGGCGCGCGTATACCCTGTCCCAGGTATCTGTGGAATAACGAAGGAGATATTTCTCCGATTGGAAGATGAAGTTGGTCAGATAAGGGTCGAATCCGTACAGGTATTCGTTGCTCTTGAACGTGTAGGGAGGGTAATACTCGTCCACCTGGTAAATCACCCGTTCCGGGCGAATGGTTGCGTTGGAGGTGGACGCGGGCTGTGTTGGGGTGCCTCCTGACAGCGTGCAGGCGTAAAGCGCCGCAAGAAAGAGCGCGGGGATGGCAGTCCACCGAATGTTTCTCAAGTGTCGTCGCATATTCCTCTTCCTTTCGGGGTTCCCGGCGTATACCGATTTGAATGGCAGAAGGAATCCGCGCAAGGACGCGAACCAAGCCGGGAATTCGGCGTGCGCAAACCATGTCGAGAAAGCACTTGAGCGCAATGATAATGGAAAATTACAAAAATGTTTAGAGAATATACGTATAATATAGCGGCGTTGAAACCCCTTGTCAATACTGTACGGAACGAAGGAATCCGCTTTTGAAGATGCGCTTTCGATTTCGTGGCGGACGGCATCGGCGGCGTGGCCTCCTGGTCTCAGCGCGAGCACAGAAAGATATGGTTCGCTTCGGGCCCCGCGGCTTAGCGGCCCCGGATACACGCACCCCTTCTCGGCGAAAGGGCGCGCATGCGCATGTATTGAATGAAAAGCCCACAGCGAAACGCTTCTGAAATATAGTCAACGGTGAAAAAAATGCGCATTCGGTGAAATTCCCTCTGGATTTTGCAGGATTCGACAATACCTGATTCAAATTCCGCTTGCAAAAGGGTTTGCGGAGTGATATAATCGTTTTATTCTTTTAAAGCTTTCATGTCCACAAAGCTCACCAAATTCGGTACTCACTTTTTCTGGCCATGTTCAGCCCCTCGGGGCTGCTAGATATGGAGGCGCCAAAGAAATAAATGGAGGGTATGACCACATGAAGAAGACGTTGGCAATGCTGCTCGTTCTTATGATGGTTCTGGGCATGGGCGTTTCCGCGCTGGCCGAGGGCAATTATAAGATCGCCATCCTGACCGGCACCACTTCGCAGAACGAAGAAGAGTTCCGCGCTGCGCAGAGGGCGCAGAACGAGGATCCGGACCACATCATTACCGACACCTACCCCGACGCCTTCATGGCTGAGATGGAGACCACCGTTTCCAAGCTGACGGCATTCGCCGCGGATCCCGAGGTCAAGGCGATCATCATGTGCCAGGCCGTTCCGGGTGCCAAGGCCGGTTTTGACAAGATCCGCGAGATGGGCCGCGACGACATCCTCCTGATCGCCGGCACCCCGCAGGAAGACCCCGCCGCCATCAGCGCCTCCGCCGACATCCTGCTGTACGCTGACGAGATCGGCCAGGGCGACACCATCATGGAAACCTGCGCCAACTGGGGCATCGACGTGTTCATCCACTATTCGTTCCCCCGCCACATGGCGATGGAGCTGATCGTCGGGCGCCATGAGCTGTTCAAGAAGAACGCCGAGGCGCTGGGCATCGAGTTCGTCGACGTGACCGCGCCCGACCCGACCGCCGAGGCCGGCATGTCCGCGTCCCAGCAGTTCATCCTGGAGGACGTTCCGCAGCAGATGGCCAAGTACGAAGGCAAGAAGGTCGCCTTCTTCTGCACCAACTGCGGCATGCAGGAGCCGCTCCAGACCGCGGTTCTCGCGCAGCCCAACGCCTACTATCCGCAGCCCTGCTGCCCGAGCCCGTACCATGCGTTCCCGGCCGTCCTCGGCCTCGAGCTTGAGCTTGGCGGCGACGACAGCGCCGCGCTGAAGGCCATCGCCGAGAAGCTCCAGGAGAAAGACGCGGTTGGCCGCTTCAGCACCTGGGCTGCCCCGATCGCCATGGCTGAAATCGCCGTGGGCGTCGACTATGCCCGTGCCTGGATCAACGGCGAAATCACCGAGCGCAACGACAAGGCCGCCCTTGAGAAGCTGCTCAACGAGCAAGTCCCGGGCGCCAGCATCGACACCTATTCCAACGCGGAGGGTACCGAGTTCGCGAACTACTACATGATGCTTCTCGCGCCGGTCAACTTTGCGGATTACCTGTAACACAGTTGGGTAAGACGCGGCGGCTCGTCCCGCAAGGGACGAGCCGCGGTGCGTTGACTAGGCGGCGCGGCGCCAACCCGGCCGATCCTGGCCCCGCGCCGCTCAAGGCCGGCTTTCCCTATGACGAAGGGGGCTATACGATTGGGTGCTGAGTACATACTGGAAATGAACAACATCTCCAAGATCTACGGCGAGACGAAGGTGCTTGACGGCGTCACGCTGAAGATCAGGCCTGGAGAGATCCATGCGCTGCTCGGCGAGAACGGCGCAGGCAAATCCACCCTCATGAACGTGTTGTTCGGCATGCCGGGCATTCACGAGACCGGCGGCTTCCAGGGCCAGGTGCTTCTGGATGGCGAGCCGGTCAACATTGCTTCTCCTCAGGACGCGATGCGCAAGGGCATCGGCATGGTTCACCAGGAATTCATGCTCTTGAACACGTTTTCCATCACCGAGAACATCAAGCTCAATCGCGAAATCACCAAGCCCAACCTCGCCAGCCGGATTTTCGGGCGCAATTACGAGACGCTCGACATGAAGGCGATGGCGGCCGATGCGCGCAAGGCGCTGGACAGCGTCGGCATGGGCATTGAAGAATATACGTTGGTACAGGGACTCCCGGTCGGCTATAAGCAGTTTGTCGAGATCGCACGCGAGATTGACAAGCAGGGCGTGAAGCTGCTGGTCTTTGACGAACCCACCGCCGTTCTGACGGAGAGCGCAGCCGATCAGCTGATCGAGGTGATGCGCTCCATCGCCGCGCGCGGCATCGCGATCATATTCATTACCCACCGGTTGGCGGAGGTGGTCGCGGCTTGTGACAACGTCACCATCCTCCGGGACGGAAAGCTCGCCGCTACCCGCAAAAAGAGCGAGACCAACATCATCGAGCTTGCGGAGCTGATGATCGGCCGCAAGGGCGAAGGCGTGATCAGCGCCGACGCCCGCAAGGGGACGGAAAGCGCGCCGGTTGTGATGTCGCTCAAAAATCTCGCCGTCGAGATGCCGGGCGAGATGGTGAATTCCGTATCGCTTGACGTTCACGAGGGGGAGATCCTGGGCATCGGCGGCCTGGCCGGGCAAGGGAAAATCGGCATCCCCAACGGTGTGATGGGCCTCTACCCCGCAGAAGGCGAGGTCACCTTCTTTGGAAAGCCCTTGCCGCTTCAGGACCCGAGCGCCGCGCTGAACGCCGGGCTCGCGATGGTTTCGGAGGACCGACGCGGCGTGGGGCTGCTTCTGGATCAGTCCATCGAGGACAACATCGTCTTCAGCGCCATTCAAGTTAAGGGGGAATTCCTCCGGCGCTTCGGGCCCGTGACCCAGAAAAACAGCCGGGAGATCCGCCAGAACGCGCTCAGGATGATCAAGGAGCTGGACATCCGCTGCACGTCGCCGACGCAGCACGCGGGTACGCTGTCCGGCGGCAACCAGCAGAAGGTATGCATCGCGCGGGCACTGGCTCTAAAACCGAAATTCCTCTTCGTCTCCGAGCCGACCCGCGGCATCGACATCGGCGCCAAGAAAATCGTACTGGAGACGCTGCGCCGGCTCAACCGCGAGCAGGGCATTTCCATCGTCATGGTCTCCTCGGAACTCGAAGAGCTGCGCTCCATCTGCGACCGGGTCGTCATCGTGTCCAAGGGAGCGGTTGTGGACATCCTGCCGCCGGACGCCAGCGACGCGGACTTCGGCCTGGCCATGTCAGGCATTAAACCGGAGAGGGAGGGAGCGGCGCATGGCTAAGCGAAAAAGCGCGGGCAGCTTGCCCCGGCGCATCGTTTCAGGGGTGATTGTTGCGCTGGCCGTGGCGATGATCGCGGTCAGCTTCTACGGCGTCAATCTGCACGGCAGCGGGGAAGGCACGGCCATCCTCGCCGACATGCGCGCCCGTGCGGTGCTCACCACCACCGGCGAGGGCGCCGTCGAGGCCTACGTCGAAGCCGCCAAGGACGTGGCGCGGGCCAAAGTCAAGGCCGAGGGCGGCGGCATCAGCGCCATACGCGATGCGGTGGCCAAGGCCGAAGAGCAGGCGCGGGCCGATTCCAAGAATTCTCTGGTGGACTACGCCACCGTCGATACCGCGCCTCTGAACGCCGCCATCGACCAGGTGGAGCTGTCGGTTCGCGACTACCGCGTCGAGGAGAGCCGCGCCAAGGCCGCCTACGTCGAAGCGAAGAGGGCCGAATTGGAAGCGCAGGCCGAAGACGTGACCGTCGCTGCGGCGGAAGCGCCCGCCGATGGGGAAGGGGCGCTTGAGGAGCCGGCGATGGACGATCTCGGAACTGAGGTCGAGGTGGACATGTCCGGTTTCGTCGAGACGCCGGAGATGCTCACGCGCTACGCCGCGATCGACGACGATTTCCGAGTCCTGACCGACGAGCTCAACCGGATCTACGCGGGCACGGACGAAAACTCCTTCACCGCGCTCAAAAAAATCGTTATCGACCTGATTTATCAGGACGGCGATACCTACGCCAGCCAGTTTGACCGCTTTGCGGAGTCTGGCGGTCTGGCGGCGCTGGGCGACAACAACCTGACGAAGGCCCGCATCATCCGCTACGGTGACGATATGCTGACCATTGGCATCGCGCTGATCCTCCTGGGGCTTGCCCTCTTCTTCTGGACCGCGCTGTGCAAGGCCCTCGGCATCCCGAGGCTGATTATCGGCCTGTTCTTTGTATTGCTCTGCGTTTTGAGCGTCCTGTATGACCTATCCATCGCGACGCTTCTGTCCAACACCATCGTGCGCATGGGCATGAACAGCGTGCTGGTTCTGGCGATGGTTCCGGCCATTCAGTGCGGCATCTCGCTCAACCTGGGTCTGCCGATCGGCATCATCGGCGGCCTCATCGGTGGCCTCATGTGCATCGAGTTCAACATGAGCGGCTGGGGAGGCTTCCTCTTCGCGGTGGCGGTGGGCGTTGTGATCGCGACCGTGCTGGGCTGGCTGTACGGCCTGCTGCTGAACCGGCTCAAGGGCAACGAAATGGCCGTCACCACCTACGTGGGCTACTCGGTCGTTTCGCTGATGTGCATCGCCTGGCTGGTGCTGCCGTTCAAGTCGCTGGTGCTGCGCTGGCCGCTGGGCACGGGCCTTCGATTGACGTCCGGCCTCAACAACTACTTCCGGCACATCCTGAACGACCTTTGGGCGTTTACGGTGGGCGGGGTCAGGATTCCGACGGGGCTGTTGCTGTTCATGGGCCTGTGCTGCCTTCTGGTCTTCCTGTTCATGCGTTCCAAGACGGGCATCGCGATGCAGGCCGGTGGCAACAACCCGCGCTTTGCGGAGGCCTCCGGCATCAACGTGGACAAGACCCGCGTGATCGGCACGGTGCTCTCGACCGTGCTGGGCGCGGTGGGCATTCTGGTCTACTCGCAAAGCTATGGCTTCATGCAGCTGTACAACGCACCCCGGCAGATGGGCTTTGTGGCGGCTTCCGCAATCCTGATCGGCGGCGCATCCACGAGCCGCGCCAAGATCAGTCACGTGCTGATCGGCACCTTCCTGTTCCAGGGCGTCCTGACGCTGGGCATGCCGGTGGCCAACGCGCTGGTGCCCCAGTCCACCATTTCGGAGACCATGCGCATCCTGATCTCCAACGGGATCATCCTGTATGCGCTCACCAAATCGGGGGGTGAATCCCGTGCGTAAAGATTTCGACATGAGCGGCACGCTGAAGCGAAACGCGGTCACCATTTTGTTTGTGGCGCTGTGCGTGGTGTGCCTGATGCTCTCGGGCCAGCGGGTGTCCTCCGTGGTGTTCGAGCTTTCGACCCGCATCTACCGCAACGCCTTCCTCGTACTGGCGCTGATTATTCCCATCATCGCGGGCATGGGCATCAACTTCGCCATCACCATCGGCGCGATGGCCGCGCAGATCTCGATGCTTTGGGTGCTGGAATGGGGCATTCCGGGTATCTGGGGCTTTCTCGTCGCGGCGGCGATGACGGTGCCGATCGCGGGCTTCTTCGGCTACCTGATCGGCCAACTGCTCAACAAGATGAAGGGCCAGGAAATGATCGGCTCGATGATCCTGGGCTTCTTCGCAAACGGTGTTTACCAGCTTTTGTTCCTGTTCATTTTCGGGAACATCATTCCGCTCAACACGCCCGGCCTCGTCATCAAGGGCTCCACCGGTGTCGCCAATACGATGGACCTTTCCAAGCCCGGCGGGCTCAAGAACTCGCTGGACGGGCTGTGGAAGTTCAAGGCGGGCGAGTTTGACAAGGCGGTGTACTTCTTCGCCGCCATCGCGGTGGCTGTGGCGCTGGTCTTCTTCCTGACAAAGCGGATGAAGCGCTCGGGCTTTATCGCAACCCTCGTCGGCTCGGCGGTATGCGTCGGCCTGATCCAGATCCCGGCGATCAAGGACATGTTCGCGCTGACCTCCGTGCCGATGGTCACGATCCTCGCGGTGGCGCTATTATGCCTGTTCAACGTGGGCATCATGAAGACGCGGCTGGGGCAGCAGTTCCGGGCCGTGGGTCAGAGCCGCGTCGTCGCCAACGCTTCGGGTATTGACGTCAACCGCACGCGCCTGACCGCGATCATCTTTTCGACGGTCCTCGCCGGTTGGGGCCAGCTGATCTTCGTGCAGAACATGGGCGCGTTCCAGACCTATGGCGCCCACGAGCAGGTGGGCCTGTACGCGGGCGCGGCGATTCTGGTGGGCGGCGCTTCGCTGGTGCGCGCCACCAATGCGCAGGCGATTCTGGGCTGCGTGCTCTTCCACCTGTTGTTCCTCGTCGCGCCGCCCGCCGCAAAGAACGTCTTCGGCGACGCGGCCATCGGCGAATACTTCCGCGTGTTCATCACCTACGGCGTCATCGCGCTGGCGCTGGTTCTGCACGCTTGGTCGGGCATCCAGGCCCGAAAGCCGCAGAACGCCCTCCGGGTCGCCGCCAGGCGCTGACGGATCCGCAGCGTGGCAAAATGAAGAAAAGGCGAGGCGCTTCGTGGTTTCGCCTAGCCCATCTGCAAAGTCTCCGCGGGGTTTCAATCGTGCCCGGCGGCGTGTACGCCGGGCACGGGATAGCGCCACCAGTTAAGACACTGGTGGCGCTATCCACACCTTTGGTCAGTGCGCCGCCCGGAAATTCCAGAGAATTTCAGGCGCGCGCAGGGGTTCTTCCTTCGCATCAAAAAACCAGCGGGTTTTTTGATGCTTTGAGGCGAGGCGCTTCGTGGCCTCGCCTTTTTTATACCTCTGGCGTTTCTTCTGCAAGAGAAAGCTGTGAAATCCGCGCTATCGGCCTTTGGCATTGAAAGCGGGCGGGAGCACATACCCAAACGCGCTATTCATTAAAACTCTGCGCGCTGAGGGACTCGGGATTGACCGAACCGCCTGCGCATGCTATAATTTAGAAAAACCAGAAAGGGGGGCTTCTCGTGAGCGACTTCATGGCGCATCTTGTAAGCTGTGTTCGCGGATTTTTCGGTTTTTCTGCGCGCGACGGGATAGCTATGCCCTTTTCCGGCACCGCGCGCGCTCTCTAGGCTTTGATTGCGGCGGCGGCCCGAAGGGGCGGCCGCTTTTTTGTGTTTTGGAAGCGGCGAAGGCCGCTTTTTGCTTGCCCGCCGATGGCTCCGGAATACCGAAAACGATGAGGAGATGTGCGATGAAACGATACCTTGCGACAGCCAGGATGTGCCTGGTTGAGAAAAGCTACTTCGGCCTTGCGGAACTCGCAGGGCAGTACCTGATGCGCGCGGCGGCAATGGGCGCGCTTCTGATGATCTGGCGCTCGCTGTACCTCGCCGGCGTGGACATGGAGGGGCTGACACTCGGGCAGCTGACCGTATACACCGTACTGTCCACCGTGCTTGCGCCGATGCTGGACGTGCGCACGCCCGCGTCGGACTGGCTGCACGACGGTACGATGCTCTCCATGTACCAGCGCCCCGCCTCCGTGTTCGGGCAGCTGATCGCCCATACGATGGGCGGCTGGGCGACACAGCTTGCGCTTCTGTCCGTTCCGGCGCTCATCGTCGCCGCCGCATGCGGCGTGGACATGCGGCCGAAAAACCTCTGGTTTCTGCCGTCCCTGGCCCTTGCCGTATCGCAGGGTTTTGCGGTGGATTTTCTGTTCACCTGCATCATGATACGGCTTCGCAGCCTCGCCTGGCCGGTGCACAGCCTCCGGGAGTCGCTGACAGCGCTGTTTACCGGCGCGCTGATTCCGTTTTCTGCGCTGCCCTGGGGCATCGGGCGCATCCTCGCGCTCACGCCCTTCGGCACGCTGGCGGGCGCGCCGCTCTCCCTGTACGCGGGGTTGGAGGAGGCGGGGAGCATTCTGGCGGCGCAGGTCTTTTGGAACCTCGCGCTCTGGCCGCTGGCGGTATGGGGCTTTAAAAAATCGAGGGAGAGGATGGTTTCTTATGGCGGCTGACATTCGACAGCTTTTCAGGCTGTACGCGCTGTACGGCCGGATGGATTTGAACTGGTTTTTGCAGGACAAGGCGACCTGCGGGATCGTCATGGCATCGGAACTGATCGCCAACATCGCGTCGGTGGCGGGTGTCCTGCTGCTCGCGGCGCGCTTTGGCGGCGTGGGCGGGCTGAACGCGGACGAGGTGTTGTTCATGCTGGGCTTTTTCCAATTGGCCGACGGCTTTGCCTACATGATGTTCGGCGGGTTCAACGCACTGGCCATCAGCCGCCGCGTGGCGCGCGGGCAGGTGGACCACATGCTGATCCAGCCGAGGCCGCTGTGGATGCAGCTGATGGGGGAGGCGTTCATGCCGGTGTCTGGCTCCAGCGGGTTTCTGATGGGCATCGCCGTCACGTGGATCGCCTGCGCCCGGTTGAAGGTTGCCGTTACGCCGGTCTGGTTCATGGCGCTCATCTTCTACGTCGCCTGCCACGCGGGCATCAAGATCGGCCTCGGATACCTTTCAGGCTCGGCCGCGTTTTATAAGCCCGTCGCCTGTGAGGAGCTTTCCGCGCAGGTGCTGAACATGACGAACCTTCTGGGCAAGTACCCACTCGCGGGACTGCCCCTCTGGGCGGCGACGGCGCTGACCACGGTCTTTCCGGCGGGGCTCATGGCCTATATCCCTTCGCTGGCGCTCCTCGGGCGGCTTGAAAAGGGACCGTACCTGGCGCTTCCCCTCGCCGTGGCCGCGGCGTTTCTTACGGCCGCCACCTACTTTTTCAGGAGAGGATTGAGGCATTATGCGAAATATAGCTGCAACCGCTACCGCGACCTCGGACACCGCAATTGAAATGCGGCATGTGGTAAAGTACTTCGACCAGAAGCGGCCGCTGTCGCTCTTCAGGCGCGAAGACGTGCGCGTGTACGCGCTGGACGACGTATCCTTCACCCTTGAAAGGGGTGAATTCTGCGCCTACGCCGGGCCCAACGGGGCGGGCAAATCCACCACCTTCAAGCTGCTCTCCGGGATGCTCGTACCCCAGTCCGGCGAGGTTCGCGCCTTCGGCATGGCGCCGGACGAGCACCGAATTCCGCTTATGCGGCGCGCGGGCGTGCTGTTTGGAAATCGAAGCGAGCTTTGGTGGGATCACCCGGTGCGCGCATCGTTCGAGTGGAAAAAAGTCGTCTGGGACGTTCCGGAGGATATGTACCGGGAAAACCTCGGCATGCTGCGGGAACTCCTGGGGCTGGGCGAATTCTGGAACAGCTTTGCGCGGGAGCTATCGCTGGGGCAGCGGATGAAAGCCAACCTGGCGCTGATGCTTTTGCACGCCCCGGAGCTGGTTCTCCTGGATGAGCCGACGCTGGGTCTGGACGTGCTCGCCAAGCGGCAGATGATCGATTTTCTGAAGCACATCAACGCCGAACGCGGGGTGACCATCCTCGTCACCTCCCACGACATGGACGACTTGACCGAGATGGCGAAGCGCCTGATCCTGATCAACAAGGGAACGCTCGCCTTCGATGGGGATCACCAGAAGCTCATGCGCGTCGCGGGCGACCGCCGCATCCTCAGGGTGGAGACGAGGGGCTGCGCGCCGGATATCCCGGGGGCGAAGCTGCTCAGCCAAACGGGGGCGGCCTGTGAGTATGAATACGATGCGCTCGAGATGCCTACCGCAAGGCTTTTTGCCGCGCTGGCAGCGGAGGAGGGGATTGTGGACGCGGAGATCGTCCGCGCACCGATTGAGCGCGTGATTGCGGACCTCTATCGAAAGTGGCAGCGGGAAGCGGTCTGAGCTTACGCTTTGGGAGACGGCATCTTCCTACCCGAAGATGGAATCATCGTGCACCGGGGCATATGGTGCAACAGGATGGAAACGGGGTATAGCATAAACGTCGCCGATCAAAAACTTTGCTTGGATGAACGCGCGCGCTGCGCTATACTGCAATTAGAAACCCGGACAGAAGAGGTACCATATGAATGCTTCCATTCTGCACCCCGAACTGATGACCATCACGGAGGAAGAAACGCGGCGCACCACCTTTGGCGGAGACCAGGACTGGTATTCCGACGAATGGCGCAGGCGGGCCGGCTGCGGCCCCACCTGCGCGGCCAACGTGGCGGCATATCTGGCGCTGACGCGGCCGGAAATGCGGGCATTGTACGCGGGCGAGGGCATGCTGAAAAGCCAGTTCTCGGCCCATATGGAGGAAATGTACAAATTCGTAACGCCCGGTAACATGGGGCTCAACCGGGTGGAGATGTTCACGGAAGGCGTGGAGGGTTTTGCCCGAAGCCGGGGCGTGCCCCTGAGGGCGCACGTGTTTGAAGTTCACGGAAACATGCACAAAAGCCGCCCGTCAGTCAGCGAACTAATTGAGTTTGTGCGCGCCGGCCTTGCCGCCGACTGCCCCGTAGCCTTTTTAAACCTCACCAGGGGACGCGTGAAGAACCTGCAGGCCTGGCATTGGATCACCATCACCAGCGCCGACTTGGAGGAGGGAAGCCTGATGGCTTGCGCCAGCGACGAGGGCAAGGAGAATTGCTTTGACCTGAAACTTTGGTATCTCTCCACCCGCATGCGGGGCGGACTGGTCTACTTCACGGCGGACTAGAGAAACGGTGAGAGCGCCTAAACCCGGCGTTCAGACCATCGATAAAGTCCCTGCGGGTTTTCAATCGCTCCCGGCTGCGTGTATGCTGAAAAACGGGATGCCGCCACCAATATGCCTGTTGGGGGCGGCATCCAACCCTTTGCTCAATACGCCAATGCTGGGTAGATGCCAATGGCGAAATCCTCGCATAAACCGATGTCAGCGTGGCAGACTGTAACCCGAGGTGATTGCGGTTGGCGAAAAAAAATAACGGACAGGGCAAGGTTCCCAACAAGCAAAAGCAGCTGAAGAACGCGATTGAGTCCATCCCTGGCGACAAGATGAACCAGAACCACAACGCCAAAAAGGAAGCGCTGGGCCCCAACACCAAGCGCTGAAGAACGGTGTAAAATCCGGCGTGTCAATCCCTAAAAGCGCCCGCATCGCTCGGGCGCTCAAGGCATCAAAAAACCCTGCGGGTTTTTGATGCGAAGGGGAAACCCTGCGTGCGCCTGAAATCCTTCGGGATTTCCGGGCGGCCCACTGACTAAAGGTACGGATACCGCCACCAGTGTCTGCACTGATGGCGGTATCCCGTGCCCGGCGTACACGCCGCCGGGCACGATTGAACCCCGCGGAGACTTTGTCGATGGTCTGAGCGCCCGCATCACTCGGGCGCTTTTATATGTATTACTTAGCAGCTTAAACGAGCTTTTGATAAGTAACAAAATGGATGGCGAAAAGGTGCCGTCGTTTCGTGCTTGCGAAATTACCGTTGCGCTGTGCACGCGCATGCATTATTCTCCGCCGACAACGAAAACCCCTAAAATAAACTAGGTTTTACCCGATATAATCTGTGTGTAGCTTTGGCGACATACGTTTTTCCCACGAACACATACTGGGATTTGGGATTTTGGTTTTCGAGGCCGCCCGATGTCGCTGAAGACGTGCGTGTGGGCGGGCTACAGAAGCGATGGAGGTACGCAGATGAAACGCGGACGGAAACTGAACCTCGGCGCAAAACTTACATTGTCGATAGCATTTGGTTTGGTGATCGTACTTTTGGCATCAGCTCTTGTAATGATCTTTACGCTGTCCAGTTCCAACGAGTCCAGCACCAACAGCCAACTGCAATCCCTCGCGGAGAAGAACGCCGCCACGGTTCTCGCGAAGCTGACCACTCCCCTCGAGACGGCGCGAACATTGGCTGGCAGTATGGAAACGAACGGCCGACTCGCGCCGCTGATGCGCCGAACCGTCTACAATGCCGCGATGGAGGGCGCTCTGAAAGAGAATCCGGAATATCTGGGCATCTGGGCGTGCTTTGAACCCAATGCGTTGGATGGATTGGACGAGCAGTTCAAAGGTACTGCCGGCGCGGACCAGACCGGTCGCTTTGCTTCATACTGGTATTGGTCGGGCACGGAAACCGTACAGACGGTGCTGGCGGACTACGAGACGCCCGGCGCGGGGGACTATTATCTGCTGGCCCGGGATTCCGGCCAGGAGGTCATCCTGGAGCCCTTCGCGTACGAAATTGACGGCCAGGCGGTGCTTATGACCTCCGTTGCCGTTCCGGTGAAGGACGCTTCCGGTGCGGTGCTGGGTGTCGTGGGCGTTGACATTACCCTCGAATCGCTGCAAGCGATGTCGTTTGACACGGGTGAATACACCAGCGCCTATTTCTATGCGATCGCAAACGGCGGTACCTACTTTATCCACGCGGACGCCAGCGCGGTCGGCGAGAATCTAAGAAACAGGGAGACCACGAATGTAGAGGAGATCGTCGACGCCATGGCTAAGGGCGTCAGCTACACCTACGACAGCACTTCAGTCAAGACCGGGAAGGTCGTCCGCCGGATGCTGACCCCCATCGTCATCGGAAACACCGGAACGCCCTGGTATTTTGCGCAGGCCTTGGATTTGGACGAGGCGATGGCGACGACCACCCAGATCACCTGGATGCTCGCCATCACGTTTTTACTGACGCTTCTGGTCACGGTCGTCGCGGCGGCGGTTGTCATCAACAGAACCGTCAGTATCCCGGTTCGGCTCGCGGCCGCGAAGGCGGGCGAATTTGCGGAAGGGGATTACTCTGTCTCGGTTCCTGAGGAGTTCACGAGCCGGGGCGACGAAATCGGCAGTCTCGCGCAGGCGTTTGACAGCCTGTTCCACAAGACGAACGAACTTCTGTCCAGCATCAAGTCGGCCTCCCGTGAGGTTTCCGACGGTGCGAAGCTCATCGCCTCCTCTTCCGAAGAGATGGCGCAGGGTGCCACGGAACAGGCCAGCGCCGTTGAGGAGCTTAGCGCCTCGATCGAGGAAATCGCGTCTCAGACGAGGCAGAACGCCGAAAGCGCAGGGCAGGCCAGCCAGTTGGCGGACAACGCCCGTACCAGCGCGGAGACCGGAAACCAGCAGATGACCAGAATGCTCAGCGCAATGGAGGAGATCAACGAGTCCTCCGACAACATATCGAAGATCATCAAGGTGATCGACGACATTGCTTTCCAGACCAACATCCTCGCGCTGAACGCCGCCGTGGAAGCCGCGAGGGCCGGCGAGCACGGCAAGGGCTTCTCCGTCGTGGCGCAGGAGGTGCGCAATCTCGCCGGGCGCTCGGCCAGCGCGGCGCAGGAGACCACCGCCATGATCGAAGCCTCCATCCGCAAGGTGGAAGAAGGCCGCAGAATCGCGGAGGAAACCGCTCGGGCAATGAGCTCCATCGTGGAGGAGATTGAACGCGTGGCGCAGCTGATCCGCAGCATCAATACCGCCTCCGGTGAGCAGTCCATCGGCATCGACCAGATCAACCAGGGCATCCTGCAGGTCTCTCAGGTGGTTCAGGCGAATTCCGCCAGCGCCCAGCAAGGGGCCGCCACCAGCGATGAGCTCAGCCGCCAGGCGGAAACGCTTGAGGGCTACGTTTCCAGCTTCAAGCTCAAGCAGGACTAAAGGAACCCGCGCTCCGGCACACCAGCGAAGCGAAGCGCATGTTGACAGCCCCCATCCTGCCGCTCTCGGCAGGATGGGGGCGGTCTGTCTCAACACGCAGGGAGCGGGGGCAAAACAATCTGGCTGTGCCTCGCGGCGGCTGTTAATCGGGTGAATTCTCGGGCGGCATCGTTGCGAGCATCCGGGTAATTTCCCCGGAGATTTCGCACGGCGTGGCTTCGCCCCTGTTTTCGCTCTGCGCAGGCGGGTTTTCCCTTGTGGCAGGATGTTTGCGGCGGTTCAGCTGCCGGTTGATCATCTCGCTCACGCGCTTTCGGGTTTCGTAAACCCACGCCTCGTCAAAGGGCATCTGAAACGCCTTTGAAAACGCGTAGTAAAGGTTGACGCCCTGGTAATAGCCTTCGAGCCAGCTGAGATCCTGCCGCTCGATCACCGGTCGGTCGAGCCGCTGGGCGTGCCGGACAAAGTGCGCCTCCACATAGGAGAGAAATTGCGCCATGCGCTCGTCGCTGTGCACATCGAAGGGCAGCATCATCAGCTTCCACTCCGCCGCCTCCGGCAGTCGGTAGGTTGCGATCCGGTCCAACACCATCAGCTGATCCCGAACGTCCATCTTCCGGTAGTGGGGAAGGGCCTCCTCACGGGTGCTCCACAGCGCCAGCTTTTCCTTGAGCGGGAGCTGACCGATGGCGAGCAGCGCCTCGCTGGGGCCGACCACCGCCTGCTCCACCGGGGCGTCGTCGGACGCGATCTGGGCCTTCAGGAACGTCTGGCCGCCCGTCATGGAGCCGACGAAGCCGACGTCGTAAATCCCCAGCCGCCCTGCGCGCCCGGCGATCTGCTTGACCTCCTGGGAGGTGAGCGGGCGCACCTCCTCGCCGTCGAACTTTGAAAGCTCGGTAAAGATGATGCGCCGGATCGGCAGGTTCACGCCCATGCCGATGGCGTCTGTGGACACCAGCGCAGGCCGCTGCCCCTGGGTGAACGCGGAATACTGAAGCCTGCGAACTTCCGGCGGCAGGTCGCCGTAGATCACCGCGGCGGGAATGCCGCGCTCCTCCAGAAGGCCGGACAGCGCGATCACCTTCTTCTTGGAAAAGGCGACCAGCGCGTCCCCCTTTTGAACGGACGGGAGGGGGATGGGCTCCATGATAACTTCCAGCGGCACGGACCGGGTGTAGCGATGGAACGTCACCTCGTCGCCGCAGTCCGCGATCATTCGCAGCAGCTGCTCATGGGCGTTCAGCGCACCGCATACGTGGATTTCGGGGCACTTCAGCCCCAGGATCGCCCGCGTCCAGGCGGCGCCGCGCTGCGAGTCCGCAAGGAGCTGCGCCTCGTCCACCACCGCCACCTGGTAGCGTTTTTCAAGGTTCAGCTTTTCCACCGTGCAGCTGACGAGCCGCGCGCCCTCCACGAGGATCTCTTCTTCGCCCGTCAGAAGGCTGCAGGGCGCGCCGCTCTGGTTCATCCATTCGAAATTCTCCAGCGCCAGCACCCGAAGCGGCGCAAGGTACACGCCCTGGCCGCAGGCCATCAGCCGCGAAATGGCCTGATAGGTCTTGCCGGTGTTGGTTTCGCCCAGGTGCAGGATGAAGCGCCGCTTCATCGCGCGGGCGGCGGGGTATTCATCCTTCGGGTTTGCGGGGAGGCGGCGGTTGAATTCCTCGGCCAGAAGCCGGGGGATGTGCCGGGACAGGAGCACCGACACGATCCCCGCGCTGAGGTACGCGCGGAAGCTGCCGCGCACCACATCCTCAAAGCGGAAGAGTGTGCCCCGCTGGCGGTTGTAGTCGTCCAGAATCCTCCGGGACAGCTCTTCCAACAGGCCTACATAATTTCGGTAGGTTTCCTCGAGCCCTTTGGGCGCCTGGGCGCGCAGCCGGGAAAGCGCCTTGATCTTGTCCCGAACGGCGGCTTCGTGCTGCCAAAGGTGGCGAGCCTTCGTTCTGGAAGTGATCGCCCGGATTTGAAAATACTGACGTTTGATCGCCGCAAGCTCGTATTCCTGCCGCTTTTTCACCTTCATCGCAGCTCACATCCCTTTTCAGGGCAAGTATACCACAAATCCCTTCGTTTCAGGCGCGGACGGCGCGTGTTAACTCTATTGACAAGGCTTGACAAAGCCAAAAAAATAGCGTACAATTTAATTGTATAAAATTTAAATGGAGGATAAAATGAACCATAGCGATCCGCTGAGGCTGGAAAACCAGCTTTGCTTCCCGCTCTACGCGGGCGCAAAGGAGGTTGTGCGCATGTATACGCCGCTATTGAACGAAATCGGCCTGACATACACCCAGTATATCGCGATGATGGTGCTGTGGCAGGAAAAAGCGCTTACCGTCAAGGCGTTGGGGCGGCGGTTGTTTCTAGATGCCGGGACGCTGTCGCCGCTTCTTAAAAAGCTGGAACAAAAGGGATATGTCACCCGCAAGCGGGATGAGGAAGACGAGCGCAGCGTTATTCTGACGCTGACGCAATCCGGTGCGCAGCTTAAAGCGCGCGCGGAGGAGATCCCCGCGAAGATCGCGTCCTGTGTGCCGCTGACGGGGGAGGAAGCGGGAACGCTCTACGCGCTTTTATATAAAATTCTGGACAATGTGAATGTGAAGGAGGATGAAGATGACCGTTTATGATTTTACCGTCGTGGATGCCGCAGGGCAGGATGTATCGCTTTCGAAATACGAAGGCAAGGTACTTATGATCGTCAACACCGCCACCAAGTGTGGCTTGACGCCCCAGTATGAGGGGCTGCAGGCAATCTATGACAAATACCGGGACAGGGGCTTTGAGGTGCTGGATTTTCCATCCAACCAGTTTCTCGGGCAGGCGCCGGGGACCGATGAAGAGATCGGGCAGTTTTGCGCCATCAACTACGGCACGACTTTCCCGCGCTTTCGGAAGATCGACGTGAACGGCAAGAACGCCGCTCCGCTGTACGCGTGGCTGCGGGATGTCCAGCCCGAGGACAACGGCGACGAGGCTACGGAATCCTTCGAGAAGAAGGTTCGGGTGCTCAAGCCCTTTGCGAAGCACGGCGACATCAAGTGGAACTTTGGGAAGTTCCTGATCGACCGGAAGGGCAACCCCGTGGCCCGCTTCTCGCCCGCCCTTGAGCCGGGCAGGCTGACGGAAGAGATCGAGAAACTGCTGTGACCCATGTGGGGCCCCCGCCAAAACGCGGGGCCCCCAAAAAAAAAAAGGAACAAAATCACAGCCACGCGCAAGAG
>JAEYPB010000072.1 GCA_023411175.1 Bacillota bacterium | reverse complement strand
CGCGGCCCGCTCAAGTCGACCCCGATGGGCGTTAAGCGCCGCTCCGGGCGCGGGAACCGGCTGGATGCGCGTCTCCGCCGGGGGAACCTGGCAGAAGCGCCGCGTCTCCGCCTCCAGCGGCATCGCGTCCGCGAAATCCAGCGTGCACACCCGCTCATTTCGGATGTCCACCATCGTCCAGACCGACTTGTCGCCGTCCAGCGCGCGCACGCGCAAGGAGCCGAGGCCGGTCAGAAGGTCAGTCTGGCCGTCCGCTCCGGTGGTCTTTTCGCAGATGGCGAAGAACTCCGCCATGTTGCTCAGCTCAAACAGCACCTTCGCGCCGGGCCTGGGCACGCCGCGGTCCGTCACCTGCACGCGGATGAGCGCCGTCGGCGCGTAGGCGGCGGTGCGGTTGACGGTGTACTCCCGACCGTTCACCGCCTCCACCCGCTCGCCCTCCGGCGGCATGCCGTAGGCGCGGGTGTGCACCAGCATCGCCCGGGAGGCCGCCGCGGTGAACCAGCCGGAATCGATCACCATTTCCGGCTCGCAAGCGCCCATGTAATGCCAAGCGCCGTCGGTCCACACCTCGATCCACGCATGGTTGTCGTCGCAATGGGCCCAGCGGGGCACGTAGCATTGCCGGGCGGGGATGCCCACCGCGCGCATGGCGCTGACTGCCAGCGTGGACTCCTCGCCGCACCGGGCGAAACCGGCGCGCATCACCGTGAGCGGAGAAGCCGTGCGGGCGCTGGTGGAGCGGTAGCTGGCCTGCTCGAAGCACCAATGGTTGACCTCCAGCGCCGCCGCCTCCATGGAAAGGCCCTTGATGCGCGGCATCAAAGCGGAGGCGATCTCCTGGTGGTAGAAGGTCAGGCGCTCGTTGTTGACCCTCGGAAACAGCGTGAAGAGCTTGAAGACGTCCTCCGGGACCGACGCGCCCCAGGGGACGGAGGCTCGGGTCTCCAGCGCGTGGCGCGCGACCGCCTCTAGGTATCCGTCGTCCATTTGGACCAGATCAGCCTCCGGCAGCGCCGCCCTCAGGTGGGCGACGGCGCCGTTCAGCGCGTCAAATCGGTGATTTGTCATAGAAATCCCTCTGCTTCGGTGATGGAAAGGCGGAGCCGCCGAACGGGGGCTGTCCGGCGGCTCCGCGGAGTTATGTGGGGGTCTTACTTGTACTGGGCGTCGTAGGCCGTCTGATAGAAGCCGATCAGGTCGTTGAGGCCGTTGGCTTCCAGCTCGGCGATCCAGGCGTCGTAATCATTTTCGAGGGTCTTGGCGCCGCTGAAGAAGGCGAACATGCCCTGCTTGATGGAGTTGGAGAGGTTGGCCTTGATGACAGACATGGCGCTGTTCTGCTCCTCGGTGAACTTGACCGGGGGGAGCACCTTGCTGTCGTCGGCGTAGGGCGAATACTCCTTGGTGACCTGGTACAGGTAGGTTTCAAGGCCCTCGCTGCTCTTCAGATCCACATTGGGATCGGAGGGCTCGCCCAGACGGTACTTGGCGTCGCGGTGGGTCATTGCCAGCTGCAGCACGCACTTGTTCTGCGGCTCGGCCTCTTGCCACGGCACCAGGAGCTTGTAGAACGCGGGCTCGCCGTTGATGCCCACCTGATCCGGGTCCGCGTCGGCCCAATCCTGGCCGTAGACGCCGTAGTAGCTGCGCATGGAGGACGCGTAGGAGTACATCAGGTCGCCGATCTTGAAGGCGGCTTCCGGGTACTTCGTGTCGGCGGAGACGGTGAACATGTTGCCGGTCACGCTCTCATAGGGAATGGACATCACGTTCTGGTAGCCGTCCGGCCCCTTGACCGGCAGCAGGTAGTCATACTGCCTGTAGATGTCGCCGCCCACGTTGGCAAACAGGATGTAGCCGCCAGCCGAGGCGCCAAGCCTTCCGCTTTCGGCGATCTGCGTCAGGCCCGCAGTGTCCTGGGTGTAGGAGCCAACATAGTACAGGCCGTCCTTGGTCAGGTCCGCCATGTACTGAACGCCCTTCTTGAACTCGTCCTTGTAGAAGGGCACGCTTACCTTGCCGTCCTCCAGGTACAGGCCGAAGGCATCGGGCTTGCTGGTGGAGGTGGTCTTAAGGTCGAGGTTGTAGTAGGTGAAAGCGTTCATGATGAAGCGCTCGCCGTTGGTGAACCAACCGTCCTGATAATCGCCCGCGAAGGGGATCTCGTCGGTGGCGTCGCCGTTTCCGTTGGCGTCCTGATCGCGGAAGGCTTCCAGAACCTTCCGGAACTCGTCCAGCGTGGCGGGCTTTTCAAGGCCCAGGTTCTTCAGCCACTGCTCGTTGATCCAGAACTTGGTCGCCAGCGTGCAGTGGTAGCACTCGTTGACTTCCGGCAGCGAGTAGATGTTGCCGTCCATCTGGGTGATAAGGTTCTGGGTGCCCGGGTACTGATCGAACACCTGCTTGGTGAACTTGCCGTGCTTCTCGATCAGGTCGTTCAGGGGCAGGAACATGCCCTCATCAACGCCGTACTTGGCGACCATCGCGTCGGTCATGCCAACCGACAGGAAGATGTCCGGGTACTCGCCGGAGGAGAGGATCAGCGAGAGCTTCTCGGCGCGGTTTTCAAAGGGAACCAGCTCGAAGCTCAGGTCGACGTTGGTGACTTCTTCCAGCCACTTGACGTAGGAGTTGGTCTCCCAATCCTCGATGGAGGAGTGATCGGTGACGGCGATGGTCAGCTTGATGTCGCCAAAGTTGTCGCAGAGCTTGTAATCGGACAGATCATCGTCGTGCTCCCACTCCGGCGCCCACGCAAAGGCGCTGGACGCGCAGCCCAGAACCAGGACCAGGGCGATCAGGAAGCTCATCAGTTCACGAAGTTTCCTCATGATACAATCCTCCTTCATGATGGTGTATCGCATGCGCCGGCGGCGCGGGATACCATTCGGGCAAACGATTCCGGCGAAACCGCAATCCTTTGCGATGGGTACGAGGCCGGATCCCTCCCGGTCTTTTGTTCTCTAGCCCTTGACGGAACCGATCATGATGCCCTTGACGAAGTACTTCTGCACAAACGGGTAGATCAGCAATAACGGCAGGCTGGAGACTACAATCACCGCGTATTTCAAAAGGTAGCTCATGCCGCGGCGGGTGGCCATGTCGCGCAGGTCCGCCGTCACGGTCATGTCCATCTGGTTCAGGATCAGGATGTTCCGAAGCACCACCTGAAGCGGAAACAGCTTCTTGTCCGAAAGGTAGAGGAACGCGTCAAAGTAGCTGTTCCAGATGCCAACCGCACAGTAAAGGCCAATGACCGCCATGATGGGGCCCGAGAGCGGCAGGAGGATGTTCGTCAGCTGCCGCCATACCGAACACCCGTCGATGCCAGCGGCCTCGTACAACTCCTCGGGGATTGTGGTAGAGAAATAGGTGCGCATCAGGATCACGTGCCAGGCGCTCATCGCGCTGGGCAGGATCACAGCCCAGAGGGTGTCGTAGAGCTTCAGGCTTTTGATCAAGAGGTAGTTGGGCACCAACCCCGCGTTGAACAGCATCGTGAACAGCACCATGCCGCTGAGTATCGCCCGGCCGTAGAAGTCCTTTCGGGACAGGCAGAACGCGCACAGCGTGGTCAGGATCAGGTTGATCGCGGTGCCAAGCGCCATATAAATGAAAGAGTTCAGGTAGCCGGTCATGATCGAATCGTACTTGAACACCGCCTGATAGGCGATAATCGTGGGCTCCACCGGCAAAAACCACACCCGGCCCGCCGTGACCGCGTCTGTGGACGACAGCGAAGCGCTGACCACGTAAATGAGCGGATAGACGACGATCAGCAGTGAGACCGTCAGAATGATGGTGGCGACGACATCAAAGAGCGTGTCGTTCCAGCGCTGGCGGATCCGGTTCTTCCGGTGTGACCCAGGAATCTTGAGTTTAAATTGTTCTGTCATGGGAAACGCCTCCTTACAGCACGCTTACGTCGCTGACGCGCCGGGAGAGCGCGTTGACCAGAAGCAGCATCACCAGGTTTATCACCGAATTGAACAGCCCCACCGCCGTCGAGAAGCTGAAGTTGCTGTTCAGGATGCCAATCTTGTACACGTAGGTGGAGATGACCTCCGATACGGGCGTATTGAAGTTGTTCTGCATCAGGTAGATCTTTTCAAATCCAACCGAGAGGATGCTGCCCGCGTTCAGGATGAACAGCGTGATGATCGTGGGCGCGATGTAGGGCAAGTCGATGGAGAGAATCTTGCGAAGTTTCGACGCACCGTCCACCCTCGCCGCCTCGTACAGCTCCAGCGGCACGCCCGAAAGCGCCGCCAGGTAGACGATGGCGGAATAGCCCATCGTCTGCCACACGCCCGTCCACACGTACAGAGAGCGGAAGGTTCCTCCATCACCCATAATGTTGGGCGCCTGCGCGCCGAACAGGCGGTATATCTGTGTCACAACGCCGCTGGACACGTCCGTAAACTGAAGGATCATCGACACCAGAACCACGGTGGAGATGAAGTAGGGCATGTAGGTGACCATCTGCACGCTCTTTTTGAACCATTTGGCATTGCTCTCGTTCAGGCAGATCGCCAGGATAATCGGAATCGGGAAGCTGGCCAAGAGGCTGTACAGGCTGATGAGCAGCGTGTTTTTGATGATGTTCCAAGAGTTTGGCGATTGGAAGAACGTTTGAAAGTGCTTAAAGCCGGCCCACGGGCTGGCCCAGATGCCCAGCCGCACCTTGTAGTCCTTGAAGGCGATCTGCGCGCCTAACATTGGGTAGTACCGAAACACCAGCATAAAGACGAGCGGCAGCAGGATCAAAAGGTAGTATGGCATGCTCTTGATGAGCTTGCGCTTAATCCCCTTCCATCCGCTCGCCCGCGCCAGACTTCCCACGCCGGTCATACGCATCCCTCCGTCGAGGTTTTTTAACACCGTATGATTATTTTATAGTCACTTAACAATAAAAGCAATACCCAACCGCGAAAATAACAGAAAAATTAACGTTGTCCCGGCCGTTTTTGCATACGGTTTGGCATTTTAATAACATGATGAAATTATTTATCTTGTTTTTCGGGCGGGGCTGTGATATACTCAACCCATCTGATTTCCGGGAGGCGGGTGGGTATGGCGGCCGGAAAGACCTATGACCAGGCATACATCAAGCGCCACAACATCCAGCGCATTCTGAGCCTGCTCGACGAGTGCCATTCCCTTTCCAGGACCGAGCTCGCGCAGATCTCCGAAATGAGCGCCACCAGCATCACCCGAATCGTCGGCGCGCTGATCTCACTGGGCTTGGTGCGAGAGGTCGCGATCGCGTCCTCCACCGGCCGGGGCCGCAAGGCGGTCATGCTGGAGAAGTGCCCTGACGGCATCTACGCCGCCGGGTTTCATTTGGATACCGAAGTGCTGAAGTTCTGTTTGATCGATTTTGAGAGCCGCCTGCATTATACCTCCGCCCAACCGGTACCCTCCGGCGCTCGGACGCCCGAGGCGCTGGCCCGGTACGCCCGCGAGATGTACCGAGGCGCGCCCACGAGCCTCGTCTCCGACTGGCGGCGCGTACGCATGCTGGGCGTCAGCCTGTCGGGTACGGTGGATTACCACACCGGCATCGTGACCCGCTCGGCGCAGCTGGGCTGGCAGAACGCGGATCTGGGCCACGCCTTCGCCGCGGAATTCGGCTGCCCCGTCCGGATTGAAAACGACGTGAAAAGCTGTCTGACCGGCGAAAAAATGCGTTTTGGCATCCCGCAGGAGCAGGACACCTCCTATCTTTACGTCGGCCGCGCCGGCATCGGCGCCGCCTCCACCGCCAACGGGCGGCTGATCCGGGGCAAGGACAACGCCTCCGGAGAAATCGAGGATATCCCGCTGGGCGGCGGCGACACGCTGGACCGCCACCTGATGAACCGCTATCTCTTGGAGCGGGCGCTTTTGTCCGAGCCGGGCGTTGCGGGCGTCGGCGACATCATCGAAGCCTACCGCCAGCGGATCGGCTGGGCCCGAATGCTGGTGAGCGACTTCCAGCGCCACATGCGGCTGCTCTTAAGCATGATCGACAACCTCTTAAACCCCCACCAGATCATTCTGGGCGGCGAGACGATCCACGATTTCGCGCCGCTGATGGAGGGCATCCTGAGCGACCGCGTGTTCCCCGGCCATGACTACTACGAAACCTGCGCCTACGGCGTGGCGATCATCGCCATGCAGGAGGCGGTGCAGGGAATGCTTGTGGGAGAGCAGGGTTAGCGCATGTTTGGACGAAAGAAGAAGGTGGCCATGCTCACGCTGTACGGCGCGGCTGGCGAAGAAACCTTTAGCGGCGCGCTTGCGGCCTGGCCGATACCGGACAGCGAGGTCGTCCGGCTCAGCATCCGCTATTTTAACGATCCCGAGCCCTGCCACATCCACCGCGCGGCGGTCTGCCAGCGCGCGTTTCTGGAGATTCTCGACGCCCACCTGGGTGCGGAAGAGGAGAGCGTGGAGCGCCTGGGCGCGGAAAAGGCCGCCTGGTTTCCCGGCGCGGTGCGGTTTTCGCTTCGGGAGGAAGACCGGTGAAGCGGGTTTTCGCGCTGATCGCGGCGCTGCTCCTTCTGGCGCTGGGCGCGTGCGCCAAGGCGCATAAGGTAGATTACTACTTTCTGAGCTACTGCGAGAGCTGCGATCCCGCGGAGGACTTCTCCGCCCAGTTCAAGGCGCTGACCGGCGTCGGCCTGGAAGGCTGCGAATTCAGCGCCCACAACGCCGCGACCGCCGCCGGGCGAGCCGCGCTTCAAGCGGCGATAGCCCAATACGGCCTCCCGGGCGAAGTGCTGCCCATGGCTGTGGTGGATGGCAAAGTCTACCGCGGCGCGAACGAGCTGAACGAAAAGTTGCCGCCGGACGCGCTCAACTGGGGCGGCGGCACCGCAAGCCAGGTGGTGTACCTGTACACCCCCGCCTGCGAGAGCTGCGCCCGGGCGGAAGCCGAACTGGAAGCGCTGCCCCGAACGGTCGCTGTGAAGCGTGGCGACCTCTCCTTCGACTCCGAGGTCCGGGTGACCCGCTACGACGTGACAAAGCACACCGATATCGCGGACGCGCTTTTCAACACCTACGGCGTGCCGGATGACAGACGGGTGACGCCCGCGGTTTTCCTGCCGGACAGGGCGCTGACGGGCATCGAGGAGATCGAAAAGTCCCTCTCCGCGTGGGTGTCGCTTGGATGGGCGGTGGGCGAGGTATCCGTCGCGCCCGCCGATGCGGAGGCGAAAACGGCAGGACTTCTGGGCACATTGGCTTCGGGTCTCGTCGCGGGCTTCAACGGCTGCGCGCTGTCAATGCTCCTGATGTTCCTCTCTCTGGTGCTGAGCCTCCGCGAGAACGCCTGGCCCGCGGTGGCCGCGTTCCTCCTGGCCAAGCTGGCCTGCTGCCTTGCGATCGGCTCGCTGCTCCTCGGCATCCTGCAGGCACTAAACCCGACGTGGCTCGCGCCCTCCCTGCGCATCCTTCTGACCGCCATGACGGCCATCTTGGCGCTTCTCACGCTGCGGGACGCCTGGTACGCGAGGAAGGGCGACCTGGGCCGGATGAAAAACCAGCTCCCGGCGGGGCTTCGCGGGAAGCTCCACAGCGCGATGCGCGCGCTGGCCGGAAAGAAGCTGTTGATTCCCGCCTCCATCGCACTGGGTTTTCTGGTGGCCGCGGGAGAATTTCTGTGCGCGGGCCAACTGTACCTGGCGCGCCTGGTGGGTTCTTCCGGGTGGGCGGGCGCAGAGCGGCTCATGCACCTCCTCGCCTACTGTCTGGGCTTTATCGCGCCTTCCGCGGCAATCGCCGGCGCGATCCTCATGGGGCGATCGGCGGGGGCGGTGTCCATGACCCTGGCTCGCCACATCGCACTTATCAAGCTCCTGACCGCCGTCGCGATGCTGCTTCTGATCGCGTTGGCGTGGGTGATTTAACACAAATTGCGGAGGTAGAGAAACATGAACATCCTGCTCGAGGTGTGCTGCGGCAGCGCCGACGACGTCATTCAAGCATACTTGGGCGGCGCGAACCGCGTGGAACTCAATTCCTGCTTGTTCCACGGCGGCCTGACGCCCTCCGTCGGAGAACTGATCGTGGCAAAGCGAAACGTGCCGATCCCAATCATGACCATGATCCGGCCCCGCCAGGGCGGCTTCTGCTACACCGACGCGGAGTTTGAAACGGCGTTGGCCGACGCGGAAGCGCTGCTCGGTTACGGCTCCGATGGGCTGGTCTTCGGCTTTCTGAACGACGACGGCACGCTGGACGAGGACAAGTGCAAACAGCTGGTGGCGCTGGCTGGCGGGAAAGAAACGGCGTTCCACCGGGCGATCGACGTGACGCCCGACTGGCGCAAAACCCTCGAGCGGCTGATCCACCTGGGCGTCACCCGGGTGCTGACCAGCGGTCAGGCGCCCGATGTCTTTTACGGCACCGACGTGATCCGCGAGATGGTCGAATTCGCTCAGGGCGCAATTCAGATCCTCCCGGGCGCGGGCGTGAA
Source organism: Bacillota bacterium (assembly GCA_023411175.1). Lineage (GTDB taxonomy): Bacteria > Bacillota > Clostridia > Christensenellales > Aristaeellaceae > JAEZHK01. The sequence goes on along the minus strand of JAEYPB010000072.1, from coordinate 906 downwards.
CGCCAAAAACATCGATCGGATCATCGCGGAAACCGGCTGCAACCAGATCCACGTGGCCAGGTTTGCCCGCCGCACGGACCTCTCCACCCGCAACAACCAGGAAATCTACTTCGGCGGCGCGCTGTATCCGCCGGAGGATGGCTACGACGTGACCGACCGCGGGTACATCGCCCAGCTGCGCAGCCGCTGCGGAGAATAACCCCTCGTTCGCAACGCTTCGAAAGACCTTCGGAAACCTTGATGTTCCACGCACGGCGGCCGACAAATGTCGGCCGCCGTGCTTCGTGTATCGAAAAAACCTCCGGCTTTATCGATGGGAGGAAAGCGCCCGAATGTAAACTCTTCATCTCATATTGACTTTTCTCGATTTGGAGCATACAATGCTCATATCAAGAATTTTTGATATGGAGAGTGCGTTCATGGAAACTGTTCACGAGAAAAACGCGAAGGTCTTCAAGGCCTTTTGCGATGAGAGGCGGCTGCGCATCCTGGAACTTCTGCAGGGCGGTGAAAAATGCACCTGCGTATTGATCGAGGAAATGGATATGCCCCAGTCTTCGCTCAGCTACCACATGAAGGTTCTTTGCGAGTCGGGCGTCGTGGAAGGGCGGCAGGATGGGAAATGGACCCACTACCACATCAGCGAGAAGGGCAGCCTCCTTGCGATGGCGCTTCTGAAAGAACTCACGGCGAAAAAACCGGCCCCGCAAGTGAGCAACGCCTGCTGCGTTCGATAACGATATGACCGAGGGCGCACCTTTGACCGAATATGGAAAGCGGGAATGACAAAATGCAGATTCTTAAAACCGTCTGGGATTTCTTTCAGAATCAAATCCTCGGCATGAGGTGGCTCAACGAGCTGATCGAAAGCGGGCTCTTGGCGACCGGCCTGGACACAAAAAACCG
>JAEYPB010000058.1 GCA_023411175.1 Bacillota bacterium | reverse complement strand
TGGCTCGATAGCCGCCCATGTCGCCCAGCGAGCGTTCGACGCCGAAGCCGTAGGTCCGTTTGCCGTCTTCGGTCTCGGGATGAAGCGCCTGCATGGCCTTGACCGCGGCGATGTAGTCGTCATCGGTGTTGATCTCGGGGCAGCCGATTTCCTTGTAGTAATCCCAGCGGATGACATAGCCGCGGTTCGGGCTGGTGCTGCCGCCCGCGTTTTCAACGCCGGTGTTTGGGGCCAAGAGGTATAACTCATCCCCGGCAAGGCCCAGCATGTTCTGCATGATGGTGATGCTGCCCGCGTACTGCTCGCTTAGGATGTTCGGAGCGTACTTCTCAAGCAGCGGGTAGATGTTCAGGGCTAGTTTGTTGGTCAGGATTGTGGTCACATAGTTGCCGTTGCCAACGACGATGTCTGGCAGATCGCCGCCAGCAAGCGTCAGGCTGAAGGTATCATCATCGTACTGGATGTAATCGAATTCGATGTTCAGCTTCTCCTTGATGCGCTCGATGACCGGATAGGTGAACCAGTCGCCATCCATCGTTCTGACGGAACCGATTGTTAGCACCGTCGGCTGTTCCGCCAGGGCAACCGAGAACGGTAGCATGCACAGTATCAGCGCGGTCATGAGCAGAAGGGAAAAGAATTTCTTCATGTAATCCACTCCTTTTAATAATCCAAGTGCATGATAGCAACACTGCATCTAAAAAGGAATAAACTATTTTGGGGAGTATTTGCATTATTGTGATTCTGAGAGCCGAATCCGGTTTTGCGACACATTATAGTTCAATATCAAGTTGGATTTCTCCTATTTCTTAACGTTGCTCTGGATGCGCAGCGTCACCTTGGCGCCCTTCCCCGGCACGCTGTCCAGCAAAAGGCCCGAACCCTTGCCGCACAAGAGGCGGAGCTTTCGGTGGACGTTGTACAGCCCGATGCCACGGTGGCCCGCCGCTTCCTCCTCGGTCTGCGCCATCTGCGCGCGCAATTTCTCCAACTGCTCCGGCTGGATGCCGCCGCCATTGTCCTCCACTTCAATGATGATCGTTCCCTCCTGGTCGCGGAAGGCAGTGATCGACACGCTGAGAACATCCGCCTGCCGTACGCTGTGCTCAAAGCAGTTTTCAAGAATGGGCTGCAGAACGAAGCAGGGAAGCAGGGCATCCATCATCTCGCCGGGGATATTCATGTTCAGTTCGAGCGCGTCGCCGCACCGAAGCTTGAGAAGCGCGACGTAGTTCTCCAGATGAGCCAGTTCCTCCCGCAGCGTCCAGCTCAGCCGCCACTCCCGGAAGACCGGGCGCAATAGCTCCGCCAGCGCGCCGAGCATGCTGGAGATTTGCTCGACGCCCAGCGCCGTCGCCATCCAGCGAATCGCTGAGATGGAGTTGAAGATCATGTGCGGCGATAACTGCGTTTGCAATGTTCGCGCCTCCAGCGTGACCCGCTCCCGCTCCATCTCCTTGGTTTCCTCGATCAGTTGCTCGATGCTGTTTGCCATATGGTTGAATTGTTCGCGAATCACCTCATATTCTCGAATGTTCATCGGTTCTTCGATGCGCAGCGACAGATCCCCCATGCGCATCCGCTCCATCGCGTGCTTCAGCCCCTCCAGCGACGCGGTGATTCGCTTCGCCCACAGCATGTAAAAAGCGGTCGTTACCACCAGGAGCGCCAGCGCGATCCACACAACGTTCCGGCGCAGCGTCGCCAGATCCTGTTCGTAAAGCGAGGCGGAGGTCGTCTTGATGAGGTACCAGCCCGTCGAAGGCACGGCGTGGTAGACGACATACAGCGCGTCGCCCTCGCTGGATTCCCAGCGGCGGCTGCCCTCGGTGGTGCCCGGCTCCACGCATGTCCAATAGTCCACCACGCCCTGGCGCCACGCGGTCCCGGTCGAGACGATGCACTCGCCGCTTTCGTTGACGAGATAGGTGGCGTCGCCCGCCTTGTTCAAGTAGTTGAAACAGGCGCGCAGGCTTTTGATGTTCACCGACGCCAGCGTAATCAGCGAATTCGGCTCGTTCTCATAGGAGAGCACATAGCGGCTCTTGATCGCGCCGAGGACCAATGTGTTGTCCATGGAAACCTTCGTCGTCTTGCTCAGCGTCAGATCGGCCAGCTGGTACGGCGCAATCCACGTTACGCCCTTGCCGTCGCCCGCCTGCCGCAGCTTCTCATCCTGAGAAAACGGGTGGCGCTCTTCGCCCGTCAGGAACGTCCAGCTCGTGTTGTATCCGTGAAGGCTTCCGTCGGACTTTATAAAAAACAGGCCTTGCAGCGCGGCGCTCTTGTTGATTGAAACCGTCAGGCTGTCCAGCATGGCGCGGCGCGCGAGAACGCGGTCGATGTCCTTCGTATAAGATCCGAACAGGTAGTTGTCGATGTCCACGTCCAGCTGTGCGGCGGCGGCCACGGTCTTTGCGTCGTTCAGAAGCTGGCCGATTTGGTCGGTCGCCACCGAAAGCGACGTCAGCGTGTTGTCCAGCTGGCGATTCCACATCGTTTTAGAATACTGCCAGGAAACCAACACGCTGATGGCGAAGGCGATTATGACAAAGAACACCGCTGCAGTTCCGAGCAGATACGTTACAAAGGGGATCTGCATGGCCCGCTTTTTTCTGGGCATCATCGCGCCCTCCATGCGCTCGGCGATACGCCGACGACGCTCTTAAACTTGCGGCAGAAATACGAGATATCTGAAAAACCGCACATTTCAGATACTTCCTGAATGCTGAGCGCATGCTTTTTCAAAAGCGCCTGCGCCTGCTCGATGCGGAGGTCTGTCAGAAACTCTGAAAATCCCTTGCCCAATTCCAGCTTGAATAGGCGGGACAAATACGTCGGATGCAGGCCGACGGCCAACGCGACCTGCGTCAGCGAGATATCGCTGCACAGGTTGCGCGCCATGTAGCTGATCGCCCTGGCAATTTCCGGGCGGATGGCCTGACCTTCCAGCGCCGGGCGGACAATCTGCTCGCGCAGGTGGATAAACAGCGCGTGCAGGCTGGTATCCTCCTTCATCCTGTGGCAGAACTCCCGGAACATCTCCTCCGTCACCGCGGGGGCATGGCTGGCGATGTAGCGCGCCAAAAAGTAGGCCGCGCTGCTCAGCGCCGTCCAGCCGCGATAGAGATCCGTTTCCAGCCGATCGATTTGGCTGCGAACCTCGCTCACCGAACCTGCGTCACGGAAGAGCCAGATGTTGTCGCGAAGCATCTGAAGGCAGTCGTCCACGACCTCGTCCGAAATGCCGCCATCCGGCCGCACCCATAGAAGCGAGGATTCGTACAGGTACGCTTCCGTATAGTTTTCGACGATCCGCTCAACCGCCTTGGGCAGGCTCCTTACAGGAACGGCGTCGAGACAGGCGTTGAAGCGCGCTTCCACGCCGAACATCTCGGTGCAATAATGCCGGATACCCTCCAGCGATGCCCGCAGCGATTCGCGCTGCGTCTGTTTTCTGATCAGCACCAGAATCCCATCTTCGCGCCACGCAAGCGTAATGGCGTCTGCCCTCGCCAGGCGGTCTTGCAGGATATTTTGGATGGAGCGCCGCAGAATCTCCGTCATGCCGCCGGTACGCGACATGCGCATATAAAGGAAACCGTGAATCTCCGGCTGCAAATCCCCATTGCCGCGCCGCATCAGCACTTCGTAGTCGATGCTTCCCAGGAAATAGGCGCCGATCAGCGTTTCGATCTCGTCTTCACAGCTTTTGCTGTTCGGCGGGCGGTTGTTGTTTTGCAGAAAGCTGTACGCCTTCTTCACCGCCACGATTATATCCTGCTGGCGCATCGTGGCCTTCACAAGGTACGAAACCACGCCCAGCGACATCGTCTCCTGCAATGTGGAGAACTCCTCGACACAGGTTATGACAATCAGCGCGCAGCTTGGATCGATCTCGCGAACGGCGCTTAAAAGCTCCAGCCCATTCATGCCGGGAATGCGGATGTCGGTCATCACGATATCCGGATGATATTTCTGGTACGCTTTCCAGGCGTCCTGCCCGTTGGCCGCCTCCGCGACCACGCGCAGGCCAAGCTCTTCTCATGGGATTGACGCCATCAATCCCATGCGCACCAGCAGTTCGTCCTCCACGATCATTACCGTATACATTGGAGAAATCGCCCTCTTTCCGCCGTCGCAGCCTGTGGGTTGAAATACCGATGCCCGCTTGCGGCAAAAAAATTCAGGGATTCAGTTCTTTGGGAACCGATCCGCCGTTCCCGTGCGATCTTTCCTCTGCGGATGCGCCGCGGAAGACGGCGCACAGCGCGCAGCCGACGACCATCAGGATAAACCAGGAGACGACGGTGGCGTTCCATCCATAGGCGCTGGATAGCACGCCGATCATGCCGCTGGCCAGCGCGGAGCCGCCGTAGGCGATGGCGTTCAGCCCGCCGGACACGGTCGCCGAGCGCCCGTACTGCTCAAACCGGAGCGGCAAGAGGTTGATCAGCAGCACGTTTACCGCCATCATGGAGCTGGTAATCAGCGCGAAGCAGAGGACGGTCAGCGCGAGGTTTTCCTTGGCGACCGAGAGCATCAGCGTGAGAATCAGCGCGGCGATGCCAAAGAACACGGCCGACCCCTTCAGCGCATTCCCGCCCAGCCGGCGATAAGCATACTGCGCCATGTAGGCGCCCGTCAGGTTGAACAGCGGGAGCAGCACGCTCGCAAGCGCGGAGAAGGACGTGCTCTTGCCAAAGACCTCGCCGATGTACGTGGGCACCCACGCGGACACGCCGTCCTTGATGACGCCGTGCAGAATGACGGGCACGATAACGACGGACAGCACCGGAATGAATGCCAGCCTGATCAGCGGCAGGGATTCCCCGGGCAGCTTCGGGGCGCCAAAGCTACCCGTTTCTGCCACCTCAACCACGGCCATCCGGGTGATTCGCGGATATGCCACGACCCAGAGAATGCCCGAGAGCAATAAAAGCGTACCCGGTACCCAGAACACCGCTTCCCAGTTGAACAGGTAAATTAGGCCTGCGCTCATCGCATAGGATACCAGCGTGCCCGCCGCCATGGAGGAAGCGATGTTCACAGTCCCGCTGACCTTGTCATCGTGCTGCATCAGCCGTACCATCGCGCACAGGATGGAAGGCCACAGCATGGACATGAAGAACCCCGTCATCAGCCGAAGCAGCACCATCTCGGGGAAGGAGCGTGCAAAGGCAAAGGCGATGTTCATCAGTCCGCCGCCCACCGCACCGGCCGCGGCGAGCCACCGGGGAGACACCTTCTCCGACAGCATTCCGTTGATCAGCTGCCCTGAGGCATAGGCGATCAGGAAGGCCGTGTTGACCCAGCCCGCCTGCGACTTGGTCAGCACCGTGCCGATCAGTTCGCTCATGACCGACGAATAGTTCAGCCGCCCAAGATAGGAACAGAAATAGACGATCCAGCAGATCGCCAGCAGGTAGGCTGCGCCCCGCTTGTCCAAGCGCTTATTCATTTGTTTCGCTCTCCGCTTTCAGAATGACGACCTCGACGCCTTCGCTCTCCAGCCGAGCGCGCGTCTCCGATGGAATGCCGTGGGCGTCGTCCGTGACCAGCATGTCGACAGAACTGTAATCGATGTATTGATACAGCGACGTTTGAGAAAACTTCGCGCTTTCGCAGAGCAGCACCACACTTGCCGCGTGCTCAGCCATGATGCGGGAGATCTTTCCCTCGCCGACGTTCCAGATCATGGCGCCGCTGTCCGACAGCGCCGAGGCGCTGATAAATGCCCGCGTGAAGCGAAACTTCTCAACCATCTCCTCGGTCAGCGTGCCGTAGGAGACCAGATTTTCGCAGCTCATCTCTCCGCCCAGGAGAATGGTCCGACCCTCTATGTGATTCTGCTGAAATTTTTCATTCAGCGCATTGGCCGCGGGGATGAAGTTGGTCACGAAAATGAGGCCCTTTTTACTAAACAGCTCCTTCGCGAGCTGTTCATTGCAGCAGCCGCCATCCAGGGCGAGAATCTCTCCGTCTTCAATCAGACTGGCGGCATACGCGCCAATTCTGCGCTTGGCCTCCGCGTCCCGGAGCCGGCGCACAGAATAGGCATTTTCACTTGAGGGCGGATATAGGCCGGTCGCGCCGCCATGTACGCGCTTTACCTTCGACGCCCGAACAAGCGCCCGAATATCCCGCCTTACCGTTTCCTCCGAGACCCCGTACTCCTCGGCGAGCCGCGCGGTGTACACGCGCCCATCGTGCCGCACCTTCCATAAAATGCGTTCCAACCGCTCCTCTGACTGCATTTGTATCGCCCTTCTGTGGAAATGTTTGATAAGATATGTAATTCTATCACGATTCGGGCGCATAATCAACAAAAATCCACACGAATCCACATAAATCAAACACGATGCGGAGGCTTGTCCGATGTGCGGGAGGGGAGCGTCGGCTGCTTATTGTGCCGAGGCACGGCGGTCGCTGACGTTCGCGGACGGATTCGCCGACACGGCCGAGGCGCGGAACCCATGCAAAAGCGGAGCGGCCTTGCTTGTTGGCAAGGCCGCTCCGCTTTTGCGGGAACGCTGAAGAACGCCGCGGCTTCTCAATGGGTGTACAGCTTGTTCCGGTAATCCCTGCAGGTAAACCCGGTGACCTCCTTGAAGACCTTGGAAAAGTAGTACGGGTTGGGGATGCCCACGCGCTCGGCCACCTCGTAGATATGCAGGTTGCCGCTGGAGAAAAGCTGCTTGGCCTGTTCGACGCGGTAATCCATCAGGTATTTTGTGAAGTTGATGCCGGTCTCCTGCTTGAACAGCTGGCTGAGGTGGCTCTTGGACAGGCCGACCGCGTCGGACGCGTCGGAGAGCGCGATGTTCTCCTGGTAGTGGCAGTGGACGTATTCAATCGCGCGGCTGACGACGCTGGAATACCGCTGCCCCTGCCCGGACAACGCGGCGCCGATGATCCGGAAAATGTCCAGCACAAAGCTGGAGCAGGTGTCGATGTGCCTCAGATTGTCCAGGTTGACGTAGGACAGCTTCTCCTCGCCGCCGAAATGCATTTTGACCTCGGGATGGCGCGTGACCATCTGGCGCGCGAAGCTGATAAAATCGAAATAGGCGTTTTGCACCAGCGTGAAATCCCGCGCGCGGCTCAGCGCTTCAAAGACGCTGCGGATGTATTGTTTCAGACGGCTGAAATCCCGGAGGGTGACCAGATCCTGCATCCAGGCTTGGTTGACTCTGGCCTGATCGTCTGGCGATGGGCGGTTGGGCGCGTAAACGCAAATGGGTTCCGATGAAAAAAAGCAGTCCTCAAAGGCGGAGGCGGCCTGCTGAATCAGCTCGGGCAGCTTGTCGCATCCGCCGGTCAGGCTGATTCCGACCTGAAATTCCACGTCATAGTACTGCCGGATGTTCAGCGCGGCGCGGAGCGCGTGCTGGCGCAGGTTTTGATGATCCTCATTGCTATTGAGCGGCGCGACGAGCATCACCGACAGGATATCGCCCGATTGTGCGCTGGCGATGACGGTTTTGGTCCAGAGCTCCTCCAGCATCGTCCTGCTGGAGCGGTGAAACATCGGCTGCGCCTCGGCGGACAGCACGGAAGTATCGCAGCGGCAGATCAATACGGCATACTCCCCTGACGCGAGGCAACTTTGGGGCGGTTGCCCGGGATGGGAAGACCTCGGGAGCGTCAGGGCCTGGCGCAGGTATTCATGGATCGCCGGTTCCCGGTCGCGGCGGGGCGCATCCTCGACCGCTTCCATGTCGCGCAGCATCCGGTCCAGGGTGCGCAAAATGCTCTCCTGGTTCATATCGCTTTTCAAAATGTACTCGGACGCGCCCAGTTCGATGGCGCGCTGCGCATAGGCGAAATCCCCGTAATTGCTCAGGATGACCACGTAGAGCGAGGGCTTTCTCGCTTTCAGCGTTTCGATCAGCTGCAGCCCGTCCACCAGCGGCATCTTGATGTCGGTCAGCAGGATGTCCGGATCGGTCTCGTCAAACAGCTCGATGGCCTCGTGCCCGTTCGCCGCTTCGCCGACGATGGAAAACCCATGGCCGGACCAATCCACCATGGTCCGCAGGCCGAGCCTCACCAGATACTCGTCGTCGGCGATCAGAACTTTTCTCACGATCCGGCCTCCGCTTTCGATTTACACAGAAAAACCACTATGCTAAAATGTTAATGGAATTATAGCATATTGCCAGATTTGATACAAGGAGAAGTGCCGAATGCTCACGATACGGGCCAAGATGTTTATCACCATGTTGCTGTTGTCGCTGCTCGCCATGGGCGGCGTGATGGCGACCGTGTATCAATCGGCGTATACGATGCTGCGCACAAACGAGATGCTCTACAACGTGGAGGCGACCGACCGCACCAAGGAGCAGTTCGAGTTCGCGCTGGATCTCGTGTACAAGACGGCGGCGCTCCTCTCCGAAAACCAGTCCATCCAACAGGACCTGCGCGATACCCAGCTCTCCGGGACGCGCGCCACGGAAGAAAAAAATACGGTGTCCTCCATCCTGAAAGCCTACGTGCATACGCTGAGTACCATTGCCGGGGTTCATGTGGTCGGCCGGGCCGACTGGCAGCTTTTCTCCAGCATCCCGTCCGTGGACGAAGCCGAGATCCGCAAAACGTGCGCCCCTTACTTCAGCGACCGGGGGGAGGCAAGGCTGCCAAATCGGTTTACCGAGCGCAAGCAGATATCCTATTACCCCGGCGTGTACCAGGGTGTGCTGCAGTACCTTACGCCCATGTACGACCTGGACACCAGCACCATTCTGGGCGTCATCGTGATCGACATCAATTATGGGATGCTGGAGGAAATGTTCCTGGCTTCCTCCAAGCAGAACGAGGACAAGGCGCTGATCGTCAGTTCCGGAAAGGACATCCTGTTCAAATACCCCTACAATGTCACGTTGGATTCGGTGATCGAGGATTATCCCAACCTGGTCACCGATCACAACAGCCGCTTTTCGGGACAGGTTTTCGGGGCGCCCATGCTGATTGTGTCGGAGACCATCGACTACACCGACTGGCGCATTGTGCGCATGATCTCAATGAACCGGATCACAAAGGATACCCAAAGCCTGCAGAGGCAGATGGTGCCCATCACATGCCTGTATGTGATTATCAGCGTTATTGTTTCCGGCATCCTTGCGCAGCTTCTGACGGCGCCCATCCAAAAAATGCTGGTCGCCTTCCAGAAGGCCGAGCAGGGCGACCTGAGCGTCCGGGCGCGCATCCATACAAGGGACGAGATGGAAAAGCTCGGGGACGGATTCAACATCATGATGGAAAAACTGGACGAGGGGTTCAAGCTTCAGCTGGAGAGCCAGAAGAAAAAATCCGACATGGAGCTTGAGGTGCTGCAGGCGCAGATCAACCCACACTTTCTGTACAACTCATTGGATTCCATCAAGTGGCTCGCGATGCTGCAGGGCATCAACAACATCGCCCAGATGACCACCGCGCTGATCAACCTGTTGCGCTACAACCTGTCCAAGGATGGCCCGTCGGTTACGCTCCGGGAGGAAGTGGAGAGCGTTGAAAACTACCTGTGCGTTCAGAAATACCGGTACGGCGACGGCCTCGCACTTGAAAAGGATCTGGCGGAGGACACGCTGGACTTCCCGATGCTGCGCTTTCTGCTCCAGCCGCTGGTAGAAAACTGCGTGGTGCACGCCTTTGGACACATGGACGAGGCGGGCATCATCCACATCGAGTCGCGCATTGTGGACGGGCTTTTAAACGTCAAGGTCATTGACAACGGCGTCGGCATGGATGTGGACGCGGCGCTGTACGGCGAGGACATGGGCCGCCGCTTCAACAACATCGGCATCGCGAACATCCGCGAGCGCCTGCGCCTCAACTTCGGGGACGCGGCGCAGCTCAGGTATGAGAGCCGGGTCGGGTTCGGGACCACGGCGGAGTTGATTCTCCCCGCCCGCTCCGGCCGCCCATCGAAATCATAAAATTTCAGAGAATATTATAAAACACTTCGCCTAATGCGCGCGCCGATTTCGCACGGGGTCTAAATTTCCAAAGGATTTGCATTGTGAATCATCGCGGTACGTAGTATTTTTAACCTGTAAGGCAGCCTTGATGTCGCAGGGAGCCTTGTTGCGCCCCCAGAGACTTTGGTTCCGTATCTCCAGGAGGAGGCAAACAATATGAGGGAGGTCATCGTCTCATGAAGAAGGTCCTTTCACTGTTGCTCCTGTCGATCCTGCTTGTCACCAGCATCGGCGCCGCCGCCGACGCCACGTACGACTGGAAGAAGTACTCGGGGCAGACCATCCAGGTTGCGTTCGTCGAGCACACCACTTCCAACGCGATTCTGAGCAAGATCGCGGACTTCGAAGCGCTGACCGGCATCAAGGTGGAGACCTCGGTGACGCCCGAGGCCAACTACTTTGACAAGGTGACCGCCGCGCTGTCTTCCCGCACCGGCTCCATCGACCTGTTCATGTCCGGCGCGTACCAGCTGTGGGATTACTCCACGGCCGGCTACGTCGAGGACCTGACGCCCTACCTTGAGGACGTGGCGCCCGACTACGACGCCGCCGACCTGGTGGAGAGCGCCGTGAACGCCCTGAAGTGGGACGGCGTGCCGGGCCATCCGGTGGGCGCCGGCAAGCAGCTGGGCCTCCCGCTGTGCTTTGAGCTCTACTCCCTGGCGTACAACAAGCGCGCCTTTGCGGAAAAGGGCCTGGAAGTGCCCAAGACCTATGACGAGCTGCTGGCGGTTTGCGAAGCGCTGAAGGATTGGAACGGCCCCGGCTCCTACGCCATCGCGCTGCGCGGCGCCCGCGACTGGGGCACCATCCACCCCGGCTACATGTCCACCTTCGCAAACTTCGCCGCCAAAGATTTCGAAGTTGTCGACAACAAGCTGGTTTGCCGCCTGAACAGCCCCGAGGCGATCGCGATGACCGAGTTCTGGGTCAAGCTGATCCAGGCCGGCGGCGCGCCCAGCTGGTCCAAGTACACCTGGTATGAGGCGGGCGCCGACCTGGGCGCCGGCAAGGCCGCGATGCTCTTTGACGCCGATAACAACGGCATCACCCAGAACTGGATCAAGGACGGCGTCCCCTCGTCTGCGGAAGCGGGCAACATCGCGTGGGCCGTGATGCCTGTCGCCAAGGAAGGCGATACGCCGTACTCCAACTACTGGACCTGGTCGATGGCGATGAACTCCGCGTCGGACGCCAAGGGCGCTGCCTGGTATTTCCTGCAGTATTTCACCAACAAGGAATTCTCCAGCTACGCCTCCATCACCGAGTACAACATGGACCCGATCCGCACCTCCGTGTGGAGCGACCCGGCCTTCATCAAAAAGATGGAGCAGCACGAAGGCTACATCGACACCTTCAACAAGACCATCGACTCCACGTCCATCCTCTTCACGCCCCAGCCGGAGTTCTTCGTGACCACCACCGAGTGGGCGGCCACCCTGCAGGACATCGTGATGGGCAAGTACAAGAGCGTTGAGGAAGCCATGAATGCGCTGACCGACAAGGTCAACGAAGCGGTTGACTACATCGACCTGAGCGATTACCAGGCGTAAAGCAAGGGAATCCTGTCGCGCCCGCCCCGTTTTGCGGCGGGGTGGGCGCTCGCCGTTTCCGTTCGTGACCTTCCACCCCATTTCTTCGTCGCTCCGCCGGGCTTTTTCACAAGAATGCCGCCTTGCCGCTCAGCGAATGTTTTGCGCATCGCTCCGGCGCCTTGTTCTTGATCGAAAAGCCCTCGCCGCTTTGGCTGAAACAATATCCGTCTTGGTATGAGGAGGAAACGCCGTATGTGCGCGCAGATTCAGGGCGAGCCGGAGGTTGTCCGCCGCAAGGCAAACTACAACGAAGTGCCGGCGAACATTCGGCGCAGGCCCTACTACGTGGTGCTTCCCGGCCTGATCATCCTGATCGGCATCATGATCCCGTTCGTCATGGCCATAACGCTTTCGCTGACCAATTTCTCCTTCAAGGTGCCCGCCGTCAAGTTCGTATTCCTGAAAAACTGGATCAACATGTTCACCGAGCCGGACTTTTACAGCGCGCTGTGGGTTACGCTTCGGTATGCGCTATACGCCACGGGTGTTCAGATGATCCTAGGCACCTGCGTCGCGCTGCTTCTACGCAAGGACAGCCTCTTCAGCCGCATTCTGAAAGTGCTTTTGACATTTCCGCTGATGGTGGCGCCAGCCATCGCCGTTTTGATCTGGCAGCTCATGACGAGCAACTCCGTCGGCGTTCTGGAGAAGTTTCTGAACCTGTTCGGCGTATACAACTTTCCCTGGGCGGCTTCCAGCCAGACTGCGATGTTCACCGCGGTGCTCATCGACACCTGGGTAAACGTGCCTTTTGTGATCCTTCTGGTGCTGGCCGGCATCCAGTCTCTGCCTAAATCGCCCTTTGAGGCGGCGCAGGTGGACGGCGCCAGCGCCTGGTTTACCTTTAAAACCCTGACGCTGCCCATGCTCAAGCCCTTCATGTACATTGCGCTTCTGTTCCGGCTGATGGCCTCGCTGCAGGAATTTGGCATCATCTTCGCGCTGACCAAGGGCGGCCCGGGCAATACGCTGATGAATCTGTCGCTGACGGGCTACCTGACCGGCTTTACGTACCAAAGCCTTGGCAAGGCGCTGCCGTACCTCCTGGTCCTCTGGTGCATCGTATACGTGAGCGCGCGCTTCATCGTCAAACGCCAGCGCCAGCTCACCAAGCAGGCAGCGGGCCGGGACTGACGTAAAAGGGGGAGACGAGCGATGGATCAGAACATTCATATGGAAAAGGCGCAGGGCAGACAATCCTTTCGCAGGATGAACGCCGCGCTGTCCTTCATCGGCCGAAACCTGGCGCTACTCGTTTTCGCAACTTTTGCGCTGTTCCCGATCCTGTGGATGATCGTATGCACCTTCAAATCCGACGCGGAGATGTACACCACGGTGTTCAATTTCACGCCGACGATGAGCAACTACGAAGCGGTGCTGGTGGGAACGGACTACATCAAGGCGTTCTGGCAAAACCTGGTGGTGGCCGGCGGGGCCGTGCTATTGACCATCGTGGCCGGCGTGCCGGCGGCGTACGGGCTTGCCCGGTACAACTTCAAGAACAAAGAAGACATCGCCTTTCAGATCCTGTCGTTCAAGTTCGCGCCGGAAATCCTGGTCATCCTGCCGGTGTTCCTGATCTTCCAGCAGGTCGGCCTGTACGACACCTACTTCGGGCTGATCTGGGTTTACCAGCTGATCACCATGCCGCTTCTCATCTGGGTGGTGCGCGGTTACTTTGAGGACATCTCCGTGGAGATCGAACAGGCGGCGCAGCTGGACGGCTACCGCTGGTGGGAGATCTTCCTGAAGATCCTGCTTCCGCTGATCAAGCCCGGCCTGGTGGCTTCCGGCCTTCTGGCGTTCATCTTCGCGTGGAACAGCTTCACCTTCCCGCTGATCCTGTCGGGCTTCAGCATCCAGACGATTACGATTACGTCGCTGCGCTACATCGCTTCCGATTCGGTTCACTACGGGCAGGTAGCCGTGGCGGCGCTGGTGGCCATCACGCCGGAGATCATCGCCGCGCTGTTCATTCAGAAGCACTTGGTGCGCGGCCTGAGCTTTGGCGCTGTAAAGGGGTAGGCATATGGCGAGCATTGAAATGATCGGCGTGACCAAGCGCTATGACAAAAAGACAGCCATCGACGGCTTGTCTCTCAGCGTGAAGGACAACGAGTTCCTCGTGCTGTTCGGGCCGGCCGGCGCGGGCAAGACGACGACGCTCAAGTGCATCGCGGGCGTCGAGTTTCCCCAGGAGGGCCTCATCAAGATGGGCGACAAGATCGTCAATCTGGTGGAGCCGGCAAACCGCAATGTGTCGATGGTCTTTGAAAACTACGCGCTCTATCCGCACCTGAGCGTGTACGACAACATCGCCTCTCCGCTGCGCTCGCGCCTCTATCGGAAGGACGAGGTGTCCATCCGCCGCGCCATTGACAAGGTGGCGAAGCTGATGAAAATCGACCAGCTGTACGAGCGCAAGCCGAGCCAGCTGTCCAACGGCCAGCGCCAGCGCGTCGCCATCGGCCGGTGTCTGGTTCGCGAGCCCAACGTGTTCCTGATGGACGAGCCGCTGGCGCATCTGGACGCAAAACTCAAGCACACCATGCGCGCCGAACTCAAGGAAATGCAGTCGGAATTCAACACAACCACCATCTACGTGACCCACGACTACATGGAAGCCATGAGCCTGGCCGACCGCATCGCCGTATTGGACCAGGGAAAGCTTGTGCAGCTGGGCACCGCGCTTGAGATGTACTATACCCCTGGCAGCGAGTTCGTCGCGAAGCTGTTTGGCGAACCGGAGATCAACATCCTGCCGGCCGAATACGCGGTGGAGGGCGGAGTGGGCACGATCCATACGGACATCGGCCTGGCCTTCCCGGTGGAAGCGGACGTGAAAAAGGCGCTGGATGGCGCGCCGGATGCCGAACTGAACGTGGCGATCCGGGGCGGCGACATCCGCTTTTCCTTCGACCCCATGCCCGATTGCCTGCAGGGCACGGTCTACGCCAACGAACCCATCGGCAACAAGGTGGTCATGACCGTCTCGATGGGCGGGCGGCTGATCCGCCTTGTGGCGCCCAACGATACGCGCGCGCTCCTGGATCAGAAAGTCTACATCCGATGGAACACGCACAGCGTGCTCTACTTCAACCGGGCGGATCAAAAGTTCATCACCCGTCACGACGTGGAAGGCGTGACCCAATACGCGGGCCAGGCAAAAGGAGGTCGCGTCTGATGGCTCAACTGACGCTGAAAAACGTGTTCAAGCGCTACGACAACACCGGAAAAGCCCGCTGGAAGCAGAACGACTACGCCGTGAACGACCTGTCGTTCACCTGTCAGGACGGAGAGTTTGTCGGCATACTGGGGCCGTCGGGCTGCGGAAAATCCACCACGCTTCGCATGGTCGCAGGCCTCGAGACGGTCACGGCGGGCGAGATGTTCATCGGCGACGTGCGCATCAACAACCTCCTGCCCAAGGACCGGAACATCGGGCTGGCCTTTGAGGACTATGCGCTGTATCCGCCGCTGACGGTGTACGACAACCTGGCGTTCAACCTCAGGGCCAAGAATGTGCCGCCGGACGAGATCCGCAAGGCCATCGACCGGATTGCGCCGCTATTGGAGGTGCGGGACCTTCTGGACATGAAGCCGCTGGCGCTCTCCGGCGGGCAGAAGCAGCGGGTGAACATCGCGCGCGCCATCGTCCGCAGGCCCGGCCTTCTCTTGCTGGACGAGCCGCTGTCCCACCTGGACGGTAAGATGCGCCAGCAGCTGCGCTACCAGATCAAGCGCATGCACCACGAAATCAAGTGCACCACCATCATCGTCACCCACGACCAAATGGAGGCCATGAGCCTGGCGGACCGCATCGTGATCATGGATCAGGGCAGGCTGCAGCAGATTGGCACGCCGCTGGAGGTCTACGATAACCCGGCGAATGTCTTCGTCGCGGGGTTCATCGGGGAGCCGCCGATGAACCTGCTCGGCGCGGTCATCGACAAGAGCCCCGGTGGCTATGTGTTCACCTTCCCCGGCAGCAATCTGAGAATCGGTGTGCCGGAGCGGTATGAATCGGTGGTGCGCGCCGGTATGCGGCTGACGCTGGGCGTCCGGCCGGTGGATGTGATCCTCGAGCGCGGAGAGGACGACCCGGGCACGCCCATTCCGGTGGCGGTGTATGAAAACCTGGGCGACGAGCGGCGCGTGGGCGTCCGGGTGGGGGATAGCCTCCTCAACCTGACAACCGTCGAGCCCATCTACTTTGAGCGGGGCGACCTGGTCCGGCTGAAGTTCAACGCCGAACGGACGCACCTGTTTGACCCGGACACCGGCGAGCGGATTCGCGCGGCGTCATGAGGGCGGGTTTTCGGCTGATTTGGCGGCTGCTCGCGCACCCGGTTCGCGCGATGGACGAGGATGCGTTTGCATCGCAGCCCTTCGCCCTGTGGTTTTTGTGCCAGATCCCGATGCTGATCGTGCTGACGGTCACCGGACTTCTGGACCCGGCGCCCGGCCGCAAGGCGGACGCGGCCGGTGCGGCGCTGTACCTGGGCGGAGCGGCGCTGGTGTGCGGGTTCTCGATGCTTTTAAACTTCGCCCGGAATTTTCTGGTTCTCTGGGCGGGCGGACAGCGCCTGTCCCTCGCCGGGGCTACCCGGAGGGTGCTGCCGCTGAATGGGCTGTACGCCCTCTTGGAGGCGGCGTACACCGCGGCGCTCTTTGCGCTTCGGCCGCTTCTGCCCGCGGCGCCCTACGCCGTGCTGGAGCAAATATGCCTGTTCGGCCTGCAGCTCTTCTTCGCGGCGTACATGGCGCTGATCCTCTACCATCGGGAGGGCGCGTCCAGCGTGCGCAGCGCGGCGGTGGGCCTCGGCTGCTTCCTCGCCAGCAGCGCCTGGCTGCTGCTGGGAACGATATTCGGATGACGGGAGGATTTTGCTATGAGCTTGTCCGTGGTGGTGCTGGCGGTCGCGGTCGTCGGCGCATTCCTCATCAACAAAATGGCCGCGGCCCTGCTGACCCGCCTTCTGCCCGACGGGTGGTGGCTGAAACCGTTGAGGATGCTCGTGGGGTGGGGGCTGGGGGTGCTGTTCATCTACTTCGCGGGCTATTATATCATGGGCAAGGAGACGCCCGTCGGTATGGCGCTTCTTGTAGCGCTCGCACCCTGGGCGGCGTACTTGGGGTGGAAGATCGTGACAAAAGCCAAAATGATTGAAGAGTAACGCGGGCAAACGAAAGCGGATGCGCGAAAGGTGGCACAATATGTTGATTCCCAAGACGATGAAAGCGTTGGTGGCGCACGCGCAGGGCCAATATTCGCTGGACGAGGTTGCTGTGCCGGTTCCCGGATTGGGGGAGATCCTGCTGAAGGTTGAGGCCTGCGGCATCTGCGCGGGCGACGTCAAGGCGACCCATAAAGCCGCGCGCTTCTGGGGCGGAGACGGCATGCCGGGATACTGCGAACCTCCGTTTACGCCGGGGCACGAGTTCCTCGGCGAGATCGCCGCGATGGGCGACGGCGCAGAGGGCGGCTTTGCGGTTGGCGACCGGCTTGTGACCGAGCAGATCGTGCCCTGTGGCGAGTGCCGCTACTGCAAAGAGGGAGAGTACTGGCTGTGCGCGCCCCACAACGTGTACGGCTTCAAGCATTACCTGAATGGCGGCATGGCGGAATACGTGCTGCTTCCGAAGAACGCCCGCAACTACAGGGTCCCCAAGGAATTGCCGATGGAGGAGGCCGTCCTGATCGAGCCCTATGCCTGCTCGCTGCGCGGCGTGCGCCAGGGGCGCATCACCTGCGACGACGTGGTGGTACTGTCCGGCGCGGGCACGCTGGGGCTTGGCATGATCGGCGCGATCAAACAGCGCAACCCGAAGAAGCTGATCGTGCTGGACATGAACGACATGCGCCTGGAGAAGGCGAAGGAGTTCGGCGCGGACGAAGTGCTCAATCCCGGCAAGACCAACGCGATCCGGCGGGTGCTGGATGAAACGGATGGCTACGGCTGCGACGTGTACATCGAGGTGACTGGGCATCCAAGCTCGGTCGGGCAGGGCCTGGAGATGATCGCCAAGGGTGGCCGCTTCGTGGAATTCTCGGTGTTCAGCGCCCCGGCCACTGTGGACTGGTCGATCATCGGGGATACGAAGGAGATCGTCATCTACGGTTCTCAGCTGAGCCCATACTGCTACCCCTCGACGATCGATGGCATCACGATGCGCAAGCTGCCGACAAAGGGCGTGGTCAGCCACGTCTATCCGCTGGGCGAGTGGGCCGAGGCGTTCCGGATGGCGGAGAGCGGCAACGCGATCAAGGTTGTGCTGAAGCCGTAGGAATCAAGAAGAATCCCCCGCCATGAACCGCGCGTCGCATTCATGGCGGGGGATTTTTGTGCATGGGTGATGTGGCGCGGCGCAGAAAAACTGCGCAAAAGAGCGGGGAAGGTGGGTATCGCGCCGAATTGAACAGGTTTCCAAGGGGCATTGCCTGCGCCGGTTCAACGAATCGGCAGCGTGAATCGGAACTCCGTTCCCCAGCCCGGGGCGCTTTCCACATCGATCTTGACGCCGTGCCGCTCCGCGATGCGCCTGGCAATCGCAAGGCCCAGCCCGGAGCCCTGCGTATCCCGCGCGGTGGAGGCCCGGTAGAAGCGGTCGAAGATGTGGGGGAGGTCTTCGGGCGGGATGCCCGGGCCGTGGTCCCGGATCGCCGCCAACTCCGGCGTCAGTCTGACTTCGACCGCGGAGCCCTTCGGCGAGAACTTGACGGCGTTGTCCAGCACGATGAGCAGCATCTGCCGCAGCCTGCCGTAGTCGCCGGTGATGACGACTGGTGCGCTGCGTTCGACCCGGATTTCGATGTCTTTCGCGCGGGCGATGCCTCTTGCGGATCGAACCGCGTCGTCCAGCGCGTCGCCCAGATCGACCGTCTGCATTTCTATCGGAAAATCGACATTCTCCAGCCGCGTCAGATCCATCAGGTCGTTGACCAGCCGTTCGAGCGCGATGGTCTCGCCGAGCATCTGGCGGTGGTATTCTTCGACCTGCTCCGGCTTCTCCACCACCCGGTCGCACAGCGCCTCCAGCGAGCCGCGCAGCACCGTCACCGGCGTTCGAAGCTCATGGGAGATGTTGGCGATGAATGCCTGCCGGAGCTGGTTCAGCTTTTCGCGCTCGCCCTCGGCATCCCGGAGTTTTTCGCTCAGCTGGTCGATCGCGGAGGCAAGCTTGCCGATTTCGTCCTGCTGGGTGACGCCGGTCTTGCTGCCGTACGCGCCGGCCGCAAGGCTTACGGCGGCCTCTTCCATTCGCTCCAGCGGGCGGGTGAACTTTATCGAAAGCAGCGCCGCCAGGATCGCCGACAGGAAGAGCGCCGCCGCAAGGCTGATGCCCATGGCCGTCAGCCCCTGGCGCATCGCCTGATCGACGCCGCTGGCGGGCGCGTGCAGTAGCAGAGCCGCTACAACCGCATCATTTGAAGCGATCGGCGTGCCGACGGTAATTGTCGGCGCGTCAAAGAGCCCGCTGAAGCTTTCGCTGAAGGTGGTTTCACCAACGAACACCCGCGCGACGACTTCATCCGCATCGGCCGGAAGATCTCCGTAGCTGTACTGGCTGCCCATCATGCCCGCGGTGATCAGGTTGTGATCCCGATCGACGACCCAGACATCGGTCATCGCGATCTCATCCAGCAGCTTCAGGTACGCGCCGTAGCCGGCGCGGCGGCCCATCGCGCCCGTTTCGCCGGATGCGTATCCGGACAGCGCCGAAGCCATCGCCTCCGCGCGCTGGCGCAGCGCGTCGCGGTTCATCGCTACCGCGCTCTCCCGAAAGAGCACGACAAACACGCCGCCGATGACCAGCGCAAAGAGGATCAGCGCCGTGCCGAAGTACTTGAGCAGCCGCCTTGCGATCTTGCTTTTCATGGATTGCCCTCAAATTTGTAGCCGACGCCCCAGACGGTCTTGACGTCCCAGTTCGGGTGGTCAAACGCGTCCAGCTTGGCGCGAAGGCGTCGGATGTGGGAATCGACGGTCCGGCTGTCGCCGAAATAATCGTAGCCCCAGACGCTCGACAGGAGGTTGTCCCGCGAGAACACCTTTTGCCGGTTGGAAGCGAGCGTCCAGAGGATCTCAATCTCCTTCTTGGTCAGCGGAACGCCTTGCCCGCCGATGGTGACCGCGTAATCATCCATGTCGATCGAGAGGTTGTCGAGGACGAGCGGCTTCTTCCCTTCGGTGGGCGCGACGCGGCGCATGATCGCGCGCACCCGCGCCATCACCTCGCCCGGTGAGAAAGGCTTGACGATGTAGTCGTCCGCACCGATGTCGAGGCCCATGATCCGCTCGAAATCCTCGCCCCTGGCGGTGATCATGATGACGGGGGTGCTGGAGGTCTTGCGGATCTCGCGGCACACCTCGAAGCCGTCCACGATGGGCATCATCACGTCCAGCAGCACCACGTCGGGATGGCGCAGGCTGAAAAGGTCGAGTGCCTGTCGACCGTCCCCGGCGACGACGACCTCAAACCCCTCCTTGACGGCGTACTGTTCCAAAACGGAAGTGATCTGTCGGTGATCGTCGGCGATCAGCATCAGCGGCATAGGCGTACCTCCTCCCGGTGGATCGATTATACCATAATCATAGCGCATGTCTGTGACGAA